>NZ_JBLYPK010000028.1:0-358 GCF_051861585.1 Stenotrophomonas sp. ATs4 | reverse complement strand
TCCATGGGGGCTTGGCCGCGGCATCCATGCCGCGGACACTCCCGCAACCGGACCCACCCCGCCTTCGACAGATTTCCGCGATCTGTCGGAATTGCGTATTGCCCTGGTGGGTGTCGACCTTGGTCGACACAGTAGATCCACGCCATGCGTGGATGACTCATTCGATATCTGACAGATGTGTCGACCAAGGTCGACACCTACCAACAGGCGCCGGAATCTGTCGAAGGCGGGGCACTGTGGGTTTGCGGGGTGTGAGCCGCATGGATGCGGCGACCAAGCCCCCATGGACGGGTTTACGGCGTCCCCGCAAACCCACAGTGCCCCGCCATCCCACGGAATGCACGCTGTTGCTGTTGCT
>NZ_JBLYPK010000027.1:0-764 GCF_051861585.1 Stenotrophomonas sp. ATs4 | reverse complement strand
ATCCGAATGCAGGATCACCTCGTAACTTTCTTGACGCTGCCAGACTGCCATCTGCACCGCACGAATCACCATCTGACGGTCCTGGCGGTGGTGCATCGACCAGCCCACCACTCGCTGATCAAACAGATCCAGAACGATGCACAGATACAGCTTGCTCTGCTGGGTTTTGATCTCGGTGATATCCGTGACCCACTTGGTCTCCGGCTCCAATGCGCTGAAGTCCCGCTCCAGCCGGTTACGCACGCCTGGCGGGGTCAACGCAGGCTTGCCTTGCTGGCCTCGGCGCTTCGGTCGTGGCCAGCCCTGCAAGCCGTCAGCTGCCATCAGGCGCGCCACCCGGTTCAGACTCAGGCTATGGCCGGCATCGGCCAGATCTTCCTGCATCCGGCCTGCGCCAAGTGTGCCCCGACTGTCCTCATGCAACGCGCGGATCTGGTCGAGAAAACGCTGATTTTCGAGCTGACCAGCACTGGGCAGGCGCTTGCTCCAATCGTAATAGCCACTGGCCGACACCTTCAGACAGCGGCACATCAGTCGAACCGGAAACTCGTCGCGGCAACGTTCGATCACCTGATACCTCAGGATGATCCCTTGGCAAAGAACGTCGCCGCTTCTCGCAAAAAATCCCGCTCCTTCTTCACCCGGGCTAGTTCGCGCTTCAACTGCGCAAGTTCCTCGTCCCGGGGCGTCCCGGCACCAGCAAATACGACCGGCCCCTGACCCTGCGCCTCACGCTTCCAGCGTGTCAGTAACGTATCCCGGAT
>NZ_JBLYPK010000026.1:0-1150 GCF_051861585.1 Stenotrophomonas sp. ATs4 | reverse complement strand
AGTAGCAACTGTCTTGTCAGGGGCAGCCGAGGGCCACCTCGGCGTCCCGTTTACGGGCATTGAGGATCACCAGCATTTTGCGCATGACCGCCACCAGTGCCACCTTGCTCGCTTTGCCCTTGGCCTTCAGGCCGGCGTAAAACTCGCGCAGCCTTGGCTCGTACCGGATGGCCGTCAGCGCCGCCATGTAGAGGGCTTCACGTACCACCGCGCGCCCACCGCTGATGCGCCGCTGGCCCTGCCAGGTGCCACTTTCGCGGTTCATTGGCGCCAACCCCACCAGCGACGCTATGGCTTTGCTTCCCAGGCGACCCAGTTCGGGCAGCTCGCAGGCCAGTGTGCTGAGCAGGATGGGGCCGACGCCTTTGAGAGTGCCGATGTCTTTCCAGCCGGGCTGTCCTTCAAGCTGCTCGGCAATAGCTTTATCCAATTGCTTCAGGTCGTCAGATAGCTGCGCTATATGGCGTTGCTTTATCGCGATCAGAACCGGATCAACCAAGCGCCGCAGACGCTGCATCTCACTGACCCGCATCTGCACCAGATGCCTGCGGCATTGCGCAAATTCAGCCAGCCGCTGTTGCCAGGGTGCAGGCGGTACGTAACGGGTCAGCGGCAACAGATGGGCCATCTGTGCCAGTACCGTGGCATCGAGCCGATCGGTTTTAGCGGCCCGGCCCGTGCCTTGCGCAAATCGCCGCGCACGCGCCGGATTGATGCGCACCATGGGAAGGCCGGCAGCGTGCAATGCATCCAAAGCAGCACGCTCGTAACCGCCGCTGGCCTCAAGAACTACCTGATTGATCGGCCACTTCTTCAGCCATCGGATCAATCGCAGAAAGCCACGCTTGTCGTTGCTGAATTGGCGAAATTGCTCTTCATGGACGGCCACATCCAGCGTGGCTTTGCTCACATCGATCCCGATCCCAAACATGGCAGAACTCCGCTAGGCTGACAGGGTCGAGAGCTCTCCCCGCTTGCCCAGTCTTATCAGTTCGAGCGCCAACTCAACCAACTGTTCGGGCGGTTCAGGGAGAATCCGGCGTGGGGACCCAAGCTACTTCTCGGTCGCAAGACCTGGATCCACACGGTCGCCCACGCCGGGCTCTCGGCACCCAAGGTGCCAGATCGGCAAGAGATAAGATCCACGCCA
>NZ_JBLYPK010000025.1:0-1400 GCF_051861585.1 Stenotrophomonas sp. ATs4 | reverse complement strand
ACTGGGTGTGTTCCTGTCTGTGGATCCGGTGACTGCGTATGAGCAGCCTGTGGGTCAGTTCAATCGGTATCGGTATGCGAACGGGAATCCGTACAAGTTCAATGATCCCGATGGACGGCAGGCGATCCCGATGCCTGCCCCCTACATCCTTCCCATCCCGGTTCCCAACCCCGGTGGAAACATCCAGCGCAGTGAAGACACATCCGGGGGGAATCGCGAGAGCGGGCCAGGTGGAAGGCCAACTTCGAGGCCCACTGAACGTCCCGCAGGTCGGGATACAGTTCGGCGGGGGCGAGACGGGCAGCCTATTCCTGGAAGCAAGGGGGAATCGGGACGATCACCATCACCATTCATTCCGAGTGATCCATACTCGCCTGAGAGTACAAGTGGCCGGCAGTCTGAAACGAGAAGAAATGAAGGCGCCCCAAGTACTGATCCCGACTCGGTGATTCCTGACCGGGGGCCCGGAAGTGATCAAGGAGGGCATGCGAGCAGGGGAAGGACTCCGCACGATACCGGAGAGAGGAATGTCAATAGAAATGAAGAGCATTCTCGACGACCCAAGGGGAATCCAACAGGGAGGTCTCGATGACTGATCGTAGGTGGTCTGTACCCTCAAATCGAGGAATGGAGAATCTCGAGTGTGAAGTTGTGGGCAGCACAGATCGCGATATGGTCTGTCGCTTTACGATAGTTGGCGAATATTGGAATCGGGCGCAAGAGGGAGCGCGGGAGGTAGTTGAGGATTTCCGTGTTGTGCTTCCGCAGGTCATCGTGGCGCGAGACGCATTGGGGGAGCTTAGGCAAGCCTTTGCAGTCTGGCTGGAAGAAGAGCGATCATTCTCGTGCACGCTGCAGCCTATCGACGGAGGGGGGCAGGTGCTGGAGTTCAGCTTGGGAGATGATCCGCGCTTTGTTCGATCTACGCACAAGGCTGTTTTTACCTTCAGCTATTGCTCCGGCCTGGTGATGACATCCAGTTTCAGCTTCATGGTCGACCAGTCCTGTGTTCGCATGGCCATGGAAGGATTAACTGACTGCCTCCGTGATCAAATTAATGAGCTCCGTCCATGACGTTCGACCGACATGGTTGCACGATGCAAGCGAGTGGTTGGGAAGGCGCATTCGTAATGCATAGGTCGTAGCTTCGATTCCTATTTCCGGCACCAGTTGTATGAAAAGCCCCGGCCTTGGTCGGGGCTTTTTGTTTGGGTATGCTCGGAACCCATTGATGTGAAAGGGGTTGGTGCCTAGCTCGTGACTAGTGCGGTTTCAGTGTTGTTGGTTGCGGACACCATGTGTCCGTACCTTTGCTTCGCTGGTGCTGATGATCCGGCTTCGTTGCTACTTAGGCGAACCATTCAGTGCTGGTCCCGCCTATGACGATCAATCATTCGCAA
>NZ_JBLYPK010000024.1:0-1569 GCF_051861585.1 Stenotrophomonas sp. ATs4 | reverse complement strand
CAGTCTGTGTAAAAACTGAAAGCGGCGTCCCGGCGTAGTCCCCACAATGCCCGCAACGTAAGTTGCGGGCATTGTCATATGCGCTATGTGTCAGGGCAGGATCGGGATCAGACGGCGTTGTTCCCGCTTTCGCTGGAAGAGTTGGTGCCAGCCGATCACCCCTGCCGGGTCATCGAGGCTTTCGTGGGGATGCTGGACCTGGCCGAGCTGGGCTTTACCCATGCCCAGCTGGGCAGGACCGGGCGCCCGCCCCACAATCCAGCGGACCTGCTCAAGCTGTATCTGTACGGGTACCTCAACCAAGTGCGCTCCTCTCGCCGGTTGGAGCGTGAGTGCCAGCGCAATGTTGAGCTGATGTGGCTGCTTGGCCGGCTCGCTCCTGACCACAAGACCATCGCCAATTTCCGCCGCCAGAACGGCGTGGCACTGCAGCGGGCAGGGGCTGGGCTGGTTCGATTCTGTCAGCAGGCTGGGCTGGTCAAGGGCCAATGGGTGGCCGTTGATGGCTCCAAGTTCCAGGCGGTGGCCAGCAGCAAAGCAGCGGTGCGCGCTGCAGAGGTGGAGCCGAAGCTGGCTCGCCTGGACGAGCGTATCGCCCACTATCTGGCCCAGCTGGATGTCGCAGACACCCAGGAAAGTGATCCGCCGATCGACCGCAGCAAGGTGCAGCAGGCGCTGGAGCAGTTGCGCCAGCGTCGGCAGGTGCTGGTCGAAACCAGCCAGAAACTAGTAGCCCAGAAGCGGACCCACCTGGTGACAAGCGAGCCCGATGCCCGGGTCATGCGCGGTGTCGGGCCGGGCTACAACCTGCAGACCGCCGTGGATGGTGGCAGCGCGATGATCGTGGCACACGCCTTGATCGACGAAGCCGCTGACAACCGGCAGTTGCAACCGATGGCCGAGGCCGCTGCCCAAGCCCTGCAACGACAGACGCTGGATGTGCTGGCCGACGCCGGGTACTCCAATGGCGCCCACGCGCATGCATTGGAACAGGCTGGAATCGTGGCCCATGTGCCGGCCAATCGGGGGGTGAACAATCAGGGGGAAGGCGACCTGCTGGATCGCACGGCCTTTACCTACAACGCTGAGGCAGACGTCATGACCTGCCCGGAAGGCCATACGCTGCAACGCAAGCAGCTCTATCGCCGCGATAACACGGTGATCTACCAGGCCCGCGAACAGGACTGCGGCTCGTGCCCACTCAAGCCTGGCTGCACGCCAGCATCGCGCAGGCTGGTGAGCCGTCATCTACACGAGGACGCGCTGCAGCGCATGCACCAGCGGGCCACGCCAGAGGCGATGAAACGCCGCCGTTGCACGGTGGAGCATCCGTTTGCAGGACTGAAGTACCGCATTTTTGGTCATCCGCGCCTGCTGATGCGGGGACTGGCGGGTGCGGCCGCCGAAATGGCCATCGCTACGACCGTCTGGAACCTCAAAAGGGCCATGGCACTGCTGGGAGCCGGGGAGCTGAGCCGGAAACTGGCGATCTGATACCCAAAAACAAACAACGCCCCTGACGGGGCGTTGTTTGTTTGGGCCGCTTGCAGCTGCTTGTTACACAGACTG
>NZ_JBLYPK010000023.1:0-3111 GCF_051861585.1 Stenotrophomonas sp. ATs4 | reverse complement strand
CACAATGGCTCGCCTATCGAATGGCGGCAGCAGGAATTTAGCGACCAAGTTCAGCACCTCTCGTCGTCAGCGGGCGATCAGGAGAAAAAGACTGAATCGGCTTCTTGAGCGAAAATTTCCGCAACTATTAGCGGATCACTCTTGGAAAGGTCATACGGGCAGAACACTTCCGCACAATATTCATCCCGATGCTCCAAGAAAACTTTAACCGCATCGAGACCAGCATCATCACTACGCGGCAACCATACATTGGAAGCTATACCGTAAGCGACCGCCCAATTCTTCCGCTCCTGCAGCGCTAACTGAAGCAGCCTCATCCGATCTGCGGCGCCTCCACCATCCATCTGGACGCCTGCATGCACTATATCTCCAGTGGAGGCAAGGTAAACTCCAAACGGGTGAAACTCCCCATGCTCGACAAGCATCTTTCTGGCGAACTGCAGCATATCTCCGAGTATTCTCTCGACCTCTTCTTTAGGCGTCATCTTTTAGGTCCTAGGTCATCTCGGCGAACAACTGTCGACTGCCGCTCCACTGTAGAGCTTACCTTAGTATTCGCCCCCGTTACGACGACATGCTCTCGCCCAGTCGCCTGAGCATGTTCCCGTTGCGCTCTGAGTTGCGATGAATCAGACAGTCGCTTTGCATCCTTAATTTCGCCGACCTGCCGAGAATTCTTGAAATCAGGAATTGTCGGCCCGTGTGAGGTCAGCGCCCTTTCCGTGTTCTTGACTTCACCGATGGCGCCAAGAACCCTTGCTTCCGACGCTACTCCTCGTGCCATCGCGCCAGCACCATCACCCAGCTTGGTCGCGAGCTTGATCCAGCGTCAGATGTTCAACCGACCCCAAAGTACGACGCTTACCGTGCGCCCAAGTGACGATCCAAGCTTTGTGCCCTGAGGGTTGCACACGAAGAATCAGACCACGTACCTGAGCGTCCCTGAGCTCGTAGGGGCGATCTCGGGGCTCCGACGTAAGAACGATGCGTTTGGTGAGTGCAGATGACATCGGGCGGGTTGTCCGTAAGTGGCGATAAGGCCAACTTAGGGCAGGATGCGAAGCGATGTTTGGGTGCGGATTGTCCTCAACTAAGTCTCTGTTGGCATCAGAGAAGGAACGGCACGTGAGAGGACCTCAACGCAGACATCATCGGAGAAAACAGCGTAATGCGCCACATGCCCTGAAGAGTTAACTCCACCGCTCGAGTTCTCCAACCACGTCAGCAACGATGAGCTGGTTGCACGCATCAGGTTATGCCTGACCACCACTACGCCTGACTCCCAGTATTCGTGGAGGCTTCCCTCCTGAGTAATTCGAACGGTCAACGGCGTTGCGAACATCAGAACCCAGGCCTTCTTTCCCGCATTCTCGAACAAATCTACAGCCAGAGATCCGTCAATCGAATATCTAATTTCCCCAACATCCCACGAGTGATCCCCGTCCATTTCGTCAGGTCGCCACTCTTCAAAATTTGCAGAACGCTGTCCAATCATGGCTTCTCCCCATATCTAAACTCATCAGTGGTTCGACCATCCTGGCGCTGAACCTCCAGCGTCGGCCGTCCGTCCTTGGAGTAGTTTCTATCAATCACTCGACTTCCATCCTCCAACTGCCCCACGCGGGTTCCGTTAGGCTTTGTGTCAACATCCTTGGGGCCCAGCGCGTCAAAGTCCTTTGCTTTTTGATCTGATTCAGCTCCTCTATCCCATACCCGGGTGCCTCGAGTAGTGACATTCTCAATGGTCGATTCACCTCGCAGTCCAGCTACGCTATTGGGAGACTGCTTTCCCCCTCCCCCCTCCGTCGAGTCGGCCGGATCAGCCCCTTCATTCCGCTGAATGGAATCAATGGCGTTTGAGGCCACCCCCCCCCGTACGCTACTGCCAAAATTGCGGGAAGCGCCAGAGCATCAGCTATGGTGTTCACCTCACCAGAACATCGATTCTCATTACAGGTAGCGGCCCGACCATCCGGATCCGTGAACTTGTACGGATTCCCGTTGGCATACCGGTACCGATTGAACTGCCCAACCGGCTGCGCATACGCCGTCACAGGATCAACCGACAGGAACACACCCAACTGCGGATCAATGTGCCGCTGCCTTAGTTAACCAGCGGAGCGGAGATTACCCATAACGATGCCGCTATCCATAGATTCAGGCCGCCAGCACGTCGACGACTGGAAACGCGAAGAATTTAAGATAGGGGGCTGGCTCAATACTGAAATCAGCCGACTCCACCCTCCAATCGTTTGGATACCCAAAAAAAATCGCACCTCGGCGACCGTACAATTCATCGCGCAGCAGACGATCAAGGCCATCTATGTCTGCATCAGCGAGCAAGCGTTCAATCATACGCCTTTCCTGCGCAATGATATTGATCACGAAGTAGACTCTATCCTGCAAGGGTTTACTGAAGTCCGCCTCCACACAGATTGCGTAGAAGTATCGACCACCATCTTCCATGACTTGCTGCAACTCACCGTCGTACCATTCCACAATCAAGTCGATCTTCACTTGTAAACCTCATTGAACTTCTGAGCCACTTTCTCCGTTACTGGCTTGGGGAGTTCCACAGTATGGTGGTTCGGATTGTTCCCGGTTTGAGGTGTATTGAACGCGCTCTTTGCCTCCGCCTGATCGGCAACCCGGTTTTTGATTCTATCTGCCGCACTCACCCTCTCCTGCGCTTTGACCGAAACCCCATGCGGGAACCCGGCCTTCTCCGCTTTGACGGCTTGAGCTGCAAGCGACTCAGCGCTTTCTGCACCCTTTCCAAATCGGACAAAGAACCCTGCCGCCTTGACCCCGCTCTTTCCACCCGGGGCACGGGACATCACCGCGCCCACAATCATGCCCTTGAAATCGCCATTCAAGGCGTCTGCAACAGTCCCCAACGGGCTTCCGATCGTGTTCAGGACCCGACTTGGCTCCCCTTTCCACGCCTGTTCAAACTCAGCCTCCGTCATGCACGCCCCCGTGCTTGTATAGCAGCGGCCGTCAGGGTCCTTGAACCTGTAAGGGTTGCTCGCAGCGTAACGATAGCGGTTGAACATTCCGACAGGATTCTCGTGAGCCGTCACCGGGTCCACCGACAGAAACACACCCAAC
>NZ_JBLYPK010000022.1:0-2500 GCF_051861585.1 Stenotrophomonas sp. ATs4 | reverse complement strand
GACTTACTGTTCGTGGCAAGCTTAACCGTATAGGGGAGGCGAAGGGAAACCGAGTCTGATAAGGGCGCATAGTCGCGGGCAGTAGACCCGAAACCGGGTGATCTAGTCATGGCCAGGGTGAAGGTGCCGTAACAGGTACTGGAGGCCCGAACCCACGTCTGTTGCAAAAGACGGGGATGAGCTGTGATTAGGAGTGAAAAGCTAATCGAACCCGGAGATAGCTGGTTCTCCTCGAAAGCTATTTAGGTAGCGCCTCATATGTATCCTCTCGGGGGTAGAGCACTGTTATGGCTAGGGGGTCATCGCGACTTACCAAACCATTGCAAACTCCGAATACCGAGACGGACTGTATGGGAGACACACGGCGGGTGCTAACGTCCGTCGTGAAAAGGGAAACAACCCAGACCCACAGCTAAGGTCCCAAATTCACTGCTAAGTGGAAAACCATGTGGAAAGGCACAGACAGCCAGGAGGTTGGCTTAGAAGCAGCCACCCTTTAAAGAAAGCGTAATAGCTCACTGGTCGAGTCGGTCTGCGGGGAAGATTTAACGGGGCTAAGCAGTGAACCGAAGCTTGGGGTGTGCATATTTATATGTACGCGGTAGAGGAGCGTTCCGTAAGCCGTTGAAGGTGGATTGAGAAGTCTGCTGGAGGTATCGGAAGTGCGAATGCTGACATGAGTAACGATAATGCGGGTGAAAAACCCGCACGCCGAAAGCCCAAGGTTTCCTTGCGCAACGTTAATCGGCGCAGGGTGAGTCGGCCCCTAAGGCGAGGACGAAAGTCGTAGTCGATGGAAAGCAGGTTAATATTCCTGCACCTCGCGTAAGTGCGATGGAGGGACGGAGAAGGTTAGGTGTACCAGGCGTTGGTTGTCCTGGGGAAAGGCGGTAGGTTTGGATCTTTGGCAAATCCGGGATCCTTTAAGACCGAGCACCGAGACGAGCCTTTATGGCGAAGTCACTGATACCACGCTTCCAGGAAAAGCTCCTAAGCTTCAGCTTACGCAGACCGTACCGTAAACCGACACAGGTGGGTAGGATGAGAATTCTCAGGCGCTTGAGAGAACTCGGGTGAAGGAACTAGGCAACATGGCACCGTAACTTCGGGAGAAGGTGCACCCTTTTTGGTGGCTCGTGCGAGCTATAGCTGAAGAGGGTCGCAGTAACCAGGCCGCTGCGACTGTTTATCAAAAACACAGCACTCTGCAAACACGAAAGTGGACGTATAGGGTGTGACGCCTGCCCGGTGCTGGAAGGTTAATTGATGGGGTCAGCCGCAAGGCGAAGCTCTTGATCGAAGCCCCAGTAAACGGCGGCCGTAACTATAACGGTCCTAAGGTAGCGAAATTCCTTGTCGGGTAAGTTCCGACCTGCACGAATGGCGTAACGACAGCGGCGCTGTCTCCACCCGAGACTCAGTGAAATTGAAATCGCTGTGAAGATGCAGCGTTCCCGTGGCAAGACGGAAAGACCCCGTGAACCTTTACTATAGCTTTACACTGAACGTTGAGTTCGTCTGTGTAGGATAGGTGGGAGGCTATGAAACTGTGGCGCTAGCTGCAGTGGAGCCATCCTTGAAATACCACCCTGTCGTGCTTGACGTTCTAACCTGGGTCCATTATCTGGATCGGGGACCGTGTATGGTGGGTAGTTTGACTGGGGCGGTCTCCTCCTAAAGAGTAACGGAGGAGCTCGAAGGTACGCTCAGCGCGGTCGGACATCGCGCACTGTGTGCAAAGGCATAAGCGTGCTTGACTGCAAGATCGACGGATCAAGCAGGTAGGAAACTAGGACTTAGTGATCCGGTGGTTCTGTATGGAAGGGCCATCGCTCAACGGATAAAAGGTACTCCGGGGATAACAGGCTGATACCGCCCAAGAGTTCATATCGACGGCGGTGTTTGGCACCTCGATGTCGGCTCATCACATCCTGGGGCTGTAGTCGGTCCCAAGGGTATGGCTGTTCGCCATTTAAAGTGGTACGCGAGCTGGGTTCAGAACGTCGTGAGACAGTTCGGTCCCTATCTGCCATGGGCGTTGGAGATTTGAGAGGGGCTGCTCCTAGTACGAGAGGACCGGAGTGGACGAACCTCTGGTGTTCCGGTTGTCACGCCAGTGGCATTGCCGGGTAGCTATGTTCGGAAGCGATAACCGCTGAAAGCATCTAAGCGGGAAGCGCGCCTCAAGATGAGATCTCCCGGGGCACAAGCCCCCTGAAGGAACCATATAGACTATGTGGTTGATAGGTCAGGTGTGTAAGTACAGCAATGTATTGAGCTAACTGATACTAATGATCCGTGTGGCTTGACCATATAACCTCAAGTTGCCTTGGCTTTACGACAACGTCGTAAGAGCATCCAAGTGCACGCTACGTCACAAGAACTATGCGAGGCTGGCGCCTTGTCCCCCTGGGACGAGTGCGACTCTCCAAAAGCCTCCCTGGTGAAATTAGCGCTATGGAACCACCCGATCCCATCCCGAACTCGGAAGTGAAACGTA
>NZ_JBLYPK010000021.1:0-6571 GCF_051861585.1 Stenotrophomonas sp. ATs4 | reverse complement strand
CGTCTCTGCCACGACCGATCCCAGGGCATCGGTGTGGATGTAAGTGACCGTCTGGGCACCGGCAGAAACCACCACGCAAAGAAGCGACAGCCCGCACACGGCAAGACGCGTGATCAGTTTCGACATCACATTCTCCCCATTCATACCGGCGGATCTCCCGGATTTTCTGGCTTCGGATCCCGTTCCACCGTAGGCACGAAAGGTGCCGACCACCCGGAGCAGCCCGCCGCGTTGCATGCCCTTACGACGTAGGGATTTGCGCAGTACTGAATCGAGTAGCCGCCACCCTGAATGTCATTCAGCGGCCCCGAGTACATCTGGCCATACACCGTCGTGCCATCCCCTGCGTGCAGCTCATAGCGCTCCGCTCCAGCAGAAGCAGTCCAACTTACATTGCAGGAAGCAAATTCGCTGCTGTGCGGTCCGGCGTAGTACCAGTGATGATGCGCATAGGTGATCGTTGGCGTCGACGGCTTTCGTATTACATTGATGGTCTTCGTCACCGACCAACCGCTGCAACCACTGCTGTTGCAAGCCGACACACGATACGCATAGCTGCCGCGCGAACCAGGGTTGAACGATGCACTTGTGCCGGTGTGATCGCCCGCCCCGGCCCACGCCGCACCGTTTATGCTCTGCTGCAGGCTGTAACGCGTCGCGCCGGTTACAGCCGACCAGTTGACCGAGTAAGCACCTGGTGCCGAGGCCGGCGCGCTCAAAGCTGGAACGCCTGCCGGCGGAAGCAGGACTGTTACCACGGCCGTACCGGAATAGGCGCTACAGCCCCCACCATTACAGGCGCGGACACGGAACGAGTAGCTGCCACTCCCCCGCCCGTTGACACCAATACCGGTACCTGCTCCGTTCTGGATCTGCGACCAGGCGCCAGACACCAGCTCCTCCAATCGATACTCTGTCGTCGTCGCAACCGCGGTCCAGGTGACAGTGAAGGCCCCGTTCGTACTGGAACCGGGCACCGTCAGGGCCGGGGCAGCCGCCGGCGGCCGGGTCACCACCGTGGATACCGACGTAGAGTATCCGCCACAACCACTGGCATTGCAGGCTCTGGCACGATATTCGATGGCGCCGCTGGTCTTGCCGCTGACTGCTTTGCTGATTGCGGAACCTTTGTGCACATTGACCCATGCGCCACCGGCAACCCGCTCATCCAATTGGTAAGAGGTCGCAGTTGGAACAGATGACCAGCTCACCGTCCAAGCACCCGAGCTGTTGGTAGCAGGGACAGTAACTGCAGGCGTGCCCGGCACCAGCAGAACAACGATTCCCATCTCTACCGACCAGGGCCCGCAGCCGCCGGCGTTACAGGCTTGAACACGATAGGTCCAGGTTCCGGTTGTCTTACCGGAAACACTACGCACTGTTGCGCCTTCTGCCTGCACCCCTTGCCAGGAGCCAGTGCCGAGCCTCTCTTCCAGTCGATACTCCACCGCGCCAGCCACGCTGCTCCAGGTGACAGGGAAAGCGCCTGTCGTGCTGTTGCTGGCCAGGGAGATCGCTGGCGCGGCATTGGGTGCCAGCAGAACTGATGTAGAAACAACGTTCGACCAAGGGCCGCAGCCTGCGGAATTGCAGGCACGTACCTGATACCCATAGCTGCCGGTCGATTTCCCGGCGATCTGCGCGGACGTTCCAGCGCCGCTGGCCAGATTGACCCATGCGGCGGTCCCGAGGCGCTCCTGCGGCTCATACCGGATGCTGCCCGCAACCGTTGTCCAGCTCACGGTGAAAGCTCCGGAATAGTTGCTGGCGGGGGCGGTCACTGTCGGCGCCGTCTCTGTCGGATAGATCACAGTCATCGCCTGCGCAACCGAGTACGGACCACAGCCGGACACGTTGCAGGCGCGAGCACGATAGCTGTAACCGCCGGCTGCCCTGCCATTCAACGTCACAGCAAGCGCTCCTCCATCATGCACAACCACCCATACTGCAGCTCCAGCCTGTTCTTCGACGACATAGCGGGACGCGTCTGCAATGGCCGGCCAGGTGATGGCATGGCTGCCATTGAGGCCAACCGCCGGGATGGCCAGTAAAGGCGTCGCTGTGGGAATGGGGAGATAACTAACAAGGATGGACGTGCTCCAGCTTCCGCACCCGCTCCCCTGGCACGCCCTGACCTGGTAATGACGCGTCCCTTTCTCAACACCTGTAACTGCGTAGGACAGCCCACTGCCTGTATATGCACTGCTCCACGAGCTACCCGAATTGGTAGAGACACGAAGCTCATACCGATTGGCATTCCCGATTGAACTCCAGCTCACCGTGTAGTTTCCAGTGGCCACGGTAGCCGGCGCGGAAACCACGGGAATGGCCAGAGCCACTCCCGTCTCCACTTGCGCGATCAGATGGGCGCCGAGGTTCACATACTCGATCTCTTTTCCGGTTCGCTTGTTGTGCTGACGGCGCAGCACTCCATCGTTGCCATAGAAAGAGAGAATATCTCCTTGGGCGGTGTTGTAGCTGCCCACGCGACGACCATGGGCATCGTATGCATATGCCTCACGCCCCCCCACATCACGCAGTCGATTACCCAGATCAAAGCGGAAGCCTTCACCATTCTTCTTGGCGAGGTTGCCCTGCACATCATAGTCAAGGCCAATGATGGCGCTACCGTCATCCTGATTGACTGTCGTCATCCGATTACGGGCGTCGTACCAGTAGTTGTGCTGCTTGATGCCCCCCAACTTGGCGCTGCGGAGGTTATCCAGAATGTCATAGGTAAACCGGTAGATCTTGTCTCCACCAAACGAAGCAGAGCTCGACTGCGTCAAGCGATCCGAGCTGTCGTACTGCATCTGCCGTGACTTGGCCGTTTCGATCGCATCGGCAATGCTCGCGATATTGCCATTCTTGTCGTAAGCAATACTGGTATCGATCACTCCGGAGTCAATCACACGCGCTGGCAGCCCGCGTGTGTTCTGCGACATGCTGTGGGCGACACCGTTTCCGTAGGTGAAGGCGCGCAATGCACCATTGGGATAGTAGCCGACGCCGGTAGCGAAGCTACCAACCCGAGTCGGTTGGCCAAGTGCGTTTGGTGCCAGCGTCACCTGCAGGCCACTCGGGTACTGAAGACTGGCCATCGCGCCATTGGCGTCATAGCCATACCCCAACGACCAGATTCCCGTCCCAGTCTGCTGCAAGGTTTCGTTGATGATTGAACCGCGCTTGGCGTAGGCAAAGGTGTTGATGACCTGCCTTCCATCCGGATTGGCCGTTACTACCTGCGCAGGCAGCCCCGCGTTGTTGTACGACCACGCCTGGTCACCGCTACCATCGGCGAAGATCAGTTGCTTCAAGCGATTGCGGGCATCATACGTGCGATCAACGCGACGACCGGACGCCTGTGCCGCAGCTGCATCACAATTGTTGGTCGCCGTCTGTGCCAATCCCGCCGCGGACCAGGCGAGATTCCCTGCGGCATCGTAGCCCATCGCCGTCGCCCCGGTTTCCGGCTCCACGCTCTTGCAGAGCTCCTGCTGGGGGTTGTAGACGTAGGAACGTGTAACCGACAGACCACTGGTTGCGTTGCGGCGCTTGATGGACGTCAGCTTGCCGAATACGTCGCGCCCGATATCAGTGAAGGCACCGCCCGGATGTTCAATGGCCACCGGCAATTCATAAGCCGGCGTGTCATAGACCCGATATTGGGTAATTGTGGATTGCCCGCGTGGATCGGTCGTACGTACGCGCATGCCGGACAGGTAAGCCGTCACCGTTGTCAGCAGTCCCTGCTCACTATCAACCGATGTCGACGTGGGTCGCCCCAATGCATCGAACTCGCTCCATTGTCCGCTGGTGGGATTGCTTCCAGCAGCTAGATAGGACTGAAACGTGGCCCTGCCTGCATGATCGTAGGTAAAGCGCTGATAGCGCGCGGTTGACGCGACGCTGCCAGCATCCTGCTCCAGTGTCAGTGACGGACGCCACATGGCATCGAACCAGGTCACCTTGTTGCGATTGCCGGTATTGGTGGTCAAGCGCCAATGGCCGGCTGCCAGCCCGTGCTCCACGGCATCGACACGCTCAAACACCTGTGTCGTTGGGTTCCATGCAACCGCGTCACCCGTGGCGAACGCCTTGCGCACGAGCCGCCCCATGGCATCGTAGTCGAACGTGCTCTGGTAACCCACCTCGTTGGTGAACGACCGGATCCAACCGTTGTCATCAACAGAGGCCGACATCGAAGTACCGTCGGCGAAGCCGATCGACTGAGGCGTTCCGCGTTTCCAGGCGTTCAATGTGGTGGCATTGCCCCGACCATCCGCGACGCTGGCCACGCTGCCATCGGCGTGATAGGACAGCGTCTGGACGAGTTTGCCGAAGCGCCGTTGTTCGGCCGGGAGGCCAGCAGCGTTATACGTGGTCTGTGCCTCAACCAGGCCTGAGCTGTTGGTCTGCGCAGCAACCTGGCCGAGGATCCAACGACCGGTGTCGTTGTAGTAGCTGGTGGTATCCGTCCGACTGGCCCCTTGGGAGCTGCTGCGCGTCACGCTCGCCGGGCGCCCATACGCGTCGAACGAACTCGCCTGCCAGGTCATTGTTACTCCATCCCGGATCAACTGCCGCTGCCGCATTGGGCGAATGATCACCGAACTGTCATCACTCCCCCCCCAGCGATATCCATAGCGCTCAGGAAATGGCATGGACGGCATCTGCGCAGTGGATACATAGGTCAGTGCCTCGGACTCCAATACAGCCCCGGATGGCGACACCGTACGGCGTCCGAGGAGCTTTCCTTCGTTGTGGTCAAAGACGATCCCGTACGTTTCCTCCAGCCTGCTTCCATCCGGCTGGGTGATGCTCACTACCTTTGATTGCGTGCAGGTCGTGCAGGGTGGAATGCCATCCCACATGCCGTGATACTCACCGGAGTCCCCGTAGGTCCAGCGCATCACAGGTATGCCTGGCCCGCTGATGGTCTTCTCCGACAGGGAGAACACATCGAAGTAGTAGGGCGTCACGAGCGTATGGGTGATCGTGCCCCCACTCTCGGTCGCGCCGCCCTGGGTCTGCGCCGTGCACTGGATGATGGGCACACCAGCACGGTAGAAGCGGCCGTGGTCGAAACGGAACGAGCCGACGGCTCCCGATGGGTGCCTGATCTGCAGTGAATACGTCTTGGGACGGAGCGGCGCGACACCGCCACAACCAGGACCTGGATCCTCCGTCCAGTACTCATGATCGACGAACATGTTCGGCAGATGGGTGAACTCCCAGCTCGCCGAGTCGGGTTGCACCACCCGCTGAAGCGTAGCCCCGGCGTAGCCGTACGACCATGTACGCCCATTGGCCGTTGCACTTGTCAGTTGGTTTCCGGAGTACTGCAGCGAGATGGATCGCCCGTCATTGGCAGTGATGGACGTCGGATGCCCGTTGCCGTTGTAGGCGATGCTGACCCAGTTGCCGAAGCGGTCCTCGATACGACTGGCGAGGATGTAGACCTCGATCCGCGGTCGGCTCTGCGAGGTCGAAGTGTCCGTACCCATCTCGCCGACCGTGCGCACCGTTCCGATATTGAAGGTGTACTTGATCCCTTCCGTAGTCTGCAGAACGAACCCCTCACCCTCATAGCCCGCAATCATCGCCGTACAGGAGATCGCGTCCAGTGAACTCGTGGTCCAGTTGTTGCCCTGCCCACCCGTCGGTTTGAATTGGGACGGTGGCATTCCGATCAGCGTGCGCGCCTTGTCGCCAGGCAGGTTGACCGTGTAGCCGGACCAGATGCTGGTGATGTTGTGGGGAGGCGATGTCCAAGGATAGAACGTATCCGTGCAACGCCCGGTCTTGCGCGCCCCCATGCCGTAGATCCAGCCATAGTGGGAATCGAAGACCCCAGAGATGAAAGGAACATCGATGTTCCAGTCACCTGCGCCACCATAGATCTGGGGTGGCATACCGCCTGTCGGGATCGGACGGACCGCAAGCTTGCGTGACAGCTTTACCGGCAGCGCATTGGTCCCACGAAGATCGATGTCGGTCTGCTGGAACGATGCCGACTGGTCGTAGACGTTGACTGCATCGCCAAACAGGTCGGAGGTCAGTGCGCCCACCTGCTCGGCAGTACGCACCTGCTTGTCGTACTCCTGGTAGGGCTGCTGCACCGCTTGCTGAGCCTGGACGCTCAAGCTCGATGTGATCCCAAGAATGACTGCGCACACCCGCGCAGACGGCCATACACCGACGCTCGAAGACTCGATCCGCATCCCTGCCCCCTGATTGTTGTCAGGAGTATTCAGCCAAAGTTGGCAAACATCAAGGATGCGTGAGTATGCTAAGTAAAATTGCCTCCTCAGCAAGGCCTCGCGTGGCTCTTCAACAGTGGCAGCCCTGTGTCGCTACAGCCCGCAGCACTAGAACAAGAAACCCCGGTGATTAGGATGGCGACAGGCCAAGGCCGATCAGCAGCACGCAGCATAGCCAAGCACCTGTGGCACCAAGCTGGTGAATTCGACCTTCAAATCCCCCAAAGCAGGTAGACACACCGCCTGCAGCTCCCCCGAACCTGCGCATCCTTCCAATCTTTGAAGGAGCTTGGAAGCAAGGCAGGGTA
>NZ_JBLYPK010000020.1:0-12848 GCF_051861585.1 Stenotrophomonas sp. ATs4 | reverse complement strand
ACGCCGACCAAGGTCGGCCTCTACCAACAGCGGTCGAGCATGGCCCGGCGCTACACACCGCCTGGTAGGTGTCGACCTTGGTCGACACGCTCAAACGCCGACCAAGGTCGGCCTCTACCAACAGCGGTCGGGCATGGCCCGGCGCTACACACCGCTGGTAGGTGTCGACCTTGGTCGACACGCTCAAACGCCGACCAAGGTCGGCCTCTACCAACAGCGGTCGGGCATGGCCCGGCGCTACATCCCGCCCTTCAGGATCACCTCGGCAAGGCGATCGTAGTCACCACCGAAATGGTGATCACCCGGCAACTTCACCTTTTTCACGCCGTCATTGGCCGGCAGGTCCGGGCACAGTGCGTCTTCGTCCTTGTCGCCGTACACGCACAGCGTTTTTTCCGCCGGCAACCTGGCCACTTCCGGCGCGATCGGCAGACCGTCGCCACCGCCCCCCAACCAGTTGCTGACGTGGAATTCAAAATCGGCCTTCTTTCCTACCGACAGCAGCACGATACGATCCAGCGAGTCGCGAGTACTGGCATCGAGCTGGTTGATGGTGGACGGCAGTACATCGGCCCCCTGCGAGAATCCGATCAGCATCACCTTGTCGCGATGCCACTGCGTGCGGTAGTGATCGATGATCTTCTGCAGGTCGCCCGCAAAGCCCTTCGGCGTCCGCTCGCTCCAGAAGTAACGCAGCGAATCGATGCCGACCACGGCCACACCGTGCTCGTTGAGCGACGTCGCCACGTCTTTGTCCAAGCCAGCCCATCCGCCGTCACCTGAGACGAACACCGCCAGCGTGTCACCGTTGCCGGCAGCGGGTACTTCCACCACCGGCAGGCCCTTCAATGCCGAGGGCGGCGGCGCCAGACTCACACCGGCCTGCGCACCGATCGCCCGTGCCGCGGCCACCAGGCCGGGTGATGCATCGCCACGTGCAGTACGTTTGAACTCGCGCGCCATTGCAACCTGCTGCACAAAGCGGCTCGCCTCGCCCACCTTGCAGCCGCGGTCGCCGGCCGCACTCAACCACGGGAAATTCAGTTCGGCCGGTTGCAGCACGTTGTGCTTGACCCCATCGCCGCACACCATGCGCTGGTGGTTGTGGTCCGGACAGAAGCCGGTCGTCAGCAGTCCGGCAAACACCTGGGTGTCGGCCTGCGCCGCCAGCGTGTAGGCCATCTCGGCACCTTCGCCATCGCCGCCGACCAGCGGCAGGTGATAACCGGGCAGATGCAGGGAGGCCTGCAGCCAGCGCGAGAAGTTCTCGACATCGCCGGAACCAAACGAACAGGTCGGATCACCCTCGCGCTTGAGCACCCCGCGCAGGTGTGCAATGTCCACCGCCGCGACCAGAGCGCCGTCCGCACGCAGGGCCTCGATCGGCAGGCGGCTGGTGTCGCCACCGGCGGTGGATTCATGGAACCAGATCACCACCCGTTGTGGCGTGCCGGCCGGCATGTGTACCGGGATCTGCTCGAAGCGCCCATGACTGAACTGCTGTGCGGTGACCGCCGCTGCCGCCGGCAGAGCAGCCAGCGCCAGTACCACTCCCATTGCCCTGCCCAGCCCTGCACGCTTCATGTCGCAACCTCAGTGGAATGCGCACACGATACGCCGCCACTGCGTGCACGGCATGTACCGGCGCAGTCCGTTGGGAATTCAGTCGGCTGCGGGCTGACGGCTGCGACGGTACAGGGCCAAGGCCAGGTACAGCAGCCAGCCCACGATCACCGCGATCACCACCTTCTGGCCCACCCCGCGCGGCGGCCCGCCGCGCCACAACACGTGCAGCCAGAGCAGCACGAAGGCCAGCCAGGCCCAGCCCCAGAGCAGGCCAGCGGCAGACTGCCAACCCGGTTCGCGGCGAAGGTACCAGGCCTGCAGCAGCATGCCGACGCTAGCGCACAAAAACGCGGTATTGGCCGCCACCCCATGGATGAACGGTGCCAGCAGCGGTGTTGCCTCGGGCAACCAGCTGTCACCGATGGCGACCGTGGCCAGGCCCAGCGCAGAAACCGTGAACAACAGCGGCGCCGCCGCACTGCGCCGTAGGCCGATGCTGCCGCGATACAGCGCGATGCCGAGCACGGCGATCGCCAGCGCCAGCAGGCAGTACGCACCTCGCAGCAGCAACCCCCACGGCCCGTGCAGGTACAGGCTGAGCGTGGCCTGCACCCAGTCCAGATCGGTGCGTGCGAACTGGGTCCACAGCGCGGTGGTCACGAACAGCAGCAACGATGCCAATGCCAGCATTGCCGCCAGACGCGTGCGGCTCATGGCGCGGCCTCCGGATGCCGCACTTTCCACTCGGCCAGCGCCTTGCGATAACGCTGCAGCTCGTCGGAATACAGGTCCAACACGCACAGCGGGCAGCCGCTGCCGCAGCATTCGTTGGGACCGGGCTCTTCCGGCGGCACGGGGCGGGGATCGGGATCAGGGACGGACACGATGGGGAAACGGCAATCGGTGGGAACAGGCTCCAGTGTAACGGGCCCGCTCAGGCGTCCAGCTGCCGGCGCAGGTTTTCGCGGGCGGCCGCGTCCATCCGCTCGTGGAAGAACCCGCTGAGAAAGATGCGCGGTGCGCGCAGCAGGCCCTGCAGGAAACGGCGACGGCCAGCACGGTACAGGAAACCCGGCACCACGCCCTTGTACTCCTCGGCCACGCCTCGGTCGTAGGCGGCGAATACCGGTTCCGGGGCGGCCAGGATCGCCATGTCGCAGTCCAGGAACAGCGCCGCCTCGGCGTCGACATCGTCCGGGCCCAGCTCACCATGGCGAGCGGTCAGCAGGATCAGCTGCTCCACCCGGGCAGCATCGACACCGGCCAGTTCCGGAGCCTGTGCGATCGCCTGCAGGGCCAGCTGCGCCGAACGCGCCTCGTTGTCCTTGCGCCCGGCCTGGTAGATCGCATCGTGGTAGAGCACGGCCAGGTAAACCTCGGCCGGCTGCTGCCAGCCCGGTCCCTCGGCTACCTCCTGGCAGTGCTGCAGCACTGCACGCACGTGGCCGAAGTGGTGGTAGGCCCGTGGCGGCGTTGCATAGCTGTCCTGCAGCGCCTGCCACTGCGCGGGTGCGAGCGTCAGCGGGGAGAAGTCCATGCCCGGATCATCCCGCCTGCATCGGCGGCGGGCAAGCTGGCGGTTTTTTCACCACGAGCTCACAACGCTTGCCGGGCGGGGTCTGGACGCGGTTGTCCACAGCTTTGTCGAGGGCTGGTCCACACCGGTTGTGGATGGATGGCGCTGCCGACCAACGGTGACCACGGCGGCCCCATCACAGGTCTACACTCGCCTCAGGCGGGAGCGCCCGCCGCTGCCAGGAGCCGTCATGTACCGTCCTGCCGCCCGATTCCTGTTCTTCACGCTGGCCGCGCTGGCGGCGCCGTCCGTGTCTGCCCTGGAAATCGCCGGGGCCGATGCCACGGCGATCATCGCCTCCCCCACCATTCCGTCGCCGCAGCAGGTATCGGCGATCCCGCCTGCAATGCGCGAGATGCTGCGCACGCAGGTGATCAATCGCGGCTACTCGCGCGAACAACGCCTGCAGGGACTGGTGGAGATGATCTTCGATCGCCACGGCATGGACCTGCAGTACGACGCTGATGCGACCCTCACCGTCAGCGAGATCTGGCAGCAGCGCCGCGCCAACTGCCTGGCCTTCACCCTGATGTTCGTTGCACTGGCGCGCGAGGCCGGCATCCAGGCGCGCGTGCAGGAAGTGGGCCAGGTGGTGTCGTGGTACCAGGACCAGGCGCAGGGACTGGTTTACAGCGTGGGCCACGTCAATGCCGGGGTTGGATTCGGCGGACGCTTCGCCACCGTCGACCTGGACCGCAACGTGCTCTACGACCGCCACGGCCCGCAACCGATCAGCCAGGCGCGTGCGCTGGCGCACTTCTACAACAACCGCGGCGCCGAACGCATGGCCGCCGGTGACATGGCCGGCGCACGCGCGTTCTACGCGGCCGCGCTGGGCCAGGACAGCGGTTTTGCCGCCACCTGGAACAACCTCGGCGTACTGGAGAACCGCAGCGGCGATGTCACTGCCGCGCGCCGGTCGCTGGAAATGGCCTTGCGCCTGGATGGCCGCCATGACGCCGCGTTGAACAACGCCAGTGCGCTGTACCGCAAGCTGGGGCTGGTGGCCCAGGCGCAGGTGCTGGAACGGCGCCTGCAGTGGGTACAGCGCGAAGATCCGTTCGCCCAATACATGCTTGGCGCCAAGGCCGAACGCGCGGGCCAGCTGGATGTGGCGATCCGCTACTACCGGCAGGCAGTGCGCCTGTACGACACCGCGCACCAGTTCCATTTCGGGCTGGCGCGGGTGTACTTCCTGGCCGGCCAGCTCAAGCGCGCCGATCGTGAACTGCTGCGTGCGCAGGAACTGGGTGGGGCACCCGAGCAGGCACGTTACCAGGCCAAGCTGGACAGCCTGGCCCGTTGGCGCGCGCAGCAGCAGGCACGGCGCTGAAGGCCGGTCAGGCTTTCTTGAGGAAGCAGGTCTTCAGCACCAGCCCCTTGATCTTGTCCGAGTTGCCTTCGATGTGCTCGGCATCGTCCTCGACCAGGCGGATGTTGCGGATCACGGTGCCCTGTTTGAGCGGAATCGAGGAGCCTTTCACCTTCAGGTCCTTGATCACGGTGACGGTGTCGCCGGACTGCAGGGTGTTGCCGTTGCTGTCACGCACGACCAGGGTCGAACCGGCGCTTTCCTCGGCGGTCCATTCGAAGCCGCAGTCGGCGCAGATCCACAGCGCGCCATCGGCATAGGTGTTTTCCAGGGTGCACTGCGGGCAGGCGGGAACAGAAGACATCGGCAAGTACCTCAAAGTGAATCAACAGCCGCCATTGTAACCGGCTGGCTTTTTTTCCAATTTCCGCAGGTGGCGCGTGAGGGCGCCTGGGCCCGGCACGGTCCAGGAGGACGCCGGAACTTGCAGTCGGCCGCGAACTGCAGCAGAGTGCGCGGCCCCTGATCGTCCCCGGAACTCCCCATGCGCCTCGGCATCGACTTCGGTACCAGCAACTCCGCCGCCGCCATCGTGCGTGACGGTGAACTGCTGCCGATCCGCTTCGGTGACGCCGAGCAGTTCCGCACCAGCGTGTACTTCCCCGGCGTGGTGCCCGACCCGGACGATTTCCAGCTCGATGAAGGCCAGGAACATCAGCTGCAGCAGATGATCGACAGCGCCGCCCGCGCAGCCCGTGCCGCCGGCCAGGAGCGCCCGCCGCAGGCCCTGCGCCGCGAAGCCCTGCGCGCCCTGCGTCGCGAGTGGATGGAAGCGCGCGCCGGCAAGGAGCGCAGCGCCAGCGACCTGCTGCAGAACGCGGTCTACGGCGACGATGCGCTGGAAGCCTATTTCGAGGAACACGAAGGCAATCTGGTACAGAGCCCGAAGTCAATGCTGGGCTACAACCTGCACCCGCGCGCGAAGCAGACCATCACCGGCATCGCCGCGCACATCCTCGAGCACATCCGCCTGACCGCCAGCGCCCAGCTTGGCCAGCCGCTGCGCACGGCCCTGCTCGGCCGCCCGGTGCAGTTCCGCAGCTCGATCGGCGCGGCCGGCAACGACCAGGCGCTGGACATCCTGCGCGAAGCCGCCACCCAGGCCGGTTTCGACCAGATCGATTTCCTCGAGGAACCGGCTGCGGCGGCCATGCACTACCACGCTGAAAGCCGCGAGCGGCACCAGGCGGTGATCGTCGACATCGGCGGCGGTACCACCGATATCGCCCATGCCGAGGTCGGTGGCGAGGCGGCACCGCGCGTCCACCGCGCCTGGGGCATTGCCCGCGGCGGCACCGATATCGACCTGGCCCTGAGCCTGTCCGGCTACATGCCCCTGTTCGGCCGTGGCATCACCCGCGTGCCCACCCACCACTACGTGGAAGCGGCCACCGTGCAGGACATGACCCGCCAGCGCGAGTTCCGCCAGCACAATTACGACAACGTCGACGCGCCGTGGGGCGCGCGCCTGCAGGCCCTGCAGGACACCGGCAATACCGCCCGCCTGTACCGTGACGTCGAACGCGCCAAGATCGCCCTCAGTGCCAGCAACGAGCACCGCAGCACGCTGGATTACATTGCCCGCGACCTGTATGCCGACAGCAGCGCCGATGGCCTGGCCGCCGCCGCCCACGGCTACCTGGAGCAGATCCGCGAGCTGCTGGCCCAGGTCCGCAGCGATATCGGGGGCGACCCGGACGCGGTGTTCCTGACCGGCGGCATGTCCCGCGCCGGTTACCTGCGCCAGGCAGTGGCGGAGGCCTTCCCGGGCGCCCGCATGGTCCACGGCGAACCCTCGCTGGGCGTGGTCCAGGGCCTGGCGCTGGCGGCAGCCAGCCAGGATTAACAAAACGTTACGCGGTCTAAGTTACCCTTGGTCGGCTAGAACTCTGCTGCACTTTCCACCGGCTACGCCGGTGTGTGTCCAACGTGCAGCCTGGCCCGCCCTGCGGGCCTAGCGGCCATGCCTTCCTGGCTCGTTCATGGTCCGCGTATCACCGGAGCCGCCATCGAGACCCGCTTTGGGCACCCGCCAGGCCCCTGTGGCCTTACAACCTGACGCATCACCCGCACCCATCGACTGCAGCCGTTGTGACGCGGTCTGTTGCCGGCTGCCCGTGCTGCTGCAGCCCGGCGACCACGTGCCTGGCCAGTTCCTGTCGCGCGACGCCCACGGCCGTGCCGTGATGGCGCGCAACGAGGAAGGCTGGTGCGCGGCGATCGATCCCTATCACCTGCGCTGCACGATCTATTCGCAGCGCCCGGCGATCTGCCGCCAGTTTTCGATGGGCGGCGATGACTGCCGCCGCGAGCGGCAGGACTACCTGCGCCAGGCCGAGTCCTGCGCGCTTTCCTCCCCTTCCACCTGACAGGAGCCACCATGCCCCGCAAGGCAAAGACCCCCGCGAAGGCCAGCAACAGCATCCGCAGTGAACGCAAGGGCGCATCCGCCAGCACCGTGGTCAGCAGCGACTCGATCGCTTCGGACCTGGCCGCGTTCCGCAAGAGCGGTGGCAAGATCGAAGTTCTCGGTACCACCTGGGCGCTGAAGAAAGCCAGCTGACCCTCCCCCGACCGCGGCGGCGCTGCCGCCGCGGCCTGCCGGATCGCGCTCAGCGATCCAGGCGCACGTGCACACTGCCCGAATGCGACTGGATGCGGATGTCACCATCACCGCCGCCCAGACGCGTGTCGAGATGGCTGCCCGGCCCATAGCGCGGTCGCTCCACCTGGCCTGCATCGCTGTTGATCGACCCGCTGAAGCTGTTCACCGACAGCTGCGCCGACACCGTGCGCGGCAGGCGCAGGTTGACCGACGCACTCACCGATTCAACGTTGATGCGGCCGCCCGGCGCCAGCCCGGCTGCCGCCAGATCGATGCTGCCCGATACGGTTTCCACCGCCAGGCGCTGGACTCGACCCGCATCGACTTCAACCCGGCCCGATACGGTCTGCGCACCGATATCACCAGATACGCCGCCACCGGCTTCGATGCGACCACTGACTGTGTTCACGTCAAGCCTCGGCGTCTGCAGGCGCGCAGTGACACTGCCACTGACCGTATTGAGCTTGCTGTCGCCACTGCGGCCGGACGCGCTCAGGCTGCCGCTGACGGTGTCGGCCTGCAGCCGGCGCACGTCGATGCCACCGATGTCCTGGCTGGCGCTGACCGTGCTCAACAGCAGTTCCACCGAACGCGGTACGTTCAGCACCAGCGTTGCACCGCCGCTGCTGCCGCGGCGCGGGTATTCAATTTCCCAGCGCACGCGGTTGGCGCTCTTCTCCTGGCGCAGCTGCAGGCCATCGCTGAGCGTTCCGGTGAGCTGCACGTCGTTGCGATCCCAGCCACGCACGGTCACCTTGCCGGCCACGTTGCTCAGCTCAATGCGGCCGCCGGCAGCCAGGTTGTGCCGCTCATCGATCCGGGTGTCGGCCAGGGCTACCGCGGGCACCAGCAGCAGTGCGGCACAGCAGGTCATCAGGGTTCGGGTCATGGGGGTCTCCTCAGGTCGTCAAGCCGGACTCGGCGGCGTAGGCCGCCTGCCGGGTCAGTTCCAGCCGCAGCGCATAGGTGCGCTTGAGCTGTCCAAGCAGGTGCGGCGCACGCGGATCCTGCGCCAGAGCGGCACGGATCTGCGCCGCACTTTCATCCAGTTCGTGCAGGGCCGGCTGCCATTCCGGCGCGCGCCCATCGGGCAGCGAGGCCACGGCCTGCCGGTACTGCTCGGTCATGGCCGCTGCCTGCAGCTGCAGCGCCGATGGTGCCGGCGCGTCCGGCTGCGCATGGCGCCACGGCGCCACCATGTACAGCGCCAGGCTGGCAGCCAAGGCGGCCCCTACCGGCAGCCACCAGCGCCGGCGCGAACGTACCGGCAGGGCCACCACATTGTCCGTGGGCGCAGGCGCGGCCTGCGCTTCACGCGGCGGCAGCTGCGCCGACAGGCGCGCCCAGCCATCGGTGGGCACACTGCGCTCACGTGGCAGTGCGCGCAGCCGTGCCAGCAGTTCGGGGTCGGAATCGTGGTCGTATGTACTCATGTCATGTCTCCCAGCCGTGCACGCAACAGGCCGCGCGCACGATGCAACTGTGCCTTGGAACTGCCGACGGCCATCTGCAGCTGTTCGGCGATTTCGTGGTGTTTCCAGCCTTCGATGTCGTGCAGCACCAGTACCGCACGTGCCCGTGGTGGCAGCGTCGACAATGCGCGTTCGAGGTCGCGCTCGGTGCCCGCACAGCGGTCGTGCACTGCCAGCTCCTGCACGCCTCCATCCACGTCGTCGAGGCTGTCATGGTCCTGCCCCGCTGCACGCCCGCGCAGTTCCATCAGCGCGGCATTGACGCCCAGCCGGTGCAGCCAGGTGGACAGGCTGCTCTCGAAGCGGAATCCCGGCAGTGCCTTCCATGCCTGCAGGAACGCTTCCTGCAAGGCATCCTCTGCACGTGCCTGCTGGCCGCCACACAGCCGCCACAACACGGCGAACACACGCGGCGCATGTCGCCGGTACAGCAGTTCATAGGCAGCGGTATCGCCAGCGGCCGCCGCCCGCACCAGGGCGGGTTCGTCGACGGCGTCGTTGGCGGCAGGCGGCGCGGGCATGGTGGTGTCGAGCATATCGTTTGGATGCGGCGACCCGGGAAAAGGTTTAGAGCCGATCGGCCGCCAGCGCGATGCAACCTTTTCGGCGACTGCTGCATCCATGGTAGGTCCTTCATGAAAATGCCGTCCGGGAGCCCTGCCATGTCCAGCCCATCCTGCGCCGCCCTGCTGGTGATCGCCGCCTGCGTCGTGCTGCAGGCACTGGGCCTGTCGCTGCAGCTGCGCCCCGACAACGGCCGCGCCTGCCTGCAGCAGCATCGCCAGGAGCTGGTCTGCCTGGCGTGGACACCCACGGTCGAATCGCCGACGCGCGCCGGGTAACATCAGCAGTTGTTACCGCCACCTGTTGTTGTCCCATGATGCTGTCGCTGAAGGATCACCTGCCCGCCTGGACCCATCCGTGGTTGAACTACGCGGGCGTCGCCCTGCACATCGTACTGGTGCTGCTGGTCGCTTGGCTTCTGCGGGTACTCGCCCGTCGCCTGATCCGCCGCTTCGCCGAGCACTACACGCTGCCCCCCGAGATGGTGATGGGTGCACGCCGGATCACCAGTTTCGTGGTCTATTTCAGCGCGCTGCTGTGCATCCTCAGTCTGCTTGGCGCAAAGCCCTCGGTGCTGTGGACGGCCTTCACCGGCTTCGCGGCGGTGGGTGCGGTGGCCTTCTTCGCAGCGTGGAGCGTGCTCTCCAACATCTTCTGCACGCTGCTGATCTTCACCACCCGCCCATTCCGCCTGCACGACTACATCGAGGTACTGGAGAACGGCGAGAAGCCGGGCCTGAAAGGCCGGGTGATCGACGTGAACCTGATCTACACCACGCTGCAGGAAACCGGCGACGGTCACGAAGGTACGGTGCTGCAGCTGCCGAACAACCTGTTCTTCCAGCGCACGGTGCGCCGATGGCGCGACCCGGCACAGGCCCCCGGTGGCATCCAGGGCGACGGCTGAGGGTGGTTTTTCTTTGCAGGGCTGCGCCCTGCACCTGCCGAAGCCAGAGCAACAGCAGCAGCGGGTTTCCTGTGGGTTGGCGGGTGTCGACCTTGGTCGACACGGTAGATCCACGCCATGCGTGGATGCTTTTGGATTCCAATTCCAAATATTCGATTCCGATGGAGATTCATCCACGCATGGCGTGGATCTACTGGCCGCCGACCAACTGTCGAAGGTGGGGCGGTGTGGGTGGCAGGACCGTTGGCGCCATGGATGGCGCCATCGAGCCCCCATGGATGGGTTTACGGCGTGTCCTGCCCACCCACACCGCCCCGCCATCCCACGGAATGCCCGCTTTTGACGTTGAAGTTGATGTTGCTTCGGCGGGTGCAGGGCGCAGCCCTGCCGAACAACCCTTACCTCAGCTGGCTGTCCTTGCTGCCACGCCGGTTGTAGCCGGCTTGCGCCTGCTCTTCATCGTCATGCGACTGCTGGCACGCAACGCACAGCCGCACACCGGGCACGGCCTGACGCCGCGCCAACGGAATCGGCGCGTCGCATTCCTCACAGTGTTCCAGCCCGGGTCCCTCGCGCAGCTGGCGCCGCGCGCGGGCGATCGCATCGTCGACCGTGGCGTCGATCTGGTCCTGGACCGCGCCGTCTCCCGCCCATCCGGTGGCCATCGCCATCCTCCGCAGGTGTGTCGCCTGATATGGGGACGACACACCCGCGCACAAAGGAGCAGACCGGTATTAAGCCGAGCCATGCCCGGTAGGCCTTCAGCAAGCTGAGCAAAAAGCAGACGGATCCGATCAGGTCGATCGCGACTTAATCCCCTCCGTCCCCTTTTTGCTTACCAGACCAGGTCGTCCGGCACCTGGAACTGGGCGTAGTAGGCGTCGTCCTCGGCATTGCCGGTGGAAATTCCCGCGGTCGAGCCCGGCTGACCGTGGTCGACGATGATCGCTTCCGGCGCGCGTTCACGCACTTTTTCAGCAGCGGCACGCGGCAACAGGGCGTAACCGTCGCCGCTGGCGACGATGACCAGCACGCCCACCGACAGCGCCTTGCGCAGCTTGGGGTCGATCAGCAGGGTGCGGATCGCTGCGCCATCGCTGAAGCGGTACTCGTCATCGCCCTTGTGGGGCACGGCATGGGCCGCAATGATCTGCTTCGCCTGCGCCTTCTGTTCAGCCAGCTTGGCCTGGGCATTGCGCTCGGCGGCCAGTGCACGGTCGCGCTCGACCTTCTCGGCGCGGGCACGTTCAGCCTCGCGCTGGACCTCGGCCGAGGTCGATTCGGCCTTGCCCTGCCGGGCCTTGGCCTGCGCGCTCGCGGCAGCGCTGGCCTGCGACTTCCTGGCCAGGCCGGCCTTGAGCAATTGTTCCTGCAGCGCGTTGGGCTTTGCCATGGTCGATGCGTACCACGTGTAATCTTGGGTATTCCCATTCTACCGATGCCCCGCCGCCCCTGCATGGCAGTCCTGAAGTACCTCACCGGCTATCCCGAACCCCTGGTCGCCCAGGTCAGCGACCTGCTGGCACAGGGCAGACTCGGCCCCTGGCTGCAGCAGCGCTACCCCGACCCGCACGACGTGCGCAGCGACCGCCAGCTGTACGACTACACCCAGGACATGAAGGACCGCTACCTGCGCAAATCGGTACCGCTCAACAAGGTCTGCTACGACAACACGCTGGAAGTGATCAAGCACGCGCTGGGCACCCACACCGCCATTTCCCGCGTGCACGGCGGTCGCCTCAAAGCCAGCCGCGAGATCCGCATCGCCACCGTGTTCCGGCAGGCGCCAGCGGCGTTCCTGCGCATGATCGTGGTACACGAACTGGCCCACCTGAAGGAAGCCGACCACAACAAGGCCTTCTACCAGTTGTGCCAGCACATGGAGCCGGATTACCTGCAGCTGGAGTTCGATACCCGCCTGTACCTGACCGAGCTGGCCAACCGCGGCCAGCGCTGACCGGCCGCAGCAGCTACACTGCGCGCCCCCTGCCTGACCTTTCCGCCATGGAACCGACCCGTCTCGACAAACGCCTGTCCGCCCTGCTCGGCATCCCGCGCGGTGAAGCGCGGCGCTACATCGAAGGCGGCTGGGTCAGCGTCAATGGCGAGGTGGTGGAGCAGCCGCAGCGTCCGGTCGATGAGAGCGCGGTGATCGTGGTGGCCGAGCAGGCCAGCGATGACAAGGCCGAGCGGGTCACCATGCTGCTGCACAAGCCGGCCGGCGTCGCCGCAGAGGCGCTCTGTGCGTTGATCAGCAGCGACAGCCGCAGCGAACTTGATGCCAGCGGTACCCGCCCGTTGCAGCGCCATTTCCATGGACTGCAGCTGGCCGCCGCACTTCCGGCCAGCGACAGCGGCCTGGTGGTGGTCAGCCAGGACCCGGCCACGCTGGCCCACCTGCAGCGCAACCTGGGCCGCACCGAGCAGGAGTACCTGATCGAAGTGGCCGAAGGGGGACCGGAACGCGGGCCCTGGTTGATGGCGCGGCTGCAGCACGAATCCGGCGGGGCCAAGGTCAGCTGGCAGAGCGAACAGCGCCTGCGCTTCGCCGGCAAAGGCTTGACCGGCAAGGGATTGCGGGTGGCGGTCAGCGCCGCAGGACTGCAGGTTGCCGCAGTGCGCCGCCTGCGCATCGGCCGCGTGGCGCTGGGGCCGCTGCCGCCGGGGCAGTGGCGTTACCTGGGCAGCGACGAGCGGTTCTGAGGCCCCGGTTGCGGGGTCGGATCCCTTCCCGCGGGAAAGGGCTCTGACCCCATCCACGCGTGGCACGACGTTGCCTGAAGAAA
>NZ_JBLYPK010000019.1:0-22485 GCF_051861585.1 Stenotrophomonas sp. ATs4 | reverse complement strand
GCAGTGGGTCTGTTGGCTTTCATCCATGCATGACGTGGATCTACCATCGGGGCATGAATCCGCCCAAGCCCCTGTGGCGACGCTTGCTGCGCGTCGCTGCGATCCTCTTCGCCATCCTGTTGCTGCTGGTGCTGTCCGGCCTGCTGCTGGCCGACCACCTCACCCCGCAGGCGCAGGGCGCGCCTTCGCATGTACTGCCGCTGCAACCGGCGCAGACCCGCATCGACCAGCAGATCGTGCCGCTGCAGGCGGCCCATCCCGGGAAATCAGGCGTGGCCTTCCTCAGCGACGGCATGGATGCGTTCGCAGCGCGCGCAATGATCACTGCGCATGCCGGCCGCAGCCTCGACCTGCAGTACTACATCTGGCACGACGACCTGATCGGCCACCTGATGGCCAAGGCGCTGTACGACGCCGCTGAGCGCGGAGTCCGGGTGCGCCTCCTGCTCGACGACATGAACGCCAAGGACAAGGACGCGCTGATGATGGCGCTCGATGCGCACCCGAACATCGAGCTCCGCCTGTACAACCCGTTCCGCAACCGCAGCGGCATCGCGCGCACGCTGGAGCTGGTGCAACGCGCCTTCAGCGTGAACCATCGCATGCACAACAAGAGCTGGATCGCCGATGGCCGCATCGCGATCGTCGGCGGCCGCAACATCGGCGAGGAGTATTTCAGCGCGCGCGACGACGTGAATTTCCAGGACCTGGACCTGGTGGTGGCCGGACCGGCCGTGCAGCAGGCCAACCAGATCTTCGACGACTACTGGAACAGCAGCGCGGCCATCCCGATTTCCGCGCTGGCGTCATACAGCGATGAACAGCTGCGACAGCTGGTGCGGCAGTCGGACCTGGATGCGATGCACGCCAAGGCGCAGCCCTACCTGCAGCGCGTGGCCGAATCGCGCGCCCTGCAGCGGCCCAGCCCGGAGCCGCTGCACTGGAGCGCGAACGTGCGCATCGCTTCCGATCCTCCTATGAAACATCGCGACGATGACCGCCGCGGCTGGCTGGTCAGCACCCTCGGCGATGAGCTGGCGACCGCCCGCCGCAGCGCACTGCTGATCTCGCCCTACTTCGTGCCCGGCAGCGAAGGCCTGGAAGGCCTGTCAGCAATGGCCGCGCGCGGTGCGCAGGTGGGCGTGGTCACCAACTCACTGGCCGCCAACGACGTGGCCGCGGTGCACGGTGGGTACATGGGATACCGTGTTCCGCTGCTGAAGGCTGGCGTGCAGCTTTACGAACTCAAGGCACACGGCCAGCCGGATACCAGCCTGTTCGGCAGCAGCGGCGCCAGCCTGCACACCAAGGCCTTCGTGGTCGATGACCGCCGCGGTTTCGTCGGCTCGTTCAACCTCGACCCCCGCTCGGCTTATCTCAATACCGAAATGGGCGTGCTGTTCGACGATCCGGTGCTGGGCGCGCAGCTGCGCGATGAGTACCTGCGCCTGGCCAGCCCCGAACACAGCTGGTGGCTGGCACTGGGCAGGAATGACGAGCTGCGTTGGCTGCAACGGCAGCCGCCGCCACACTGGGTGGAGGCTGAACCCGGCGCCAGTCTCGGCAAACGCTGGACCGCGAGGGTGATCAGCTGGCTGCCGGTGGAATCGCAGCTGTAGCGCTCAAGGTGCCGCGCCGGCTTCGCTCTGTGCGGCATCATCCAGCGTTTCCACACTGCGCCCGTGCAAGCGCCGCCAGATCCAGCGCAACGCATGCGGCGGCGCCGACGGCAGTTGTTCAAGCAGGGCCAGCATGCGGCTCTGGCTGGCGTGGCCATGGCGGCACAACAGGCTGGCTGCGGCCGCCGCGCTGCCCAGGCGCAGGCTGTCAGCCAGCGGGCCTTCGGCCTCCGGCAACAGCGCCTGATGCACCGGCTCGGGCAGCTCCCAGGCAGCTGCCACCCGTTGTGCCAGCGGCAACGACCACTGCTGAAGCAGCTGCAGAGCCAGCGCCGGCTCCACGGTTTCGCCGCGTGCCTGGGCTTCCTGCAGCAGCTGGCGCATCACCAGCGCAGACCCCAGCCCCTGCACGAGCCCCAGCCACTGTGCAGCGAAGGCATCACCGAAGGTGACCGTGCGCGCATGGTCGGCGGCCGCGCGCGATGCCAGCAGCGCGTGCTCCCAGATGATCGTGCTGAACTGCGGGAACGCATCGCACTGCATCTGCATCACCGGCTGGACCAGTACCGCGCTGATGATCTGCCGCACGCCTTCTGTACCGACCAGGGTCACTGCCCGCTGCAGGCTTTCCACGGGTCGCTCGTGCACCTTGTAGGCCGGGCTGTTGGCGATGCGCAGCAGGTTGCCGGTCAGCACCGGGTCCTGGCCGATGATCGCCGCCATCACCCGCGCCGAGGCAGCATCGTCGTTGACGGTCTGGATCAGCTGCGGCAGCAGTTGCGGGCGGCGCGGCAGCTGCCGGGTGGCCCAGTCGCGGTCCTGCAGCGCACGTGCCACCGCTTCCCCCAACGCCGGATCCTGTACCGGCGTCGGCTCACCGGCCAGTCGTGGGTACAACGCCAACGCGTGCAGGCCGCGCTGCAGATGCGCGGCGATCTCCGCAGACGGCAGGGCTTCACCCTGCAGGCTGGCAGCCGCTGCCGCCACTGCCTGTCGCGATACAGCCGCCAAGCGGGACGGCGCGGCCCCGGTCGAGCGCGCCAGCCAGCCGCGCAGCGATCGCCACCAGGCCGCCGTCATCGCCGCCCGCCCTGTCGTTGTGGTGCCCGTGCCGTCACTGACTGCCCTGCCTCTTCACACGAATCCGGCTACTCGCCGTCGTCGCAGCATCGGCCGCACTTTCATCTTCTTTAACCGGAAGGCTGCCAATGTCGACGGCATCGGCCGAGCGAATGGACTAGAATGGCGCCGCGCGACCCGTCCCCCTGCACCGACGACGTCGCTTTTTTTGTTTTGGGACCCTACCGTTCATTGGCCGTTCGCTGCAGTTCGCCGCTGTTCGCGCCATCGGAGACGCCATGCTATTCGAAACCCTCGCCACCACCGGTCACGAACAGGTGGTGTTCTGCCACAACCACGACGCCGGCCTGCAGGCGATCATCGCCATCCACAACACCACCCTGGGCCCGGCCCTGGGCGGCGTGCGCATGCGCCCCTACGCCAACACCGACGAGGCACTGGCCGACGTGCTGCGGTTGAGCCGGACGATGACCTACAAGAATGCGCTGGCCGGCCTCAACGTAGGTGGCGGCAAGGCGGTGATCATCGGCGACCCGAAGGTGGACAAGACCGAGGTGCTGTTCCGCGCCTTCGGCCGCTACGTCGATTCGCTGGGGGGCCGCTACATCACCGCCGAGGACGTCGGCACCGACGTCAACGACATGGAGAACATCTACCTGGAGAGCCAGTTCGTGACCGGCGTGCACCAGGTCCATGGCGGCTCCGGCGATCCGGCGCCGTTCACCGCCTATGGCGCGCTGCAGGCACTGATGGCGTCGATGCGCTTCAAGTTCGGCCATGAGGAAGTGGGCAAGACCAGCATCGCAGTGCAGGGCCTGGGCCATATCGGCATGGAACTGGTGAAGCTGCTGCGTGACCGCGGCGCCAAGCTGTATGTCACCGATCTGGACAGCGCCCTGGTCGATCGCGCGGTCAGCGATTTCGGCGCCGAAGCGGTCAAGCCGGACGAAATCCACGAAGTGAACGCTGATGTGTTCGCGCCGTGCGCGCTGGAAGGCGCGATCAACGCCGATACCCTGCCGCGGATCAAGGCGAAGATCATCTGCGGTACCGCCAACAACCAGCTGTCGAGCCTGGAGATCGGCGACGAACTGCATGCGCGCGGCATCCTGTACGCACCGGACTATGCGGTCAACGCCGGTGGCGTGATGAACGTGTCGCTGGAGATCGACGGCTACAACCGCGAACGTGCGATGCGCCTGATCCGCAGCATCTACCACAACCTTACCCGCATCTTCGAACTGTCGCAGCGCGAGAACATCGCGCCGCAACGTGCGGCCGACCGCATCGCCGAGAGCCGCATCCTGTCGATCGGCAAGCTGAAGATGCCGCTGGGCCGCAGCACCCCGCGCCTGGGCAACCTGCGCGGCGGTTGAGCCTGCGATGATCGCGCCGGGCATCACCCCGGCGCGACCCGTTCCTCAGAAACCAGTGCTGTAACGCAGCGCCGCCTGGTGCGCGCCCTCGCCGCCCACACGCTGGTCGAAGCCCAGGCTCAGGCGTCCATTGCGGCCCCACCACGACTCCAGCGCCACACCGAACAGCGCACTGCCGCGCGGTGCATCCCAACCCGCCAACGGTGCCCAGGCATCGACGCCGACGAAACTGGCCTGCCAGTCCGCGTCGCGTCCATCCAAGCGCTGCTGCCATTCGGCATGACCCCGCAGGGTCCAGCGCCCCCACCCGCGTTCACCACGCAGGCCGGCGAGCATCTGACTGCGTTGCACGCGGTTGGCATCACCGCGCAGGCCGAAACCGAAGCCGCCCAGCTCATTGAACGCATCGGTATCCACGCGCGTGGTGCTGGCGCCCAGATACGGCGTCAACGACGCCCCGGCGCGACCGAAGCGATAGCCGCCTTCGACGCTGGCACTGCTGAAGCGGCCGCCGTAGCGCGCAGACACGCCGTATGCGCCGGCGCCCAGCAGCAGCTGGCGGTCCAACGCGCGGGTGAACTGGCCACTTCCGACCTGGGCCAGTGCGTACCCACGCCCCAGGTTCCAGCCGGCATACAGCTGCGCCTGCGCCTGGCGATCACGTCCGCGGTCACCACCGAAGCTGCTGCCACCGTTGCTGCGGGTCTCGCCAAAGGCCACACCCATCAGGCCGTTGCTGCCCAACGGCAGGTCCTGGCCCGCCATCCAGCCACGGCTCTCGGCAGCGTTGCCGGCAAAGCTGCCCTGACCGGCCTCGCCCAGCGCGCTCTGCCAGGTACCGCGCAGTCGCGGTGAGGCCTGCACACGATCGAAGCGCTCGGCAATCGCACGCCGCGACATGTCGATGCTGTCGAAGGTCGCCGCTTCGGCACGGGCATGCGCCTGCCCGGACAGGCTCTGCAGGCTGGCGGCCAGGCCCTGCTCGCCACCGCCGGTCCACTGCAGCGCACCGGCTGCCGCACCGAAGGCCGATCCCTGCAGGCCGGGATTGCCATCGAGCACCGCGAATGCACCTTCCACGCGCTGCGCGGCCGCCTGCGCCGAAGCGTTCAGACCACCGGCCGCAGCGGTGACGCTGACCTGGGTCACGTTCAACCAGGCGTTGTTGCTGTCGTAGCCGTAAGTGGGTGACACCAGCGAGAGCCCCTGCAGCCCGGTGGACGTGGCAGCGGAGCTGAAGGTGCCGGTCAGGCCACCCGCCGCGTGGATGAGGTCCTGGCGGGTGCCGTTCTGCGGCACGTAGCCGGAGACGAAACCATGCACGCGTACACCGCCGTTGATCAGTGCACTGCCGGTGACCTGCAGTGCATTGGCGCCGAGGGCGATCATCAGCTGCGCACCGGCCTGCTGTGTGTAGTTGCCCTCGATGGTGCCGGTGGTATTACCGGTGGTGAGGAACACGCTGCTGCCATTGACCACGTTGCCGATCACCCGCGGCGTGCCGCCGTTGAACTGCAGCCCGGTCGAATCCGGGTCGGGCTGGCCGAGGATCGTCACGTTGGAACGGATCACGCCACCGTTCTGCAGCGACAGGATGCCGCGCTCGATACGGGTGGCACCGCTGTAGCTGTTGTTGCCGGCCAGCACCAGCTTGCCGCCGCCCTGCTTGACCAGGCCGCCGCCGCCGGTGATGTCGTTGCTCCACATCGAATTGGTCGATGCCGCATCCACGTTGGCAACCACATCGCCCCAGTCGAAACGGCCAGGACCATTGATCGCGCGACCGATATCCAGCAGGCCATAGCCGAACACCGGATCCACGCCGGGGGCGCCGATGTCCTTGGCGGTGCCCAGCAGGGTCTGCCGTACAAGGTTGTTGTCGAAATACGGGAAGCGCTGCCAGACCAGTGCGGCGGCGCCGGAGATCAACGGCGCCGCGAACGAGGTGCCGTAGTTCCAGTAGTAGCTACCGCCATTGGCGTCTGGATAGACCGCGCTGCCCGGCGCCGCCAGGCAATAGCGTGCGGCCTGCCCACAGGCATTGGCGTAGCTGGCCAGTGCGCCGGGCGCGTACGGATCGACGGCGGTGGCCACCAGCCAGCCGCGCTCCAGATCGGCCGCAGGCAGTGAGCCGGCCACACCTTTCTGGCTGGGCAGCGCCGCCAGGCTGCTCGGCTCGCTGCGTCCCTCATTGCCGGAAGCGAACACAACGAGGCCACCATGGTTGATCACGAACGGCCGGTATTCGGCAGCCACCTGCGCGGTGGTCGGCAGGTCGGTCCAGTACAGGCCGCCCCACGAGTTGTTCATCACCTTCACGTTGTAGCTGATCAGATCCTGGTGGACCTGTGCCACACCCAGCGGGCCGCTGAAGGCGTTGCCCTGGCCACTGCCGTCATCGGTCGGCGGCTTGTCGGAAATGATCCGTGCCGAGACGATCTGCGCACCCGGCGCGATGCCGCCCGGCCAGGTGCCCACCGCTGCGCCGGCGGCCAGGCTGGCCACTGCCGTGCCGTGACCGACCACGTCGTCAACGGCCAGGTTGTTCTTGGCCGGATCGATGTAGTTGAAGTTGGCCAGCACCCGTCCATTCAGCGCCACCGCATTGCGTTGCACGCCCGAGTCGACGATACCGATGCGCACCCCCTGCCCGGTCAGGCCCGCAGCCTGTGCGGCGCGCGCGTTGGTGACTGCCAGATGCGCATCGAACGTCGGTTCCTGCGGTTTGGCCGGCGGTGGCGGAGTGGGGGGCGGCGTGGTCGGCGGCACCGGGGGAGCCGGCGGATCGATGCGCACGTTGCTGCCCCCACCGCCTCCTCCACAGGCCGTCAGCGCCAGTGCCAGCGCGGTTGCCAGGACAGACCTCATCATCGTCGTGCGTTCCATCGATTCCTTCCCATGAACGTTGGCCTGCCTTCATCCCGGCAGGCATGCGCCGCCGCCCAGCGGCGGCCCTCCCCGACCCTCTATACTTGGGCCGACCCCCACGCAGTCTGCCGGGAAACCGGAGCGCTTCCAACGGCCCCGGTCTCCTTTCCGAACATTGCTTACGCATCAACGAGATTGCCATGTCCAACATCGTCATCGCCGCCGCCAAGCGCACCGCCATCGGCTCCTTCCTCGGCCAGTTCAATGGCGTGCCGACCCCGACCCTCGGCGCCGCCGCCATCGCCGCCGCCCTGGAGCAGTCGGGTGTCCCGGCAAGCGACGTTTCTGAAGTCCTCATGGGCTGCGTGCTGCCGGCCAATCTCGGCCAGGCGCCCGCCCGCCAGGCAGCGATCGCTGCCGGCATTCCGCTGTCGACCGGTGCAACCACGCTGAACAAGGTGTGCGGCTCGGGCATGAAGGCCATCATGCTCGGCCACGACCTGATCAAGGCTGGTTCGGCCAGCATCGTGGTCGCCGGCGGCATGGAGTCGATGTCCAACGCGCCGCACATGCTGCCGAACTCGCGCACCGGCAACCGCTTCGGCAACTTCCAGGCCGTTGACCACATGGCTCACGATGGCCTGGTCAACGCCTACGACGGCAAGGCAATGGGTGAGTTCGCCGAAAACGCGGTGGACAAATACCAGTTCAGCCGCGAAGAACAGGACGCCTACACCATCGAATCGGTCAAGCGCGCACAGGCGGCACAGGCCAACGGTGCGTTTGCCGATGAAATCGTCGCGGTGAAGGTCGCCACCCGCAAGGGCGAGGTCGAGGTCACCACCGACGAGCAGCCCGGCCGCTCGGACATCGCCAAGATCCCGACCCTGCGCCCGGCCTTCAAGAAGGACGGCAGCGTCACCGCCGCCAGTTCCTCCAGCATTTCCGACGGTGCGGCCGCCGTGGTGCTGCTGACCGAGGAAGACGCAGCCGCACGCGGCATCACGCCGCTGGCCCGCATTGTCGGCCACGCCACGCATTCGCAGGAACCGGAGTGGTTCACCACCGCGCCGATCGGCGCGCTGCACACGCTGCTGGGCAAGACCGGCTGGTCGGTGGACCAGGTCGACCTGTTTGAAATCAACGAAGCCTTTGCCGTGGTGGCGATGGCCCCGATGCGTGAGCTCGGCATCCCGCATGACAAGCTCAACGTGAATGGCGGTGCCTGCGCATTGGGTCATCCCATCGGCGCATCCGGGGCACGGTTGGTGGTGACCCTGGTCAACGCCCTGCGCACGCGCGGTGGCAAGCGCGGCATTGCCACCCTGTGCATCGGCGGCGGCGAAGCAACGGCTATCGCCATCGAATTGATTTAAATAGATTTAACGATGATTTCGCAAAAATGAATGCGGGATCGCTTGACACCCAATCTTGGCTTGTCATCATGTTGTCGGCGCGCAGCATGCGCGTTGCCTAATTCTAACGACGAGGATTTACACAATGAGCATCAACAAGCTGCTGGTCGCGATGTCCCTGGCTCTGGCCCTGGCCGCCTGCTCGAAGCAGGAAGCTGCCCAGGACGCCGCTGCTTCGGCCAACCAGGCCGCCACCGAAGCCCAGGCTGCTGCCGACCAGGCCGCCGCTGCTGGCGCCCAGACCGCCGACGCTGCCCAGCAGGCCGCTGACACCGCCGCCACCGCTGCTGACGCTTCGGTTGACGCTGCTGCCCAGGCTGGCGCTGCTGCCACCGACGCTGCTGCCGGCGCCGCTGCTGACGCTGCCAAGGCTGCTGAAGGCACCGCTGAGAAGGCCAAGGACGCTGCTGAAGAAGCCAAGAAGTAATAACTTCTTTCTTCACGCTGTTCTGGAAAAGCCGCTGGTTCGCCAGCGGCTTTTTCTTTGCGCCGATGCCAGGTCTGGCTGGCCCACATCGCGACCCCGTCTTCACAACGGCATGAATAGGCTGGCGTCCCCATCCATTGCAGTACCGGAGACCGCCATGAAGATTCGTCCGATCACCACCACCCTGCTGGCCGCCTCCCTGCTGCTGGCCCTGGCCGCCTGCAAGGGCCCGGAAGCCGAACAGGCCAAGCAGGATGCGCAGCAGGCCGCAGACAGCGCCGGCGCTGCCGCCCGTGACGCTGTCGACAAGGCTGCGGCTGCCACCCGCGAAGCCGCCGACAAGACTGCTGCCGCCTCCGAGCAGGCCGCCGCCGATACCCAGCAGGCGCTGGACAAGGCAGCAGACGCCACCGCCAACGCTGCCGACAAGGCCAAGGACGCTGCAACCGACGCCGCTGCACACGCCAGTGACGCCACCGCCACCGCCGCTCAGAAGGTTGCCGACAAGGCCCGCGATGTCGCCAACGACGCGAAGACGAACGCGGCCAAGGAAGAAGCCAAGCACTAACGGCTCGTTCGCCGGGCATGGCCCGGCGCTACCGGCCAGCCGAGCATGGGCTCAGCTCTACAGGAAAAGCCGCGGCAGTGCCGCGGCTTTTCTGCTTTTCGCTCTCCGCTCTTTCTGTTGATTCCGTGGTGTGCGCCCCCGGAAATTGTCCGCGGCCGCGCGGGTGGGTTGCGCAGGGGCGTGAGCCGCATGGATGCGGCGACCGAGCTTACATGGACGTACTTGCAGCGCCCCCTGCGCAACCCACCCGCGCGGCCCGCTCACGACGCAGACTCCGCGCCGCCCACCACGAGGGGCTCCGCCGTTGGCCGCCCCTACGGCAGCGCGCGCGCCAGCATCGCCGTCAGCTCCAGCCCCGCCGGCAGCGTCCCAAACGCCAGCCCATGCTCCCCTTCCAGCCGGCTGCGCACGAACGCTTCTGCCATCGGGCTGCGCGCACGCAGCAGCAACGCCGCCTGCAGCAGCAGCGCAGTGCGCTCACAGAACAGCCTCGCCTGCGATTCCTCCGGCGGCGGCGCCGCTGCCCAGCGCTGCAATGCCGCTGCATAGCGCGCATCACGGTCTGCCACGGCAGCCAGCTCAGCGCGCAGCGCCACCATCGCCTCCGGCTCACGCGCCAGTGCGCGCAGCACGTCCAGGCACTGGATGTTGCCACTGCCTTCCCAGATCGAATTCAACGGTGCCTGCCGGTACAGACGCGGCAGCATCGATTCCTCCACGTAGCCCGCACCGCCCAGACATTCCTGCGCTTCATTGACGAAGGCGGGCGATCGCTTGCACAGCCAGTACTTGCCCAGCGCTGTTCCCACCCGTGCCAGTGCAGCCTCGTTGGCATCCACGCCGGCGCGATCCACCGCACGTGCGATGCGCATCGACAGCACCGTGGCCGCTTCCGACTCCAGTGCCAGGTCGGCCAGCACATTGGTCATCAACGGGTGCTCCACCAGCAGCTTGCCGAACGTGCGGCGATGGCGTGCATGGTGCAGCGCCTGCGCCAGCGCCATGCGCATTTCCGCCGCCGCACCCAGCATGCAATCCAGGCGGGTCATCATCACCATGCCGATGATGGTGGCCACGCCGCGTCCCTCTTCGCCCACCCGCCATGCCTGTGCGCCGCAGAACTCGACTTCACTGGAGGCGTTGGCCCAATCGCCGAGTTTGTCCTTCAGCCGCATCAGCCGGAACGCATTGCGGTCGCCATCGGCCAGGCGCCGCGGCATCAACAGGCAGGTCAGCCCTCCCGGCGCCTGCGCCAGCACCAGGAACCCATCGCACATCGGCGCGGAGAAGAACCACTTGTGGCCGACCAACCGGTAACGCTCGCCATCGATGGGTTCGGCGCGCGTGCTGTTGGCGCGCACATCGGAACCGCCCTGCTTCTCGGTCATGCCCATGCCCAGGGTGATGCCGGCCTTGTCCGTCACCGGTACATCGCGCGGGTCATAGACCGGCGCGGCGGCCTTGCGCGCCCACTCGGCCAGATGGGGCTGCGACTGCAGTACCGCCACTGCCGCATGGGTCATCGTCAATGGACAGCTGGTACCGGCCTCGGCCTGGTGATGCAGGTAGCTCAGCGCTGCACGCGCAACATGTGCACCGGGCTGCGGCTCGTGCCAGGACAGTCCTGCAACGCCATGCTGCTTCGCTGCATCCATCAACTGGTGATACGCAGGATGGAATTCCACCGTATCAATGCGGTGGCCCTGTGCGTCATGCGTGCGCAGGCGCGGACGATCCCGGTTGGCGTCGAAGCCGAGCCGGTACAGCTCATCCCCGGCCAGTGCACCGTACACCGCCAGCCGTGGCGCGAAGCTGCCGGCGTCCTCGCGCTGCACCGCTTCCATCAACGCCACATCGTCGGTCCACAGCTGGCGGCCTGCAAAGGGGGGGGGCTGGTTGAGCACCACATGGGTTTCGAAAGGCGCATTGCTGCTGAAGCTCGGTCCACTCATCCGATCCATCCTGGCGGCAAGAGGTGTGCGTTCCGATTGTGCCGCATCGCCCGCCAAGCGCGCGTTCAGGCCGGTTCTCACCCCGTGCACGAGCCACGCGCCACAGTGATCGCATGACAGGCAACGACGACCTGGTGGTACTGCGCCCGGAGGGGCTGTACTGCGCCGCCGGCGACTTCCACATCGATCCCTGGCGCCCCGTGTCGCGCGCGGTCATCACTCATGGGCATGGCGACCACGCACGCCCGGGCATGGGTGAGTACCACTGCAGCGCGGGCAGCCTGCCGATCCTGCGCTGGCGGTTGGGCGATGTGCCGGTGCAGCCGCATGCCGAGGGTGTGCCTTTCCAGCTTGGCCGGGTGCAGGTATCGCTTCACCCGGCCGGCCATGTGCTCGGTTCCTCGCAGGTGCGCATCGATGACGGCGAACAGGTCTGGGTCGCGTCGGGCGACTACAAACGCCAGCCTGATCCGACCTGCACGCCGTTCGAAGTGGTGCCCTGCGATACCTTCATCACCGAGGCCACCTTCGCCCTGCCGATCTATCGCTGGCCGGACACCTCGGCAGTCGCCGCGGAGATCGTGGCGTGGCGCCGTGAATGCGAGCAGCGTGGTGAGGCCGCGATCCTGCTCTGCTACGCACTGGGCAAGGCACAGCGGGTGCTGGCCGAGCTGCTGCCACTGGACGACCGCCCGGCCTGGCTGCATGGCGCCATCGCCAATGGCGTGGCGGTCTACCGGCAGGCTGGCGTACCGATGCTGGAGACGCTCACCGTGGCCGAGCAGGGCCGTCAGCCGGAGGCAGCCGGCCAGTTGATCCTCGCGCCACCGTCGGCTGCGGGCACGCCCTGGATGCGCCGCTTCGGCCGTCACCAGCTGGGTTTCGCCTCTGGCTGGATGCAGCTACGCGGCAATCGTCGCCGCCGCAATGTCGATCGCGGCTTCGTCATTTCCGATCATGCCGATTGGCCCGCACTGCTGCAGACCATCGAACAGACCGGCGCGCAGCGGGTGATCGCCACGCATGGCAATACCGACGCGTTGATTCCTTTCCTGCGCGAGCGCGGCGTGGCTGCAGAAGCCTTCCGTACTGATTTCGGGAGCGAGGAATGAAGGCGTTCGCCGCGCTCTACCGGCGCCTGGACCGGAGCACCGCCACGCTGGACAAGCGTGCGGCGCTGGTCGATTACTTCCGCCAGGCCGGTGCGCATGACGCGGCGTGGGCGCTGTACCTGCTCAGCGGAGGCAAAGTGGGTGGCGCGCGCCGGAAGATCGCCGCCAGTGGTGAACTGCGCGCCTGGATCGCCGAAGAATCCGGATTGCCGCCATGGTTGGTGGAAGACAGCTATGCGCAGGTGGGTGACCTGGCCGAGACACTGACCCTGCTGCTGGATGATCCTCTGCAGCCGGCGCCCGACCGCCCCCTGGCCGAGTGGATCGAACAGCATCTGCTGGCCGTGGCCAACCAGGCCGAGCCGGTACGCCGCGAGGCGGTGGTGGCGGGCTGGCAGCAGCTGTGCAGCAGCGAACGCATGGTGTTCAACAAGCTGCTGACCGGCGCCCTGCGCGTTGGTGTGTCGCAACGACTGGTGCAACAGGCACTGGCCGAATGGTCCGGCCTGGACATCGCACGCATCGCGCAGCGCATGCTTGGCGAGTGGGTACCGTCGCCCGGACTACTGGGCCAGTTGCTGTCGCCGGACGAGCTGCCCCTGGACCGCCAGCAACCCTACCCGTTCTTCCTCGCCCCCCCCCTGGAAGGCACCCCTGCCGAACGTTTCGGCCCCATCGACGAATGGCTGCTGGAATGGAAATGGGACGGCATCCGCCTGCAGCTGCTGCGCCGCCGCGGCGAAGTGGCACTGTGGTCACGCGGCGAGGAACGCCTGGATGGCCGCTTCCCCGAGATCGAACAGGCAGCGATGGCACTGCCGGATGGCTGCGTGCTGGACGGCGAGCTGTTGGCCTGGGACGCGGCCACCGGACTGCCACGCGCTTTCACCGCGCTGCAGACCCGCATCCAACGCCGCAAGCCCGGTGCAGCGACGCTGCGCAACACACCGGTAAGGGTGCTGGCCTACGACCTGCTTGAACACAATGGCGAGGATCTGCGCGAACTGCCGTTGCAGCAACGGCGCATCCGGCTCGCCGAGGCCATCGGCGCACTGGGCGACGCGCGTATCCAGCTCTCGCCGGAGGTTCCCGCCGATGACTGGTCGCAGGCTGCAGTGCTGCGTGAAGCGGCACGCGAGCGTGGTGTCGAAGGATTGATGGTGAAGCGACGTGCATCGGCCTACCAGGCCGGGCGACGGCGCGGCGACTGGTGGAAATGGAAGGTCGACCCACTCACCATCGATGCCGTGCTGCTGTACGCGCAGGCCGGCCATGGTCGGCGCAGCACGCTGTACACCGATTACACCTTCGGGGTCTGGGACGGAGACGCACTTGTGCCGGTGGCCAAAGCCTATTCGGGACTGGACGACAAGGAGATCCTCGCCCTCGACCGATGGATCCGCGCCAACACGCGCGAGCGTTTTGGTCCTGTACGCAGCGTACGCGCCGAACAGGTGTTCGAGCTGGGCTTCGAAGCGGTCAACCACAGCAGCCGGCACAAGTCAGGGATCGCCGTGCGCTTTCCGCGCATCCTGCGCTGGCGGCACGACAAACCGGCCAGTGAAGCCGATCAACTGGCCAGCCTGCAGGCGCTGGCGCGATGACCCGCAGCCAGGCGCTGCGCCGGCTGGAAGACTGGTTTGCCGGTCGTGGCTGGCGTTCGCTGCCGTTCCAGCGCGCGATGTGGCGGCACTATCTGGCAGGAGAATCCGGCCTGCTGCACACACCCACCGGCAGCGGCAAGACGCTGGCCATGTTCGGCGGCCCCTTGCTGCAGGCAATGATCGATCCACCACCGCCCCCGCGCCGCGCCAGTGCGGTGCGCCCGCTGCAGGTGCTGTGGGTAACGCCATTGCGCGCATTGGCCAGCGACACGGCGCGTGCACTGCAGACCGTGATCGATGGGCTCGGGCTCGGCTGGCGCGTCGGGCTGCGCAGCGGCGACGCCAGCAGCCGAGAACGGCGACACGCGCGCGAGGGCCGCATCGAGGTACTGGTCACCACGCCTGAATCGCTGGCGCTGTTGCTGAGCCATGCAGACACGCTGCCGCGCATGCGCCAACTCCGCTGTGTGGTCGTGGACGAGTGGCACGAACTGCTGGGCAACAAACGCGGCGTGCTGCTGCAACTGAACCTGGCCGTGTTGCGCGATGCGTCCCCGTCGCTGCAGCTGTGGGGATTGTCGGCCACCCTGGGCAATCTTGAACAGGCGCGCGATGTGCTGCTGCCCGACCGCCCGCAGGCACCCATCGTGCAAGGCGTGCGCCCGCGCCCGATCACCGTGCGCAGCCTGCTGCCCGAACCGGGTGAACGATTTCCCTGGGCCGGGCATCTTGGCCTTGCACAACTGCCGCGTGTGCTGGACGCTCTGATGGCGGCGCGCAGCAGCCTGCTGTTCACCAATACCCGCGCGCAGGCTGAGCTGTGGCACCAGGCGCTGGCAGCGGTGTGGCCCGAAGATGCGCACACGCTGGCGCTGCACCACGGCTCGCTGGATCCGGTGCTGCGCCAGCAGGTCGAGGAAGGGCTGCGCGCCGGTACGCTGCGCTGCGTCGTCGCCACGTCCAGTCTCGACCTGGGCGTGGATTTTCCCGAGGTCGAACAGGTGCTCCAGCTGGGCAGCCCGAAAGGTGTGGCACGCCTGCGGCAACGCGCCGGCCGCGCGCGCCATCGTCCCGGTGCCAGCGGTGCTGTGCTGTGCATACCCAGCCACGCCCTGGAACTGGCCGAGTACGCGGCCGTGCGCCGCGCATTGCGCGACGGTGTGGTCGAAGCACGCCGACCGCCGACGTTGTCGCTGGACGTGCTGGCCCAGCATGCGGTCAGCCGCGCCCTGGCCGGCGGCTTCGACAGCGATGCGCTGCTGGCGCAGGTGCGACGCACCCATGCTTTCTCCGCGCTTGCTGATGAACAGTGGCAGGCAGTGCTGACGTTCATCGTGCAGGGCGGCAAGGCCTTGGCGCAGTATCCCGATTTCCACAAAGTGGTGCAGGACGCCGACGGCCATTACCGCATGCACGATCGCCGCCAGGCGCTGCGCCACCGGTTGTCGATCGGTACCATCAGCAGCGATGGCAGCGTGCGCGTGCAGTTCCTGCGCGGTGGCAGCCTGGGCGCGGTGGAGGAACAGTTCGCCAGCCGCCTGCGCCGCGGTGATCGTTTCCAGTTTGCAGGCCGCCTGCTTGAACTTGTGCAACTGCGCGACATGACCGCCTTCGTGCGGCTGGCACGCGGAGGTGGCGACGGTGTTGTGCCGCGCTGGCAGGGTGGTCAGCTGCCACTGTCGATGGCGCTGGGGCACGAACTGGAAGCGGTCCTGTCCGGCGCCGACAAGAGTGTTGAATCACGCTGGTTGGCACCGCTGCTGGCTTTGCAGGCGCAACTGTCCGCACTTCCGGGACCGGGCCGTCTGCTGGTGGAGGACGTGCGGCGCCGTGAAGGCCAGTTCCTGTTCGTGTTTCCGTTTGCCGGCCGCCATGTTCATGAGGCACTGGCCGCCCTGCTGGCGCTGCGCTGCACACGCCTGCTGCGCAACAGCATCGGCTATGCCGTGAACGACCATGGCCTGGTTCTGGTACCTGCACAGGCCGTCGATCTCGACGCGCAGCAGTGGCGCGCCCTGTTCAACGCCGATCACCTGCTCCACGACCTGCGCGCAGCGGTGAACCTGGGTGAGCTGGCGCGTCGCCAGTTCCGCGGCATCGCACGCGTGGCTGGCCTGCTGGTGCCGAGCCTGCCGGGTGGCATGCCGCGTTCGCTGCGCCAGCTGCAGGCCTCGGCGGGCCTGCTGTACGACGTGCTGCGCGAGCACGACCCTGAACACCTGCTGCTGGCACTGGCCGAACACGAAGTGCTGCACGACAGCCTGGATCTTCCCGGCCTGCAGCAGGCGCTTGCACGCATCGGCAAGCAGGCGCTTTCCGTGCAGCGCCCGCCGTCGCTCACGCCACTGGGCTTCCCGCTGTGGGCCGAACGCCTGCGCGGACAGTTCAGCAACGAAGACTGGCGGACCCGCGTGCAACGCGCTGCACAACAGCTGGAACGCGGACATGGCCGATGAACTGCCCCTGCTGCTGGCAGGGGAGCCGATGATTCTTGCCGGCAAGCGCGCACTGTACTGGCCCGCCCGGAAGGCGCTGCTGATCGCAGACCTGCACCTGGGCAAAGCCGACGTGTTCCGCCGCGCCGGCATTGCGCTGCCCAGCGGCGGCACCGGTGAAGACCTGCAACGCCTGCAGGTGTTGCTGGAGGAGCATGCCTGTCGCGAACTGTGGATTCTCGGCGACCTTCTGCATGGGCCGGCACATCGCGCGGCGTGGTACCAGCAGTGGCTGGGCTGGCGCGAGCGGAATGCCAGGCTGGACGTGCATGTGCTGCGCGGCAATCACGACCGTCAGTTGCCGCATGCCCGACTGCAGGTGCAGATCCACGAGGAAGCGCGGATGCCGCCATTCCTGCTTCGCCATGAGCCAGAGCCGGATGCAGCGCTGCACGTGATCGCGGGGCACCTGCATCCCCAGGTTGCACTGCCTTCGCTACGCCGTCGCTTTCCGGCCTTCTGGCTGCGCGAGCGGATCACGGTCCTGCCCGCGTTCTCTGCATTCACTGCCGGCATCGTGCCTGCACCGGTCCGAGGCGAACGCATGCTGGCCTGCGTGGAAGGCAGCCTGGTGCCACTGCCTGCGCCGTGACTCAGGCCGGGCGGAGCTCCGGCATCACGCGGAAGTCCGGCGTGTCATCGTCACGTCGCCGTGGCAGTGCCCGGATCGCCGCCAGCATCTCCTGCGCACAGGCACGGATACGCGCGTGATGCTCCTGCGATGCGTGGCTGATCAGGCTGCCGACATGGAACTCGAACACGTCCTCCAGTACGTCGGGCTGGTCTTCGTGCAGCATCTGCAGCAGTCCGCGCAGCTTGCAGATTTCCGATTCCAGCTCTTCGACCGCGAACAACATGGCGTCCTCCTCTTCAACATCCGGCGGCACGTCCGGGCCGCAACAGGCCGCAACGGCACTGCCGCCCGGGCCACGCGCGATGATGATCACGGAAAGGAAAACGGGCGACGCGACGATTGCGTGCTCCCCTCTTCTCGCATATCCGCGGTGAGGCAACCGTTAATTCAGGTGATGGCGTCCTTCACGCACTGGCCGTTTCGGCAACGATGCGAGGCGGTTCGCCCGCCGTGGCCATTGCATTGATGAAGGCTGGATCCAGCGCGAGCGAACCGAACCAACCATGCTGCGTACCACTGAGCACGCGCAGCATGTGGCCGCGGCCCCCGGGCAGGCGTCCCATCGGCCCCAGCAGCACATCGCGGGCCTTCGCCCACGCATCGCGGTCGGACTGGAACAACGGCGTCAGCCAGCGGCTCCAGCGCTGGTACACGGCCACGTGCGCACGCCGCTGCGTCTGGTAGGCCTGCAGTGCAGCGGCGCCACCACCGTGGCTGCGAACCGCATCGCGCAGGGCCAGTGCGTCGATCAGCGCCATGTTCACACCCTGTCCGAGCTGCGGGCTCATCGAATGCGCGGCATCGCCGGCCAGCACCATGCGTCCATGATGCCAGCGCGTCATCACCGCATCACGATAGACCGCGCGCGCAAGCTGGCCCGCATCACGCAGGTGCACGAAACGCGCGCTGGCCTGTGGCCACAGCGCGTGCAGCTCATCCAGCCAGGGCGCCATGCCATCGGTCTGCCAACGCTCGAAGTCGGCACGTTGCAGACTCCAGAAAAAGCTCAGGCGCGGCGTGTCGTCGCCCGGGCGGGTACCCACCGGCAACAGCCCGATCATCTTGCGCGCAGCGACGTAGCGCTGGCGCAGCTCCTGCATGTGCGGCCAGTCTTCGGCCGGCAGCAGGCACCACAACGCGCCCCACGGATACACGCGGTCCAGCCCGATGCCACCTGCGATCGTGCCGCGCAGCGTCGACGCAGCGCCATCGGCGGCAATCACCAGATCAAATGGACCGTGCTGGCGCCCTTCGCTGTCGCGCAGGCGACCCTGCTCGGCATCCACTTCGGTGATGGTGGTACCGGCATGCAGCTGGCCCGCACCCGCGCGCGCCTGGTCCAGCAGCGAGAACAATGCCCCGCGCTGCATGCCCAGGCCATGCAGGTGCGTATCCAGGCCGTCGTAGCGCATGTCCATCACGGCGCGCTCGCACGGCGTGTCTCCATACAGACGGTGCACCGGTGCGGCATGCGCACGCACGGCCTCAAGCAGCCCCATCTGCCACAGCACCTGCAGGCCGCTGGGCTGCAGCAGGAAGCCCGCCCCGACCGGCCCAGGGGTGGGCACACGCTCGAAGATCTCCACCTCGTGGCCATCACGGGTGAGCAGAATGGCCAGTGCCTGGCCAGCGGTGCCGTAGCCAATCACGGCGATGCGCAGTCGTTCCGTCATGACCGCATTGTGCCCGAGGCGGGTGCGTGCCGAACGGGTCGCGGGGAACCTGCGCAAAAAAAACCCCGCCGAAGCGGGGTTTTCAACGCGCTGTCGAGTGGGTCACTCAACCGGCATGATGTTCGACGCCTGGGCACCCTTCGGGCCCTGGGTCACGTCATAAGTGACACGCTGGCCTTCCTGCAGGCTACGGAAGCCCTTGCTGTTGATGGCGGAGAAGTGCGCGAACACGTCGGCGCTGCCATCCTCCGGCGAGATGAAGCCAAATCCCTTGGCGTCGTTGAACCACTTGACGGTACCGTTCGGCATGTTGATGCGTGACCTTATGCAATGAATGGGTGGTGTACGCTGAACCCGCGCACAAGCTGAGTATGCAAAGCTTGTTACGCGAAGACAATCACCCCCGTGCCAATTCGCCCACCAGTTCCGGAAGTCCGTTGCTGGCGGCCTGCACATTTGCCAGTACTTCAGCCATCGTGATCTCTTCGCCATCGCCACAGCCGGCGGCCCAGTTGGCGATGATCGCCAGACAGGCGTAATCGAGGCCCAACTCCCGTGCCAGCGCGGCTTCCGGCATGCCGGTCATGCCCACCAGGTCGCAGCCGTCGCGGTGCATGCGCGCGATTTCGGCGATGGTTTCCAGCCGCGGGCCCTGCGTCGCGCCATAGCAGCCACCGTCATGGACCGTGACACCGGTCACTTTGGCCGCGGCCAGGATCTTGCTGCGCAGCATCGGCGTATACGGGTGGCCGAAATCGACGTGGACCACGTCGGTGCCTTCTTCTTCACAGATCGTGCTGATACGGCCCCAGGTGTAGTCGATGATCTGGTCCGGGCAGGCCAGCACGCGCGGACCAAAGTGTTCGGTGATGCCACCGACCGTGTTCAACGCCAGCACGCGCTGCGCGCCCAGCTGCTGCAACGCGGCCAGGTTGGCACGGTAGTTGATCTTGTGCGGCGGCAGCGAATGGCCCTCGCCATGGCGCGCCAGGAAGGCCACGCGATGACCCAGCAATGTCCCGACCCGCACCGGGCCGGAGGGCTGGCCGAACCGCGTCGTGACTTCGTGGGTCTGCACGTCGTCAAGTTTGGCCAGGTTGTAGACACCGGTGCCGCCAATTACGGCCAGGGCGATCTGTTGCATTCGAAGCACTCCAGGGAAAAAAGAACGCCGGCACCCGAGGATGCCGGCGGCAGGAAACGCAGGCCGCGCGCGGCCGCGCTGTTATTCCTTCATCGCGTAGATGGCCGGCACGCAGCGCAGGGTTTCGTTGACGTCCATGCCGAAGCCGAACACGTAGCGGTCCGGCAGTTCAATGCCGGCGTAGTCGGCGACCACGTCCGGCAGCGCGCGGTCATGCTTCTTCACGGTCATCGCGGCAATGCGCACATCGGTCGCACCCTGCTCCAGGCACCAGGTGCGCACGCCCTGCAGGGTGTAGCCCTCGTCGAGAATGTCGTCGACCAGCAGCACGCGGCGGCCGAACAGCGAGGTGGCCGGCTTGTGCTTCCAGACCAGGTCGCCGCCGGTGGTTTCACCGCGGTAACGGGTGGCATGCAGGTAATCGAACTGCACGTCCTGGCCGCGCGCACCCAGTTCCAGCGCCAGCTGGCCGGCAAACGGCAGCGCACCGTGCATGATGGACAGGAACAGCGGCACCTCGCCCTTGTAATCGCGCGCGATGGCGTCGGCGATACCAGCGATGGCCGTGTCGATGGTGGGGCGGTCGACCAGCAGGTCAGCCTGGGCCAGGGCCTGGGAAATGGTGAGGTTGGGCATCAGACGGTTCTTCCAAGGGTTTCAAGCAGACGGGATTGGGTGTCGCCATGGCGGGCATCGGCCAGCAGGCCGTCCCAGCCGAGCGCGCCGCGGCCGAGCAGGCCCAGCAACGCAGCAGTATTGAGGGAGCGCCCCTGCACCGCGTGCAGGGCTTCATCGACCAGTTCCGGGTGGCAGACCAGCACTACGTCGCAGCCGGCATCCAGATGCGCGTGCACGCGCGCCGGTACGCCGCCAGCGCTGTGCGAGGCGGCCATGCCGATGTCGTCGGAGAACACCACGCCACGGAAGCCGAGCTCGCCACGCAGGATGTCCTGGATCCAGCGCGGCGAGTAACCGGCTGGCTCAGGCGCAATCTGCGGGTAGATCACGTGCGCCATCATCACCGCGTCGGCACCGGCGGCGATGCCGGCCTGGAACGGCACCAGGTCCTGCGCGCGCAGCTCGTCCAGTGCACGCGGGTCGATCGCGGTATCCACATGGGTGTCTTCCAGCACGGTGCCATGGCCGGGGAAATGCTTGAGCGTGGCGGCCATGCCGACTGCATGCATGCCGCGCACGTAGGCGGCGGTGAATGCGGCCACCACCTGCGGGTCTTCACTGAAGGCGCGGTTGCCGATGGCGCGGTTGCCACGGCCCAGGTCGACCACCGGCGCGAAGCTCAGGTCCAGGCCGCTGGCGCGCACTTCGCTGGCCATCAGCCAGGCGTGCTGCTCGGCCAGGGCCAGTGCCTGCTGCGGATCGGTGGCGTACAGCGCCCCGATGTCCTGCAGCGGCGGCAGCTCGCTGTAGCCTTCGCGGAAGCGCTGCACGCGGCCGCCTTCCTGGTCCACGCAGATCAGCTGCGGGCGCGGGGCGGCAGCGCGGATCGCCGCGCTCAGATCGGTCACCTGTTGGCGCGAGGCGAAGTTGCGCTTGAACAGCACCACCCCGGCCACGGCATCGTGCTGCAGCCAGTCACGCTCCTGGGCGGTCAGTTCGGTGCCGGCAACGCCGATCAGCAGCATGGTCGATCTCCACATCGCGCGCCCGCATGGCGCAGTGCCGCATTGTCGCAGAACCGGCCGACAGGCGCAGTGGCCAGAAAAAGGGGACGGAGGGGATTAAGACGTATCCGGCCCCGGGGTCGATTGCGCCTTAATCCCCTCCGTCCCCCTTTTTTGGGGGCCGTCAGACCTTGCAGCCGTCCGGGCCGCAGGCCTCGTCGTCAGCCGGAGGGGTCGGAGCGCCCTGTTCGGCGGCGATCTGGCGCAACGCGTTGGCAAACGCCTCCGGCGGCTGCGCCCCGGAAATGGCCCACTGCCCGTCGATGACGAAGGTCGGCACCGAGGAAATGCCCAGCGCGTGGGCCTCGGCCAGCTTGGCTTCGACTTCGGCCAACCCATGATCGGACGCCAGCATCTGCGCGATCTCCCCGCCGTCGAGGCCGCCTGCCACGCCGGCCTTGATCAGCACCGAGGTGTCGGCAAGGTTCTGGCCGTGTTCGAAGTGGGCGCGGAACAGCGCCTCGCCCACCGCATCCTGCACGCCGTGTTCGCCGGCCAGCCAAAGCACGCGATGCGCCGGCAACGTAGTCACCCGCACCTGGCCCTGGTTGAAGTCCATCGGCAGGCCCTCGGCACGCGCGGTGGTCTGGGTCTGGCCGAGGATCTGCTCGGTACGCTCGACGCCGCCGAACTTGCGCACGTAGGCCTCGCGCAGCGGCACCGGCGTGGCGTCCGCATCCGGGTCCAGCTGGAACGGCTGCCAGTGGATGTCGAGTTCAGGCGCGTCAGCGCCCAGCAACTGCACGCCCTGCTGGAAACGATGCTTGCCGATCCAGCACCAGGGGCAGACCACGTCGGAGTAGATGTCGATTCTCATCCCCCCGACATGGGGCTCG
>NZ_JBLYPK010000018.1:0-41504 GCF_051861585.1 Stenotrophomonas sp. ATs4 | reverse complement strand
CCCGGCAGCGTTCATGACGCCGGCAACAGCGTGCCAACCAAGGTTGGCACCTACCAGAGCTATGGCCTGGCGATGACCTGCTATTGGTGGGTGCCAACCTTGGTTGGCACAACCCGTCAGCGTTCATGACCCTGGCCACAGCGTGCCAACCAAGGTTGGCACCTACCAGAGGTATGGCTTGGCGATGACCTGCTGTTGGTAGGTGCCAACCTTGGTTGGCACAACCCATCAGCGTTCATGACCCCGGCAACAGCGTGCCAACCAAGGTTGGCACCTACCAGGGCGATGGTGGTCAGCCGGTGGTGCGCAGCGGCGCCATCTTCCACAACAACGCGCGGAACGGGGCCAGCAGGCATACGCCGATCGCCAGCTTCACCGCCAGGTCGCCGGCGGCCCAGCTCACCCACGGCAGGGTGGAACCGGCAAACGCGATCGACCAGAAAATGGTGGTATCCACCGTCGCGCTGCAGGTGGTGGCCACCATCGGTGCACGCCACCAGCTGCCCCGGCGCAGGCGGTCGAACACGGTGATGTCCAGCAGCTGGGCCACGATGAAGGCCGAGCACGAGGCGATAGCGATACGCGGCGTGGCCACCCAGATCGACAACAGCACCGCCACCAGGAAACCGATCCACGCCACGCGGCGCGCCGGGCCCGGGCCGAAGCGGCGGTTGATCAGGTTGCTGACCAGGAACGCGACCGGATAGCTGAAGGCACCCCAGGTCAGCCAGTCGTTGATCGGGTACTGCACCAGTACGTTGGACAGCAGCACCACCGCGCCCATGGCCAGCACCGCCAGCACCAGGGCGCGGGCGGTCAGCGGGGCAAACACAGGGGCAGGACGCACGGACATGGCGAGCCGGGGGGACAAGGGGGATCGCCCATTATCCGCCCGGCCCGCGGCAAAGCCAAAACCGGTCGTTCAGCTTTACAGCGCTTCGCTCATCACATCGCCGGCGGCATAGGCGGTCGGCACATAGGCCAGGGCCTGGCCCTGGGCGCTCTTCACGGTCCAGCCGGCACCGGCTTCGGTGGGGTCGAAATGCACCTGCTGGCCGACCACGAAGGCCGCCGTCTGGTCCTCGTGTACCTTTGCAGGCCAGCGCAGGGTGGCGGTCTGATCGGCCTTGTCGGGTACCTGCAGCTGCACCTGGCGCTCGCCTGCCGCGGTGGTCTCCACCTTTTTCACTTCCATCGGCGGCAGCGGCACTGCCTTGGTGCGCGTGGCCCGGCCGTTGCGCTCGCTGGCCTTGAACGGCGCCTTGGACAGTTCGGACAGGCCCGCGGATGCAGCGAGGGGCACCGAGACCACGATCAGCGAGGTGATCAGCACGCTGGCCTCGCTGCTGTTCAACTGCGGCGCGGCGCCGGCATGGACGGTGGGCACCAGCAGCGCGGAGAGCAGCAGGGCAGAAGCGGGAACGCGCAGGCAACGGAACATGGAGACCTCCTGGTCAGGGTGGGGACGGCGGCTCAGCGCCGGGTATCGAAGATGTCGCGCGGGCCGGTGGCCTCGGGCAGGTATTCCAGCGGGCGGCCCTGGTTGTCCTTCAGCTGCCAGCCCTGGTCGTTGCCAGTGGGCTCGAAGTTCACGGTCTGGCCCACGGTGAACTGCACGGCGGGATCGCCGATGCCGCGCGGGTACTGCATCGATGCGGTGTTCTGCGGGTCGTTGGCATCACGCAGCAGCACTTCGCGGCGGCCATCCACGGTGGTGGCGATCGCACTCACCTGCATCTGCGGCAGCTTGATCTGCTGCTGGCGGGCCAGTGGTTGGCCGGCGTCGGCTGCATCCTGGGCTTCCTTGGCCGCTGCCGCACGGGCCGAGTCCACCATCTGCGGGGACATCTCCAGGCTCGGCCCTTGTGGGCCCGGGTCATGGATGATCACGATGCGGCGCTCGGCGTGGGCGGCCGAGGAGCAGAGCAGGCCGGCAACGATCACCATCGACATCAGGGAAACAGGCAGGGCGCGCATCTCGTTCTCCTTGCAGGATTCAGGGGCTGGCTGCGGCGGCACCGGCCACCGGCACGTGGGGGATCACCAGTTCCTGCTGCAGCTGGCTGCGCTGGTGCAGGAAATCGAACACCGACTCCACCGTCACCACCGAATAGTTGCCGGAGATGCGTTCGCCGGCCGGATGGTCGGTGGTGGTGGCGTTGGCCACGAACAGGCGCGCACCCACGCGCTTGCCGAGGCCGATATGCAGCACGCTGGGCTGGAACTTCTGCTGGCGCAGCCACTGCTGGGCCTGCTCGCGCTTGACGATGGCCGGCGCGCCCTCGGTCTGCGCCATCGCCGCGGCCAGCACTTCCAGCACCCACTGGTTGGAGTTCTGGTAGTCGGTGGCGAACGGGTAGGCGACCACGTTGTACTTGGTTTCGTGCAGTGCCTTGGGCTGGATCGACGGCGACACCAGCATCGCCTTCAACGCAGCACGCAGCGCCGCCGAGGGCACGCCGATGCGCAGGTCGGTATGGCCACTGCTCTCGCCGACGAAGTTGCCCAGCCCTTCGTGGTACAGCTGCGAGCTGTCGGTCTTGCAGCGGTTGAGCAGGTGCATCGCGCGCCAGCGGCCGTCGTCCTCGCGCAGCAGGAAGGCCAGGTGGCTGTGGCGCAGGCCATAGCGGCTCAGGTCCTGTCCACCGCGCGCGGCCACCACCACGTCCACATCAGGTAGCGCGTCCAAGCGCTCGGCGGTGGTCCAGGCCACGTCCAGCATCGCTGCCTGCGAGGCCACGCTCGGGTAGCGCTCGCGGCATTCGGTGCTGTTGGCCCAGGCCGGTGCAGTCGCCAGCAGGCTGGCGATCAGCAGCGCGGCGCGGGGCAGGCGGAAAAAACGATCCATGTCGGTACCTTCAACGGCGGGCAGGCCCGCGCGCCGATCATACGCCGGTCAGCGCAGCGGGCGGTCCAGGCCCTTGCGCTGGAGTTCCTTGTCGCAGGCATCGCTGATTGGCGCCACCGGCAACGGCGGGCGTTCCCCACGCGGATTACGCAGCGCCGGCTGTTCGCGGTACGCGTCCAGCTGCTGCTGGCATTGATACGAGATCGGATCCAGCTCGGTGGGCGTGGTGGAGCAGGCAGCGAGCAGGGCCAGGGGCAGCAGGAGCAGGGTACGCATGAAGACGTTCAGTGAGATGGGGGAAGCTGGACTCTAACCGCACAGTCGGATCGAAATGTTCAGAAAATGCTGCGCACCCGGTAGTGCCGGCCGCTGGCCGGCAACGGCGTTCGGTAACGCGTGCAGTGTTGCCGGCCAGCGGCCGGCACTACCTCACTGCCAGGCGCTGTTTCACTTCTGCCGCTACCCGCGCGGTCTCGCGCAGTGGTTCGATGCGGTCGTACTGCCAGTCCAGCCAGTTCGCCTGCAACCGCCCGCGCTCGCGCAGCTGCTGCTGGAAGCGTGCCAGCCGGCCCTGCACGGTGTCGGCCAGCGCCACCATCACCGGCATGCGCGTGGCGCAGGCTTCAGACAGCAGGTTCACCGAATCGGGCGAGACCACCACGCGGTTGGCCCAGCCGAGCAGGCCGCCATAAGGATTGGTGCCGTCACCGCCGTCGCCCCAGATCACGTGCGGCAGGTCGGCGAACGTTGCGCGCAGGATCTCGGCCAAGGCCGGCGGCGTGCGTCGCGAGGTGGTGGCCAGCAGGCTGCCGCCCTCGCTGCGGATCTGCTCGGCCAGCGCCTGGAACACGCCCACCATCGCGGTCTCGTCCCAGGGCGCCAGCGGCGTCGGCCCGCCCACCAGCAGCGCGGTGCGCGGGCCGGGCAGGGTGCTGAAGCCCGCGAACGCGGCGCGGCCCCAGGCCAGCCAGTCGTCGTCCACCGGGTTGAGGCTGCCGAGCAGGGTCAGCACGTTGCTGCCACGCAGGGCATCGTGTTCGGGCACTACCACCATGTCCCAGTGGCGGGCGTTGATGCGCGGGTCGAGGATCTGCACCACCTGGCTGCCACGTGCGCGCAGCACGCGCAGTGCGCCGGCGGCCTGTCGGCCACAGCCGATCGCCAGCGCAGGGGCCTTTGCCGCCAGCGTCGCGAAGGCCTCGCCGTAGCCGTTCACATCACCGGGCAGCCGCCGCGGCGACAGCCAGCGCCAGGGTGCGCGCGGCTGCAGGACCAGCGGCCGATGGGTGCCCTGGCGCAGCGCAGAGGCCAGCGCGACCGCCTGGCGGACATTGCCCGCACGGCCGTCTGTGACCGTCCAGGGCGCGCTCGATCGTTTCACCTGTGGCATTAATTCGTTTCAGCCCTGCTGGGTGTTGCAACAGTCGCGACACTCTACACTGCGGCTCGTCGATTCGCCCCGCGCCGCCCGCGGGCACTGACCTTCCCTTAGCCGCCCTGGAGATCCACCGATGTCCCACGCGCTCGACGCTGCTGCCCTCGACCAGTTGTTCCGTACTGCCCGCACCCAGAATGGGTTCCTCGACAAGCCGGTCCCGGCCAGCCTGCTGCAGGAACTGTACGACCTGGTGAAGTGGGGCCCGACCGCCGCCAACACCACGCCGGCCCGTTTCGTCTTCGTCACCTCGAAGGAAGCCAAGGCCAAGCTGGCCCCGGCCCTGTCCGAAGGCAACCACGACAAGACCATGGCTGCCCCGGTCACCGCCATCATCGGCTTCGACCTGGACTTCCACGAGAAGCTGCCGTACCTGTTCCCGCACACCGATGCCAAGGCCTGGTTCGACGGCCCGCAGGAAGGCCGCCACGAAGCCGCCATCCGCAACGGCAGCCTGCAGGGCGCCTACCTGATCCTGGCCGCACGCGCGCTGGGCCTGGATGCCGGCCCGATGTCCGGCTTCGATGCGGCCAAGGTGGATGAAGCCTTCTTCGCCGGCACGTCCATCAAGTCGAATTTCCTGGTCAACCTGGGTTACGGTGACTCGGCGGGCCTGTTCCCGCGTCTGCCGCGCCTGTCGTTCGACGAAGCGGCGCGCATCGCGTAAGTCGCTGTATCGGTTTCGGGCCGTCACTTTGGCGGCCCTTGTTGTCCCCACCCTACGATCCGGAGAGTTCCTGAGATGAGCGCCACCCGTAAACTGCTGCTGCCGCTGGCCCTGACCCTGGCCATCGCCGCCTGCTCCAAGCCGGCCGACACCGCTGCCCCGGCTGCCGATGCCGCCGCCCCGGCCACCACCGAGCAGGCTGCCACCCCGGCCGCCGACGCCGCGGCTGCCGCACCGGCCGCTGAAGCGATCAAGATCGCCTCGGGCACCTACAAGCTGGACCCGACCCACACCGACGTGCTGGCCCAGTGGAGCCACTTCGGCTTCTCCAACCCGAGCGCGCACTTCGGCAACGCCGAAGGCACCCTGGTGTACAACGCCGAAGACGTGACCAAGTCCACCGTGGAAGTGAAGCTGCCGCTGAGCGGCCTGAACAGCTTCACCGCCAAGTTCGACGAGCACCTGAAGAGCGCCGACTTCTTCGACGCCGCCAAGTTCGCCGATGCCACCTTCAAGAGCACCAAGGTGGAAGCGGCCGGCACCAACAAGCTGACCGTCACCGGCGACCTGACCATCAAGGGCATCACCAAGCCGGTCACCCTGGACGTCACCGTGAACGGCGGCGGCGAGCACCCGATGGCCAAGGTTCCGGCCGCCGGCTTCGATGCCACCACCACCCTGAAGCGCAGCGATTTCGGCGTCGGCGCGTATGCCCCGAACGTCAGCGATGAAGTGAAGATCCGCATCACCACCGAAGCCACCGGCGAAAAGCCGGCGGCTTGATGCACCCCGCTCACTCGTCGTGAGAAGGCAGAAGGCCCGCTGAAAAGCGGGCCTTCTTTTTGGGTTCCGGGGAACACGCGTTGGTAGGTGCCAACCTTGGTTGGCACACGGGCACTCTGCGGGCCAACCAAGGTTGGCCACTACCGGGTACGCGCGCTCAGCGCAACGCGCCCAACCATGCCACGCACGCCTCGCTCGGGCTCTGCTTGGCCTTCACCGCCAACCCGCTCATGCGCGCGAAGGTCTGCGCGGCCTGCGCCACCACCTGGCGTGCGATCAGTGCCGCCTGCTTGGTGGCGGCCTGCTGCTTGCGCAGCTGCACGATGTTGATCGAAGGCCGGCCCACCGGCGCGTACTTCTGGTCGCGGCGCAGCATGTCGGCCACCTGCGCCACCTCGAATTCGGCCTGCAGGTAACGGTGTTGTGCCTCCACCAGCTCGCGCAGCGGCGCACGCAGCGCGGCCGGGTCGGTGAACGCGGCCAGTGCCGTATCGCAGGCGGCGTCATCGGCAAAGCGGGTACGCAGCGCGTCCACGCTGGCCAGGGTCAGTTTGGCCATGTGGGCCTCGTTGCTGCAGGAAAGGAGCGCGATTGTCGCATTGCCGGCTCGGTAGTGCCGGCCGCTGGCCGGCAATTGCATGGAAGTGTGCGGACCAACGGTCCGCACCCACCAGTAGATGGCGGTCCGTGCCCACGCTCGGCGGCTCTCTGCCTCCGGTGGGTGCGGACCGTTGGTCCGCACATTCCCATGAGCAGCCGAGCATGGGCTGGCCTCTACAATGGCCCGCTGTATCACCCACGGAAGGAAGACCCATGCAGGACGCGCAGTACTGGTTGAACGAATTCTGGTCGGGCCTGAGCGTGCTCGACCTGGTGGGCGGCAGCGTGATCGGCACGTTGCTTGGCCTGGTGCTGGGCATTCTTGCCTGGCGCTGGCTGCACCGCCGTGGTTGGTTGCAGCGGCGCAAGCGCTGGCATCACTGGCTGCTGGCCAGCTACCTGGTGTTGCTGCCGCTGGCGACGGCTTTCTTCGGCCTGCAGCTGGGCTTCACCGCCGGTGCGCACCGCGCGCTGTTCAAGCAGCTCGATCATTTCCAGCCGCACCTGCAGACCCTGGTGGAAGGCTGGAGCGAAGGCTTCACCGACTCGCTGGACGACCCGCGCATGCGTGAGGCATTGCGCAGCCAGGGCACCGTGGGCGATGTCGCCGACACCATTGCCTCGGCCTACCTCAGCGAACATCCGTTGCCCGGCCTTGATCGTCTTGGCAACGGCCCGTTGGCGCGCGGCACCGGCTGGGTGATCGGCAAGGTGCGCGAAGGCCTGCTGCGCGGCATGGTGGAAGACACGCTGGTGGACAAGGCCGGCACGGTGGGCCTGGAACCCAAGGTGGTACGCGAGGCGCTGACCATGCATGTGGACGAGCTGCTGCACACCCGCGGCGTGCTACGGCTGGTGAAGGCGCAGATCAACGGCATGATGCCCGGCGTGTACTTCGGGTTGCTGCTGCCGCTGCTGATCATCGCGCTGCTGGTGGCGCTGGAGATCTGGGCCGCGCAGCGGTTCGGGTGGACGCGGCGGGTGGCATCCAGCGCGGTAGTGCCGGCCGCTGGCCGGCAGCTGCAGGTTCCTGCCGAAGGTTCATGAGGTTGCCGGCCAGCGGCCGGCACTACCCATCGGGAGGAGCGTGCGGACGACGTGGCCGATGGCCCCCTGTAGGGTCGAGCCATGCTCGACTCATCGCGCGTAGCGCGAGGGTGGATCGAAAAGCAGCCGAGCGTGGGCTCGGCTCTACACAGTCAAGGGCGTGCGGACCAACGGTCCGCACCCACCGCCTTTGGGTCAATCGCCGTCGGTTTCGTCCGGGTGGGCCTTCCAGTAGCCGGTCGAGCGGATCCAGTCGCGCGGCACGCCCAAGTGGCCTTCGATGAACTTGCGCATCATCCGCGCGCGGCGCGATTCGGTGGCGATCCAGTAGAAGACATCACCTTCCGGTGCCTCGAAGTCGGTCAGCATGTCTTCCAGCAGCGTGCTGCTGGCCGCTGGGAAGCCGTTGCGTTCCAGCCAGTGGATGCGCACGTTCTCGTACTGCGGCAGGTCCTGGCGTTCGGCTTCATCGCTCACTTCAATGAAGGCCTGCACCTCGGCACCGTCCGGCAGCACGTCCAGCCAGCGGGCGATGGCGGGCAGCGCGGTTTCATCGCCGATCAGCACATAGGCATCAAAGCTGTCTGCCACCACGAACGAGCCGCGCGGGCCGCCGATCACCAGCACGTCGCCAGCCTTGGCCTGCTCGGCCCACGGCCCGGCAATGCCCTGGTCGTGCAGCACGAAGTCGATGGCCAGCTCGCCGGTTTCGTGGTCCCACCAGCGCGGGGTGTAGTCGCGGGCCGGCGAATGCTCCTTGCCTTCCGGGTAGCGCGGGCCCTCGGCGGTCATGGTCGGCAGCACCATCTCGCCGCTGCTGTTGGGGAAGAACAGCTTGATGTGGTCGTCGGCGCCGGGCGAATCGAAACCGGCCAGCTCGGCGCCACCCAGCACGATGCGGCGCATGTGCGGGGTGACGTCTTCGGTGCGCAGCACGGTCAGTTCACGGATGCGCACATCCAGGCGCAGGCGCGTGTTGTTGTGTTCGGTCATGGGGTTACCTGTAAAGGTGTCGCGCAGTGCTGCGCGGCGTAGGGGAGACCTGGCTGGATTCAGTCTGGCTGGGTCGTTGAAATGGGTGGGCTCTCGCTACCGGCCGTACCGTTGAGCAGCGCAGACGCCCGCGTCAGCAGCGCCGCCACTTCTTCCGCTTCGCCCTCGGCCCAGCGGCCGTGGTGGTGCACCAGCGCCCGCTTGAACTCGCGCAGGGCAGTGGCCAGCGGCGGCGGCAGCGAGGCCTTGGTGATCTCGCGGGCACGGTCGAAGGCACGCCGCTGCGCCAGGCGTACCTGGGTGCGCTGCACCTTCAGCTCGAACTCGCCGGCAGCGGTAATGCGGAAGATCCGCTTGCCGTCCACTTCCTCGGCCTCGATCCAGCCGGCCTGCTCGAAGCTGGCCAGCAGCGGGTACATGGTGCCGGCGCTGGGCGTGTAGGCCTGCATGAACTGGTTGCTGATCAGCTGCATCAGCTCGTAGCCATGACGGGGTTGCTCGCCGATCAGGGCCAGCACCAGCAGGCGCAGGTCGCCGCGGCTGAGCACCCGTGGCTGGCCGTTGCGGCGCGGCACGGACGGGTCGGTGGAACGGGTTCTGGGAGAAGCGGTACGGCTCATTTCGATATATCGGTAAACGAGTGTGCAAACGATATATCGATATATCGAAGACGACAATCATCGATCCGGCCACAAGCGGGTCAGTTTTGGGCCACGGCCGGCCCCGCGCACAGCAAAAGGGGCGCCCCTTGCGAGGCGCCCCGGGCAACACTGTGGAAGGGAATGAGGCAGGGCCAGACGGCGGACCGAAGCGGGCGAGGCCAACACTCGAGGCCTACCCTGAGGGCAGGGCGGGGGTCGATCCAGAGGCAGGTGCGACACGTTGTCGCCGGTTCAGCGCCAGCCCGCGCTGCCGATACCGCAGGCTGTGGTGTTGCCCTACAACCGTCATCGGCAGCGGTAACACTGCGTCCTGCACATGGGCGCAGCGGCCCGCAAGCGACAGCCCGCGCAGCCACCAAGGCCCGCCGCAGGGCCTTCAGCGGGTCCGGCAAGCCCCTTGCGGACACTGGCCGGTTGCATCCATACGCCTGCGTAGCCAAGTGACGAAAGCCCTTGGTGCGCTACACTTTGCGGTCTAGAAATCTATACAACAGTCGCGCGCGTGCGTGCGGTTATGGGAGCGCTAATGAACTGGTTGAACGAGGTGCTGAACAACGACCCGAATCCTGTGGAAACCCAGGAGTGGATCGAGTCGTTGAAGGCCGTTATTGATGTCGAGGGCTCCGAGCGCGCGCATCAGCTGCTGGAAGGCATGGTGGAACTGACCCGTCGTTCGGGCGCCTACCTGCCGTTCTCTCCCACCACCGAGTACGTCAACACCATCGAGCCGCAGCTCGAGGCCAAGAGCCCGGGCAATGCCGAGCTGGAATGGCGCATCCGTTCGATCATCCGCTGGAACGCGATGGCCACCGTGGTCCGCGCCAACCGCAAGCCGGGTGACCTGGGCGGCCACATCGCCTCGTTCGCCTCCGGCGCCACCCTGTACGACGTGGGCTTCAACCACTTCTGGCGCGCCCCGAGCGAGAGCCACCCGGGCGACCTGCTGTTCATCCAGGGCCACAGCGCCCCGGGCATCTACGCGCGTTCCTTCCTGGAAGGCCGCATCAACGAAGAGCAGCTGGACAAGTTCCGCATGGAAGTGGACGGCGGTGGCCTGTCCTCGTACCCGCACCCGTGGCTGATGCCGGAATACTGGCAGACCCCGACCGTGTCGATGGGCCTGGGCCCGCTGGCCGCCATCTACCAGGCGCAGTTCATGCGCTACCTGGAAAACCGTGGCCTGATCGAGAAGTCCGACCGCAAGGTGTGGTGCTTCATCGGCGACGGCGAGAGCGACGAGCCGGAAACCCTGGGCGCCATCGCCCTGGCCGGCCGTGAAGGCCTGGACAACCTGATCTTCGTGGTGAACTGCAACCTGCAGCGCCTGGACGGCCCGGTGCGCGGCAACGGCAAGATCATCCAGGAACTGGAAGGCGTGTTCCGTGGCGGCGGCTGGAACGTGATCAAGCTGCTGTGGGGCGGTTACTGGGATGCCCTGCTGGCCAAGGACAGCGACGGCGTCCTGAAGAAGCTGATGATGGAAACCGTCGACGGCGAATACCAGAACTGCAAGGCCTTCGGCGGCGCGTATACCCGCGAGCATTTCTTCGGCAAGTACCCGGAAACCGCTGCGATGGTCGCCGGCCTGAGCGACGACGACATCTGGCGCCTGAACCGTGGTGGCCACGACCCGCACAAGGTGTACGCCGCCTACCACCAGGCCGTGAACACCAAGGGCATGCCGACCGTCATCCTGGCCAAGACCGTGAAGGGTTACGGCATGGGCAGCGCCGGTGAGGCACTGAACCCGACCCACCAGACCAAGAAGCTGGACGACGAAGCGGTGCGCCACTTCCGCGACCGCTTCAACATTCCGGTGACCGACGCGCAGCTGGCCGACGGCCAGGTGCCGTTCTACCACCCGGGCCCGGATTCGCCGGAAGTGCAGTACCTGCAGGAGCGCCGTGCTTCGCTGGGCGGTTACCTGCCGCAGCGCCGCCGCAAGGCCGACAAGACCTTCGTGGCGCCGAAGCTGGAAAGCTACGAGCGCCTGCTGAAGAGCAGCGGCGAGCGCAGCTACTCCACCACCATGGCCTTCGTGCAGAGCCTGAACATCACCCTGCGTGACAAGGAACTGGGCCCGCACATCGTGCCAATCGTGGCCGACGAAGCCCGTACCTTCGGTATGGAAGGCCTGTTCCGCCAGATCGGCATCTACGCGCCGTTCGGCCAGAAGTACAAGCCGGTGGACGCCGACCAGCTGATGTTCTACCGCGAAGACCAGAGCGGCCAGGTGCTGCAGCAGGGCATCAGCGAGCCGGGTGCGATCAGCTCATGGATGGCGGCCGGTACCAGCTACTCGGTCAGCAACGTGCCGATGCTGCCGTTCTACATCTACTACTCGATGTTCGGCTTCCAGCGCGTAGGCGACATCGCCTGGCAGGCCGCCGACATGCGTACCCGCGGCTTCCTGCTGGGTGGCACCGCCGGCCGCACCACGCTGAACGGTGAAGGCCTGCAGCACGAAGATGGCTTCAGCCATCTGGTGGCTGGTGGCATTCCGAACGTGCGCAGCTACGACCCGACCTTCGGCTTCGAAGTGACGGTGATCCTGCAGCACGGCACCAAGGCGATGATGGAAGATCAGATTGACGAGTATTACTACGTCACCCTGATGAACGAGAACTACACCCACCCGGAAATGCCGGAAGGCGCGGCCGAAGGCATCGTCAAGGGCATGTACCTGCTGACCGACGCCGGCAAGCCGAAGAAGGGCGAGCTGCGCGTGCAGCTGCTGGGTTCGGGCACCATCCTGCGCGAAGCCATTGCCGCGGCCGAGCTGCTGGACAAGGACTTCGGCGTGACCGCCGATATCTGGAGCTGCCCGAGCTTCAACGAACTGCGTCGCGATGGTTTCGACGTGGAGCGTGCCAACCGCCTGCATCCGGAAGGTGAGCAGCGCAAGGCCTACGTGACCGAGCTGCTGGAAGGCCGCCAGGGCCCGACGATTGCCGCCACCGACTATGTACGTGCGTATGCGGACCAGATCCGTGCGTTCGTGCCGATGTCGTACACGGTGCTGGGTACGGATGGTTTCGGCCGCTCGGATACGCGTGCGAACCTGCGCCGGTTCTTTGAAGTGGACCGCTACTACATCGCACATGCCGCGATTGCGGCGCTGGCGAAGGACGGGAAGATGACGGGTAAGGATGTGGCCCGGGCGATCAAGCAGTACAAGATTGATCCGGAGAAGGCTAATCCTGTTGGGGTTTGATTGATAATCTCAAACAGGAAGGGCAGGGCTGATTGGGTCGCGAACAAGCAGTACTTCGAGGCTTGTAGTCACTGACTAATCTCTGGACCTGCGAAATGAGGCGGCTCACTGAGCCGCCTCATTGCGTTTTTAGCCCCAGGTCGCAAACGAGATCAGAGTGCCCGGAAGGTGGGTGGGCACCGCCCAGCTAGGGCTGGCGCGGTGAATTCAGAAGCTTGTGCTAGAAACCCTGGCTGCCGTCGGATTGAACTCAGCTGCCTGCCAAGCCAATCTAACCAACCGGTTTGCTAACATTCCCTGGCGAACCGGTGAACTGGTGCCGCCGGTTGCAGACTCAAGCGAGATTCGGCTTAGTGCAGAAAATGATGCTCGGCCCGGACAAGGAGCTGTAAATGCAAACTTCAGATAAGAATGACCCAGTTTCAGAGACTTTGCCCTTTCGGCCGAGGGCTCGTTTGCTGCAGCTTCTTGGAGACCAGCTGATCGGTAGCCCAAGGCTCGCAGTCTTCGAGCTTGTAAAGAATGCCTATGATGCAGATGCCGAACATGTCACGGTAACGCTGAGCTCGCTTGGCACCACTCAAGCCAGCATCACGGTGCAAGACGATGGCGATGGGATGACTCTCGCCACAGTTAAGGACATTTGGCTTGTACCTGCACACGATCATCGGGGGTTGCAGCGATCAAAGCTGAAGCGCACTAAGTTGAATCGTTTGCCCTTGGGTGAAAAGGGGCTAGGCCGCTTTGCGGTGCACAAGCTCGGAGACGCAATCGAGCTGGTCACTCGTGCTTCGGGTGAGCAAGAGTGCGTTATTCAAATTGATTGGGCTGCACTCATAGCAAAGGAGTTTCTTTCGGAGGCTGAGGTTACAGTAGAGACTCGGGAGCCCTTAGTCTTCACTGGAGATAAGAAGGGGACACGCCTAACGATTGGCGAACTTCGAGAAGCAAATTGGACTCGAGGAGAGGTAAGGCGTCTGCTGAGGCAGATTACCTCCATTTCTTCACCATTCAATGCTCGCTCCGACCAGTTTAATACCGAGCTTAAGGTTCCTGAACATCCGGAGTGGGTCTCTGGAGTTCCCGATATTGGTGTGCTTCTAGAAAGGGCGCCGTGGCGTTTCGTGTTCTCCTTCGAGAACGGAAAGATTGACTGGGATTACGAATTCCGCGGTATCGCAGGTATCAAACTAGAGAAGCGTGCAGTAAGTGATAACGCAGGAAATCTCCAGATCGTAGCTGATCGCGATGTTGATGATCTTGGGACCAATCAAGGTGCTACATCTAAAACTGCGAGAAAGCTAGTAGCCGATGAATCCATGACCGATGGCGTAGGGCCAGTTACTGGAGAGTTCTACGTTTTTGACCGAGATCGGGAAGTTCTACAGCTGCTTGGAGATAGTCAGCTAATTCAGAGCTTCCTTGACGAAAATGGTGGCGTTAGGGTGTATCGGGACAGCATCCGAGTGTACAACTATGGCGAGGCCGGGGATGACTGGTTGAGCCTGGATCTTCGCCGTGTAAATACCCCGACTCGAAACATCAGCCGAAATATCATCGTTGGTGCGATAGATCTATCTCTCGAGAAAAGCACCAGTCTCGTGGAGAAGACGAATAGAGAGGGTTTTGTTGAGAATGCTGCCTACGCAAATCTGAGGCGTATAGTTATTGGCGCGCTCGCCATACTCGAAATTGAACGAAAGATAGACAAAGATAACATTCGTGCCATCACCGGAAAAGGCAAGGATCGGGAGGTCGCTAACATAACGATGCCGCTTCAGGCGCTTCGCGATGCGGCCAAGAAGCACAAACTCTCCGCAGAGCTAGATCCCCTGATCAATAAGGCGGAGAAGAATTACAATGAAATGCGCGATACCATGCTTCAGGCAGGAATTTCTGGCATGGGGCTCGCGATCGTGTTTCACGAGATCGAGCAAGGCGTCCGGCTTCTGTATGACGCAATCGAGGACGGACGCAATCTTCAGAACGTTCAGGTTCAGGCCCGAGAGCTAGTTCGGGTGCTCGACGGGTTTAGCGAGCTTCTGCGCAAGGGCGACCGCCGAGATCATAGTCTCAAGCATTTGATCAAACGAGCGAGAGATCTTAATCGTGTCAGATTCAGAAATCACGGCGTCAGTCTTGTCTGTCCAATTCTCGAGGATGACTCGCCTGGAATAGAAAGAAGGTTCTCGTTCGGATTGCTACTCGGCGCGCTTAACAACCTCCTTGACAATGCGTTTCACTGGCTTCAGGTCAGATGGCCAGAAGGCTCTCAGAATGACCGAAAAATTTACATTGGCATCGAGCCAGATCTCACTGGTTGCCCAGCTATCATCGTTGCCGACACTGGCCCGGGCTTCCAAGATGATCCAGAGCGGCTGATAAAGCCGTTCTTTAGTCGACGCCCGGATGGTATGGGTGTCGGACTCTATTACGCGAACATGGTGATGGAGCTAAATGGTGGACATCTCGCTTTCCCAGATGCGGCGGAAGTTGGGTTGCCCGACGAGTTTACTGGGGCTGTTATTGCCCTTATGTTTCCGAAGGAAGGGACCTCCTCATGATGATCGTAGCGCCGCGCTTCATTGCAGTAGATGATAAGAAAGAGCACCTCGAAGCAATCGTTTCTTCCCTGCAGAAACTGGGGGCGCCTTGCATAGGTGTACAGTACGATCTTGAAAATGACCTAAATGCCAGTCATTTTCGCGGTGTCAGATGCCTATTTATGGATCTTCATCTAACGGGTGGCAACCTCAAGACCGACCACAAGGGTGACTTCAGTAGAATTCAGCAGATCCTGGAAGACTGCATCGACTCTCGTGGCGGCCCTTTTATTCTGGTCATGTGGACTCAGCATCCCGATCTGAAGGATCAGTTGGTCGAATACTTGGAGAGGAACATTGATCTGGCCCGTCCGTACGCGCGTCCGCTTGCTGTACTTAGCCTCGCCAAGGACAGGTACTTGGTGAATTTGGACGAAGGTGTAGTTCGCGATCCGGCGGAGCTTCTTGGCGCTATCCAGGAATCCATACTTGGAAATCCACAGCTTGCCGTTATTCTTCAATGGGAAGCTGACGTACTCAGGGCTGCCGGTGCGACGTTGGCATCGTTGTTGGAGCTGGTGCCAGTCGGTTCACGGACGAACGCGCATTACTCTGACGCGCTGGATTCGCTTCTCAGTCGCATGGTGACTGAGGCGGTCGGGACGAATCATGTCGCGGCAGATCCGCGAGCGGCTATCACGACGGCCCTTGCTCCAATACTTTCTGACCGTGTCCAAAACCAGGACGTCGCAGATGCCGAAGCCGCTATATGGAGCGCGGCTGTAACCAAGCACGACGCGAGGATGCCGAAGGCCGATTCCTTCGAGGCTGGTAGCATCAACAGGATGCTTCACCTCGCCATACCTGGCACAGAGAGACTGACAGCCACAGATTGGGGGGCCGTGGTAGCTTGGCCATTCGAGCGGGACGATCCGACCTTCCTTCGTATTACTGGAATCAGCATTAAGGATATGCTGTGCCAGCAGTTCAAGATGAGAAGCGCGTCGATTGCAGATTGTCGTCCGATTCTCGTTCGAGTTGGGGCTGCGTGTGACTATGCACAAAGCAATGCTGGCCCTATTACCTACTTGCTGGGGTTCGAGATTCCCGAGAATGCTGCGCGTCAGGACGCCAAAGCCACTGATGCGATATGGGTCTCCCCTGTGTTTGTTCTGGATCCAGCACAAGGCCCTTACCGGATTCATGCGCATATCAGGTTTCCACAGACTCACCTACCTGCGGAGGCTAGTCAGTGGCAGGTTACTAGCCGGTTGCGCGAGCAGCTGCTTATGCAACTTATTAGTTCTGCAAGCAACTACGTGGCACGTCCGGGGATTGTTCAGATTACATGTTGAGGGGCCGCTGATCCGGAAACATGATCTTAGTTCTCGATTTGCACAGCGCCGGGTCCTGCCTGAGTCATGCCGAATGACCTGAGCAGGCAGCAGTGCGTCATTAGACGCTCTTGGACCCCCGTGCTGCGAGCTCTGTGAATCTTGCCGCATTGGTCGATCAGCACAGGGGGGGGGGCACCTACGTGCCCTCTCCAGATCATCTCGATTAGAATGCGCGGAAATCTCAGAACTCGCCAGACCCGTTGCGCGACGCAGTAAGTCGCGCGCGCAAATCAGAGCGAACTGACGGCGCCGCTCGTGATCCGTTGCAGTAGGTTCGAAATCACTGGCCGGCGACTATGTTCGTATCACGCCCACCTTTTGACTGCCCAGTCAGCGAGAATTTGGGAGCGCTCGGAAATCAGAGTTGGGGTCCAACTTGCGTAATCCCGTGCAAAACTTCGCGCAGCCTTGAACCCTGAATCGTCCTGGTAGACGTTTTTCTTTTTCTCATATGGGCCATTGCTTAGTGATTGGTTCATTTCTCTAGATAGTGGAAGTAGGTTTGCTAGAAGGCCCTTCAAAGCTTCATGCTGTTGCGTCGAGAAGTGTTCCTTCCATGTCTCCGACAGCTTGTCCGGCAATACATGCTCAATCCACATTGTTCCCTGGGGCTGGTCACCGCCAAGGTGACGATTCCATTCCAGAAGGACGAACCCCGTTACCGATGCACCATAGAGTGGTCTCTCCGCTATTGCTTGTCGCACATCATTGTCGTCGGGCCAAACAACGGTCTTGTGCTTGCGAATACATGCCTCCACCGAATCTTCTGTTGGGCTGCCATCGCAATCCTGCCACAGTCGCTTAAAGACGGCGTGGAGTCCAGTGGGCTCGTGTCCACAAACAGCTCGACGGATAAGAAACGATTCAACCTTTGCGGCAACTTCAACGGCTACAGTCGGAGCTATGGAGCCTTCTCGCACGGCATTGGTGAGCTGCATCAGGAATGGATAAGTCGAGCTTGGTGCATCGCATTCGCTGAGGCGGAGCAGGGCCTTGGCTATATCTGGAGGGAGGCCTTGCTGATTCGTGCCATTCACCACATCGAGGAATGCATCTTGGTACTTCGCGAGGTCGTTAATGATTGATCTTGGATCAGAAAGGTCTTTCCATCTGAGGCGAAGCTTGTCAAAAACCTCAGACTTTTTCACATTGGGATCGTGGATTAGGCCGTATGGGAAGAAGTAGGAATCGAAGAGGCTCTTCTCATCGCGTAAGAACTTGCTGTAGAAGGGCTGCCAGTCGTTTTGATCAATTTCTTCGATTCGGTCTGGTGCTTCACTTGCAACTTTCGAAAAGATCTCGTTGCGAACCAAGTCGCCAGTGGTAATCGGCTCCTGCCGCGAATTAAGACTGTCAAATATCTTGGGGCCATCGGTTGGATTCCGGACCACAATCTGCACAACGCTCACGGCTCCCAACAGAGCGCGATAGATCCCATGTAGGCGCTCCTCTCCCTCAAGTTCAACTTGGTCCTTAAGAAATCGATGCGCTGTTCGATAGTTGTTCCACAAGCGTCCGTTGTTATGCCCTGTCGCAGACAGTGGCTTGTATCTGAACGAGCCAAGCTTCTCCGCAAACTTGGTATCCGAGAGGATGTGTTCGAATACTCTGTTGAGCTGGGCGCGGTCTTCCTTGCACGAATGGAGCTTGGAATTGGATGCCAAACGACCTTCCCGCCCGATGCCGATGACTAGGTACTTAAGGAAAAGGCCGGCTGCATCGTCATAGAGGCCGTTGTCGCAGAGTGTCTTTACAATTGCGCAGATGTAAAGGAAGACGGTGGTAGTCCGCTGCTGACCATCGATAACTTCGTATACGCTCGGATCTGCAGGGTTGCCGCGGCGCGCGTACATAATGATCGCACCCAGAAAATGCGTGTCTTCAGCATCGATAATGCTGAGGAGGTCCTTCTCGAGCTGCCGGAGCCTTTCAGGCTTCCATTTATAGGCGCGCTGAAAGTAAGGAATGCTGAAAACTAAGTCTCCGGAGAGCAAGTTGGAGAGCTCGGTTTCATCTGAGCTATTGGTGAGGCGCTGTGCGGTTGACATCAGGGGCCATTCTCCATGCGGAAGATTGCTTGAGTGGGTCTTGCTTTCCTAGGACTGCAATGGATCGATATCTGGTCTCTTAAGCGCTAATGCAACTGTGGTCAAAAGGGTCCTTAGGGTCGCCGCCCGTTCGATCATGCCGCTACGGGGCAACATAGAACAAGGGATTCACCCTGGCTTTCAGCGACACACTTGGCGGCCGGCCCGCCTGGCCTGAGCGCAAGCAATGGGGTTCGATTTAGGCAAGCAACGCCTACCTCGGTACCACCTGCTCCATCTAGGCCAGGAAGATCTCACGACGGGCCTGCATGCGTCTTCCCAGGCTCTCGGCGTCGCCGAATGTTAACTGGATGGATGGCTCCTCAACATGTGCCGCCATTGTCGCTCAGGAAGCCGGTCAGCGGCCGGCACTACCGGAGGGGGCAGAGCATCACTAACGCGATCGCCTAACAACCGTTGACCACTGCTCAGAGAAAAACACTATGGTTCGAGTGATTCGAACCCCGAGGGAAGGGTGTGTACATCTGCAGGATGTCCCACAAATGATGACGCCTTGACTGATGCTGAGGACTAATATCCCAGACGCGGCCTATGACTACACATCAACCAAATGGACCAGGGCGGCAGGCTGTTGGTCACTGCAGGGCTTAGTGTGTTGAAATCTCGATCTTCGTGTCCTTGGTATTACGTAGAAACGACGCACATCGGATGGCTGCTGCTTGAGCTCCAATCCTCCTACTGCCTCGGAGGGCGCATTCCCATACAATGATGACTCGCCAGCCCAGCACTGTGAGCGTCCTTTCGACCCGTTCGTCTCGCGCCCGGTTGCCCGCAATCTTCTTAGTCCAGAAATCTGTTCTCGTCGAGGGAATCTTTGCGCGGTGGCAATTATGACCATGCCAGAAGCAGCCATGAACGAAGATGGCAGTTCGGTACTTTGTCAGTGCAATGTCCGGCGAGCCTGGAAGATCTTTCTTGTGCAGTGCATATCTGAATCCAAGTGAATGGAGGGCTCTTCTCAGCAACATCTCGGCCTCGGTGTCGCCTTTGCGAACCCGACTCATGTTCCAACTACGTTGTGCCCGATCGCTGCGATCGGTCATCACCGCCACCTCTGCGTGCAGGGAAATGAAAATGACCGTCCAGCAGAACTCGGTACGAGACACCAAGGTTGCAACTGAACGGTCATCGTGACTGGAATCTTCTAAGTGCCGACCCGCTCAGTCGGAGCGGTCGTTCCGAAGTTTGCGGAGACAGAACTCATGAGAGTTCCAATCATCTCAGATGCAATTGCTTTTGCTAGCAGGGGAGGGACAGCGTTACCGATCTGCTTGAACGCAGGATTCATAGTGCCGCTGAACTTGAAGCCATCTGGGAAGGACTGAAGCCGAGCCGCCTCACGAACCGATATCGTGCGGGCCTGACTGCTATCGTAGTGAATATGGCTATAGCTGTCCTTCCCCAGGTGCGCCATCAATGTGCGCGCGGGTTGATCCGCCCACATCTTGCGCCACTTGTTCGGGAACTTGGTAGCGTCATATGGCGGAACAACAGAATCCCAAAGAGCCTTGTAGCCCGCCGACTTCTCTCCCAGCTTCTCGCCCCGGGCGCGGGCGGCGTCCAGCTTCTCCTGGAACATCTCAAGAGCGTGTGCGTAAGCCTCAGGATACTGATCCCCAGGATTCATTCTTGCAAACAGCTCGTAGTCTCTCGGTAGGTACCGAATCACGTGGTCGGAGATGCCTTGCTTGGGGGCTTCACGCCCCTCCCACGAGCGCATCAGTGCACCGTAAACAGTGGGCTTCCTCTTGCCATAGGGGATCGGAGTATCAAAGCGACGCGCGCCACGCACAATCTTTCCCTGCGCAAGAAGCTCGCGTGCATTGATACTTGGCATATCTGCCAGGGCGTCTGCCGCGGTGACGGCAGGTGGAAGGTCAGGTGAGGCCGCCGGAGGAGCAATGTATGAATGAGCCCCGTCAAAGAGATTGCGCAACGTCTTCAGTGCGACAGAGCGCGAACCCTCATAGCCTGGCGGCAAGACAAGATAGTGCGTCGGCTTGGGGAAAGACACGGTCGCATTGAGTTCGCGCCTGTATGCCATCAGAAACATACGCTCACGCATTTGCGGAACGCCATAGAACGCCGCATTGAGAAGTGTGTACCCGCAGGTATAGCCCTTCGACTCGAGCACCTCACAGGTTTCTTCAGCGATGTTCTGCCCACCATGGTTCAGCATGTCGGGCACATTCTCCATCAGAACCGCGATGGGCTGGAACGCATCTACGTACTCAAGGTACTTCTTATAGAGTTGAGCTCGCGGATCATGAATGAAGGCCTCAGGATGCTCTTCGATCTCGCGCAGCTTGGAGCGGCCGACGCGAGCGAACGCTTGGCATGGCGGACCCCCGACGACGATGTCAAACGCGTCAGCGACGCTCCCAAGGCCAAGCTGCATGCAAAGCTCGGCTGGTGTGGTCTTGGTGATATCAATTGGCTTGCTGTGAGCCTCTGCACCACCATGGAAGTTCAAGCCATGCGATCTAGCAGCATCGGGGTCGAACTCAACCGCGGCGCGAAGCTCGAAGCCGGCTGACTCAAAGCCCAGAGAAATGCCCCCGCAGCCAGCGAACAGATCAAGCACGCGAGGCTTACCGCCCGCGGCGATGCGCTCTAGCTTACGAAGAATGACATCAGTGTTCATCAATTGGTCCCTTGCCCGTTTGGCAGGCGAAGTGGTGACTCGGCTTGGTTGTTGCAGTCGTCGAGGAAGCGTTGGACCGCCATGCGAATGACCCAGGCGGACGAAACGTGGTGGCTGTCTGCTAAGGCCTGAACCTGGGTGTGGACGTTTTCGGGCAGCATCACCGACGTCCGCACAGACCTGCGGTCTGGTGAGATGGGGCTTCGAGCCATGACAAGGCCAGCTTTGGGATGGTGGCAGCATTGTGGAGTAATCTGCGTATAAATGCACCACATAAGCAGCTCTGGAGACGGCATACTTGTATTCATCTGAATAAACACGGTCGACATATGGCCCGCAAGCTAGCCCTCAAGCGTCTCACCGCTTCAGATTTGACTGTTTTCCGCTGGCATTTCACCAATCGACCCGCCGGCAATCAGAAGGCGATCAACCTGGACAGAAGCGTCTTGGTGGACAGCCTGTTCCCTGAGCTGGCCAAGCCGGGGGCGGTGCCCAACCCTCGGTACAACCTCGAGCTCAAGATCTCTGGCCCTGGGGCCTGCGCGCCTCACACGTTGGTCCGCAAGATCCTTAAGCAGCAGAAGAACTGGAGGCTCAACGGCGAGTTCATCGATGGTCCGATCGATGATCCACAGAGGTACAACTACCTCGCAGCTGACGACTTTGCCTTCTTTGAGTTCCGCGGCGATCAAGTGCCAGAGGCTATCCATATGCTGCTGGTTTCGGCAGCCGATCCACAGGACGCACAGCTTCATCAAGCCCTCAGTCAGATCTTTGTGACCGGCTCGATGCGTGTCATAGATGAGCACTTCATTCATGATGTATTGGAGCGGAGTGGAGTTGCTGGCCGACACGCGCTGTCTGACTGGGCAGAGGGCGCACTGCTTGAAGAGATCGGGCTTGGCAGCGCGGCTGCCACCCTTAAGCTCTACGCCCGTCATAACAGGCGTGGACTCACTCCAGAGGAATTTCTCGAGATCCGAGGCCGCGCACAGTCAACGGGAATCTCCGGCGAACTGTACCTCAACGACTGGCTGTTGGACCTGCAGCGAGAGGGAGAGTGCTCTGACGTTGAGTGGACATCAAGCAGCAATGCGATCGCACCATATGACTTCCGACTCAGAACGTCTCCGCATGGCGTCGAACGCCGGATTGATGCCAAGTCGACCACTGGCGAATTTGAAACCGCACTGCATATGTCGCGCGCGGAGATCATTGAAGCAGTACGAGGTGGTGTGTGCTACGACATATATCGTCTTTATCGACTGTCAGAGGAAGGGGCGGAGATGCGGGCTGCATACGATGTCGGGCCCGTCTTGGCCTCTGTACTGGAAGCGCTAGAAGATCTTCCGCCTGGCATCTCGGTAGATTCGGTCTCCATCGACCCGCGAATTCTTCAGTTCACCTCAGACATCCACTATCCGCGAAACTCGGAGCTGGACGACGACAAGTAAGTCTCTGAACTACATCGGTGCTACTTCCCAGTGACCTGATGAGCCGGGCGGTACGCGACTTCCTCTGGCACCAGAGGGCATGCTCTTCGAACGAATTGCGGCCCTCTTTCGTCCCCGTTGCCGCGATTACCAAGGTATCGTTCACTCGACCCCCTGTCTGTACGCCCTTCTCCGCAAGCGCGATCCGAATGGAGATGCTGACGATCAGTAGCTGTGTCGTGGAATTGTCTACCAGCACAGCTGGGGTGCCTCGGCTCATAAGCTCGAAGAACTCATCTCCAGAATGAAGTGAATCTAGCGCCGAGCCCGTTGCAGCCAGACGCAGCGCTCTGTCGCCCACATCTGCCAACTTAGTACTGGAGACCTTCTTGTAAGTTCGAAGTTCAAGCGTCATTGTGGGCGCGTGGGATGTGAAAGGCATTGCGAGCATCCACGCTGGAACGAGCCCGATGGCGAATCTCTGCAACATCACTGAAAGGGATCGATGACGAACGGGGAAGCGCCGATGCCCTCGGTGCACCGTCAGTGGCGCTCCCCACTGCGATCGATGCTGTGAGTCGCCCGCGCTACTCCCGAACATGCAACCGCTCAGCCACCTGTGCGGTCAACGCCACACACGCCATCTTCAACCCTTCCATCACCCGGTCCCCCAGGTACTCCTCGGGCGCACCGTTCTGCCGAGTCCGCTCCGCAGCTAGCATCAGCTCCGCCACCACGCGCAGCCCGGCCAGTGCGCAATCCGCATCCGCCAGCTGAAGGCAACGCCCAGGCAGTTGATGACGCTCCGGCCAAGGCTGGCCATCCGCAGCCGCACCGGTGCCGATGCGGCGCAGCGTGGCGACGAAGGCGTTGGGATCGACGGACGGTTCGCGCTCGGGTTCGGCGTTGTCCGGATCGTACTGCGCGTGCAGGGAACGGAAGTCCGATGTATTCATGGCAATGCTCCGTACAGGACAGATAGCAGCGCCACCGATAAAGGCGGCGGACGGTGCGTGTCTCGAAAACCGGTGAATACCCAAGCCGGCGGGCCCGAAGGCCCCCACGCACCGCCCGCCATGGAACGCGAACGGATTGCCAGCCGGCGCCATCCGAAGATGACGCCGACTGGCAAGCGTAAAGCACTGGGTATTCAGACGGGTTTTCGAGTCCCGCGCCACCCTTTTCCGGTGGCACGCCAAGAGATACCCGTGCAGCAACCAAATGCCAAGAAACCACAGGACTGATGATTGCCAGTCCTGACGCTTTCGGCATTGTCGCACACGGTGTTAAGCCAGCAAGCGATTGCGCCGCAACGGTCTTGAAGGGCTTGGCGCTATTGGCTCCAAGCGCAGGAATGCCCGCAGCCAGGGCCATGGCGTAGGACCAATTGCGACAGATTGGAGCAACAGTTCAGCCGGGCGGCGCCTCGGCCGTGGGCACGACGGTCAGACGGACCCGTACCCGCGCATGCAGCGCGACGCCCTCAACCACGACCGGATCAAAGCGCCACTTGCGCACAGCGGTAAGGGCCGCACGATCCATCTCCCGCAGTCCGCTGGACCGCGCCACCATCACGTTGGAAACGTGGCCCAGCTCATCCAGTTGAGCAACCAGCACCACCTGCATGGGAGCCTGCAGGAAGGTATCGGGCGGCGTGACGAGGGCCGTTGAATACTCAATGGCAGGCGCCTGCTGCAGCTCGAAGGTGGGATTGTCACCGCGCTCCACGAACACTTCAGTGGAAACCTGCAGGTCTGCCGTCATGGCCATGGCAGGTGTAGCGCCCAGCAGCGTCAGAACGAGGTTCAGTGCCAGGGCAGTGTTCAAACGGGGCATACGTGGCTTCCATTCCAGTGCGCTGCCAAGCATAGCGGCCATCCCCTGGCATCGCTTGCCTTGAATGCCGGCGTGCCGGGTTTCTGCGCGGATCACATAGGCGCGCCATGCCGTGGCCACAGCGCATCGTCGCGCTCCAGGTCGTAGTCGCTGCCGAACGCCAGTGCAACCTCGCGCGGCGGTAGATCTGCGTAGTAGCGCAGCAGGTACTCATCCATGCCGGCATCGCGATGGTCGATGGCGAACAAGCGAAGGGCTCCTATTGGACGGATGATCTACCTGTAATGGATTTCGTTGTAATCCGATTACCGGCTGCTGCCGACCGGGTTACAAGGCAGCATGCCCATTCAGCACGCTTCTTTGGAGTGTGAGTGTTTGATCCGTGACCGGTGACCGGTAAGCTGTGCCCAGTGCAGGACTCAGAATGAGATGGAGATAGCGCATGGATTCGACCTCAGCTAATCACCCTCGGAAGGGGGAGTTCTTTCTCCTTGAGGCCGGTGCAATCAGTGGCCCTGCATGCGGGGTCGTCTTCGAGAATCTGGATCGACTGCTGTCTCCTCCCCGCATGATCCTGCTACCAGAGGAGGGAGGCATTCCACCACTCCGCGAGGTTCCGCGATTGGCTTTCAATCCGAGCGTAGGCGCACCGCCACGGGATCTGGAGCCGGGATTCAGCGGATACTGGCTCGTCTCGAAGCGACTGCATGACGTGATGATTTCCGTTGATCCTCACGCCTTCGCCTTTGCGGAAGTTGACTATCGGCTGGAAGATGGTAGCCAAGGCGACCGCCGCTACTTGTGCACTGTGATCCGGGTAATTGATGCGTTGGACGAAGGTGCTTCCAAGCTCTTTATTGATACCTCCGAAGATTTCATCAACGGGAAGTTCTACGACCTGGGTGGTGGTGCAAGTGTGACGTTTGATCGTGGCGCGCTCGGCCAGGCGCACGTCTTCAAGACACCTTATACAGCCTCTGTCTTTTGCGACCACGTGTTCAAAGACGCAGTGGAAAGCGCTGGCGTGGCTACTGACAATGATACCGATGGCATGTGGTTTATTGACGCTGCAGATATCTAGCTGCTTTGCAGCTGCTGAGCAGGAAGGAGCCTGATCGATGCCTCGCAACGGACCTGACTTTCAAGACCATCACGCGATCGAGCAGCGTACGCTAGCGCGTAGCCCACTGCTCAGGATGCTCGCCGACACCGGTCATTTTGATATCCACGCCCCGGAGAATCGGATCTTTCTCCCGGCTGATCCGGCGTTCGCTCAAACGCTGGGAATCACTCCGCACAGTGGTGGCCCTATCGCCGACTATCAGATCGGCCTCCTGCAACGTTTGCGTCGCTTGGAGCAGACGCCCGACGGAGTGGGCGCGTTCAACGGAGACGCTGCGGCACAGGCGCGGATTTCCGGGCGGGTAGAGGCACTGCGCGACACGGTACGGGTCGGCCTGATCAATGGTGATCTCTACACCAACGCTCCCTATGGTCTAAAGCCTGACGATATTCGGCCACAAGTTCAGAGCTTCTTCTTCAACGAAGCCCGTTATGGCCAGTTAAACGCTCCCCAGCTTCAACAGCTTAGGAGCTTCACGCCGATCGATAGCGGCTGGGCGGGTGTTACTCATTCGGAGCATCGTGTAGTGGCCACGCTCCGGCACGTTCAGTCATCTCCCAATCCGTTAACGCGTGGAGGTGGAGCGGAGTTGCAGCGTCAAGGCCTTTCGGAGGCAATCTCCAGCGCCTACCACGGTGGCAGGCTGAGCATATCCTCAGAGGGAGTCCTGATAGTTGAGAATGCTCTGGGTAAGGAAGCGGCAGACCCATTGCGCGTTCCGCAAGGTCAGCGAGGATTTGCGACTACCAGCATCCTCCTCGGCGAAGCCTCCACCAGCCAACTGATCCGCTCCGGCGGCCTGCTCGCCTCTGGCGCCGACGCCGTCATCACCGCCCGCCGAACCTCGCAGCTGCTGGAAGAAGGCAACGGCACCGCCGCTCAGTCCGAGCTCACCCACGCCCTGGCGCGAAACGGCGGTGGCTGGATCGGTGGCATGGCCACTGCGTCGGTGATCGGCACGTCCAGCTTCGTCCCTGTGGCCATCGTCGCGGGCGATGCGCTGCTGATGAGCAAGGCGTTCGACAAAGGCGCCGATCTGCTCGACAACCGTGCCGTCTACCGGCAGACCGACAAGGCCGATGTCACGTGGGAGTTCAATGGCCTGAACTGGCAGCGCCAGGCAGTCATGGACAGCGCAGGCGACGGCCTGGGCAATCCGGCTGAGCGCAGTGTGGGCGCCAGTTACGAGAAGGCCTGCGAGCTGGGCGCATACGCCCACGTAAAAGCGGTAGAGCTGGCGCTGGGCAAGGCACCGCTGCCGCAGGATCCTTTCAGTATTCCGGCGAAGGATGGCGAGGGCCGTCTGGACAATTCCAACTGGCACCGCGATGCGCAGACCGAACAGTGGACGCGGCAGGTCAAGATTGGCGTGTCCGGTGCCAACGACCGGGGTGTGTATGAGACGCAGACCGCCAGCCCCGAACGCGCCAACGAGTTGAATCATGAGGCGGTGCAGCGCATCGAGAACAACATCGCCAACGGCAAGGCCGCCATTGCTGCCAGCTACCTGGAGACCTACGCCGCTACCCGCGCCAGCGACTTCGTGCCGATGGTGCCGGAAGCGGTGGAGCAGGCGCGTGCCAGGCCCGACGCCATCCAGGGCTCGGACAACCAGCTTTACCAGCGCGACGAAGCAGGGCAGTGGAGCCATGCCGGCCAGATCGCGCAGGGCAACATGGCACTGGAGCTGGAACTGACCCGCACCATCCAGCAGCCGTCGCTCGATCAGTTCAACCAGACCATTGCCGCGTTGGACGCGCGGCCATTGCCGTCTGCGGCGGAAGTGAATCAGAACGAACTGCGCCACAGCTACTACGCTGCGGGCGTCGTGCTGTCACCGGCATGGGAGCAATCGATTGCGCTGGCTACGGCACGCACGCGCGAGCAGCACGGCATTACGGGTCCCACGCTGCAGGAACTGGGGCCTGTTGCTGAGGGCAACGCGGGCGCCTCTCGGCCCATCACCCATTACCAGGTAGGCGAGGATGGCGTGGCGCGCGCCGTCGCGACCACCAGTACGCTGGAGCTGCAGGCGGCGTGGAATGAGGTGCGGGCGCTTGCCAATGAGCAGGCGCCGGTGCCGGACTCACCCGAGCTGCGCATTGCCGCGCTGTCGGCGGGTGAGCAGGAGGCTTACCGGCAGGCACTGCAGGAGGCCAATCGACAGGGGGCTGCGCAGGTGGATGCGGGACAGGCTGCACGAGCGGCCGCGCAGGTGGCACATGGCGACAAGCGATCGGACCAGGGCGGGAACGTGGAAGTGCGGCCCGAAGAGCCGGTGACTGCGCAGCCCATCGCGCCTGCGACGGTTGCGGCAGCGTCGCCAGCGATAACGGTCGCACCACCACCTACGCCCACCCCACAGGACAAGCCTGAGCCTCAACGGCACGCCGAGCAGCGCGATCCGCCGCGGCGTGAGGCGGAGCCCCAATCTCAGCCCCATCCAAACAGCGAGGCGCCCACCGAAAACCGTACCGCCTCACAGAGGCTGGAGCCGGCTGGGCCGATGCAGGCGCACTCAGCCGCACCTGAGCGCGCGACGCCACATGCCGCCGCGCCTCTGGATGCGGCAACGCAGATGATGCCCACGCAGCGCACAGAGCAGGCATCGGAGCCGGAACGGATGGCCCCGGTGCCTGCGGTTGCTCCCACTCCAAAGCAGGACATGGCAGTTCAGGAGGTGGAACCGGTGCCCTTCAAGGAGCCGCTGCCTGCTGAGCCTGCGCGCGATCCATGGTCTTTGGAGCAGGAAGCGGCACAACACGTGCCAGAGCCCGAAACGGCGCCATTGGATGACCTCCAGCCCGTCACTGCGGCTGTCGCTGTTCCTGCCGAGCCCACGATAGCGCCAAGCCCTGAGCCGGCCGCGCCCGCACCCGCACCGGATGAGGCATCGGCCCCGAACCGGGCGCTGCAGGACCCCACGCAGCCCGGCCACCCCGATCACGCGCTGTATCAGCAGATCCGTGAGGGCGTGGAAGCGCTGGATGCCAAGCACGGCCGCAGCTTCGATGAAGTCAGCGAACGCATGACCGCCAGCCTTCTGGTACTGGCCAAGGACAACGACCTCGAACGGGTGGACCATGTGCTGGTGAGCAACGCTACGAGTGAACATCCGGCCGGGCACACGCTGTTCGTGGTGCAGGGTGAGCCAAGCAATCCGGCCCATCAGCGCGCTGCGATGCCGACAGAACTGGCGGCGCAGACATCAGTTGAAGAGTCACTGCAGCAGTTCGACTCTGTCAGCCGTGAAGCGCATCAGCGTGCGCTTGCGAATCAGATGGATCAGCAGCTGGAAGACCAACGGGTGCAGCACGACATCCAGATTCGTGCGGCCAGCGGGGGATGATCACTGGTCAGGGGCGAACAGGTTCAGAAGTATGACTGTTGTGAATCACCAAGGACGACACTTATCCCCTGTCCCTCAGTAACTTCAGGTCGTGCTTGTCGTGCTGCTGGTCACTTAATCCCTTGGCGGAATCTGCAGAATTGCGAGCAGCAGATAGCCTTCCAGGGAATCCAGTACGTGATGCGCATTCGCCGGCACGCCAGCGCCAGCCAAGGCATCCTGCGTGGTCAAGGCGACATAGCGCACATGGTGCCGTGACCGGACGCCGGAGCCTGCGGCTGACAGCAGAGCATGAACGATCCTGCGCAGAAAGGAAAAATCGTCCTCGGTGCTGCCTAGGGCTGACTTCTCTTCGAGCAAGCATCTCAATGACTGCGGATGTGTGAAGTCGAGTGAATAAATGTCCTCCCAATGCCCCTCTTCTCTGATGTACCAATCCAGCCCTCCGCTCACCCCGGCGACCCCAACGCGCTCGCCGTTGCGCCGGAATACGTACTCATACTCTGCAGGTGATGGCCCACCGCCTTGCAGGCGAGCAAGGCTGACCAGGACCGCGTTCTGCATCTCGGCTTCTGACGTTGCATCTGGATAGAAAGTACTTGGCATGTGTTTCCCTTGGTTGTCCTTGACGAATTACCGGCGACCCAATTCTCGTACTGCCGTCTGGTTCACACATTCAGCAAGCCGGTACCAGCATCTGGCTGTCCTCCACCTGCCCCCCATCCCACCTATGCCATTATCCGCCCAGGACCGCAGTACCCAACAAGGCTGAGCAGGCATGGAGCAGGCAACACGCTACACCGCAACCCTTTATCTGGCCGCACCTGGAACCCCGCTGAAAAGCGGAGGCATCTCGCCGCGCGGCCATATGTACCTTCAGGTGGCTGAGGGCGACGAGGCCCACAGCTACGGCTTTGCACCACCGCGCCAGGCGCCGGGCGAAACCCGCACCGGCGTGCAGTACGCGCAGGTGTGCCACGACGATGCCGACGAGCATCTGGACCCGTACTACAGCCGCACCCTGGAAATCACCGAGGAGCACTACGGCTGCCTGCGTGATTTCGCCGAGGAACCGGCCGAGTTCGAATTCGATGTGGATCGCCCGGCCACCATCAACCGCTGCAGCGATTTCGTCTGGGCCGCGCTGCACTATGCCGGCCTGCATCCGCTGCCGGCACCGCTGGACGGCGGCAGCAACCTGGGCGAGTTCGCGGTGCTGTTCAACCTGCCGGAAATCCAGTGCATTGCCGCGCCGTTCCCGGGCAGCGACCTGAATGCCGAAACCCATCACGCGATGCCCGAGCGCGAGGCCGAACATCATCGCCAGGGCGACCGTGCCAGCGATGAGCCGCCGCCGACGCCGATTGAAGTGGCCGGTACGCTGCTGGACCCCTCGCATCCAGACCATCGCCTGTTCTCGCAGCTGATCCAGAAGGTGGCCGAGCTGGACGCCGCGCATGGCCGCCCGTTCGATGCCGCCAGCCAGCGCATCAGCGCCAGCCTGCTGGTGCTGGCCAAGCAGAACAATCTCTCGCGCGTGGATCACGTGCTGCTCAGCCAGCCGACCCAAAGCAGCCATGCGGCCGAGAGCATCTTCATCGTGCAGGGCGATCGCAACGACCCGGGGCACCGCCGCGCCAGCATCGCCACCGAGGTGGCGGCCACGACCGATGTGGCCGATTCGCTGCGCTTGAAAGAGCAGTAATCCGCGCGCCTGCCATACGCGCGCCGGCGCACGCCACGCCCCCCACCTGCTACCATTCCTCCGCAACCCCAGCCAGCCCACCCCGCGCAGACAGATGCAGGTCGGGCCGTCGCAGTACGGCCCAGCGAGCCAGGACACCTTCCCGTGCCCATTCAAGGACGCTCGCATGTTCCGTAATCCTCTCTTCCGCTCGGCCGCCCTGGCCGTTGCCGTTTCGCTCAGCCTCGGCGCGCCTTCTGCATTCGCCGACAACGCACCCGCCGCCAGCGCCACCGCCGCCGTGCAGCGCCAGGCCGTGGCCAAGGGCCTGTACGAGCTGGCCTACAGCCCGAAGCAGAACGCCGTGTTCGTGGCCTCGTCCGGGGGCTTCGGCGATGACGCCGGCCCGGCCCAGGTGCTGCGCCTGAACCCGGCCACGCTGGCCGTGGAAACCCGTATCCCGCTGGAGCGCAAAGCCTTCGGCGTGGTGCTGGATGACGCCCACAACCGCCTGTACGTGGGCAACACCGTGGACCTGTCGGTGACCGTGGTCGACACCGCGCAGAACAAGGCCGTCGGCACCATCCAGTTGATGGAGAAGAAGACCGGCAAGGATGGCAAGGCCGCTTACACCCATGACCTGCGCGAGCTGGTGGTCGACAGCGCCGCCAACCGCCTGTACGTGACCGGCCACAGCAGCCAGCCCGACGTGAGCAGCGTGCTGTTCGTGATCGATACGAACACGTTGAAGGTGATCAACACCATCGACGGCCTGGGCAATGCCAAGGCACCGGGCCTGGCGCTGGATGCGGCCAACAAGCGCGTCTACACCAGCAACCTGCTGGCCGACCTGGTGGTGGTGGGTACCGATTCGAACAAGGTGGTGTCGCAGCACAAGATCGCCGCCGAGCAGCCGATGAACATTGCCTTGGATCCGGCCGGCAAGCGCCTGTTCGTGACCGACCAGGGCTCGGAATTCCTGCGTGGCTACCAGGCCAAGAGCAGTGGCCTGGTCAGCAAGCATCCGGGCCAGCGCGTGCTGGTGCTCGACCGCAGCACCGGCAAGGAACTGGCCAGCATCCCGACCGATGCCGGCCCGCTGGGCATCCTGCTGGATGCACCGCGCAAGCGCCTGTACGTGACCAACCGCGAGGCCGGTACGGTGACCGCCTACAACAGTGACAGCTACCAGAAGGTGGCGACCTACACGGTGCCGACCCACCCGAACAGCCTGGCGCTGGATACGAAGAACAACGTGTTGTTCGTGAGCGTCAAGAACGGCGAGAAGGATGACAAGGGCGCTGACGAGAGCGTGGCGCGGATTCAGCTGTGATGGAGTGACGCCGGGGCACGCCCGGCGGCGAGCCGCGTGAAGAAGGCAGGGTGCAGACCCTGCCTTTTTCTTTGCCCGGTTGCAGTGCCCAGCGCCAACCCGCTAGGGTTGAAGCCCATGGCAGGGAGCCAAAGGATCTGAATCATGCTGGGTATCCACCGCTGGCTGCGCGCCGGCCTGATCTTCACGCTGGCGGGCGCACTCGGTGCCTGTAGCAGCCGCGTACCGGATGCGCCGGAGCCGCTGGATCTGGTCAGGCCGATCAACGTGGCCGAGTCCGGCCAAGCGGTGCGGTTCGAGTTCGAGACGAATGCCCGCAACTTCTATCCGGGTCGACCCTATGTGCTTGATCTCGAGGTTCAGCGACATGGACCCGGGTCTGACAGTGAGCCTGACATGGACAATGTCCATGTTCCCTTCCAGCTGTCCCTGCAGCGCTGGGTCGCAGGCGCTTGGCAGGACGTTGCAACTTCTGATGTCTATCAGGCAAGGGCGCGCAATCTGGGGGAGCCCCTCCCCGAATGGCATGCATCGGCAGACTGGCGCTACGCGCAGCAGGTATCGATGGGCGCCAGCCGATACAGGTTGAGCATCGTCACGCTGCCGATGGAAACGGATGCCCACTACCGCCTGGATGTGCGCACGGTGCAGCCCACCGCTGCGCTCCAGCATTACCCGGCACAGCTGCGGGTTCATGCGGACCCTCTCTCGGGAAAATAGTCGCTGTCCCACTTCTGGGTGGAATTGAAGGAGTCTTCTTATGGATAAGCCGCGCTACACCGTAGAAATCGTCATTGCCGCACCTGGTACGCCGTTGGTGGACGAGAAAGGTGTACAGAAAGTTGTGGACGGGGTCCCGCAGACATCCGGGCCCGGGCACATGTTCTACGTGCTCCATGGGCCGGACAAGACCACGCGGAGTTTCGGCTTCGCGCCTTCCGAACATGGAAGCATGAACGGGCCGGGCGAGGTCATGAAGACCGATGCGACCGAGTACAAGAACCCCCATTACAGCCGCACGCTCGAGATCAGCGAGCAACAGTACAAGAAGCTTGAGTCGTTCGGCGCGCACCCGGATAAGTACGGCTTCGATCTGCAATACAAGGACGTGCGCCACAACTGCGTTGACTTCACCTGGGAAGCCTTGAACCACGCGGGCATCGAGCGGAAAAAGAGCATCGACGTGAACGCGCTGGGAGGTGGCATCGGCCAATTGCTTCCCGATGTCCGCATTCCCTTGGAGAGCAAGGGTGCAGGCAAGGATGGGTTCCGACCGCTGCGCAACATCCATGGCGTGGATAGCATTGATCCGCCGTTTCCAAACAGCGAGCTCAATCAGAAGAAAACCCACCCCCTGCCGGAGCGCAGCTTTCAGCAACGCATCCTGAGCGACGCCGAGGGTATGGGGGAGCGCAGTGGTGATCTTCTGGCCCGGCACAGCAACGACCCGCTGCTCTCGCAGATCCACCAGGGCGTGGCCCTGCTTGATACAGAGCGGGGCCGCAGCTTCGATGCCACCAGCGAGAACATCAGCGCGAGCCTGTACGCCCTGGCCAAGGCAAACGGCCTGACTCAGGTCGACCACGTGCTGTTGAGCGATCGCACTGCGCAGGCCGATGCGGCGCAGAACATCTTCATCGTGCAGGGCGAGCGAAACGACCCGGCACAGCTGCGCGTCAGCATGCCAACTGCGGTGGCCGCGCAGACACCGGCAGAGACCTCGTTTGAGCGTGCCGAGCAGCTGTCCCAGTCTGCTCAGATGCGCACGCATGACGAGTTGCAGCAGCGTCAGGTGCAGGAGCAGCCTGGGCCTCGCATGGTGTAGGAAAGTGGCCTTCCGATCGCAGCGAGGTGCGATGGGTTTGGGCTACATCGACGGCAAGCGCCACGGCGTGCCGGTGCTTCCGTGCCGTGCCGCCAACAACGCCGGCGGCTCAGCCCAGGCGGTGTGCCGGATTCTGCTGCTGGTCCTGCGCCTGTGCATCCAGCGTCTGCTGCCCGGCCTGTACCAGCTGCTGCATACCCAGCCCCAACTTCTGCATCGACTGCTCCACCGGCGTCTGTACCGCCACAGCCGTCGGCATCATCGCGCGCAGGTGCGCCGGATTGGCCGGGTCGCCCTGCACGACGAAGACGTTGTGTCCGGCCGGATGCTGGGCCGTGGCGTTGCTGACCAGCACGTGGTCGACCTGCTGCAGGCCCTGCTCGCGGGCGAGCACGGTCAGGCTGGCGGTCAGGCGCTCGCTGGTCTGGTCGAACGGACGGCCATGCTGAGCGTCCAGTGCGGCCACGCCCTGGCGGACCTGGTCGTGAAGCGATGAGGGAGAAGAATCGGGGGTCATAACGTGGCTCCGCAGCGGACGGGAAGTTGGCAGAGGTCCGCCGCTGCAGTCGAGTGTAAAGCCACGCCGCGTGCTTCCGCGACCCTGCGCAGGATGGGCCTACGGTGTGGCCGGCCGATGGTCATAGCTGATCACCCGCTCGGCCAACCAGCGCCCGTCCACGCGGCGCCAGACCTGGATGAAGCGGGCCTGGCCCACCCATCGCTCCACACCGTCCTTGCCGCGTTCATGGAAGCGGTGGTCGCCGATCTCCAGCGCTCGCTCGTCGTGCAGCGGGAACACCTGCAGGGAAGGCTCCACCAGCTCGCGGCGCAGGTGCCAGCCACCCTTGCGCGCGTTGCCGCACATGTTGGCCACGCTGCGCCGGAAGTCCTCGCGATTGCTGGCCGATTTGCCATCCTTGTCATGGAAGAACTCCATGTCTTCGGTGGTCATCGCGGCGGCCTTGTCGGCATCGCAGGCCTCGAAGGCCACGGCGAACAGCTGGGTGTCGGCCTGACGGATCTGTTCGCGCAGGTCATCGGAGGATGCGGGTGCGGCGGCGAGGCCGGCGGCCAGCAGAGGCAGGGTGAGCAGCAACATGGCGAGACTCCAAGGGTGGTTCACGCAGGCTCGCATGGCGTTTGGGCCGCTGCAGCCGGCTTCCGACGAAACGGCCCTTCTATGGAGTGAATGCCCGCATTTGCGGCCCAGCTCCAGCGCCGGGGCCGTCGTCTGTGCAGGGGATGTCATGGCGACCGGCGATTCCATCACGGTCGCGATAGGGGCCGGCCCATAGCCTGAAATCCTCCCCTTCCACAGGAGCTCCCATGCCTGCTTCCCGCATCCGCCTGCACGTTGAAGACACCGGTGGCGACGGCCGCCCGGTGATCCTGATCCACGGCTGGCCGCTTTCCGCCGATGCCTGGAAGACGCAGGTGTCGATCCTGCGTGATGCCCAGTACCGGGTGATCAGTTACGACCGCCGCGGCTTCGGCCGCTCAGACAAGCCGGCCGAGGGCTATGACTACGACACGCTGGCGGCTGACCTGGCCGGGTTGATCGAGGAGCGTGATCTGCGCGACGTGACCCTGGTTGGCTTCTCGATGGGCGGTGGTGAGGTGGCGCGCTATGTGGCGAATCACGGGCAGGATCGACTGCACAGCGTGGTGTTCGCCGCCGCCGTGCCGCCGTATCTGCTGCGCAGTGATGACAACCCGGACGGCCCGCTCACCCAGGACAAGGCCGATGACATGCGCAGCGGGCTGGAGAAAGACCGCGAAGCCTTCTTCGATGGCTTCACCCGCGATTTCTTCAGTGCCAATGGCCAGTTGATGGTGACCGAAGAGACGCGTCAGGCGGCGATCGCGCTGTGCCACCAATCCGACCCGGCGGCGGCGTTGGGCTGCATGCACGCATTCGCGACTACTGATTTCCGGGATGACTTGAAGAAGATCACTGTGCCAACGCTGATCCTGCACGGTGACAGCGATGCCATCGTCCCGTTTGAAGGTTCTGGTCAGCGCACGCAGCGAGTCATTGCGGGCAGCGAAGTGGTGATCCTTGAAGGCGCACCCCATGGCTGCAATACCAGCCATGCCGATCACTTCAATCTGGCGCTGCTGAACTTCCTGAAGCGGTAAGCTGCGGCCATGCGCCAGGCCAACACACCCCCGTGAAAGAAGCCCAACCCCAAGGGCCAGACGTCGCAGCCATTGTCGCCTGCGCAGAAAGAAGCGGCGCGGCAGCGTGCGGAAGAGAACGGGCGGCGTTATCCGAATCTGGTGGACAACATGTGGGCCGCGAAGCTGCCGCGCGGATCGTGACCTGTAGAGTCGAGCCATGCTCGACTTCGCTCTGCTTCCATCCACGCATGGCGTGGATCTACTACAGCAGTGCCACCTGTAGAGTCGAGCCATGTTCGGCTTCGCTCTGCTTCCATTCACGCATGGCGTGGTTTTACATCAGCACAGCAGGATCCACGCGATCACGATCACGAACACCAACAGCGGAAGCAGTGTTCGCACCCACAGATGCAGCGTGACCCTCCACCACACCTCTACATACGACCCTCCACGCTAGGCCACGTCCCACCGGGACCAGGCCGCGGTTGTCGTATCCGCCAGCCGACAAGCACAGGGCGCTTGGTTAGGATGGTCCTTTGTTGTCATGGATGAACCGATGGTCTCTGCTGCTACCCGCTTCTGTCGCATCTGTGGACCTGGACCGATCCTGCTGACACTGCAGGTGGTAGCGCTGCTGGCGGTGGCGCTTGCAGCCGGCTTCTTCCATTACCGTGTGGGACTGCTGCTGGAGCCGGTGGATGATGCATGCGGTGGGCCCGACCCGGTCGCGCGCATGCAGGTGGCCGAACAGCTGCTGGCGCGGTCCACTGCGCTTGCACCGTGGCAACCGTTGCAGTGGATTCCGATGGCGGGCGTGGTGCTGGCGCTGCTGGGCGCGATGTCGATCAGCGTCTACCGGCTGGGTCGCCTTTCGGAGCGCCTGCGACGCGCCAACTGGGGGGTGATGGCGCTGCATGCCGCTGTGCTGGTGCTGGCCGTCAGGGCCTTGCACCTGTACGACATGGCATGGATCAGCGTAGCCAAACTGTCCCCAGCGGCGTGCCTGGTGGAACTGGGCGAACAGGGCCGGCTGCCGCTGGCACAGGCGCAGCAGGTGGTGTTCGAGATCCTCACCCATGAGCACGCGCCGCTGCTGCGCAATCCCGATGACCTTGCCCTGGTGCTGGTCGCGTTGATGCTGATGGCGATGGCTGCGGGATTCATGCTGTGGCGGGCGATCGTGCGGGAGCGTCAGGCGCAGTCGTCCAGCCCATAGCGGACGCGTGACCGACCACGCGCCCGCAATCGCGCTACAGTCTGCGCTTCGCTCTTGCAAGGAAGTGCTGATGCGTTGGTTGCTGCGTGCTGTGCCATTGCTGCTGTGTTCGTTGGCGGTTCACGCCGCCGAAGTGGATCGCCGGATCGCGGTGACCATCGACGACTTGCCCTGGGCGCGGGTGGACGAGATCGTCCCGCCGGATCTGCAGGCGCGGCATGAGGCGCTGATGGCGCAGCTGCGCCAGGCGGGTGTGCCGGTGGTCGGCTTCGTCAACGAGAACAAGCTTGAGATCGACGGGCAGGTGCAGCCGGCGCGGGTGCAGATGCTGCGCGACTGGCTGGACGCAGGTTATGTGCTGGGTAACCACACGTATTCGCACATGGATCTGAACGCCAAGGGCGTGCCTGCGTTCCAGCAGGATTTCCTGCGTGGCGAGGCGGTGCTGCGGCCGCTGCTGGCCGAGCGCGGACTGAAGCCGCAGTGGATGCGCCACCCCTATCTGCGCGCCGGGCGCACGCCGGAAGAACGTGTGGAGATGGACGCGTTCTTCAATCAGCATGGCTACCGCGTGGCACCCGTGACGGTCGACAACGGCGAGTGGGTGTGGGCGTTCGCCTATGCCAACGTAATGAACGAGCAGCCCGATTCGCCGGCACGCGAGGCGACGTTGGCGCAGCTGCGCAAGGGCTATGTGCCGTACATGCTGAACAAGCTGGACTACTACGAGAAGCAGTCGCAGGCGCTGCTGGGCTACGCGCTGCCGCAGGTCTGGTTGATGCACGCCAACGAACTCAATGCAGCGGCGTTTGCCGAACTGGTGGCGGCGACGAAGCGGCGCGGCTATCGCTTCATCTCACTGGATGAGGCGATGCGTGACCCGGCGTATGCACGTGGTGCCGAAGGCTACAGCGGCCGCTACGGCCCGAGCTGGCTGCACCGCTGGGCGATGGCGGAGAAGAAGCCGAAGGATTTCTACGCCGGTGAACCCGAGGTGCCGGCGTGGGTGCTGAAGCTGGCCAAGGTCGGTTCGGAGTGAGGCTCAGCGCTTGACGGCCAGCACGCCGTCAAGCGCCAGTTCGGCCTTGAAACCGGCCTTTTCCAGGCGCTTGGCCACTTCACGCGGCACGTCGCGGCCGCTGGTCAGCTTGTTCGGGGCGCCGGTGTAGTGGAACAGGCGCCCGCCCTTGCGGATGACGCGGGCGAGGTGGTCGTAGAACACCTGCGAGTACAGTTCGCCGGCGATGCCAAAGCGCGGCGGGTCGTGCAGGATCGCGTCGACGCTGTTGCTGGCCACCTGTTCGATCTGCTGCGAGACATCGCCGTGGCTGAACTGCAGGCGGCCACCGGCCGCGGCCGATTCCGGATCCGGCGACCACGGGTTGAGCGTGCGCAGCCACATCACGTCGGCGTTCTTCTCGAACGAGCGGATCTGGCCGACACCGGCCTCCAGCGCGCAGGCGGCGAAGTAGCCCAGGCCGCCGCAGGTATCGAGGATGACCTTGCCGGCCGGGGCGACCAGCTCGACCTTGCGACGCGCGTCCTCGAACGGTGACAGTTTGGACGTCGGCAGCATCTTGATGCCGTCGATCTCGAAGGTCGGTGCGCCCCATTCGGTCGGCACCAGCTTGATCAGCGAACCGCTGTAGCGCGAGATCGGCGCGAAGTCCTCGCCGTCCCAGTAATACAGCGTGCGGTCCTTCAGCTTGCCCGGCCACGGGTACGGCTGGCCACGGAAGTGGAAGCCGTCGGCATCCAGCGCCACGCTGCCCTCGCTGCGGCCGAGGTCGAGCGAGCCCTGGCATTCGGCAGCGCCCTTGTCATGGGCACGGCGCAGGGTGTCAGCGCTGTCGCGGGTCAGCAGGGGGCCGGTGTAATGGGGCACGGCGGGTACCGGGGCGGTTCGGGGGAGGGCATGGTACCGCAGCTGTTGCCGGGGCCACGCGTGGCTGCTGCAGTAGATCCACGCCATGCGTGGATGAGACGGAAGGAGCCGAGCGTGGGCTCGGCGCTACCGTTGGCTGGTGCAGCTGAAGCCGTGCGTGGCTCCTTCTCCTGAAATCATGCCGACGCCACGCGACGGCTGCATGCCTACACGCGCGCACGACCGACGATGGACGTCCTGGGTTTCCGGTGGCTGCCGATCAAAGTCGTAGCGCAGGCTGCCGTCTTTCTGCAGCAGCCAATGCACGGTAACGCGCTCGTGGCGACCATCACCGAGATCCCAGTCCAGGGTGCGCATGATCAGGGTCTGGCCATCGGCCAGCTGCCGGACTTCGTCATAGGCCCCCTGGGTTTTCGGCGCGCTTACCGCAAGCAGCAGAAACAGCAGCATTGGCATCGCTCCTCAAAGAAGACAGGATGCGCCCATATTGCCCTGAGCCGCCATCAGAATCATTGCGTCTTACGGGCACTTCACCGCATACACCGGCCCAGCCCCGATCAGCATCAACGCCATGTAGTCACTATCACTGGCCTTGCCCTTCAACGTCGCGCCCTTGTTGAAGTGGAAGATGCCGAAGCCACCGGCCATGCGGATCAACGCGCTGTCGATCTGCTCGGCGTCGTCGCGGAAGTAGCGGCTGATCTCGCTGCGGGTGGCCTTGTGCAGGGCATTCGGCTCGCGCTGCCACTGGTCGCCGCGGCTGAAGGAGACGAAGTACTGGCTGCCTTCCTTGTCGATGCGGAAGTCAGCCGGTTTGCGTGCGCCGGTAGCGAAGCAGCCCTGCAAGGGGTCGGCGCTGAAAGGAAGCCCGGCGTCACCACTGCAGGCGGTGAGCAGCAGGAGGGCACCGGGCAGCAGCAGGCGGAGCGTGCGCATGGGATGTCCCGACGGGGCAGGTGCGGCTAGTGTAGGCAGCACACGGGCGAGGTCCGTACAGAAATTCGGCAAGGACACAGGGGTTTTCGGATGGCGCAGGGCAAGGCACCGTGGTGCGGCATGGCCAGTTGGCTGGGGATCGTGGTGGGCTGGGGTGCGGGCAGCCTGGCTGCGCAGGCGGCGGTGGCCGCAGGCGGCAATGGCATGGCTGCGGGATTGGGCGTGGGTGTGCTGGGCGCGGCGCTGGTGGGCTGCGGCCTGGCGGTGGCGTCGCGCGTGCGCGGCGAGCGCTGGCCGTGGATCGGCATCGGCGGTGCGGTGCTGAGTGCGTTGCCGCTGCTGATGTACCTGCTGCGGATGATGTTGAAGCTCTAGGTGTAGAGTCGAGCTTGCGCGACTCATCGGCTGGGACAGCCAGGCATGGCCTGGCTCTACTGGGCAGCAGCGGTCGGAGGAGGCCATGCGGGCCAGCGGCCGGCACTACCGGATGCGGGTCACGCGCTGCGGTGAATCTCCACCGTCACGTGCACCAGCTCCTCATGGATCGCCAGTGCGTTGCGCACGGTATCGGCATCCAGGCTGGTATCGCTGGTGACCACGCTGGCGCTGACCGCGTACTTGCCGCGACCGACCTGCCAGACGTGCAGGTCGGCCAGGCGTGCCGGCCACGGACCCTGTTCGATCACTTCGCGCACTTCGGCCACCACCGGTGCGTCCATCTGCGCGTCGAGCAGGATGCGGCCGCTGTCGCGCAGCAGGCCGATCGCCCACACCGTGACCAGCACGGCGCCGACCAGGCCCATCACCGGGTCCAGCCAGGTCAGGCCCAGCAGCTTGCCGCCGAGCAGGGCGACGATGGCCAGCACCGAGGTGGCGGCGTCGGCCAGCACGTGCACGTAGGCCGAGCGCAGGTTGAGGTCGTGACCGTGCGCATGGTCGTGATCGTGGTGTTCGTGGTCATGCGCGTGGTCATGCCCGTGGTCATGGCCATGGCCATGCCCGTGGTGGTGGTGCGTGTGGCCCGGGCTGTCGTGCAGCCACCATGCGCAGAGCAGGTTCACGCCCAGGCCAACCGCAGCGATGGCGATGGCTTCGTTGTAGTGGATCGGCGCCGGCACCCACAGCCGCTGCAGTGACTGCACGGCCATCAGCGCGGCGACGCCGAGCAGGGCGATGGCGCTGGTATAGCCGGCCAGGATCTCGATCTTCCAGGTGCCGAAGGCGAAGCGCGGATCGTGCGCGTAGCGGCGTGCGCAGCGGTAGGCGAACACCGAGAGGCCCAGCGCCAGCGCGTGCGAGCTCATGTGCCAGCCGTCGGCGAGCACGGCCATGGAGTTGAACCACCAGCCGCCGACGATCTCCACCAGCATCATGCCGACGGTGAGCCACAGGGCGCGGCGGGTATTGCGTTCGGCCAGCGGATTGCCGTCGTCGAAGCGGTGTTCGTGGCGACGGGCGGCGGCGAGGGCGTCCAAGTGCATGGCGGCGGAAGCTGGAGTGGATACCCCCATAGGGTATATGATCCGACCATGGCTCATGTACACAAGAATCGAAAGCAGCTGCTGACCCGGGTGCGCCGCATCGCAGGTCAGGTGGCGGCGTTGGAGCAGGCGTTGGACCCGCCCGAGGGTGAAGCCGGCGACTGTGCGGACGTGCTGGTGCAGGTCGCCGCGGTGCGCGGTGCCGCCCACAGCCTGCTGATGGAGCTGCTGCACGAGCACCTGCAGGAACATGTGGTGGCTGCCGACGACCCGCAGCAGCGGGCGGCCGAGGCCGAGGTGCTGGTGGAGCTGCTGCGCCGCTACGGCAAGTAGCAGGGGTA
>NZ_JBLYPK010000017.1:0-47453 GCF_051861585.1 Stenotrophomonas sp. ATs4 | reverse complement strand
CGGGTTTACGGCGTCTCCCGCAACCGGCCCCACCCCGCCAACCCTCAGGAAACCAGCTTCTGCCGTTGCCGTTGCCGTTGCTGTTGCTCTGGATCGTAGCGGGTGCAGGGCGCAGCCCTGCCGACCAACCCTATACTTGCCGCCGTGACTGCCTTCCCTGCCCTCGTTCCGCTGGAAGCGCCGCTGCTGGTGGGCTACAGCGGTGGTGTCGACTCCACCGTGCTGCTGCACTGGCTGTGGCGCTGTGCGCAAGCCTCTGGTATCCCGCTGCGCGCAGTACACATCCACCATGGCCTGCAAGCTGCCGCAGATGAGTGGGTGAAGCACTGCCAGCAGCAATGCGATGCATGGGGCATTGAACTGGCCGTGCATCGCGTGCGGGTCGAGAACGGCACAGGCCTGGGCACCGAGGGCGCGGCGCGACTGGCGCGACGTGCCGCGTTCGCGGCCGAACTGCGCGACGGCGAAACGCTGGCACTGGCGCAGCATCAGGACGACCAGGCCGAGACCTTGCTGTTGCGCGCTCTGCGCGCTTCCGGCGTCGATGGTCTTGCGGCGATGTCCACGCACAGCCGCCTTGGCGAACATCCCTTGTGGCGGCCGCTGCTGGCGGTCCCGCGCAGTGCACTGCTCGATTACGCGCGCCACCACGCACTGCGCTGGATCGAAGACCCCAGCAATGCCGACGACCACGCCGATCGCAACTTCCTGCGCCTGCAGGTACTGCCGCTGTTGCGCCAACGCTGGCCGCAGGCCATTGCGGCACTGGCGGGCAGCGCAGCGCACTGCGGGCAGACCCGCGAACTGCTCGATAAGGAAGACGCCGAGCTGGTCGCACACCTGGAAGTGGCACCCCGTGTGCTGTCACTGCCGCTGCTGCGTCAGGTCTCGCCGGGCCGTGCCGCACGCGTGCTGCGTGCCTGGGTGGTCCTGCACGGTGCGGCACCGCTGCCGGCCACGGTGCTGCAGCAGGCGCTGGACGAGTTGCTGCCGGCCGACAATGATCGCCAAGCGCGCGTTCGCTGGCACGATCACGCGATCCAGCAATGGCGCGACCACGCCTACCTGCTGCCTGCACAATGTCCCACGCTGCCGAACGACTGGCAGGCCGAATGGGATGGACGCGCACCGCTGCCCCTGCCCGATGGCGGCCAGCTGCGCCTGCAGGGCGCCCCAGCCTTCGAACGCCCGCTGCAGGTCCGCGCACGCGTGGGGGGTGAGCGCATTCTGCTGCCCGGTCGCCAGCATTCGCACGCGCTGAAGGACTGCCTGCAACGCGAACATCTCGCACCGTGGCGACGCGCGCAGCTGCCACTGCTCTTTGATGGCCCGCAGTTGCTGGCCGCCGCCGACGTTGTCATTGCTGCGCCCCTGCAGGCCTGGCTGCAGGCCCACGATGCGCAGTTGCACTGGCGCCCGGGCGGCTGGTGAATTGACCCCCGCGCGCGGCCCGTCCACACTTGCCGCATGGCCAAGAAGTCCCCCGAAAACGCCTCCCCTGTCGCCCAGTTCGAGCAGTCGCTCGAATCGCTGGAGCAACTGGTGGAGCAGATGGAAACCGGCGAGCTGAGCCTGGAAGCTTCGCTCAGTGCTTATGAACGCGGCGTGGGCCTGTACCGTCAGTGCCAGCAGGCGCTGGAGCAGGCGGAACTACGCGTGCGCCTGCTCAGCGATCCGGCACAGCCGGAAGCATCCGAGCCTTTTAATCCGCCCAGCCATGACGGCTGAGACGTTGTTCGCGCGCTGGCGCGACCGTATTGAAAGCCAGCTCGACGCCGCCCTGCCCTCGCCAGCCGAGGCTCCGCAGCGCCTGCACCAGGCCATGCGCTATTCGGTGCTCGGCGGTGGCAAACGCATGCGCCCGCTGCTGGTGTACGCCAGTGGCCAGCTGTTCGGCGCGCAACCGGAAAACCTGGACGCGGCGGCGATGGCGGTCGAGCTGATCCACGCCTATTCGCTTGTGCATGACGACCTGCCGGCCATGGACGACGACGCCCTGCGTCGCGGCAAGCCAACCACGCACATCGCCTTCGACGAAGCCACCGCGATCCTCGCCGGCGATGCGCTGCAGACCCGTGCCTTCGGTTTGCTGGCCGATGCACCGCTGCCGGCGACGCTGCGCGTGGCCTGCCTGCAGACCCTGGCCCAGGCATCAGGCGCATCCGGCATGTGCGGCGGCCAGGCGCTGGATATCGATGCCACCGGCCAGCAGCAGACGTTGGCGGCACTGACACGCATGCACGCATTGAAGACCGGCGCGCTGATCCGCGCGGCGGTGCGCATGGGCGCGCTGTGCGGCCAGGCCCACGAACCGCAGCTGGCCCAGCTCGACAGCTTCGCCGATGCACTCGGCCTGGCCTTCCAGGTACGTGACGACATCCTGGATGTCGAAGCCAGTTCCGAGCAGTTGGGCAAGACCGCCGGCAAGGACCAGGCGCAGGACAAGAGCACCTTCCCCGCCCTGCTTGGAATGGACGGGGCGAAGACCCAGCTGCGCGAACTCGCGGCGCGCATGCAGGCCACTCTCGCCGGATACGGCGAGGAAGCCGACGCGCTGCGCGCGCTGGCGACGCTGGCGGTGGAACGCGATCACTGATCGCTGGCGCGGAGCTGCCGCACTGCGCGCTCGCCGGCCATGGCACGGCGCTACCGGCCGTGCAGATAAAAACGCCCGGCAGTGCCGGGCGTTCTTGTTTTCTACGTGCAGCCGACCTTACTTGACCAGGCGCAGTGCGAACGGGTAGCGGTAGGCTTCGCCGTTGTTCGCCTTGACTGCGGCAATGATGCAGAACACCAGGTTCAGGATGCCGACGATCGGGGCCAGGATGCCGCCGATGATCACAATGGTCAGCACGATGCAGATCAGCATCGCGATGGTGATGGTGATCTGGAAGTTCAGCGCTTCCTTGGCCTGGTCGGTCACGAAGGCCTTGCTGGCGTCATCCTTGTTGATCAGCCAGATGATCAGCGGGCCGATGAACCAGGTGAAGATGCCCAGCAGATGGGCGGCCAGAGCCATGGTGCGCTGGTCGGCCGGTGCGGTGGTGGTGGCCGGCGGCGGCGGGACGTTATCGAATTCGCTCACGACAAAACTCCTTTTTATTGGGTGGTCTTGACCCACCAGCACCAAGCTGGCTGCGTCAGGCGGGCATAGCTTACGCCATCGACGCCATCAATCATTACCGGCGATGGTCATCCGCCCCAGCAGAATCGAGCCGGTCCGGATGTGCGAGCGTGGGTCGACATCACTGCCGACCGCCTCGATCGAACGGAACATCTCGCGCAGGTTGCCGGCGATGGTGATGCCGTCGACCGGATACTGGATCTCGCCGTTCTCGACACGGAAGCCACCGGCACCCCGCGAGTAGTCACCGGTGACTCCGTTCACGCCCTGCCCCATCAGCTCGGTCACCAGCAGGCCGTCGCCCATCTGCCGCGCGATGTCCTGCAACGTGCCGGCATTGGCAGCCAGCTGCAGGTTGTGCACGCCACCGGCGTTGGCGGTGGTCTGCAGGCCCAGCTTGCGCGCCGAGTAGCTGCCCAGCACATAGCGCTGCAGTACCCCGTCGCGGACCAGGGCCGAGGCCCGGGTGGCCACGCCGTCGCCGTCGAAGGTGGCCGAACGCAGGCCACGGCGCAGGTGCGGCAGCTCCTCGATCTGCATCCAGTCCGGGAACAGCTGCTGGCCGACGCTGTCCAGCAGGAAGCTGGCCTGGCGGTACAGTGCGCCGCCGGACACGGCCGACAGCAGATGACCAACCAGGCTGCGCGCCACTTCCGGGGCGAACAGCACCGGCATGCTGCCAGTGGGCAGCGACCGTGGCTGCAGGCGGGCGACGGTGCGCTCGGCGGCACGTCGGCCGACCAGGCCCGCATCCTCCAGGTCTTCACGGGCCAGCGCACCGGTATACCAACCGTCGCGCTGCATGCCATCGCCCTGGCCGGCGATCAGCGCACAACCGATCGAATGGTGGGTGCCCCGCTCGCGGCCGATGAAGCCATGCGAATTGGCATACACCGACAGGCTCTGCATGCTCGACACCGAGGCGCCGTCGGAATTGCGGATCTGCGCGTCAGCCTCGCGGCCGGCGGTTTCACAGGCCAGGGCCAGGTCCACCGCCTCATCGGCCTGCAGCGCCCACGGGTGCCAGGCATCCAGATCCGGGAATTCGGTGGCCATCAACGCGGCCTCGGCAAGTCCGGCGGCCGGGTCGTCCTCGGTATGCCGGGCAATCGCGCAGGCCTGCTCGACGGTGGCCGCCAGGCTGGCCTCGTTCAGGTCGCCGGTGCTGGCACTGCCCTTGCGCTGGCCGAAATAGACGGTCACCGCGATGCCGCGGTCGCGGGTGGACTGCACGGTCTCCACTTCACCGAGGCGGACATTGACCTCCAGGCCACGGTCCTCGCTGCAACTGACCTCGGCCTGGCTGGCGCCCAGGGCGCGCGCACGGTCGAGCAGCTGCTGGGAGAAGTCGGCCAGCCGTTCCAGCCGGGCCGGGCTGTCGTCGCCAACGGCGACTTCAGGGGCGATCACGTTCAATGCTTTATCCTGTACAGGTTGGGCCCGGCATCACGCCGGGCGACTTTTTTAGAAATCAGGTATGGACGATGCGCGGACGCGACGAAGAAACCGGTGAATTCCACGACAAGAGCCGCAGCCAGAACCGGCGCGATGCGCTCGATGTTCTGGCCCTGGGCGAGAAGCTGGTGTCGCTGACCCCGGCCCAGCTGGCGCGCCTGCCGGTTCCGGAGGATCTGCTGCCGCACATCGCCGAGTGCAAGCGGATCACCGCCCACATCGCCCACAAGCGCCAGCTGGCGTTCCTGGCCAAGCACATGCGTCGCGAGGAAGATGCCACCCTGGATGCGATCCGCGATGCGCTGGATGCCAACAGTGAGACCGGCCGCCGCGAAGTGGCGATGATGCACCGTGCCGAAGACTGGCGCGAACGCCTGCTTGCCGAGGGCGACAAGGCGCTGGCTGCACTGCTCGATGATTACCCGCAGGCCGACCGCCAGCAGTTGCGCACGCTGGTACGCAACGCCCAGGCCGAGAAGGCCAAGAACAAGCCACCGCGTGCCTACCGCGAGATCTTCCAAGTGCTGCGCACGCTGATGCTGCCTGCCGCGCTGGGTCTGAAGGCCGGCGACGACGGCATCGAAGCCGACGACGCGGCCGACGCCAGCGACGAGGACTGAGTTCCCATCGGGCCTGGCGGTGGCGGTGGCCATCGCCCGGCTCAGGCCTGGGTACCGCCGACGGTAATGCCCTCGATCAGCAGCGAGGGCTGGCCGACGCCCACGGGCACGCTCTGCCCGTCCTTGCCGCAGATGCCCACGCCCTCGTCCAGGGCCAGGTCGTTGCCGACCATGCGCACCTTCTGCATGGTTTCCGGGCCGTTGCCGATCAGGGTCGCCCCCTTCACCGGCGCGGTGATCCGGCCATCCTCGATCAGGTAGGCCTCGGTGGCCGAGAACACATACTTGCCGCTGGTGATGTCGACCTGGCCGCCGCCGAAGTTGACCGCATACAGGCCTTTCTTCACCGACCGGATCATTTCCTGCGGATCGTGCTGGCCGGCACGCATGTAGGTGTTGGTCATGCGCGGCATGGTCAGGTGCGCGAACGATTCACGGCGACCGTTGCCGGTCGGCGCCATGCCCATCAGCCGTGCGTTGAGGCTGTCCTGCATGTAGCCGACCAGGATGCCGTCCTCGATCAGCGTGGTGCACTGGCTCGGGTGGCCTTCATCGTCGATGTTCAACGAGCCACGGCGGCCATCCAGGGTACCGTCGTCGACGATGGTCACGCCCGCTGCGGCCACGCGCTCGCCGATGCGGCCGGCGTAGACGCTGGTGCCCTTGCGGTTGAAATCGCCTTCCAGGCCGTGTCCGACCGCTTCGTGCAGCAGCACACCGGGCCAGCCTGGGCCAAGCACCACCGGCATCACGCCGGCCGGGGCGGGTACCGCGTCCAGGTTCACCAGTGCCTGGCGCAGCGCCTCGCGGGCAAACGCTTCCGGGCGCCCCTCGGCGAACAGCTCTTCATAGCCATAGCGGCCACCGCCACCGGAATAGCCGGATTCACGGCGACCGTTCTGCTCGACGATCACCTGCACGTTCAAGCGCACCAGCGGGCGCACGTCGGCGCCCAGTACTCCGTCGCTGCGGGCGATCAGCACCGTATCGACACCGCCGGACAGGCTGACCATCACCTGCTTCACGCGCGGATCGGCGGCGCGCAGGTAGCCGTCCAGGCGCTTGAGCACCTCGACCTTGGCCTCGTTGCCGATGCCGTCGATCGGGTCCAGTGCCGGGTACAGCGCGCGCGCGTTGCCGCGCAGCAGTGAACGCCCGGACTGGGCACCACCTTCACGCGAGATCGCACGCGCAGACTGTGCTGCCGCCAGCAGTGCGTCGGCATGGATGTCATCGGAGTAGGCGAAGCCGGTCTTCTCCCCGGCAATCGCGCGCACGCCCACCCCCTGCTCGATGGAATGGGCACCATCCTTGACGATGCCGTCTTCCACGCTCCAGCTCTCGCGGCGCGCGTGCTGGAAATAAAGGTCGCCGAAGTCGACACCGGGGCCGAGCAACTGGCCGAAGGTGCGCTCCAGGCCAGCGGTATCCAGGCCACCGGGGCGCAACAGGCGGTCTTGGGCAAGCGTCAGGGCGGTATCAGTCATGGTCTCGATCTGGGGATGCGGGGGCGCTCAGGCAAGCCCCGTGAACAGGAAGGCCACGCTCAGCGCGAGCGCGGCAGGTCGGTGACGGTCGGCGGAATGGCCGGTGCCGGCTTGGGCGCAGGCGGCGGGGTCTTGTCGCGGCTGCGTTCGATCACTTCCACTTTCGGTTCCTTCCATGGACCGGTCACCTTGTACGTGCGGGCGCCGATTTCGCCCAATGGCTTGGACAATACCGCATTGGTGGCGGCACCGAGCGCGGCGCCCACCGGCCCGCCGGCCACCGCACCGACCACGGTCAGCAGGTTGCCGGCACGCGGGTTGACGTCGATGGTCTGATCGAACTGCTGGTTGCGCAGGTCAGCCTGGCCGCGGATGGTGATGTTCGCTGCCGGGCCCTCGATCAATACCTTGTCGGTGCGCGCCATGCCTTGGCCGAACTGCATGCTGCCGTCGATCTGGTTGAACGCGAAGCCCTTGGAGAAGAAGTCGCGGAAGTCGAACATCAGGCGCCGCGGCAGCTGGGTGACACTGAGCAGGCCCAGCACGCGGCCGGCACCGGGTTCCAGCTCCAGCAACTGTCCGTTGCGCGCGTGCAGATCGAGGGTGCCCTGCAGGTTGCCCAGCTGGAAGTCCGACGGGCCGCCGCTCCATGACGCCTGCAACTGCGCCCGGCCCGAACCGCCGCGCAGCTGGCCGCCGTAATCGAGGTTCTGCATGAGTCCGCCCAGATCCTCGCTGCGCACCTGCGCGCTCAGCTCGGTACGGGCACCGCCGGTGCGGCCGAGCCAACGGCCACTGATGTCGATCTCCTGGTCCGGCGCGCGGAAGCGCAGCTCATCCACGTTCAGGCCATTGGCCAGCGGCCGCGTGCGCAGCACCGTCTGGCCGAGCACGACCTTGCCGAACTTCAGGTCGGCGATGTCCAGTGCGAACGGCGGCAGCTTGGCCGGATCCATGTCATCGGCACCGGCCTGCACCCGCGCCGGAGCGGCCGCGCCCGGCGATGGCGGCAGCGATTGCCAATGCACACGGTCGAGCTGGCCACTGATGGTGCCGCCCGCAGCGTTGGGCACGGTCAAACGGCCGGCCAGCGTAGGTCCATCCAGGCGCACGTCCAGTGCCTGCGGGCCGGGCTGCAGCTGCAACCGGGTCTGTTCGAAGACGCCGCCGATCAGCATCAGCTTGCCGACCTGCACATCCACCGCACGCAGCGGCATCGTGTCATCGTCGCCGCCACCACGGGCCAGGCTGATCCACTCCAGCGCATCCAGGGTCGGGCTGCGGCCGTTGACGGTGAGCCCGCTCGGCGGCGGCTCGCGATCGACATGGTCGCTGCCCAGCGTGACCTGCACACCGGTGCGGTTGTTGTGGCTGCGTGCGGCCAGGGCCAGACGCTGGCCGAAGGCCACATCGATACGGCCGGCGCCCATTGGCAGCTGCGCGGCCACCGTGGTCGCCAAAGGCTCCCCGGCCGGTTTATCCAGCGGAGCCGGCAGGTCCAGACGGGTGCCGACCAGGTCCGAGCTCAGCCGCAGTTCGCTGGGAGGTGCCGGTGCACCGGGCGCGACCTTGGGCAGGTTGACCGCGATGGTCCAGGGCGAGACGCCACTGATATAGGGCTTGAGCCAAGCCATCTCCGGTGCGCGGTCGATCAGCACGCCGGCGTCGAGATTGGCCGACAGCTGCGATTCGAACGCCAGCTTGCTGTCGCGCACGTAGCCACCGGCACGCAGGCTCAGGCGACCGTCCTGGCCGAGATGGCGCACCGACAGCTCTTCAGCATCGAAACCGCCGTTGCCGTAGCGCGCCTGCCCGTGCATGTTGTCGAAGGTCAGCTGGAAGCGCTTGTCGACCAGCTTCACCCCCGCCAGATCGACCGTCCCCTGCAGGTGACCGCCACCTTCGTCGTGATGCAGCGGCTGCAGCAGGTCGAAGGTCACATGCGCCGGACCTGCTGCCGTCAGGTTGTCCAGGGTGTCGCCATAATCCTTGTGCAGCGGGCTCTGCCGCAGCATCGCCAACAGCTTGCCGGCCTCGCTCTGCGTGTCGGCACGCACATACAGCGGTTGTTGGCCGAAGTCCTGGATGCCCGCCTCGAATTTCTGCACCGCCACGCCGGCCAGGTCGCCACGCCCGTGCATGTCGAAGCCGGGGCCGATGAAGGCGATATCGGCATCGACCTGGCTCATCAGCGGCCAGTCGTGCTGGAAGCGGATGTCACCATTGGTGATGTGGCCGGTCGCCTCGAAACGGCCATCGTTGTTGTCGAACGGCCAGTCGTCCAGGTCACCACTGACCAGGCCGATGCCGTTGCGCACCTGGCCGCCGGCCAGTGCCATGTCCAGCCAATCGGTGGCGCCCTTGCTCATCCTGGAATGGATCCAGAAGCGCTTGGCCGCGGTCATTGGCACATCGTCCAGCTTGGCCGCCAGCTGCATCCACGGCCGCGTGCCGTCGCCCTGGAACCACAGCCCGCCGCGCACGTCGGCCGCGTAATCGGTTCCCTCCACGCGCATCGCAGCGGTGCCGATGCGCCAGCCGCCGCCTTCATCGCGCCAGCCCACCACCTGGCCCGCCAGGTGCAGATCGTGGCGCACGCCGAAGCCGGTGGGCCAATCGAACTGCAGTTGGCGTTGCGGCTGCAACTGCAGGCTGAAGCCATTGGCATCGCCCTCGAAGCGGCCGCCCAAGCCGCGCAGGCCAGGCGAATTGCCCACGCTGGCAAAACCCAGCGACTGCAGCTCGCCTTGTGCCCACAACGGGCCATCGCGCTCGCCGGACACCTGCAGCTCTGCGACGTCCAGCTGCGGCTTGGACAGGAACAGCCAGCGGCGCAGCCCCGGCTCAAGGCGATCGCTCAGTGCCAGTGCCCGCAGCGCGGTGCCGGCCTGTACTTCACCGGAACTCACCCGCAGCTGCTTGCCGACCTGCAGCTGCAGGCCATCGAGCTGTTGCTCGCCCTCTTCCGTCTTCAGGCGCAGGCGTGGTACCTGCAACGCCCAGCCATCGGCCTGCCGTTGCCAGCGCAGGCGTGCCTGCAACCGCTGCAGCTGCAACCGTGGTGCAGCCAGGCCCGGCATCGGTTCACCGTCGACGCGCACGTCGCGCAGGTCAGAATCGGTGGTCAACGCCACCGGTGCAAAATCACGCAGGGTCAGCCACAGGTTGAGTTCACCCTTGCCCTCGCGCAGGCGCACACCGCCGGCGGCCAGCAGCGGCGACCAGGCATGGAAATCGACCGGATCGGCCCCCAGCCAAGCCTGGCCGTTGCCGTGCACGCGGTCTACGTCCAGCACCGCAGTCAACGGCAGCGCTTCGGTCTGGGCCCAGGCGCGCACGCCCACCCGCAGGCGCTCACCATTGACGCGCAAGCGCAGGTCGATGCGTGGCAACGTGGTGTCGATGCCCAAACCGGGGGCATGCACGCCCAGACGGCCACCAATCACCTGCAGTTCGCCCAGCCGGCGCAACGCCTCCAGCGGGTCCCCGCCATTGTCGGCCTGCGGCAGGCCACGCACCGACCAACGGCCGTCCTCGCCCTGCTGCAGGTCCAGCGCCAGGCCACGCAGGCGCAGCTCGGTCAGCGAGCGGCCCGGCAGCAGGCCGCTGTACATTGACACCAGCACTTCGGCTTCACCAATGGCCAGGCCCTGGCCGGCGCCGATGCGCAGGCCCTTGAGCTGCAGCAGCGGACCGCGCCGGGTCCAGGTGGTATCCAGTTGCTCGAAGCGCACCGGCTGTCCGGCGCGTTCGCTCAGCCACGCAGCAATCTTCTCGGGATGGCGCTCAGCCAGCGGCAACAGCTGGCTGAGGGTGCCGACCAGCAGGGCAAGCCCAACCAGGCCAACCGCGCAGGCGGCGATGAAATGACGGCGGATCCTTCGCAGTCGCAGGCGCGGCGGCGCGCTCATCGGCCACCGAAAGCAGACAGTCGGCCTGGATCAGAGCAGAACAACATCGAACTGCTCCTGCAGGTACTGCTCGTCCGCCTGGAAGCGGATGCTCTTGCCGAGGAACTCCTCCAGCTCGGCCACGGCCGTGGATTCCTCATCGGTGATCCGTGCCACCACCTTGGTGGAGGCAATCACCAGCAGGCGTGCCGCATCGAACTGGCGTACCGCGCGGGTGATTTCGCGGAAGATCTCATAGGTCACCGTTTCGGTGGTCTTGATGGTGCCGCGGCCACTGCACTGCGGGCAGGTTTCCGAGAGCTGGCGTTCCAGGCTTTCCACTGTGCGCTTGCGGGTCATCTCCACCAGGCCCAGCGGCGAGAAGTCGTACACGGTGGTCTTGGCATGGTCACGCGCCAGCGCCTTCTCCAGGGTGCGCAGCACCTGGCGGCGATGTTCGGCATCGTCCATGTCGATGAAGTCGATGATGATGATGCCGCCCAGGTTGCGCAGGCGCAGCTGCCTGGCCACCGCCTGCGCGGCCTCCAGGTTGGTGCGGAACACCGTCTCTTCCAGGTTGCGCTGGCCCAGGAAGGAGCCAGTGTTGACGTCGATGGTAGTCATCGCCTCGGTCTGGTCAATGACCAGGTAGCCGCCGGACTTCAGCGGTACCTGCTTGTCCAGCGCGCGGCCGATCTCGTCCTCCACCCCGAACATGTCAAAGATCGGACGGTCACCACTGTAGAGCTCGATCTTCTCGGCCAGCACCGGCATGTACTTGGCCACGAAGGCCTGCAGCTGGGCGAAGGTCTCCTTGGAGTCCACCTTCACCTTGTCCACGTCCTTGCGGATCAGGTCGCGCACCGAACGCAGCGGCAGGCTCAGGTCTTCGTAGATGTTGCTGCACGAGGCCGCTTCACGGCCGCGTCGCTCAACCACGTTCCAGACCCGCGACAGGTAGGCGACGTCTTCGGCAATGGCTTCGGCCGGCTGGCCTTCGGCATTGGTGCGCACGATGTAGCCGTAACCACCGTGCTGGGCCGACAATTCGGTCACCAGCGCCTTCAACCGCGCGCGCTCGCCTTCGTCCTCGATGCGCGCCGACACGCCCACCACCTTGGACTGGGGCAGCAGCACCATGTAACGCGAGGGAATGCTGATCTGCGTGGTCAGGCGCGCACCCTTGGTCCCGATCGGGTCTTTCACCACCTGTACGACGATGTCCTGTCCATCGCGCAGCAGCTCCACGATCGGCACGCTGGAGGGCGGCGGCAGGGTGGTGTTCTCGGTATCTGCACTGGCCACCGGCGCCGGCCGCACCACGTCATTGGCGTGCAGGAATGCGGCACGCTCCAGACCGACTTCGACGAAGGCGGCCTGCATGCCGGGCATGACCCGTTGCACCTTGCCCTTGTAGATGTTGCCGACCACACCCCGGCGCCAACCGCGCTCGATGTGCAGTTCCTGCAGCATGCCGTTCTCGATCACCGCGACCCGGGTTTCGCGCGGGGTCACATTGACCAGGATTTCCTCAGACATCGGCAGCCTCCCTGGCGGCATCAGCAGTTGTGGCCGGCACGCCGCAGCGCGCCAGCAGACGATCGGTATGCAGCAATGGCAGCCCCATGACGCCGGAATAGCTGCCGGAAAGATGTTCGATCCAACGCTCGGCACCGCCCTGGATGGCGTAGGCGCCAGCCTTGTCCAGCGGCTCGCCGGTAGCCACGTAGGCGGCGATGTCGGCCGCGCTGATCGGGGCGAAGGTCACCTCGGAAACGACCAGCTCGCTGTCCAGGCCCTCCGCACCGACCACCACCACCGCGGTCATCACCTGGTGGGTGCGTCCGGCCAGCCGCGCCAGCATCGCCCGGGCATCGGCGGCGTCGGCCGGCTTGCCGAACACCTCCCCGTCCAGCACCACCTCGGTGTCCGAGCCGAGCACCCGCGCCTGCGGGTCATCGACCAGTACCCGGGACAGCCCGGCGCGCGCCTTGTCGGCAGCGACACGACAGACGTACTGTTCGGCGCTTTCAGCGGGCGCGCGCTGCTCGGCAACCTCCAGGTCCAGGGCCTGGAAGGGGCGTCCGAGTCGGGCCAGCAACTGGTTGCGTCGGGGGGAGCGGGAAGCAAGATAGAGCATCGGCACAGCATAACCTGAGGCCGACACCTGAATCGTCGGCAACCCGTCCCGGAACGCGTTCAACCCCGATCGGGCTCACAGCGCGTTCATCGCTACGACACCACCCTCAATGGCACAACAAGGAGTTCTCCATGCGCCTGACCGCCACCCCGCTGCTGCTTGCCCTGTCCCTCGCCCTTGGAACCTCGATGACCGCCCATGCTGCCCCGCCGTCGCCGTCGATCGCCGCCCCGGCCGAAGGCACCCTGCTGAACATCTCGTCCAACGCCGAAGCCACCCGCGTGCCGGATGTGGCCACCCTGTCGGCCGGCGTGGTCACCCAGGCTGCCGATGGCAACAGTGCCATGCGCCAGAACGCCCAGCAGATGGACAAGGTACTGGCCGCGATCAAGGCCGCCGGCATTGCCGAGCGCGACGTGCAGACCAGCGGCGTCAGCCTCAATCCGCAGTACCGCTATGCCGACAACGAAGCGCCGAAGATCACCGGCTACCAGGCCAGCAACACGGTCAGCCTGAAGGTGCGCGACATCGCCAAGCTGGGCAAGGTGCTCGATGCCCTGGCAGCGCAGGGCGCGAACCAGATCAACGGCCCCAGCTTCGAGATCGACCAGCCGGAACCGGTCTATGACGAAGCCCGCCTGGCCGCGCTGAAGAAGGCCCAGGCCCGTGCCCAGACCTATGCGAAGTCGCTGGGCCTGCAGGTGCGCCGCATCGTCAGCATTTCCGAGAACGCTGGCGGCGGCTACCGTCCGATGCCGATGATGCGGGCCATGTCCGCCGGCGCGGCGATGGACAAGGCCACACCGGTCGCACCGGGCGAATCGACCGTCTCGGTCAACCTGGACGTGGTGTTCGAACTGGGTCGCTGATCCCGTTCGTCTTTACCGACAAAGGCGGGTCCCGCAGGGGATCTGCCTTTTTTCATGCCTGCCGCTGGCGCTGGATGAAGGCCAGCCCAACGATGCCGCCCCTGCCTCTAGGCAGTGGCGGTGGTGCCGCGCTACTGATGCACTGCCAGCCGCGTGCGGCAACCCCGTCATCGGCCCTGGTGCGTTGAGGACTTCGTCACTGGCATGGAGGTGGACCATGGTTCGTACGTATCCCGTTGCATCCCTGCACTTCGACCCCGCCCGCGTTGCCGCCTGGAGCGCGGCCATTGCCCTGCATCTGCTCGCCTTGCTGATGTTGCTGATCCCGGCGACCTACCAGGCCGTCACTGCACTGCCCCGCGACAACACCACGGTGCGGCTGATCCCGAAGGAACAGCCCAGACCACCGGAACCGCCCAAGCTGCCTGCCGACCCGGAACAGGTGCAGGTAAAGGTCGTGCCGCGGCAGCAGGTCATGCCAACGCCATTGCCCGCCCCCACCGCCACCGCCGAGGAGGCACTGGGCATCATCCTGCCTGCTGCTGATCCGGTGCCGGTGCAGACGGCACCGAGCATCGACAGCTCCACGCCGCTGGCAGGTGCGCAGCTGCAGTACCGCAGCGCCCCGCCGCCGGCCTACCCGGTCCCGGCCCTGCGCAACCACGAGCAGGGCACGGTGCTGCTGCGCGTGGAAGTGGACAACAGCGGCCAACCGGTAGCGGTCAGCATCGAGCGCAGCAGCGGCTCACGCAGCCTGGATCAAGCCGCACGCCAGCAGGTGCTGAAGCACTGGCGCTTCGAACCCGCCCAGCGTGAAGGTGTGGCCGTGCCGGCCATCGGCCTGGTGCCGGTGCAGTTCTCGCTGCCGGATTGAGCATCCAACGGTCTCTACAGCCGGCCCGGCACCCGCCGGGCCGGCCCTGGCCATCGAAACGCCAGATTCAGCAAAGCCCACCATCAAGCGTTACCGATTAAGCAAAATTTCACGACTTCGTCACCCATTGGAAACCTAGATTGGCCCGTCCCGGACCCTTCCGGCGACAGCCCTCAACGCTAAGGTTTTCCAGTTAGGAGAGAAGCTGTGAAACACCCGATCCAACGGCCCGCCAGCCGCCGCCGCTCCACCCTGGCATCGTCCATCACCCATATCCTTACCGGCGGCACCCTGCTGCTGGTTGGCGCCGTGGCTTCCACCTCCGCCTTCGCGCAGGAAAAGGCCACCAACCTGGACCGCATCACGGTCACCGGCTCGAACATCCCGCGCACCAACACTGAAACACCGTCCCCGGTGCAGGTGGTGACCCGCCAGGAAATCGACCGTACCGGCAAGACCACGGTTGCTGAATACCTGCAGACCATTACCGCCAATGGCGCCGGCTCGATTCCCAAGTCGTTCGGCAATGGCTTCGCTGGTGGTGGCGCCGGCATTTCGCTGCGCGGCCTCGGCGCCGGTTCGACGCTGGTGCTGTTGAACGGCCGCCGCATGGCGACCTACGGCCTGGCCGATGACGGCCAGAAGGTCTTCACCGACCTGAGCACCATCCCCCTCGACGCCGTTGAACGCGTCGAAGTGCTGAAGGATGGCGCCTCGGCGATCTACGGTTCCGACGCCATCGCTGGCGTGGTCAACATCATCCTGCGCAGCGACTTCCAGGGTGCCATCCTGCGCGGCTCCTATGGCGTTTCCGGTGACGGCGACGGCGACACCCGGAAGGCGACCCTGACCGCTGGTACTGGCGACATGGCCACCGACGGCTGGAATGCCTTCTTCAGCCTGGACGTCGGCAAGAGCGACGCAATCAAGATCAGCGATCGCAAGAACCGCAAGTGGATCGGCACCGGCGACACCCGCCAGTGGGGCTACGGTAACAATGCCCAGTTCCTGGGCGGCGCCTTCCTCAGCGGCAAGACCCGTGGTGGCGTCGGCCCGAACGGTTCGGTGTACGACGATCGCAATGTCACCGAAAAGAATCCTGCCACTCTCGTCCCGCTGCCGGGTTGCCAGGGCCTGACCACCATCGGCGGCCAGACCGATGCCTCGGTCGCCGCGCAGGGCTGCCTGTGGGATCCGGCGCAGCTGTATCGCGATATCTCGCCGGAAGAGAAGTACGTCAACGTGTTCGGCCGCGCCAGCTTCGCTTTTGGTGAGGGCGGCGAAATCTACACCGAGATCGGCTACTCGAAGAAGGAAACGACCTTCAGCAACACGCCTTCGGCCGCTTCTGGTGGCTGGGGTTACCCCGGCGGGCCGGTCAACGGCAACAGCGGCCCGGGGGCAGTCGTGCTCGGTCCCAACCACCCGGACAACCCGATTCCCGGCCAGGCCTCGCGCCTGCGTTATTCGGCCTGGGACGTCGGTCCGCGCGTGACCGACAACACCAATGAGTTCAACCGCTTCCTGGTTGGCGTCAAGGGCAACTGGGGTGATTGGAGCTACGACACCGCCTACCTGCATTCGGGCACCGACCTGGTCAACGAGCGCACCGGCTTCCTGCGCTACAGCGCCGTGCAGTGCGCGCTGGGCAATCCCAACTGTGCCGGTGGCGTATGGCGCATCGGCGACAACGCCAATCTGAATTCCCAGGCGCTGTACGACTACATCTCGCCGAAGATCAGTGCACGTGCCAAGTCCAGCCTCGACATGTTCGACTTCACCGTGTCGCGCAGCCTGATGGACCTGAAGGGCGGCCCGCTGGGCCTGGCGATCGGTACCGAATGGCGCAAGACCAGCAACAGCCTGACCCCGCAGACCTACACCGACACGGGTGACATCATCGGCCTGGGCTACTCGGCCTACGACGGCACGCAGAACGTGTACGCCGGCTACGTTGAACTGTCCGCGCCGGTGCTGGAGCAGTTGGAACTGTCGGCGGCTCTGCGCTACGACAAATACGAGAGCGGTGAAGGCAAGGCCACCCCGAAGCTGGGCGTGAAGTGGACCCCGGCCGACTGGATCGCCGTGCGCGCCAGCTATGCCGAAGGCTTCCGTGCGCCGAACCCGGCCGAAAACGGTGACGGTGGCCTGGCCGCCTTCTCCACTGCTTCGGACCCGATCCGCTGCCCCGGTGGCGAAACTCCGGCACCGGGCGCTTCGCCGGACGATTGCGGCTCGCAGTCAGTGGCGATCATCACCCGTCCGAACAAGGACCTGAAGCCGGAAGAGTCGAAGAGCTACTCGGTAGGTATCGTGCTGCAGCCGACCCGCTCCACCTCGCTGACGGTCGACGCCTGGGAAATCAAGCGCACCAACGAGATCGCCCAGGGCGATACCGATGACGCGATCCGGGCCGGCAACGTGCTGCGCGACAACAACCTGCTCAATGGCGTAGCCGGCACCGGCAGCATCCTGGCGGTCAACACCGCGTACATCAACGCCAGCGCCTCGCGCGTACGCGGTATCGATACCGACATCCGTCAGACCTTCGACATCGGCCCGGGCCAGCTGGAGATGGATCTGCAGTGGAGCCATCTACTGAAGTTCGAGCGCACCAGCGGTGACAGCACCGATGACTTCCTGGGTACGCACGGCAACTGTGACGTCACCAACTGCATCGGCACTCCGAAGGATCGCATCAACTTCGGCACTACCTGGAAGCAGGGTCCGTGGAGCGTAAGCGGCGTTGCCAACTACATCTCCAGCATGGACAACACCGACAAGCGCGGCGGCAAGTACCAGTTCTTCTATGCCGACGGTTCACCGGTGAAGAAGATCTCTTCGTTCACCACCTTCGACCTCTCCGGCCGTTGGGCCATCACGGACGCCTTCGAGTTGAACGCATCGGTGGAGAACGTCTTTGATCGTATCGCTCCGCTGGATCCGCTGACCTATGGCGGCGTGAACTACAACCCGATGCACTTCAGCGGTGCCATCGGTCGCTACTTCACTGTCGGTGCCAAGTACACCTTCAAGTAATACAAGCACCCTCCGTCAACGCAACACCTTCAAAGGCCCGGGCAGATGCCCGGGCCTTTGTCGTTCGGCCTCTTGCAGGCGTGTTCACGAGCACATGGCTACCGTGTGCTCGCGGCATCACCGCCGCAGGGGATCACCATGGCCGCGACATCGCAGCGCCTGGGCCTGCCCGCGTTGATCGCACTGGTGGTCGGCTCGATGGTGGGCGCGGGAATTTTTTCATTGCCACAGAACGTGGCGCGCAGCGCTGGCCCGGCCGCCGCGCTGATCGGTTGGGCGCTGAGCGGCGCCGGCATGCTGATGCTGGCCTTCGTGTTCCAGGCCCTGGCCAACCGCCGGCCTGATCTCGATACCGGCATCTACGCCTACGCGCGCGAGGGCTTCGGCAATTACATCGGCTTCTCTGCTGCGTGGGGTTACTGGGTCGCCTCGGTACTGGGCAACGCCAGCTTCTTCGTGCTGATCTTCAGTGGTCTCGGCCACTTCATGCCGGTCTTCGGCGAGGGCAACACGCCTGCCGCCGTGGCAGCCTCGTCGCTGTTGCTGTGGACCGTACACCTGCTGGTGTTGCGCGGCCTGCGCACCGCAGCCATCGTCAACGGCCTGGTGACCGTCGCCAAGCTGCTGCCGATCGCGCTGTTCCTGATCCTGGCCGCCGGCGCGTTCCGCATGGACGTGTTCCGTGCCGACTTCTTCGGCAGGCCCGCACTGGGCGATCTGGGCCAGCAGCTGCGCGGCATGATGCTGGTCACCGTATGGGTGTTCATCGGCATCGAAGGCGCGAGTATCTACTCACGGCGTGCCGCGCGCCGCGCCGATGTCGGCCGCGCCACGGTGATCGGCTTCTCCGGTGTGTGGCTGCTGCTGGTACTGGTCAGCCTGCTGTCGATGGGCGTGCTGTCGCAGGCGGAACTGGCCGCACTGCCCAATCCGTCGATGGCCTATGTGCTGCGCGCCATCGTCGGCGAATGGGGCGCGACAGTGATCATCGTCGGCTCGATCATCTCCGTGCTGGGTGCGCTGCTGGCTTGGGTACTGCTGTGTGCCGAAGTGCTGTACGCCGCCGCCGGCGATGGCACGATGCCCGCGTTCCTCGGCCGCGAAAACGCCCGCGGCGTACCAGCCAACGCACTCTGGTTGAGCAACGGGCTGATCCAGCTGTTCCTGCTGCTGGTGCTGTTCAAATCGGGCAGCTATACCAGCCTGGTGCTGCTGGCGGCATCGATGAGCCTGGTGCCGTACTTCCTGTCCAGCGCATTCGGCGTGAAGCTGGCCTGGCAGGGCCAAGCTTACTCCAGCGCGCCCGGTGCCCGCTGGCGCGATTTCATCGTTGCGCTGCTGGCCAGCGCCTATGCGTTATGGCTCGTGTATGCCGGTGGCCTGGACAACCTGCTGCTGTCGGTGCTGCTGTATGTGCCGGGCGTGGTGCTGTTCGCACAGACACGGCACCAGCGTGGCGAGCCGGTTTTCACGCGCTGGGAGTGGGTGTTGTTCGGCGCGATCCTGGTGGTGGCGACCATCACGCTGGTGGCGTTCTGCGGAGGCGACCTGAAACTGTAGCGTCGAGCCATGCCCGGCTGCTGCTGGGTAGAGTCGAGCCTGCTCGACTGGCGCGTTCTGTAGAGTCGAGCTTGCTCGACTGGCTTTCCGCAGCAGTCGAGCAAGCTCGACGCTACGAAGCAGAGCAGCCGAACATGGGTTCGGCTCTACAAGACTCTGGGTAGCATGCCGATATCGCGCATCCAACGTTCGGCCAGATGCGGCCACTCCGCCACCGGCGCGTCCTTCACCCGCAGGCCGAAGGCATGGCCGCCACGCGCGAACAGATGCATTTCCACCGGCACGCTCGCGTCGATCAGCGCACGGTAATAGGTCAGCGATTCGCGCACGTCATCGGTCGGGTCATCGGTGGCCTGCACGATGAAGGTAGGCGGTACCGCATCATCCACGGCGATGTCATCGACCAGCGACAGCCCGTGCTTGGCACCGGTCCACAGATGTCCGGAGTACATCACCATCGCGAAATCCGGGCGGCTTTGCAGCGCATCCGCGGCATCGACCGCAGCGTAGCTGCGCGTGCCATGCGTGCTCAATCCAGCCACCACGTGGCCACCCGCGGAAAAGCCGATGACCCCCACCCGCTTCGGATCGATCTTCCAGCGTTCGGCCTGCGAACGCAGCAGGCCCATCGCGCGCTGTGCATCCTGCAGCGCCATCGGCACCGCTGGAATGTCTCGACAGTTGCAGTCGCGATCCCAGTTCGGCCCCGATGCCGGCACACGGTACTTCAGCAGCGCGCAGGTGATGCCCTGGCCGGTCAACCAGTCGCAGATCTCACTGCCTTCCAGGTCCATTGCCAACACGCGGTAGCCTCCGCCGGGCACCACCATCACCGCTGTGCCGTTGGCCGGCCCCTTCGGCGGAAACACGGTGAGGGTCGGCACAGCTACGTTCTGCAGCATCATCCAGTGTTCGCCACTGGCTTCGGAGATCACTTCGCTGACCTGCTCGGGGCCTTTCAACTTCGGCGGCACGCCCACCTTGCCCGGTGGCCACAACGGAATCCCGGTGGTGCCCTGCGGCGGATGCCAGGTAGAGGGCGCGGCCTTCGCTGCGGCGAACGGCGCTATCGCAAGCAGCAGGGAAACCACGAACAGGAGCGCGCGCACAATCAACATCCGTAGTCGATGACGCTGCATTGTAGCGTCGAGCCATGCTCGGATTCGCAGGTGCAGCCGAGCGTGGGCTCGGCTCTACCACAAAGCAAAAAAAAACCTGCATCTCGCGATGCAGGTTTCTCAAAGTGGCGCCCGAAGTTGGACTCGAACCAACGACCCCCTGATTAACAGTCAAGTGCTCTAACCGGCTGAGCTATTCGGGCAGACGAACAGTATAACGACTCTTCACGCGCGATGGTAGGGGTGATTGGCAATCATTGCGGCGGCGCGATACAGCTGCTCGGCAACGACCAGGCGTACCAGCATGTGCGGCAGCGTGAGCGGCCCGATCGACCACTTCTCATCGGCCAGCGCGGAGACTTCCGGCGAATGGCCTTCCGGGCCACCAATCAGGAACGCCAGGTCCCTGCCCTGCCCACGCCAATGTTCCAGGCGCTGTGCGAGCTGCTCGGAACTGAGCTGGCGACCCGGTACATCCAGCGCCACCACGTAAGCATTCTTCGGCAGCGCAGCGATCACCCGTTTGCCTTCATCTTCGGTGGCGCGACGCGGGTCTCGGCCCTTGCCACGCAGGCCGGGCTCGATTTCCACCAGCTCGAAGGGCAACCAGTGCGACAGTCGCTTCTGATACTCGGCAAAGCCCTGCGCCACCCAGCTGGGTGCACGCTCGCCGGTAGCGATCAGTCGGGCTTTCATCAACGGTCCTCCAAAACGTCAACGGCGCCATCGGCGCCGTCGAAGGGATGCATCAACGCGTGGCTCAGGCCACTTCGTCGTCGTCGCGGGACGGCGGCTGGTCGCCGACGGTCCACAGACGCTCGAGCGCGTAGAACTCACGCACGCGGGGAAGCATCACGTGCACGATGACATCGCCCAGGTCCACCAGCACCCACTCGGCCTCGCGCTCGCCTTCCACACCCAGCGGCATGACATCGATCTTCTTGGCGAAACGCACGACTTCATCGGCAATCGACTTGACGTGGCGGGTCGACGTACCCGACACGACCACCATGTAGTCGGCGACGCTGGAGCGACCACGCACGTCGATCTCGACCGGGTCCTTGGCCTTCAGGTCTTCGGTGGCTTGACGGACGCTGGCCAGCAGTTCCGGCACGGACGGCGGCGGGCTGGGCAGATCGACCTTGATGGTCTGGGGCTGGGTCTGGTTGCTCAAAGTGGATCGACTCGATAAACGTAGGGGCGATTATACGGGGATGCTGCGGCCGCGCCATTCACGGCGTAGCCGGGCGGTACAGCCCGTGTGCAGCGACATAGTCGGCCACGGCCGGCGGCAGCAGCGCCCGCCAGGGGCCGGCAGCGGCAATCTGGGCACGTACGGCACTGGCCGATTCCGCGCGCAGCGGATGGTGCAGGCGCAGGATACGCCCGGCCGGACTGGCAAACAGGGCCTGCTCGTTGTCGGCCCAGCGCCCCTCCAGCGCCCGGCCCAGCTCGCCATCCACCGAGGCCTGCAGCGGGCTGCCGGGGCGTTCAGCGACCACGAAATGGGCCAACCCGAACAGGGCCTCCCACTCGTGCCAGCTGGGCAGGCCGAGCAGGCTGTCGGCCCCTACCAGCCAGGCCAGTGGCCGGCTGGGGCCGAGCTCTCCGCGCAGATCGCGCAGGGTGTCGACGGTATAGGACGGGCGGCCGGGAAAGCGCACAGCACGGTCCAGTTCGCGGCGGTCCAGCAGCAGCCCCGGCTCGTCGCCGATGGCCAGCGACAGCATGGTGCAACGCTGTTCGGCGGTAGCCCCGGGCGGCACACGGTGCGGCGGGTCGGCAGCGGGCAACATGCGGACCGCCACCTGCAGTTCATCACGCGCGGCGCGCGCGATCGCCAGGTGGCCGAGGTGCACCGGATCAAAGGTGCCCCCGTAATAGATCCGCAGGCTCATGGCTCAGGCCCGCGCCAGCAGGCGCACGGCACGAGCTTCGGCCACGGCCACCAGCAGGCGCTCCAGCGCCAGCCACGCATCGCCGTCGGCGCGTCCCTTGGCGATACGGTCGACCAGCCCGGCCTCCGCCACGAAGCGCTCCCAGCGCTTGCCTTCCGGGTGCCGTTGCAGCGCGCGCTTGTACGGCGCCTGCCGCGATTCCCAGATACCACGCGATTTCATCTCGGCAGCCAGATTGCCGCCACGCGCCTGCACTCGTGCCAGGCCCGCACCGGCCAGCAGTTCGCGGATCACGATCGGCATCAGCGCGGCGACCGCCTCGCCTTCTCCGCGCAGACCGGCCAGCATGCGCAGGACCGCCGCTGCCTGGCCGGAGAGGGTGGCTTCCACCAGCCGGAACACGTCGTAGCGGGCCGCATCGGCCACCAGCGACTCCATCCGCTCCACATCCAGCGGCTGGCCATCGGCCAGCAGCGCCAGTTTGTCGATTTCCTGCGCGGCAGCCAGCAGGTTGCCTTCCACCCGTTCGGCCAGCCGCTGCACTGCGGCCGGATCGGCACGCAGGCCCTTGCTGCGCAGGCGGCGCTCGATCCAGTCCGGCAGTTCATGCGGCTTGATCGCCCAGGCCACCGACAGCACACCGATACGGTTGGCCGCCTCGGCCCACTTGCCCTGGTGGGCCTTGCTCCATTCATTGGCGGTGATCAGCAGCACCACGTCCGGCGCCGGGTCGGCACAGAACCGGCTGATCACCTCGGCCCCGTCCTTGCCTGGCTTGCCGCTGGGCAGGCGCACCTCGACCAGGCGACGGTCGCTGAACAGGCTGGGCGCGTTGAACGTTGCGTCGAGCTGGTTCCAGTCGAAATCGCGACCATCCGCGTCGAACACCTCGCGCTCACCGATGCCGGTGGCACGTGCACGCGCGCGGATGGCATCCGCCGCTTCCAGCACGCGCAGGGTTTCAGGCCCGGCAATCAGATAGACCGGCGCCAGCGGGGTATCAGCGCCCTGGCTGGCCAGCTGCTCCGGACGCAGTTCCATCGTCGCGGCTCAGTGCTTCACTGCAGGGGCCGGCTCGGCCGGTACCGCATCTTCGACCGGCGTGGTCTTCGGTGCCGACAGGCTGCCCCCCTTCTCGATCTCGGCGCGGACCACACTGTCGATGCGGCGAATGATCGAAGCCGACATCTCGCGGCGCAGCTCATTGGCCAGGATTTCGCGTTCGGTGGTGGTACCGGTGGCGTCGGTAGGCGGCGACACGTAGTCACGCGACAGCTCGATCACCTGCTGCGGTACCAGCTCGCTGCCATCCTCGCGGCGGAAGATGAAGATCACTGCGTAGCGCAGGCTGTATTCCTGTGCACGGCCCTGCGAATCGATGGCGATCGGCAGGTCGCCCCAGCGCTCGGACAGCACCTGCAGCTGGGCACTGGGCTGCTTGCTGTCCTCATCGGCCAGCCTGGCGCCGGAGGCCAGCAGGCTGCGGTTGAGCAGCTTGACCAGTTCACTGTACGGCGCGGTGGAGACCACCTTCACCGGTGCCGTGTTGGTCGGCAGCATCAGCTTGTTGCGCAGGTGGAAACCGCAGCCGGCAAGGCCGAGGGCAAGAACGAGGGCAAGCAGGATTCGGGTCATGGAGACAGTCTGGCGGAGCCGGGCGATCACGGCAACACGCAGCGTGCCCGATGCCGCGTGAATGCAGGGCCATCAAGCGCCTGGCCCTGCACCGGGGAGAGCACCGGCCACCCTGGGAGGGCGGCCGGTGTCTGGCACATCAGGCGACGACGATGTTCACGATCTTGCCCGGGACGATGATGATCTTGCGCACCGTCAGGCCTTCCATGAACTTGGCCGCGTTCGGCTCGGCCAGCGCCAGCGCCTCGACCTGTTCGCGCGCAGCGTCGGCCGCCACGTCGATGGTGCCGCGCAGTTTGCCGTTGACCTGCACGGCCAGGGTCAGCGCATCGCGTACCAGCGCCGCAGCGTCGGCCTGCGGGAACGGCTGGTCTTCCAGCAGCGTTTCGCCATGGCCCAGCACCTGCCACAGCGTGTGGCTGGCGTGCGGGGTGATCGGGTTGAGCAGCAGCACGATGGCCTGCAGCGCTTCCTGGCGCACCGCACGGCCCTGCTCGCTGCCATCCTCGAACTTGGCCAGCGCGTTCATCAGTTCCATCACCGCAGCGATGGCAGTGTTGAAGCTGTGGCGGCGGCCGTAGTCGTCACCGACCTTGCCGATGGTCTCGTGGGTCTTGCGGCGCAGTGCTTTCTGATTGGCGTCCAGCGCGGCCACGTCCAGCGCCGGGGCGGCACCGTCGGCAGCGTGCTTCTGCACCTGGGCCCACAGGCGGCGCAGGAAACGGGCCATGCCGTCCACGCCGGCTTCGTTCCACTCCAGCGACTGTTCCGGCGGCGCGGCGAACATCGAGAACAGGCGGACGGTGTCGGCGCCGTACTTGCCGACCATCGCCTGCGGGTCCACGCCGTTGTTCTTCGACTTGGACATCTTCTCGGTGCCGCCAACCACCACCGGCTGGCCGTCAGCGATCAGCGTGGCACCGGTGATGCGCCCACGCTCGTCGCGCTGCACGTCCACGTCGGCCGGGTTGATCCAGTCCTTCGAGCCGTCCGGGTTCGGGCGGTAATAGGTTTCAGCGATCACCATGCCCTGGCACAGCAGGTTGCGCGCCGGCTCGTTGCTGTCCACCATCCGCGCGTCGCGCAGCAGCTTGTGGTAGAAGCGGAAATACATCAGGTGCAGGATCGCGTGCTCGATGCCACCGATGTACTGGTCCACCGGCAGCCAGTAGTTGCCGCGCTTGTCGACCGCATCGCGGGCACCCGGCGAGGTGTAACGGGCGTAGTACCAGCTCGACTCCATGAAGGTGTCGAAAGTGTCGGTCTCGCGCTCGGCAGCGCCACCGCAGTCCGGGCAGGTGGTCTTGCGCCATTCCGGATCGGTCTTGATCGGCGAACCGGTACCGGCGAACGCCACGTCCTCCGGCAGCACCACCGGCAGCTGTTCTTCCGGCACCGGCACCGCGCCGCACTTGGCGCAGTAGATCACCGGAATCGGGCAGCCCCAGTAACGCTGGCGGCTCACGCCCCAGTCGCGCAGGCGGTAGTTGACGCGGCGCTGGCCCTGCGCCTTGCGCTCGAAACGTTCGGCCAGGGCTTCGAAGGCCCCCTGGAAATCAAGGCCATCGAACTCGGCCGAGTTCACCAGTTCGAAAGCACGGCTCTTGTCGCTGTACCAGTCCTGCCAGCGGGTGGCGTCCCAGGTGCGCTCTTCTTCGGTGCGCGGATCCTTCAGCGCGATGACCTGCACGATCGGCAGACCATACTTGTTGGCCACTTCGTTGTCGCGCTGGTCATGGCCGGGAACGGCCATCACTGCACCGGTGCCGTAGCCCATCAGCACGAAGTTGGCGACCCACACCGGCACCTGCTCGCCGGTAACCGGATGGACGGCGCGCAGGCCGGTATCCATGCCGCGCTTTTCCTGGGTTTCCAGCTCGGCCTCGGACACACCGCCCTGCTTCAGGTCGGCCAGCATGGCCGCCAGGTCGGGGTTGTTCTTCGCTGCGTGCAGCGCCAGCGGATGCTCGGCGGCAATCGACACGAAGGTCACGCCCATCACCGTGTCCGGGCGGGTGGTGAACACGCGCAGCGGGTCCAGCGCGCTGCCGTCGACATCACGCACGTCGAACTGGATTTCCAGGCCCTCGGAACGGCCGATCCAGTTGCGTTGCATGGTCTTGACCGATTCTGGCCAGCCGTCCAGCTCGTCCAGGCCGTCCAGCAGTTCCTGGGCGTAGTCGGTGATGCGCAGGAACCACTGCGGGATCTCGCGCTTCTCGACCAGCGCACCGGAGCGCCAGCCGCGGCCGTCAATGACCTGCTCGTTGGCCAGCACGGTCTGGTCGACCGGGTCCCAGTTCACCACCGCGTTGCGGCGGTAGGCCAGGCCCTTGCGCATCAGGCGGGTGAACATGCGCTGCTCGTGGACGTAGTAATCCGGGCGGCACGTTGCGAATTCGCGCGACCAGTCGATGGCGTAGCCCAGCGATTTCAGCTGGGTGCGCATATGGTCGATGTTCTTGTAGGTCCACGCCGCCGGCGCGGTCTTGTTCTTGATCGCAGCGTTTTCCGCCGGCAGGCCGAATGCGTCCCAGCCCATGGGCTGCAGCACGTTGTGGCCGGTCATGCGCTTGTAGCGGCTGATCACGTCGCCGATCGTGTAGTTGCGAACATGCCCCATGTGCAGCGCGCCGGACGGGTACGGAAGCATCGACAGGCAGTAGTACTTCGGCTTGTCCGAGGCTTCATCGACCTCGAAGGCACGGGTGGCATCCCAGTACTGCTGGGCGGCGGATTCAACCTGCTGCGGATCGTAAACGTTGGGTTCGGCGCTGGTCATGTAACACGCGGTTGCGGCGGCAAAGCGGTACAGCGTACCGCAGTGCGGCAAATGGCTCCAATCCTGCCCGCCAGGCGCAGGCGCCGCCAGCGCCCGGAACCTGTCTCAGCGTGCCCGCGACAGCGGCAGGGCCAGCGCCAGCCAGCCCGCCCAGCAGGCAAAGGCCACCCGCTGCGCCAGCGGTGCCGGCAGCACGCCCTGCAGGGCGAAGGCCGCCAGGGCCGCCAATACGCCGCAGGCGATGGCCAGCCCGCCCAGCGCGCGCCCCTGCACCTGGCGCAACTGGAACATGCCCAGCAGCAGGGTACCGGCGACGAAGCCCAGCACCCATATCATCCAGGCGCTGGCGTGCAGCTGGCTGGCCGGCCCATGCAGGTCGTCCACATCCAGCGGCAGCAGGCCCATCGCGGCAAACGCCAGGCCCGCCAACAGCAGCATCTGGCTGCCGACCCGCGGTGCCCAACCGGCGGTGGCCGGCAGGCGGCGGCGCAGGCGCTCGGCCACCAACGCCGCCAGCAGGCCCGGCAGCACGAAGCCCAGCAGGTTGAAGGCCAGCGCATGCGGCACGCCATCTGCGCCCAGCAGCGCCACCGGATGGCGCGCCTGCGCGTAGCCGTCCAGGCCGGCACCAAAGCCGAGCACCGCCGTCAGGAACAGCAATGCGGCGATCAGGCCCGACAGGCGCAGCAATGGGGACAGGGTCGACATGCAGGCTCCGGAAACAACAGCGACAGGAAGACTGCATTGTCAGGCATTTACTACACCCCGGGTTGAGACCGGCATCGATCGTCACCATAGAATCGGTCTCCAGACGCCAAGCGATGCCTCCCTCATGACCGAGACGACCTACGTATTCGACGCCACCACTGCGACTTTCGAGGCCGACGTCCTGCAGAAGTCGCTGCAGACCCCCGTCCTGGTGGATTTCTGGGCAACCTGGTGCGGGCCGTGCAAGACCCTCGGCCCGATGCTGGAAAAGCTGGCCGCCGAATACAACGGCGCGTTCGAGCTGGCCAAGGTCGATGTCGACGCAGAACAGCAGATCGCCGCCGCTTTCCAGATCCGCTCGGTGCCCACCGTGTTTCTGGTCAAGGGTGGCCAGCTGGTGGACGGTTTCCCCGGCGCCATCCCGGAAGGCCAGCTGCGCGAATTCCTGGCCCAGCATGGTGTCGTGCCGGCCGACGTCGGCGATACCGTCACCGAGGATGAAGCGCCGCTGGACCCGCAGGCACAGGTGGACGTGCTGCGCGCGCAGATCGCCGCCGAGCCGGACAAGGACGAGCTGAAGCTGGACCTGGCCCTGGCCCTGCTGCAGATCGGCGGCGTGGACGAAGCCGGCAGGCTCATCGATGGCCTGCCGGCCAACCTGGCCACCGATGATCGCGCTGTGCGTGGCCGCGCCCGCTTGTCCTTCGCCTCGGCACTGAAGGACGCCCCGGCCGCCGAAGTGCTGGAAGCGCGCATCGCCGTCGACGGCAAAGACCTCAAGGCCCGCCACCTGCGCGGCGTGCAGCTGCTGCTTGGCGGCCACGACGCGGCTGCGTTGGAACAGTTCCTGGAAATGCTGCGGATCGACCGTGGTTTCGAGGAAGGCCTGCCGCGCAAGGCCCTGATCGACGCCTTCAATGTGATCTCCGACGAGGACCTGGTCGGCCAATACCGCCGCCGGATGGCCTCCCTGCTGTTCTGAACGGGAACGCGCTTCGTTCAGAATCCCTGCACTGAACGCGGGCAATAATGCGCGGGATGGCGGCCGTACGGTCGCCACGATCCGTTCGGGGGGATGAGGTCGGGGCCATGGGGTCTTGCAGCTGCGCCCCCGCATTGCCGGGATTGCCAACTGTGACCTTCGTCCGCTCGCTGTCGTTCGCCATGCGCTTCCAGGGCGCACTGCTCTGCGCCCTCTTCCTGCTGCCGGCTGTGGCCGCAGCCCAGGACTGGAACTACCGGGTCCGCCCCGGCGATACCCTGTGGGACCTGGGCGGGGTGTACCTGAAGCCCTCGGTGCGCTGGCAGCAGCTGCAGCAGCACAACCGCATCGACAACCCTTACCAGCTGCCGCCCGGCCAGCTGCTGCGTTTCCCGATCAGCTGGCTGCGCACCGAACCGGCGCCGGCCCGTGTGCTGTCGGTGCGCGGCAAGGTCGAACTGTCCGGCGCCGATGGCAGGGCGACCCGCGCCATTCTGGCCGGCGAGCAATTGCACATTGGCGACACCGTCCAGACCGAAGGCGACTCCAGCGTCACTCTTGAATTCGCCGACGCCTCGCGCCTGCAGCTGCGCGAGTATTCCCGCCTGCGCCTGGACCAGCTCAGCCGCTATGGCCACACCGGCATGGTCGATACCCGCCTGCGCCTGCAGCAGGGCCGCGCCAGCAACCGCGTGACCCCGGCCCGCGGCCCGGCATCGCGTTACATCATCGACGCCCCGACAGCGACCAGCAGCGTGCGCGGCACCGTGTTCCGGGTCAGTGCCGGTGACACCGACCAGGTTGCCGCCACCGAGGTCCTGCAGGGCAAGGTGCAGGTCGGCAACAGCCACGGCCGGCAGCTGGTCAAGCCCGGGCAGGCCAGCCGCAGCAGCAGTGCTGACGCCGCCCCCGATGCCGTCTCCGCGCTGCTGCCGGCACCGCAGCTGCGCAGCAATGAAGTGCGTCTGGCGCCCCTGCCGACCCTGCTTGCCTGGGACCCCATCGACGGCGCTGCGCGCTACCGCGTGGAAGTGGTTCAGGCCGCGACGCCGGAAATCCTGCTGTTTGCCGCCACCACCGCCGACACCCGGCTGGCGATCGGCGACCTGCCCCCCGGCCGGTTGCGCGTGCTGCTGCGCGCGGTTGATGCGCAGGGTGTGGAGGGCCTCGACGCCAGCGCCGATTTCGAACTCAGCGATCAGCCGCCGCCGCCACTGACCGTGGCACCACTGCATGGTCAGACCGTCAACAGCGACCGTCCACGCTTCCGTTGGAGCCAGGCGCCGGGCGCGCGCAGCAGCGTGCTGCAGATCGCCACCGAGCCGAGCTTCGTGCAACCGCTGCAGGAACAGAGCACCCACGGCACCGACCTGCGCCTGGCGCAGCCGCTGGCACCGGGGCAGTACTTCTGGCGGGTGGCCTCACGCGACGGCAACGGCCACCAGGGCCGTTACGGCCAGGCGCTGCCCCTGCAACTGAGCAACGAACCGGTGGACCCCGCCCTGCAGCCTCCGGAGGCCGCGCACGGTGAGCTGACCCTGCGCTGGCAGGCCGGCAGCGAAGGCCAGACGTACCGGGTGCAGGTGGACCGTCGTGGCGACTTCAAGGCGCCCTTGGTCGATCAGACCGTGAGCGAGCCGCAGGTCAGTTTCAAGCGTCCCTGGAGCGGCACCCTGCACGTGCGCGTGCAGTACATCGATGACGACGGTCATGCGGGTGAATACTCACCTGCACAGCAGATCAAGCTGCCGTGCCGCCTGTGCTACGGCGCCGGTGGTGGCGCCCTGCTGCTGTGGCTGTTGTTATGAGGCGCTCGCCGCTGCCGTGGTCGAAACGCATCCTGCTGGCGCTGCTGGCCGGTGTTTTGACTGTGATCGCCAGCCAGGGCCAATGGCTGTGGCGGCAGGACGAAGCCGCCTATGACGCCATGGTCGGCAACTGGGACTACCGCCCCGACCCCAGCATATTGATCGTGGCCATCGACGAAGGCAGCCTGCAGCGTATCGGCCAATGGCCCTGGCCGCGTTCGATCCATGCGCGGTTGCTGGATCGCCTGACCGACGCCGGTGCCGAGCGCGTGGCGCTGGACCTGATGCTGTCCGAACCCGACCGTCGCGACAGCCGCCAGGACGAACAGCTGGCCGCGGCCATCCGGCGCAACGGCCGGGTGGTGCTGCCGGTACTGGCGGCGCCAGCAGCCGGTGATCGCATGGCGGAGGAGATGCTGCCGATTCCACGGATCGCAGCCAGCGCGGCGGCGATCGGCCATACCGACGTCGAAGTGGATGGTGATGGCGTTGCCCGCGGCGTCTACCTGCACGCAGGCATCGGCCGTGCGCATTGGCCTGCACTCGGGCTGGCCCTGGCGGATCTGCCCCCCGACGCGGTACGTGGTCTGCCCGATCCCGATCCGGGCGTGAATTCGCCCTATCAATGGCGGCGCGACGACTACGTGCGGGTGCGCTATGCCGGCCCACCCGAACGCCTGCCACAGGTCTCCTACGCCGACGTGCTTGACGGCCACGTGGACACGGCCATGCTGCATGGCCGCCGCATCGTGGTGGGCATGACCGCCAGTGGTGTCGCGCCGCGGCTGCTGACCCCGACCACCCGCGAATTCTGGATGAGTGGCAGCGAGTACCAGGCCAACGTTGCCTCGATGGTGCTGCAGCACAAGCAGATCGACCTGCTGCCCCGTCTCTGGCAGCACGCCATCGGCGGCGTGCTGGTGGCACTGTGCGTGATCCTGCTTGGCCTGCGCCTGCCGTGGCTGGCCGCGCTGTGTTCGCTGCCGCTGGCACCGCTGCTGAGCTGGCTGCTGCTGCGCACCTGCGATCTGTGGTGGGCGCCGGCCAGCGCTATGCTGGGCATCATCCTGGTGCTGCTGGCCTGGGCGACCTGGCGGATCTCGGCCTGGCACCGCCAGGCCAACCGCGATGCGCTGACCGGCCTCGGCAACCGCCTGCGCTTCGAACAGTCCCTGCAGCAGGAATGCGATGCCGCGCGGCGCAGTGGCAAGCCGCTGAGCCTGGCGCTGATCGACGTCGACCATTTCAAGCGCCACAACGACCGCCACGGCCATCAGGTCGGCGACCGCGTGCTGCGCGATGTCGCCCGCCTGATCGGTGCACATGCGCGGCGCCCACGCGACATGGCTGCACGCTATGGTGGCGATGAATTCGCGCTGGTGCTGCCGGATACACCGGCAGAAGGTGCGCGCCTGGTGATCGAAGACCTGATCGCCTGCGTACGCGCGCTGCCGGCACCCGGTGAAGGCAGCGACGCCGGCGTCACTCTCACCATCGGCGTGTTCACCCGCGTGCCGGACGCCGACCTGCAGCCGCATGACTTCGTGGAAGGTGCCGACACCGCCCTGTACCAGGCCAAGGCCAACGGACGCGACGGTTACGTGGTCGACGGCTCATGAGGCAGGACATGCATGCCACCTGTAGCGTCGAGCTTGCTCGACTGCGTCCACCTCATTCCAGCGGCCAGCGACACCACGCAAACGGATAGTCTCCCAGCCGCGATACCAGGCCTGCGCGCACGGGATTGGCCATTACATACAGTGACTGTTGCCGAACATCCTCCTCATTCCGGATCAGATGATCGTAGTTGCCCCGCTGCCACACCGGCCGTCCTTCACCTGAGTGCGCATTGACTGCAATGGCCACTCTGGACTTGAGTGACTGCATGCATCGCCCGAGGGTTCCCTGATGCAACTGCATGACCCAGTGCAGATGATCGGGCATCACCCCCCAGGCAACTGAGCGCGTGAGTGCACTGCGGTCATTGTCACGAAGGCCTTCCATCAACGCAGCCGCGCAACAAGGCAGGACCGGGCCGTACCTATCGGAAAACCCCGAAAAGGCTATCGGATAGCGTCGAGCGTATTCGTTGCTGCCCCTGAAAGCAGTCGAGCAAGCTTGACTCTACATTTTGCCGGGCCACGCCCGAATCGCACGGACGCCGGACCGGGGTGCAACATACGCATGCGAATGGTTAGACTACAGACCTCGCCCCGCGCCCCCGGACCCGCATGAACGCACGCCTGTTCCGCTTCGGCATCAATCTCTGGCCGCCGTTCCTGTTCACCGGCATCCACGTCACCCGCGTCTCGCCGGACTACCGGCAGATCGATGTCGAACTGCGCATGCGCCCCTGGAACCGCAACTACGTCGGTACGCATTTCGGCGGCAGCCTGTTCGCGATGACCGATCCGTTCTGGATGCTTGGTCTGCTGCACATCCTCGGACGCGATTACTACGTGTGGGATCGTGCCGGAGCGATTGATTTCCTCAAGCCCGGCCGCGGTACCGTGCGCACCTCGTTCCGCATCGACGATGTGCTGCTGGATGAGCTGCGTGCAGAAGCCGCTGGCGGCGACAAGGTCCTGCGTTGGTTCAGCAACGACATCGTCGATGAAAGTGGCGAGGTTGTCGCGCAGGTGCGCAAGCAGGTCTACCTGCGGTTGAAGCCGCACGCACGCTGATCGGCAGCATCGGCGCTATTCTCTGCCTCCCCGCCATGGAGGCTCCGATGCGCCCGCTCGCTCTTGCTGCACTACTGACCCCGCTGTCCTTCGCAGCCCATGCGCTGGACCTGCCCCCGGTGCAGTACCCCACACTGCCGGCGCGGGCAGCCGATGCGGCCGGCTTCGTGCCCAATGGCTGGACGCTGGAATCCGAGCTGGAAGGCGACCTTGACCAGGACGGGCGCGCGGACCTGGTGCTGGTGCTGCGCCAGCAGGACCCGCGCAACGTCATCGAGCACGATGGCTTCGGCCCCTCGCCGTACGACAGCAACCCGCGCATTCTTGCGGTGGCATGGTCGCGCCCGTCCGGCTACGTGCTGGCGACACAGGATCATCAGCTGATTCCACGCCCGGAAAGTCCGGTAATGAGTGATCCGCTCGAAGACGGAGGTGTCAGCATCCAGCGCGGCACACTGAAGATCGCCTTGTTCTCCTTCGCCAGCGCAGGCAGCTGGTCGATGGGCACGACCGCCTTCACCTTCCGCTGGCAGGACGGTGCCTTCACCCTGATCGGCTACGACCGCGATTCGGTGATGCGCAATTCCGGGCAGACCGAATCGCTGAGCGTCAACTTCTCCACCCGCAAGGTGAAACAGGTTGAAGGCAACATCGAGACCGATACCGACCGCGTGCGCTGGCAGCCGCTGCGCAGCAGCCGACGCTGGACGCTTGAGACGGTCGGCGACGGCTGGGCGTTCGATCCATTGGCCGGCGCCGGTTGAACCTGCCCTCAGTCGCGTGCAGCGGCTGAAGGCGCAGCTACGGTCAGCGGTACCGACAGCCAGGCGCTTTCATCATTGCTGCGGAGTGCCGAGCGGCGTGGCACCTGCAATCGGCGGCCATCGGCCGACAGCTGCGGTGCACGCACCGACGAGCGGAACTGCGCCGGCAGCCGTTGCAGTGCATCGGCCGGATCTCCCGCCTGCTGCCGCAGCCAGCGTTGCGCGCCCAGCAGGCGCAGCATCGCTGCAGCGTCCTGGCTCCGGGACGAATATGCCGGATAGATCGGTGCCGCGATGTCGGTCAATACACAGCCCATGACATTGGACAGGCAACCAAAATCCCGCTGCAGGGGCGCCTGCACCGGCAACGGCCGATCCGCTTCCAGCGCAGCCATCGCGGCGGCACCACAGGCCCAGCCAAGATTGCCGGCAACACGTGCCAGGGTACTGCCGCGGTCCAGCACCAGGACGCCACCGAATTCACGGGTGGAGGAATCGATCATTGCCCGGCTCATTGCATACTCACCCTGCATCGCACGGCACAGGCTCTGCTCCTCGGCCAGCATCGGCTGCATCGCGTGCTCGCACGCGGCTGGCAGGGGATGGTCGGCCGGCAGCTCGACCAGCATGTCGGCCAGCAGCTGTGCATTGGCCTGGACCAGGCTGGCGCCGATCATGCTCTCGACCAGATAGCTGCCTCCGGGCACCAGCCGCCGGCCAAGCTGCAGCCCAAGGCAGCCGCCACGCAGGGCACCATCGATGTCGCCCTGTGCGTAGGCCAGCGCGCGGGCGCTGGTGGCATCGACGATCAGACCGTAGGCCGGCAGCGGCACCAGGCTGCCATCTCCCCTGGGCGGGAACGGCGATTGGAAGTAGTCCGCCGTGGCCAGCTGATCCAGCCGCGCATGCAGCCGATCATGGCCGGCGTGGGCATCAACGAAGCGCTTGGGATCGGCACGCACCTGGGAGAGGCAGTCGCTGGCAGTCGGTCCGCAGCTAGCACCCGGCCGCGGGTGCAACGGCACCGGTCCGGCATCCGGATCCGGTTGTGCTGCAACACCTTCACCGGCCTGCCAGCGTCGAACATCCTCGGCCAATGCCTGTTCACGCTGGCCGGCGTCCAGACCGTCATACCGCAGCGTCCACAGCAATGCGTAGCCGTTGCGCCCGGTGGCCGGCAGGCGCGCCTCCAGCCGCTGCTGCGCCTGCAGCCGCGATTCGGGCACCGGCCACATGCGCGAGGCGCACCACACCACGATGGCCAGCACCAGCAGGCCTGCCAGGGTCCAGCCCAGTCCGCGCAGAATCTTCAACACAGCTTCCCTTCCATGTGCCGTTGCCGTAGCCGATTTCGCAGCGTAATCGACCGGCAGTGACCGCTACAATGCGCGCATGTCGCTCGAAGCCCCCGCCCTGGTCCCCCGCCCCTCCCTGCAGCGCCTGTTCCTGACCGGCCTGCTGACCCTGTTGCCGATCTGGCTGACCTGGGTTGTGGTCAAATTCGTGTTCGTGCTGCTGTCGGGCATTTCCAGCCCGCTGGTGGTGCCACTGTCCGAGCAGATCGCGACAAACTTCCCCCATTACCTGGGTTGGGTCCGTGCCGAGTGGATCCAGGACACCATCGCCCTGCTCGCCACCCTGCTGGTGATCCTGGCGGTGGGCGTGGCCAGCCGCCGCGTGCTCGGCCAGCGCCTGCTGCGCTGGGTGGGTGCGGTCATCAAGCGCATTCCGCTGGCCAGCATCATCTACGACAGCGCCAAGAAGCTGCTGGACATGCTGCAGACCGAACCGGGCAGCACCCAGCGCGTGGTGCTGATCGACTTCCCGCACCGCGACATGAAATCGGTGGGCCTGGTCACCCGCGTGATCAAGGAACACGGCACCGACCGTGAGCTGGCCGCGGTGTATGTGCCGACCACACCGAACCCGACCTCGGGCTATCTGGAAATCGTGCCGGTCGAACTGCTCACTCCAACCGACTGGACCGTTGACCAGGCGATGAGCTTCATCATCTCCGGCGGTGCCGTTGCGCCACCCACCGTGCCGTTCACCCGCGCCGGCGATCGCGCCGAATGACCGTGGCGCCGATCGAGCGCCCGCTGCACGACCGTGCGGTCCTGCTGTTCATCGTGCTGGCCGCGTTCTTCTGCGGCAACGCGGTGCTGGCAGAACTGATCGGGGTCAAGATCTTCGCGCTGGAAGACACGCTCGGCATCGATCCGCTGAACTGGAACCTGTTCGGCCAGACCGGCTCGCTCAGCTTCACCGCCGGCACCCTGCTGTGGCCGGTGGTGTTCATCATGACCGACACCATCAACGAGTTCTTCGGCAAGCGCGGCGTGCGCTTCATCTCGTGGCTGGCGGTGGTGCTGATCGGCTACGGCTTCCTGTTCGCCTTCGCGGCCATTTCGCTGGCACCGGCCAGCTGGTGGGTCACCTCGATGAATGGCCACGGCGTGCCCGACTACCAGGCCGCATTCGCGGCGGTGTTCGGCCAGGGCATGTGGACCATTGCCGGTTCGCTGGTGGCGTTCCTGCTCGGCCAGTTGATCGACGTAGCGGTGTTCCACCGCATCCGCCAGGCCACCGGCGAACGCCATGTGTGGCTGCGTGCGACCGGCTCGACAGCGGTCTCGCAGGTGGTGGACAGCTTCGTGGTGATCTGGATCGCCTTCGTGCTTGGACCACAGCATTGGCCAACCTCGCTGTTCCTGGCGGTCAGCAGCGTCAACTACATCTACAAGATGGGTTTTGCGATTGCGCTGATTCCGCTGCTGTACCTGATGCGGCGGGCCATCACCCGCTATCTGGGCGCCGATCGCGCGGCTGCATTGCGTGCCGCCGCCGCGGCTGACTGAAGCCCCAGCGCCATCAAGCTGACTGCGCCTTCACGCTGGCCGTACGCGCGCGGATCGTGCAAGCTCCACGGTCTGTGTTCCACGGAAGCTTCTTGATGCCGCATTCCCCCCGCGTCCTGGCCGCCGCCATTGCCGCGTTGTTCCTGTTCAGCGCCGTTCCGCCGGCCGAAGCAGCGAAGAAGAAGGCCAGCCGTCCTGCCGCCGCGCAGACCCGCCAGGCTGCCAAGCCCAAAGCCAGGCCCGCCCGCGCCACCGCGCCGGCCCGCGGCAGTTCGGCGCGCCGCGCTGCGCCGCGTCCGGTCGCACCGGCCCGTGCCGTGCCCAAGCAGGTGCAGCTGGAGCGCCTGTATGACGAATACTGGGATGCCTCGATGCGGTTGAACCCGCTGCAGGCCACCTTCCAGGGCGAAACCCGCTACAACGACCAGCTGCCCAACATCCTGTCCGCCACCTGGCGCCAGCAGTCGCACGACTTCACCACCGAGTGGTTGGGCAAAGTCGAAAAACTGGGCAATGACGGCCTGCAGGGCCAGGACCTGCTCAGCTACGAGATCTTCGTGCGCGATGCGCGCGCCTCGCTGGCCGCCGAGCGTTACCCGAGCTGGATGATGCCGATCAGCCAGTACTACAACGTCGGCAGCATCATGGCGATCCTCGGCTCCGGCGCCGGCGCACAGCCGTTCAATACCGTGCAGGACTACGACACCTGGTCGCGCCGCTCGCTGGGCATTCCCGAGCTGTTCGACCAGGCCATCGACAACATGCGCCAGGGCGTGAAGGCCGGCGTGGTGCAACCGCGCGACCTGATGGAAAAGGTGCTGCCGCAGCTGGATGCGGTGATCAAGCCGAGTGCGGAAGAGAGCATCTTCTGGTCGCCGATCCGCACCATGCCGAACACCATCGCGGCCGAGGACAAGGCGCGCATCAGTGCCGAATACAAGCGCATGATCGAACTTCGCATCATGCCGGCTTACCGTGCCCTGCGCGGCTTCATCGCCACCGAGTACCTGCCAGCCACCCGTGCCAGCAGCGGCCTGGGCGCATTGCCCGATGGCCAGGCCTGGTATGCCAACCTGATCGTGCAGACCACCGCCAGCGAGCAGACCGCCGCGCAGCTGCATGCGCTGGGCGAACAGCGCGTACAGGAGCTGCAGGCACAGATTGCCACGGTGATGAAGGACGCCAAGCTGCGCGGCACGCCGTCCAAGCTGCTGCGCAGCATGCGCAACGACCGCCAGTTCCAGTACAGCGACGCCAACGCATTGATCAACCGCTACCGCCAGGTGCAGCAGCAGGTCAACGCGCGCCTGCCGCAGGTACTGGATACCCTGCCCAAGTCCACGCTGGAAGTACGCGCCGTGGAACCTGACCGTGCGCTCACCTCCGCTGCGGCGGCCTACCAACCGTCGCCGGCCGGGCAGCCTGGCCTGCTGTACGTCAATACCCGCGACCTGCCCAGCCGCAAGCGCTGGAGCGTGCCGGTGCAGTACCTGCATGAAGCCATTCCTGGCCACCATGTGCAGCTGGGCCTGCAGCAGGAACTGGCCAAGCTGCCGCGCTTCCGCCGCCTGGGTGGCGATCTCGCCTTCGTCGAAGGGTGGGGCCTGTATGCCGAAACGCTGGGCGAGAACCTCGGCATCTACACCGATCCCTACGACCGCATCGGCTACCTGTATTCGCGCCTGCTGCGTGCCGCCCGCGTGGTGGCCGATACCGGCGTGAACGCGCAGGGCTGGAGCAAGCAGCAGGCGGTGGCCTACCTGCAGAAAACCGTGGACATGAGCAGCGACGACGCCAACGCCGAAGTCGAGCGGATCATGGCCCAGCCCGGCCAGGCGCTGTCCAACGTGGCCGGCCTGACCACCATCGTGGCCCTGCGCGACAAGGCCAAGGCACAGCAGGGCGCAGCCTTTGACCTGCGCCGTTTCCACGCCGAACTGCTGAAGGACGGGTCGATGCCCTTGGACGTGCTGAGTCGCAAGATGGAGCGCTGGATGGCGCAGCCGGCCAGCACCACACCGGCCCCTTCACCCTGACCCTTCCGGAGCCGCCATGCGCCCTGCCGTCGCCCTGTTCGCCGTCGTGCTGGGCCTGCTGCCAGTGGCGGGCTCCGCCGCACCGGTGCTGACCCCACCGGATGCGGGCATCGACGGCCTGATGCAGGCCTACGACGGCCAGGTACCCGGTGCTGCGGTACTGGTACTGCACGACGGGCAACCGGTGTTCCGCCGCGGCTACGGCCTGGCGGTAGTGGAAGACGGTACTGCGGTCACCGCGGCCAGCAACTTCCGGCTGGCCTCGGTCAGCAAGCAGTTCACCGCCGCGGCGGTGCTGCTGCTGGTGGAGGACGGCCGTCTGGGGCTGGATCAGCCGGCCCGGCGCTGGCTGCCCGAACTGCCCTCGTCCGCCGCGACCATCACGATCCGGCAGCTGCTCTCGCACACCAGCGGCCTGCTCGACTACGAAGACCTGATGGATCCGGCTGATCCTCGGCAGGTGCACGACGCCGACGTGCTGGCCCTGCTGTCGCACCAGGACCGTCTGAATTTCGCACCCAGCACGCAGTATCGCTACAGCAACAGCGGCTATGCGCTGCTGGCGCTGATCGTCGGCCGCGCTTCCGGCCAGGAATTCGCCACCTTCCTGCAGCAGCGCATCTTCCGCCCGCTGGGCATGGCCCACACCGTGGCCCACCAGGACGGCGTCGACACGGTCGACGCGCGCGCCTATGGCTACAGCCGCATCGATGGCCACTGGCAGCGCACCGATCAAAGCACCACCAGCGCCGTGCTCGGCGATGGCGGCATCTACTCCTCGCTGGATGATCTGGCCCGCTGGGATGCAGCGCTGTATGACGACCGCCTGCTGTCGAAGGCCTCGCGCCGTGCAATGTTCAGCCCGGCCACATCGACGTCCGAAGCCGACGTGCCGCACTACGGCTTCGGCTGGCGCCTGAATGGCCCGGTGCAATGGCACAGCGGCGAGAGCACCGGCTTCCGCAACGTGATCGTGCGCCACCCGGAAAAACACCTGACCGTGATCGTGCTGACCAACCGCAACGATCCCGAACCCTATCCGCTGGCGCAGAAGATCGCCCAGCGCTGGCTGGACACCCTGCAATGACTTCCGATGCCGACGCCCTGCTGGGCATCCATCACGCCGCACTGATCTGCAGCGACTATGCGCGCTCCAAGGATTTCTACGTGCGCATCCTCGGCCTGCGCGTACTGGCCGAGAACCACCGCGCCGCACGCGATTCCTGGAAGCTGGATCTGGCCCTGCCCGACGGAAGCCAACTGGAACTGTTCTCCTTCCCATCGCCGCCCGCCCGTCCCAGCCGCCCGGAAGCCCAGGGCCTGCGCCACCTCGCCTTCCGGGTGGCTGCACTGGAACCCTTCATCCAGCGCCTGGCCGCACATGGTGTCGCGTGCGAACCGATCCGCGTGGACGAATACACCGGCCGCCGCTTCACCTTCTTCGCCGACCCCGACGACCTGCCGCTGGAGCTGTACGAAGTCGGTTGACTGCTCCGGGGTCAGATCCCTTTTCCGCTGGAAAAGGGATCTGACCCCGCATTCCCGCGGTATGTCGTATCCACGCATGGCGTGGATCTACCGTGTCGACCAAGGTCGACACCTACCAACAGCCGCAGAAACCTGTCAGAGGTGGGGCGGTGTGGGTGGGCAGGACCGTTGGCGCCATGGATGGCGCCATCGAGCCCCCAGGGATGGGTTTACGGCGTGTCCTGCCCACCCACACCGCCCCGCCATCCTAGGGAATCCCGCCGCTGCCGTTGCTGTTGCCTCTGCAGGTGCAGGGCGCAGCCCTGCAAAGCCCCCTTCCCCATACCCCGCCGAATGGGTATACAGTCGATCCATACCGGCACCGTGCCGGAATGAACCCTGGGAGGGGACCATGCGCAAGACCTTCAAGACCCTGCTGCTGGCGTTGCCGCTGTGCCTGGCCGCCCTGTCGGCACAGGCTGCCGACGGCGCCGCCGGCCGCTGGAAGACCATCGACGACAAGACCGGCAAGGTGAAGTCGATCGTCGAAATCACCCAGGCCGCCAACGGCACGCTGTCCGGCAAGGTGGTCGACATCCTGCACTCGGACAAGGGCCCGAACCCGGTCTGCGACGGATGTGAAGGCGCCAACAAGAACAAGCCGGTCAAGGGCATGACCATCCTCTGGAACCTGAAGGCCGATGGCGCCAACAAGTGGTCCGGCGGCACCATCCTCGACCCGGCCAACGGCAAGACCTACAAGTCGAAGATGGAACTGCAGGCCGGCGGCACCAAGCTGGACGTGTCCGGCTGCATCGCCTTCATCTGCCGCGCACAGACCTGGCAGCGCGAATAAGCCCCAGGCCCACGGCAGCCCCTCGTGACCCGGCCCCGGCCGGGTCACTGCGTTGCGGGCATGCGATAATCCCCGGTCCCCTCGGCTTCACCCCGTGACCATGACCCGTACCGCGCTCGTCACCACCGCCCTGCCCTATGCCAACGGCCCGCTGCACCTGGGCCATCTGGTCGGCTACATCCAGGCTGACATCTGGGTGCGCGCGCGTCGAATGAGCGGCGGCAAGGCCTGGTTCGTGTGCGCCGACGATACCCACGGCACCCCGATCATGCTGGCGGCCGAGAAGGCCGGGGTCACCCCGGAAACCTTCATCGCCAACATCCAGGCCAGCCACGAGCGCGATTTCGCTGCCTTTGGCGTCGCCTTCGACCATTACGACTCGACCAACTCGGCGGCCAACAAGGCGCTGACCGAGCAGTTCTACCTGAAGCTGGAAGCAGCTGGCCACATCAGCCGCCGTTCGGTGGCGCAGTTCTACGACCCGGCCAAGGGCATGTTCCTGCCCGACCGCTACGTCAAGGGCATCTGCCCCAACTGCGGCAGCGCCGACCAGTACGGCGACAACTGCGAAGTCTGCGGTGCCACCTACGCGCCGACCGACCTGAAGGAGCCGCGTTCGGTCATCTCCGGTGCCACGCCTGAAATGCGCGATTCGGAGCACTTCTTCTTCGAGGTCGGCCACTTCGATGGCTTCCTGCGCGACTGGCTGGCGGGCGACGTCGCCCTGCCCGGCGTGAAGGCCAAGCTCGGTGAATGGCTCAATGCCGAAGGTGGCCTGCGCGCATGGGACATCTCACGCGATGCGCCGTACTTCGGTTTCGAGATTCCCGGCCAGCCGGGCAAGTACTTCTACGTCTGGCTGGATGCGCCGATCGGCTATCTGTCCAGCTTCCAGACCCTGTGCGGGAAGATCGGCGAAGACTTCGAGGCGCATCTGCGCGCCGGCACCAGCACCGAGCTGCACCACTTCCTTGGCAAGGACATCGTCAACTTCCATGGCCTTTTCTGGCCGGCGGTGCTGCACGGCACCGGCCACCGCGCGCCGACCCGCCTGCACGTCAACGGTTACCTGACCGTGGACGGCGCCAAGATGAGCAAGTCGCGCGGCACCTTCGTGATGGCCCGGACCTTCCTCGATGCCGGCCTGGAACCGGAGGCACTGCGCTACTACTTCGCCGCCAAGTCCGGTGGTGGTGTTGACGATCTTGACCTGAACCTGGGTGACTTCATCGCCCGCGTCAACGCCGACCTGGTCGGAAAATTCGTCAACCTGGCCAGCCGCTGCGCCGGCTTCATCAGCAAGCGGTTCGACGGCCTGCTGGCCGCACAGCTGCCCGATGCGGCGCAATACCAGCGCTTCGTCGATGGTCTGGCGCCCATCCGTGAAGCCTACGAGCGCAACGACCCGGCTGCGGCGATCCGCCTGACCATGACCCTGGCCGATGAAGCCAACCGCTACATCGATGATGTGAAGCCGTGGGTCATCGCCAAGCAGGAAGGCGCCGACGCACAGCTGCAGGCCGTGTGCAGCCAGGGCCTGAACCTGTTCCGCGTGCTGGTCACCGCCCTGAAGCCGGTGCTGCCGGCCACCGCCGCACAGGCCGAGGCCTTCCTGGCCGCGCCGGTGAACGACTGGACCGAACTGGCGCAGCCGCTGCTCGGCCACCACATCACCGATTACACCCCGCTGTTCACCCGTATCGACCCGAAGAAGATTGACGCCATGATCGACGCCTCCAAGGACACCCTGCAGCCGGCCGCCGCTGCCGCTCCCGCCGCCAAGACCGAAGCGGTCAAGCCGGCCGCACCGGCACCGGCCAAGGACGAAACCAAGGGCGCCGACGCCCCGGCCTACATCGGCATCGACGACTTCGCCAAGCTCGACCTGCGCATCGGCAAGGTGCTGGTGTGCGAGTTCGTGGAAGGTTCGGACAAGCTGCTGCGTTTCGAACTGGACGCCGGCGAGCTGGGCAAGCGCCAGATCTTCTCCGGCATCCGCGCCAGTTATGCCGAGCCGGAAAAGCTGGTCGGCCGCAGCGTGGTGTTCATCGCCAACCTGGCCCCGCGCAAGATGCGCTTCGGCCTGAGCGAAGGCATGATCCTGTCGGCCGGTTTCGACGGCGGCGCACTGGCGCTGCTGGACGCCGACAGCGGCGCGCAGCCGGGCATGCCGGTCCGCTGATGCCTGCAGCGGGCGTGGCCACGGCAGCGCCCGCCGACAGCACCGGCCACCGGAGGCAACGCGATGGGAAGCAACGGAATGGAACTGGCGCTGTTCGACTTCGACCACACCGTGACCACCTGCGATACCTATGGCCGTTTCCTGCGCCGCGTGGCCACCGCCGAACAACTGGCGCAGGCGTGGTGGAAGATCGGCCCATGGCTGGCCGCGTACAAGCTGAAACTGATCTCGGCCGAACGCATCCGCGCACGCGTCACCCGCCTGACGTTCCGCGACCGCCACAGCGATGACATCGCCACGCTGGCGGCCGGCTTCTCGCGTGAGTTCCTGCCCGACGTGGTGCGCCCGGAAATGCTGGAGCAGATCCGCTGGCACAAGGAACAGCAGCACACCGTGGTGATCGTGTCCGGCTCGCTGGACCTGTACCTGCGGCCGTGGTGCGAACAGCTGGGCCTGCAGTTGATCTGCAACCGGCTGGAAAGCCAGGACGGCCGCCTGACCGGTCGCTATGCTGATGGTGATTGCGGCCCGCGCAAGGTCGATCACATCCGCCGCCAGTTCGATCTGTCGCGCTACGTGCGCATCCATGCCTACGGTGACAGTTCCGAAGACAAGCCGATGCTGGCACTGGCCCACGAGCGCTGGTTCCGTGGCAAACCCCTGAAGTAACCCAACGCGCAGCCTTCGCCACGCATGAGCCTGATTCCGCCCCTGACCGAACGCCTCGACCGCCTGTTGCCGCAGACCCAATGCGGGCAATGCGGCTACGACGGCTGCCGCCCGTACGCGCAGGCGATGGCATGTGGCGAGGTGGGCGTGGACCGCTGCCCGCCCGGTGGCGATGCCGGAGCGCGTGCACTGGCGCAGGTATTGGGCGTACAGGCCATTCCGTTCGACCGATCGCGCGGTGAGCACAAGGCGCCGCAGGTGGCGTCGATCGTGGAAGCCGACTGCATCGGCTGCACCAAATGCATCCAGGCCTGTCCGGTGGATGCCATCGTCGGCGGCGCCAAGTACATGCACACCGTGATTGCCGATCTGTGCACCGGCTGCGAACTGTGCATCCCGCCGTGCCCGGTGGACTGCATCGAGCTGCTGCAGCTGTAACGGGGTCAGATGACTTTTCCAGAGGAAAAGGGATCTGACCCCGCACGACGGTTACGGCACGGCTGCCGTCACTACGATCTCGACCTTCCACTCGGCGTGGGCCAGCTTGGCTTCGAACGTTGCGCGGGCCGGGGTCGCGCCCTCGACCACCCACTCGTCCCACGCCTTGTTCATGCCATCGAAATCGGCGATGTCGGCGAGGAAGACTTCCGCACGCAGCACGTGCTGGCGATCACTGGCCACCAGCGCCAGCAGCTTGTCGATTTCCGCCAGCACCTGCCGGGTCTGGCCGGTGATGTCCTGGCTGGTGTCTTCCGGAATCTGGCCGGAGAGATAGGCGACCTTGTTGTACACGGTCATTTCGGACATGCGCGGTCCGACGTCGTAACGCTCCATCATGGGCGTGGCTCCTGCGGGTGATCAGGCCTGCATTGTCCTCCAAACCGGCCAGTGGTGGGGGCATGGGTGCCCTGCGCGCGATGTCACTGCCAGGCCGCGACAGTTCCGCTGGTCAAATGCCGGTGACAGGCGCACGATGCGCCACGCCCGCGTTGACACCGCCCTCGCCCTTCCTGCCGCACCCTTGCGCCGATGACCGCCCCTACCGATTCCGCTGCAGCCGCTTCCACGCCCGCCTGGAAGCGAGTCGCCACCATTGTCATCCCGCTGCTGATCCTGGCACTGGCCCTGCATGGCCTGGCCGGTGAGTTCGACGAGCACGGCTACCGTGCGATCCGCCAGGCCTTCCGCCAGCTCAGTGGCACCCAGATCGCACTAACCGTGGTGCTCGGCCTGGCCAGCTATGCCTGTCTGATCGGCTTCGACGCCATCGGTCTTCGCCGCAGCGGCATCCGCGTGCATCCGGCACGCATCGGCATCACCGCTTTCCTGGCGCATACGCTGGGCCAGACCGTGGGCTTTGCCGCATTGACCGGCGGCGCGGTACGTCTGCGCGGCTACCGCAGCGCTGGCCTGGACCTGGCGCAGATCGGCCAGGTGGTGCTGATGAGCACGCTCGGCTTCGTATTCGGTGCATGGCTGTTGATCAGCGTGGCCCTGTGCATGGAGCCGGCAGCGGCGGCGCTGGCATTACCGTTGAATCCGGATGCGGTGCGCGTGGTCGGCATCGTCGCCTTGCTCGCATTCCTGGGCACCGTGCTGCTGGTCGGCCGCGAGGGACGGCAGTTCAGCGTGTTCGGCCATGCACTGTGGCTGCCCGACCGCCGCACCATGCTCGGCGTCACCGTGCTCAGCGTCATCGAACTGGTGCTGGCCAGTGCTGCGTTCTATGTGCTGCTGCCCGACTCCACGCCCACCGGCCTGCCCGGCTTCGTCGGCCTGTACCTGGTGGCGGTGCTGGCAGGCCTGGTCTCGACCGTACCGGCGGGCCTGGGCGTGTTCGAGTGGAGCCTGCTGAAGCTGCTGCCACAGGTGGCACCCGCGGCGGTGCTGGCCGCGGCGCTGATCTACCGCGTCACCTACTACGTGCTGCCGCTGGTGCTGGCCACCCTGCTTGCCCTCGCGCCAGCGCTGCGGCAACCGCTGCAGGCCAGTGCCGGGGCAACCCGCGCCGGCTGGAACGCACTGCGCCCGTGGCTGCCGCAGATCATTGCGCTGGCGGTGTTCAGCATCGGTGCCGCGCTGGTCATCGATGGCACGCTGCCAACACCACGCCGTCACCTGGTCGGTGCCTCGCTGCCGATCCTGGAGACCTCACACCTGATCGGCAGTCTCAGCGGCGTTGCGCTGCTGCTGATCGGCCAGGGCCTGGCGCGGCGCAGCCATGCTGCGTGGATGCTGGCGATGGCGGTATGCGTGATCACTCCGCTGCCGTTGTGGCTGCGCGGAGGCCAACTGCTGATCGCCGTATCTGCGCTGCTGGTGGCGATGGCGCTGTGGGCCGCACGCCGCGAGTTCTACCGCCAGGGTGCCTTGCTGGACGAAGCCTGGTCCTGGCCGTGGCTGCGCAACCTCGGCCTGGTGCTGGTGGCGGTCACCTGGCTGCTGTTCTTTACCTACAGCCACGTCGAATACCAGAACGAGCTGTGGTGGCAGTTCGCGGTGTCGGGCAATGCACCGCGCGCGCTGCGTGCATTGCTGGTGGTAGCCATCGCGCTGGTGATGTTTGGCCTGGCGCGGTTGCTGCACAGCACGCGCAGCCCACTGCAACCCGCCGACGAGGCCACGCTGCAGTCATTGGCACCGGTGCTGGCCGGCGCTACCGATACCCAGGCCTGCCTGGTGCTGACGGCCGACAAGGCGGTGCTGCGCGATGATGCCAAGCAGGGCTTCGTGATGATGCAGCGCTATGGCGGTTCGCTGATCGCGATGGGCGATCCGGTCGGTCCACCGGAGGTGGCGCGCGCCTTGATCTGGCGCTTCCGCGAAGAAGCAGATCGGCTCGGGCTGCGCCCGGTGTTCTACCAGGTTGGTGAAACCTACTGGCAGACCTACCTCGACCTCGGCCTGGGCCTGGTCAAGCTGGGTGAAGAAGCGATGGTGCCGCTGCATGACTTCGGCCTGGAGGGGCGCGAACGTGCCGACCTGCGCCAGGCCTGGAACCGCGGCAAGCGCGGCGGCCTGTCATTCCGCGTGGCGTCGGTGGAAGAAATTCCCAGCCTGCTGCCGCGCCTGCATGCAATTTCCAATGCATGGCTGGAAGACAAGTCTGGCGATGAGAAGGGCTTCTCGCTGGGTAGCTACGACCCGGATTACCTGGTGCGCTTCCCGGTGGCGCTGGTCGAGGCCGAAGGCCAGATCGTGGCGTTCGCCAACCTGTGGCAGGCACCGGCCGGTGCGGAGCTGTCGGTGGACCTGATGCGCCACGTCAACGAAGCGCCGAAGGGCACGATGGACTTCCTCTTCATCGAGCTGTTCCTGTGGGGCCGCGCCCAGGGCTATGCACGCTTCTCGCTGGGCATGGCGCCGTTGTCCGGGCTGGCGCAGCACCGGCTGGCCGGTCGCTGGAACCGCTTGGCCGGCCTGCTGGCGCGGCATGGCGAGCGCTTCTACGGGTTCAGTGGCCTGCGCCGTTTCAAGTCGAAGTTCGATCCGCAATGGCGGCCACGCTATCTGGCCGCGCCCGGCGGCATGCACCTGCCGGCCGCGCTGCTGGATGCCACGCGCCTGATCTCGCTGGACCCGCGGCGCAACTGACGCCGCGATCCGCCGGGCATGGCCCGGCGCTACACACCGCCTGGCAGGTGTCGACCTTGGTCGACACGCTCAAGCGCCGACCAAGGTCGGCATCCACCAACAGCGGTCGAGCATGGCCCGCCGCTACACACCGCCTGGTAGGTGTCGACCTTGGTCGACACGCTCAAACGCCGACCAAGGTCGGCCTCTACCAACAGCGGTCGGGCATGGCCCGGCGCTACATCCCGCCTGGTAGGTGTCGACCTTGGTCGACACGCTCAAGCGCCGACCAAGGTCGGCATCCACCAACAGCGGTCGGCATGGCCCGGCGCTACACACCGCCTGGTAGGTGTCGACCTTGGTCGACACGCTCAA
>NZ_JBLYPK010000016.1:0-56233 GCF_051861585.1 Stenotrophomonas sp. ATs4 | reverse complement strand
AGGGTTTACGGCGTCTCCCGCAACCGGACCCACCCCGCCATCCCACGGATAGCCCACTGTTGCTGTTGCTTCGGCTGTTGCTGTTGCTTCGGCTGTTGCTGTTGCTTCGGCTGTTGCCGTTGCGTCTGCGGGTGCAGGGCGCAGCCCTGCAGACAACACCCCTTCCCTGAGCATTCCGCGTAGTGGTTTGAGCGCCGCGCACACGTCGGCCACGGCACGCTATGCGGCAACGGAACCGCCCGTCGTCCACCGAGAACCACCATGACCCTGCGTCCCCTGCCGCTGCGCGGCGCCCTGCTGCTGGCCCTGTCATCCCTGCCGCTGGCCGCGTTGGCCGAGGCCACTTCGCCCGCCCCCACCCAGCAGGTACCGGGTATCTATCACCAGCGCGTCGGCGCCCTGCAGGTCACCGCCCTGTTCGACGGTGTGGTCGCGCTCGGCCGGCAGGAAGTGGTGGACGTGCCACCGACGCTGGTCAGCCGGCTGCTGGAAGGCCGCTACGTGCCGGAAGACAAGAAGGGCTTGCAGACCGCGATCAATGCCTTCCTGATCCGCCAGGGCAACCACCTGACCCTGGTCGATACCGGCACCGCGCAGTGCTTTGGTCCTGGCCTGGGCCAGGTGCTGGGAAACCTGCGCGCCTCTGGCGTGGACCCGGCCGAGGTGGACGAGGTGCTGCTGACCCATGCCCATCCGGACCACCTGTGTGGGGTGCTGGACGCACAGGGCAAGCCGGCCTACCCGAATGCCACGGTGTGGCTGTCCAAGGCCGATGCCGACTACTGGCTCAACCCGGCCAGCGAGGCCACCGCGCCGAAGGGCGTGCGTTTCGCCTTCCCGCTGGCGCGCAACGCGGTGGCGCCGTACCAGGCCAGTGGCCACCTGCACACCTTCAGCCCGGGCGATACCCTGCCCGGCGGTGCGGTAGCGATGGATACCCATGGTCACACCCCTGGCCATGTCTCCTACCGGTTCGACAGCCAGGGCCAATCACTGCTGGTATGGGGCGATGTGCTGCACTTCCACGCGGTGCAGTTCGCGCACCCGGAAGCGGCGTTCGAGGCCGATTCGGACCGCAAGGCAGCCATCGCCAGCCGTCGCGGCCTGCTGCAGCAGGCCACCGCCAACGGTTGGTGGGTGGCCGGTGCGCACCTGCCGTTCCCGGGCCTGGGCCATGTGCGTAGCGAGGGAAACGCCTATGCGTGGGTGCCGGCGGAGTATTCGCCGTTGAAATGAGGTGCCGACCACGGTCGGTGAGGTTGCCGGCCAGCGGCCGGCACTACCAGCAGGCAGATCGATAGCGCCCGGCTGCCAGCCGGGCGACCGGAGCGCGTTATTCCAGGCCCAGCCAGCCGCCGACCACGCCGCGGGCTTCTTCCACGCCGGTGCGGTCCTCGCCGGAGAACACCTGCACGCTGACGCTGTCGCCATAGGCCGAATGCAGCTCCTTGCGCACCTTCTGCAAGGACTGCATCTGCTGGCTGCGGCTGAGCTTGTCGGCCTTGGTCAGCAGTGCGTGTGCCGGCAGGCCACGCTGCACGGCGTAGGACAGCATCTGCCGGTCGTAATCCTTCAGCGGGTGACGGATGTCCATCACCACCACCAGGCCCTTCAAGGCTTCGCGGGTGCGGAAATACCTGTCGATGAAGGCCTGCCAGTGCGCCTGCAGATCCAGCGGCACCTTGGCGTAACCGTAACCGGGCAGATCGACCAGATGGGCGTCCGGGGTGATCTGGAAGAACACCAGCTGCTGGGTGCGGCCAGGCGTCTTGGAGACCCGGGCCAGGCTGTTCTGCCGGGTCAGCGCGTTGAGCGCGCTGGACTTGCCGGCGTTGGAGCGACCAGCAAAGGCCACTTCGGCCCCTTCATCGGGCGGCAGCTGCCCCATATTGTGGGCAGAGAGGTGGTATTGGGCGCGTTCGATGAGCAATGACATGCCTATAGGATCGCATGTTGCGGCGCCGCGCGCCCGTGCCGGCGGCCTTTGCGGGCATTTTGCTGCACTGCTGCGTTGACCGTGCGCGGAAACGCCGTTGATAATCCGGGCGATGCCGGCGGCCACCGCCCGGCCCGGTCCATACGGAGCTTTAGCATGCGCCACGCTCGCGTTCTTGCCGTATCCGCCCTTGCCACTGCTGTAGTCGTTACCGCTGCTGCGTTCGCGCAGACCACGTTGACCCCGCTGCCCGACAACGGGCCGATCAACACCGCCTCGCTGGAGGTGGACTTCAGCAAGACCCACTGGGGCGATGCCAAGGCCGGCCAGACCAAGGCATCGGCCTGCGCGGCCTGCCATGGCGTCGACGGCAATTCCACGGTGGAGATGTACCCGTCCATCGCCGGCCAGAGCGAGCGCTATGTGGCCCAGCAGATGGCCCTGATCGCCAATGGCCAGCGCAGCTCCGGTGCGGCGGTGGCGATGGTACCGTTCGTGCAGAACCTCACCCCGCAGGACATGCGCGATATCGGTGCGTTCTTCGCCACCCAGAAGGCCACCGCCGGCATCGCCGACGACACGGCGGTCACCGAAGGCCCCTACAAGGGCATGAAGTTCTACGAGATCGGCCAGCAGCTGTACCGCGGCGGCGATGCCAAGCGCGGCCTGCCCGCCTGCATGGCCTGCCACGGCCCCAGCGGCGCCGGCAATCCCGGTCCGGCCTATCCGCATCTCGGTGGCCAGCACGCCAGCTATGTCGCGCGGCGCCTGCAGGAATACCAGGCCGGGCAGACCCATGAGACCGACAAGGCGCACTTCCAGATCATGGCCACCGTCGCGCAGAAACTGAGCGAGCAGGAGGTGCAGGCGCTCTCGAGCTACCTGCAGGGCCTGCACAACAAGGCCGATGACGTGGCTGCCGCGCCTGCGCCGGCACAACCGGTCGCCGCCCCCTGACCACCATTGGTCGGCCCGGGCCGCCACCACGGCCCGCGCCTGCGGTATGTTTCCTTCACGCCGGCGACTGCGCCGGCGTTGCTTTTTTCAACGGAGATGCGTGTCGATGAGGTTGATTTCCCGCCTGCTGTTGTCCCTGCTGGTCCTGCTGCCGCTGGCAGTCAGCGCCGCCGCCCCTGCCAACGCGCCGCTGGTGGAAGGCAAAGACTACGAGCGCATCGCCCAGCCGGGTCCGTTCCAGCCGCTGGCCGGCAAGATCGAAGTGGTCGAGATCTTCGGCTACACCTGCCCGCACTGCGCTCATTTCGAACCGCAGCTGGAAGCCTGGGCGGCCAAGCTGCCGGCCGACGTGCGCTTCACGCCGGTCCCGGCCGCCTTCGGTGGCGCCTGGGACGCCTGGGCCCTGGCCTACTACGCCGCCGAGCAGGTGGGCGTGGCCAAGCGCAGCCATGCGGCGGTCTTCAAGGCCCTGCACCAGGAAGGCACGCTGCCGATGCAGAACGTTTCGGCCGATGAGCTCGCCAACTTCTACAAGGCCTATGGCGTGACCCCGGACCGCTACCTGCTGGCCCTGCGTGGTGATGCCGTGCAGAAGAAGGTCGACGCCGCCCGCGCCTTTGCCCAGCGCACCAGGATTCCGGGCACCCCGGCCATCATCATCAACGGCCAGTACCTGGTGCGTGGCAACAGTTTCGATGACCAGCTGCGCATCGCTTCGGCGCTGATCGCCCAGGCCCGCGCCGCTCGCGGCCGCTGAACCAATACACACCATCGACACGGCGCTGTCGCCGCCGCATGTCATCATTTCCCTCTGGCCGGCACCGGTTGCCGGCCCCACCTTTCCAGATGCTGGAGACGTTTCCATGAAGATCCGTTACGCCCTCGCCCTCGCAGCGCTGCTGCCGATCCTGGCCGCCTGCAAGGCCGACGACGGCAGCACCAACACCACCGCCGCCCCGGCCGAGCCGGCGACCGCCCCGACCACCACCGAGCCTGCCGCTCCGGCGGCTGGCGCCGAGGGTGCTGCCCCGGCCACCTCCGAAGGCGAGAAGGCTCCCGCTGAAGCTGCACCGGCCGCCGCACCGGCACCGACCACCGCCGCGCTGACCGGCCCGGCTCCGGTGGAAGGCGCCGACTACCAGGTGATCACGAACGGCCAGCCGTTCCAGCCGGCCGCCGGCAAGATCGAAGTGACCGAGATCTTCGGCTATGTGTGCCCGGCCTGCGCCGCGTTCCAGCCGCTGGTCGGCCCGTGGAAGGCCGGCCTGCCGAGCGACGTGAACTTCGTCTACGTGCCGGCCATGTTCGGCGGCACCTGGGACAACTACGCCCGCGCCTTCTACGCCGCGCAGACCCTGGGCGTGCAGGAGAAGACCCACGAAGCCCTGTACGCTGCCATCCATTCGCAGAAGACCCTGAAGGGCGAGCGCGGCACCGATTCGGTTGACGACATCGCCAAGTTCTACGGTGCCTACGGCGTGGATCCGAAGCAGTTCGCCGCCACCATGGGCAGCTTCGCGGTGAATGCCAAGACCAACTCGGCCAAGCAGTTCGCCCAGCGCAGCCAGATCACCGGCACCCCGTCGATCATCGTCAACGGCAAGTACCTGGTGAAGGGCAAGAGCTTCCCGGACATGCTGCGCATTGCCGACCACCTGATCGCCCGCGAGCGCGGTGCGGCCCAGGCTCACTGATCCAAGAGAAGCGTTTCCTGGCCGTGAATTCCCCCCGTACACGGACCCTGCGCTTGCTGACGGCCAACATCCAGGCCGGCTCAAGTACCCGCCGCTACAGTGACTATGTGACCCGCAGCTGGTCACATGCGCTGCCGGCGGGTCGCAAGCGCAGCAGTCTTGACGCGATCGCCACTCTGGCACGCGAACACGACATCGTCGGCCTGCAGGAGGCCGACCCGGGCAGCCTGCGCTCGGGCTTCACCAACCAGACCCACTACCTGGCCCAGCGCGCCGGCTTCAACTACTGGAGCCACCAGCCGAACCGGCGCATGGGCGGGGTTGCGTCCAGCGCCAATGGCCTGCTGAGCAAGCTGGAACCGGTGGAAGTGCAGGACCACGCCCTGCCCGGCCGCATCGGCGGGCGCGGCGTGCTGCTGGCCAAGTTTGGTGAGGGTGAGGAAGGTCTGGCGGTGGCGGTGGCCCATCTGTCACTGGGTGCCGGCTCGCGGATGTCGCAGCTGGGTTTCATCGCCGAGCTGCTGTCTGACCACCCCAACGCCGTGCTGATGGGCGACTTCAACTGCCTGGCCGAGCGGCCGGAAATGCAGGTGCTGTACCAGAAGACCCGGCTGCAGCCCCCGGGCTGCATCGTGCCGACCTTCCCCAGCTGGCGCCCCGACCGTGCCATCGACCACATCCTGGTCAGCAGCGGCCTGCAGACCCGCACCGTGGAAGCCGTACCGGCCGCGTTCTCCGACCACCTCGCGCTGGCAATGGCGATCGACGTCCCGGCCGACGCCCTGCGCTGAACGCTCCTGGTAGGTGTCAACCTTGGTTGGCACGCTGCTCTGGTGGGTGCGGACAGCCGCTCTGGTGGGTGCGGACCGTTGGTCCGCACGCTCTCCGCCGCGCATGGCCCGGCGCTACCCGGCCTGCACCACCGGCACCTTCAGGCGCCGCGCGGTCATCGTGCTTCCCACCGAGGCCAGCACCGTGCAGCCGATCGCCAGCCACTGCAACCCGTGCAGGTGCTCGTGCAGCAGCAGCATCGCCCACAGCGCGGCCACCGCCGGTTCCATGCTGATCAGGATGCCGAACGTCTCCTTCGGCAGGCGCTTGAGCGCCATCATCTCCAGCGACATCGGAATCGCGCTGGACACCAGCGCCACCAACAGGCCGGCTGCCAGGATCTTCGGGTCCAGCAGCGCGGCGCCGGCATGCACCACGCCCACCGGCACCACCACCAGCGACGCGGCCAGCAGGCCCAGCGAGACCGAATGCCCGGCGTGCAGATGACCGGCACGCTTGCCGAACACGATGTACAGGCCCCAGCACGCCGCTGCGCCCATCGCATACATCACGCCGGCCGGGTCCAGCGCCGGGCCGCCACCCAGCGGCAGCAGCAGCAACAACCCCACCACCGCGCAGCCCACCCAGACAAAATCGATCGGTCGTCGTGACGACAGCATTGCCACCGTCAGCGGCCCGGTGAACTCGATGGCCACCGCAATGCCGAAGGGAATGGTGCGCAGGGCCATGTAGAACAGCAGGTTCATCAGGCCCAGGGTGAGCCCGTAGCGCAGGATGGTGATCGCATCCACGCGGCTGGTCTTCCAGCGCCACGGCCGCCAGAACAGCAGCAGCAACAGCGCCGAAAAGCCCACGCGCAGCGCGCTGGTGCCCTGCGCGCCGATCAGCGGGAACAGGTGTTTTGCGTAGGAGGTGCCGATGGCCAGCGAGGTGACCGAGCCAAGCACCGCCAGCGCCGGCAACATCGGCGCAAGTCGTGAGGTCTGCATGGGCAAAGTCTATTGCGCCGGCGCCGAGCACTTGGCTCAATTGACAGCCCGTTCGTGCAACTTCTACTCGCCATGGCCACCGCCCCCGTGCTCGACAGCTTCGACCGCGCCATCCTCGACCTGCTGCAGCGGGACAACACCCTGCCACAGCGCGAAATCGCCGAGGCCGTACACCTGTCTACCCCGGCCGTGCAGCGCCGCATCAAGCGCCTGCAGGACAGCGGCGTGATTGCAGCGAATGTGGCGGTGGTCGCCGCGGCCAAGGTGGGACGGCCGTTGACCATCATCGTCGAGGTGCGCGTGGTCAGCGAGCAGCGCGAACGCGTGGCGCCGTTCAAGCACCGCGTGCAGGACGACCCTGCCGTGCAGCAGTGCTACTCGATCACCGGCGACGGCGATTTCCTGCTGCTGCTTTCGGCGGCGTCGATGGAGGAGTACGAAGCGATCACCGAGCGGTTGTTCGGCGGCGATGACAACATCGAACGCTTCCGCACCTCGGTGGCACTGGGCACGCTGAAGCGGAATTTCGAGGTGCCGCTGCTGGCGGTTCTGTAGCGTCGAGCCATGCTCGACTGCCTTTTGACCGCAAAGCTGAAGCAGTCGAGCATGGCTCGACTCTACACTTCGAAACCATGAGTACACCGTCCTCCCCTGCCCACCGCCTGCGCCGCTGGTTCCTGCGCGGCCTATGCCTGACCATTGCCGTCGTTGCGATGATGGCGTTGTGGAACAGCCCCTGGGCCGCCGCACCGAAGATGATGTGGACCCTCGCGCGGATGCCTCCGGCCACGCAGCTGCCGGTGCCGGTGGACGGCATCCGACCGCGCCAGATTGCCGATACCTTCGGTGCGCCGCGTGGCCGTGACCGCTCCCACGCCGGCATCGACATCTTCGCCAAGCGCGGCACGCCAGTACGCAGCGTCACTGCCGGCGTCATCGCGGATGTCAGCGATCGCGGCCTCGGCGGCCGCCAGGTGTGGGTGATCGGGCCCGGACGGGAACGCTACTACTACGCGCATCTGGAGGACTGGGCCGACGGTCTGGCGCGTGGCCAGGTGGTCCAGGCCGGCGACCTGCTTGGGCATGTCGGCGACAGCGGCAATGCCAAGGGCACGCCTCCCCACCTGCACTGGGGCATCTACGGCTCGAACGGCCCCCGCGACCCGTTGCCGCTGCTGCGCTGACCGCCATTGCGCACCCGCGCACCGATCTGTTCATGATTTGTAAATGGGAATAGTTCGTATTACCATTTCTTTCGATTCCGGTGGTGCCAGGACGGCCTGCCCGCCCTTCCCCCACCCGTAGCGCATCGCCTCCTGGATGACGGCCAAACGCGCGTGCTTGTCCAGGACTCCCATGACCCGTCCCGCCTTCCGTACCCTGCAGCCGCAGCGGCTGTCCGTTGCCGTGCTTGCTGTTCTCTGTGCCGTGGCTCCGGCCGCCTTCGCCGACACCGCCGCCGACCCGACCACGCTGGACAAGGTCGTCGTCAAGGGCGAACGCGCCGAAGGCTACTCGGTGCGCCGCACCTCGGCCGGTACCCGCTTCGACCTGGCACCCCGCGAGATCCCGCAGTCAATCAGCATCATCAGCCACCAGCGCATCGAAGATCAGAAGCTGGACGACATCATCGACGTGCTGGCCAACACCACCGGCGTGACCAGCACCCAGTCCGACAGTGAGCGCACCGAGTTCTATGCCCGTGGCTTCTACATCGATGCCTACCAGTTCGATGGCCTGCCGACGCAGATGGTGCAGAACTGGAGCTACGGCGATTCCGGTCTGGACCTGGCGCTGTACGACCGCGTTGAAGTAGTACGCGGCGCCACCGGCCTGCTCAGCGGCGCCGGCAATCCGTCGGCGTCGGTGAACCTGGTGCGCAAGCATGCCGACAGCGCCGAGCTGACCGGCAGTGTTTCGGTGAACGTCGGCAGCTGGGGGCGCACCCGCACCACCGTGGACGTGGGACGCGCACTGAACGCCAGTGGCAGCGTGCGCGGCCGCGTGATCGGCAGCTACCTGGACACCGATGGCCAGATGGACCGCTACAACCAGCGCAAGACACTGGGCTATGCCGTCATCGATGCCGACCTGACCCCGGATACGCAGCTGAGCGTGGGTTACGACTACCAGCAGAAGCGCGCCAACGGCGCGACCTGGGGCGGCTTCCCGATGTGGTACGCCGACGGCAGCCCGACCAACTACCCGACCTCGTTCAATCCGTCGCCGGACTGGACCTACTGGGACACCACCAGCAAGCGTGCGTTCGCCACCCTGCAACATGCCTTCAGCAACGGCTGGAAGTTCAAGATCGGCGCCACGCATGACCGCACCAAGGCCGACGACAAGCTGTTCTATCCGGCCTACACCGCGTTCAACAAGACCACAGGCGCCGGCATCACGCCGATGGCCGGCTTCTACAACACCGAGCGCAAGGTTGATGGCATCGATGGCTACATCGACGGCCCATTCCAGCTGTTCGGCCGCGAACACCAGTTCATGGCCGGCCTGAGCTACAACAAGCGCGAATTCACCAACTACGGTGACTTCCAGCCGGATTCCACCGATCCCAATGCCCAGTACCTGCCCCTGGCCAGCTACTTCGGCTGGACCGGTGATTTCCCGCAGCCGAACTGGCGACCGCTGAAGCTTGCCAGCCAGGGCACCATCACCCAGAAGGCCGGCTATGCCGCCGCGCGCCTGTCGCTGGCCGATCCGCTGAAGCTGATCATCGGCGCGCGCTACACCGACTGGAAGAGCGAAGACGAAGGCAACGACCGCTCGCACAAAGTGACCACGCCGTATGCCGGGCTGGTCTACGACATCAACGATACCTACTCCGCCTACGCCAGCTATACCGAGATCTTCCAGCCGCAGACGCTGCGCAACAAGCAGGGCCGCTACCTCGATCCGGTCGATGGCAAGAGCTACGAAGTGGGCGTCAAGGGCGCGTGGTTCGACAACCGACTGAATGCATCCGTGGGGGTGTTCCGCATCGAGCAGGACAACGTTGGCCAGGCGACCATGGACAAGGTCGACGGGCAGTTGAACGAGACCGCCTACATCGCTGCGCGCGGTACCGTCAGCCGTGGCTTCGAGTTCGAAGTGAATGGCGAACTGGCACCCGGCTGGAACGCGACTTTCGGTGCTTCGCGCTACGTGGCCAAGGACATCAACGGCGCCGACATCAACACCAACCTGCCGCAGACCGCGTTGAAGCTGTTCACCAGCTACACCCCGCAGTCGCTGCAGGAATTGACCGTCGGTGGCGGTGCCAACTGGCAGAACCGCATCTACTACGCCGCACCGGTGGTCGGTCGCTTCGAACAGGAAGGCTATGCACTGGTCAGTGCCTTCGTGCGCTACCGCATCTCGCCGGAGTTCAGCGTGCAGGCCAACCTCAACAACCTGCTGGACAAGAAGTACTACTCGCAGATCACCGGCTACGGTGCCTACGGCGACGGCCGCAATGGCTCGCTGACGTTCACCTGGGCGTTCTGATCCAACCGGCGTCTGTAGAGTCGAGCCTTGCCCGACTCCATCACACAGGGCGGTCGAACAGGGCTCGACCCTGCAACGGCGCCGGGCTGAGCCCGGCGCCGCCCCTTCATCAGAAGCGCAGGTCCGCGCGCAGGTACCAGTAGCGGCCACGCGGGATGTCGTAGGTCGAGGCGTCGTAGCCGTTCAACGAGCACGACAGGCAGATCGGCGGATCCTTGTCGAACACGTTGTTCAAGCCGGCAGTCAGCTGCAGCCCCTTCATCCAGTCGATCTTGTAGCCCACCTGCATGTCGTGGAAGGTGGTGGCCGACAGCGTGTTGGTACCTGCGGCCTGGTTGCTGCAGATCGGGAACGCTGCTGCATCACCGCAGTTTTCGGTCAGCTCGGAAATATGGCGCACCGTCCAGTTGGCGCTCCAGCGGTCCAGTGTCCAGCCGATGCTGGCATTGCTGGTCCATTCCGGAATCGAGCTGTCTGCCACCTCCACGCCCGGCTTCTGCGGCTGCTTCTGGCCGGCCGCGCCGGTGGCTTCGTAGCGGCCGACGAAGGTGTTCTTCCAGCCCAGCTTGAACTGGCCGATGGAGGACTGCGGCAACGTCCAGAACAGGTCCACGTCCCAGCCGTCGGTCTTGATCGAGCCGAGGTTGGTCAGGCGGTTGTTGAAGCTGCTCACCGCACCGGTGCTGGCACGGGTGATGCCATCGCAGTAGATCGAGTCCAGCGTGTCCACGCACAGGTCCAGCTGGGTCTGCGCATTGATCGCCTGGATCGCGCCATCGATGGCGTGGCGATAGAAGGTCACTTCCACGTCAAAGCGTTCCGACCACGAAGTGTTGTTGCCGAACCACGGGCTCCAGACGAAGCCTGCACTGAAGCTGCGCGACCGCTCCGGGTCCAGCTCTCTGTTGCCGCCGGTGGTCACCGAGATCTGCGAGTTGGCCTGCTGGAAACCGGCCGGCACCCCCAGTGCAGCACAGTTGGCCGCACTGCCTCGCGGCGGCGTACCGCCCAGGCCCACCGAGCATGGATCGAACAGCTGCAGGTCGGCACGCGCCGCCGAACCATACAGTTCGCCGATCGACGGTGCGCGGAAGCCCTCGGCATAGGTCGTGCGCAGCACGAAATCGTCGGTCACCTGCCAGCGCAGGCCGTACTTGGGCGTGAATTCACCACCGAAGGTGGAGTAATCCGAATAGCGGCCGGCCAGACTCAGGTCCAGCTTCTTGCCGAAGGTCGAATCGGCGAAGATCGGCACGCTCAACTCCAGGTAGGCCTCGTTGACGTCATAGGAACCCGAGGTGGGCTGCGATGGCACGCCGTTGTAATGGCCGGCCACGGTCAGCGGATCCGGCTGGTACGAACCTTCGTACTTGCGGTATTCGAAACCGGTGGCGAACGAGACCGGACCGGCCGGCAGCGTGAACAGTTCACTGGAGAGGTTGGCGGTGAACAGGCTCAGTTCGTTCTGGCTGCGGTCACGCACCACCGGCTGGATCCACTTCAACATGTCCGGGGTTATAGAACCAACGCCGCCGAAGATGTTCAGCGGCACGCAGCCCGGCGTCGCCGCACAGATTGCCGGATCGCCGAGCGCCATGTTGACGTTGTAGATGTTGTAGCTGCCGTAGTTGGTCTGTTCGGCCTTGTTCTTGCTGTACATGCCGTTGACGTCCCAGTACCAGCTGCGGTTGGCCGCCTGGAAGTTGCCGACGAAACCGGTGGCGAAGTACGTGGTATCCACCTTCTGTTCGAACACGCGCGCGCCGCCTTCCACCGGGCGGCGACCGATCAGGCTCAAGTTGTCGCCGGAGACCAGATCGAAGCCGAACGGATTGTAGGGATTGAGCGCGGACACGGTGATGTTGTCGGCCAGCGGATTGCCGGTGGCACCATCGGGGCCGAAGAACAGCGGCTCCGGACCTGCCTGGTTGGTTGACTCGCGGCGGTTGCCCAGCGCCTTGACATACCACTGCACGTTGTCGGTGATGTCGAAGCGGAACTGGCCGAACAGGCCCTTACGCTCCGACGGCGTCAGCACCATGTTGTATTCGGCGAAGTTGAAGCGATCAGCACTGGTGAAGCAGTGATAGTCATCGGTGCGCGCGCAGCCGGCACTGCCGTCGTAGCGCGGGTTGCTCACGCCGGTATTGGGCACGATGTTCTGCGACGCACCGGTGTTCGGATCGACGAAGGCAAAGCGTCCCTGCGGAATGCCGCCGCTGCCGAATGCCAGGCCGGTGCCCGGAATCGGAAAGCGCGACTGCTCGCGATCCTTGGCGAACACCGGGTCCTGCTTGGTCCAGCTGGCGCCGAGGAACAGGCTGTAGCGGTCGCCGCTCTTGCCCCACGCCAGGTCCACGCCCTTCTGCGTGCCGTCGCCCTTGCTGTACTCACCGTAGTTCAGCGTCACTTGGCCGCCATCGAAGTCGCGGCGGGTAATGATGTTGACCACGCCGGCGATGGCGTCGGAGCCGTACAGCGATGACGCGCCATCCTCCAGCACTTCGATGCGTTCAACGATGGCCAGCGGAATGGTATTGAGGTCGGTGGCCGAGCCGACGCCGGATGCGGACGACTCATTGACCCAGCGGATGCCATCGACCAGCACCAGCACACGCTTGGCCCCCAGATGACGCAGATCGACCTGTGCCGAGCCGGCGCCCACACCGCTGCCATCAGGCGGGAAGCCGAAGTTGCCGGACGAGTTGAACTTGGCGTTGAGGGCCGAACCGGAACCGGTGAGCTGCTGCAGCACTTCGCCGATCGAGGTCAGGCCGGTGCGTTCGATATCGCCGCGGGTCAGCGTCTGGATCGGCACCTGGCCTTCCACCTCAGCGCGCTTGATGCGGGTACCGGTGACTTCCACCGCGTCCAGATTGGTGGTGGATTGTGCAGCGGCACCCAACGGTGCCAGGGTCATCACGCACAGCGCGACGGCAACCGCCAAAGGGCGGTGGTGCAGGTGATTCATTCGCTCTCTCTCCAAAGGAATGTCGGGACTTGGGCTGCCGCACTCCCTCCCTGCATGGCGGCGCCGTCTCCTTTGTAAACAAGTGGTAAAAATCGCGGCGTGATGATCGACACTCTTTCACGCGAAATTGACGCAATTGCGGGCCGATTGCGTCAGATAGCTACAGGTTATGACCGGACGATACTGTTCACAGCAGGCAGCCTTGATGCCGGCTGCGACAGCGCGCGCCGGGTGCTGCCGCATTCATGGAAAAGGTCTTTGCGGGCCCGTTCTAGGAATAGTTTGAAATTCCTTCATTCAGAAGGCACCGCAAATCGACCCCGCGCAGACTCGTATCTCCAGCCATTCGTGGGAGGGCCGAATCATGAAAACAATGACTGCCGTGCTGGGCGTCACGATGGTGTTGACGCTGCTTCTTTCCCTGGCAGACGAATCGAGAGCAGGCGGCGTGATCGAGTGCAACAACTGCGCTTCTCCCAGCGATGCGGCCTTGGCCTCGGGATCAGGATTGACGGTTGTGGTGGATTTCGAGAGAGCCGAGTTGACTGCTTTCGACGTTGAACATGACCTTGAGACCAGAAAGTGGCGAGCGCATCCAACCCCGGTTCCAGCGCAGATTGAAATGGCCTTTCTGCGGATACTGGATGCGACGCTGTCAGCAGGGCAAGCGCCGCCCATGCAGCAATCACCGCATGAGCGGCAGTGAGACAATGCGCTACCGCACGAACGCAATGCGCTCCATACCGGTCGCCTCGGCCGCGGCCAGAATCCTTGCCATGCCTTCGTACTCGGCGGCCGGATCGGTGGCGATGCGCAGCTCCGGCAGGTTGCCGGCATGCTCGCCCGCCTGTGCCTGCAAGCGCGCCTGCAGTTCGCCGATCGCCATCGGCTGGCCATCCCAGCTCAGCTGGTTCGATGCATCCAGGCGCAGCTCGATCGGCGGCGGTGGATCGGGACGGTCAACCACGCGATCGGTGGCCTGTGGCAACTGCACGGCAATCGGCCGGGCCACGATCGGCGCGGTCACAATGAAGATGATCAACAGCACCAGCATCACATCCACCAGTGGCGTGACATTGATGTCCGCCAGCGGGCCGCTTCTTCCTGCGCTACTGAACGCCATGTGCCGCTCCCTGCAGCCGGGCCGTTCGCCCAAGGTCGACACTACGGCGCCTGCGGACCTGCGAGGCAGTGCCCACCGCTGTGGCATTCAGCTGCCGTTGCCTGCCAACACCGTGCACGCGATGCGAAACTGAATTCAGCCACTGCCCGCTATGCTGGTCGCCATGACCCGACGCTCTTCGACCGCCCTGTCCCTGCTGCCCTTGGCCACCACGCTGCTGATCGGCTGTGCCAATGCCCAGTCCCTCGATGCCCAGAACGCGCAGCTGAAAGCCGCGATCGCTGCCGCCGAACGCGGCCAGTTCGATCCCGGCCAGGCCGGCGCGCTCAGTCGCCACCCGGCTTACGGCTGGCTGGAGTACGCCAACCTGCGCCGCAACATCGACACGGTCGATACCGCGCAGGCGCAGGCCTTCCTCAAGCGCTACGACGGCCAGGCCGTGGCCAACACGTTCCGCAGCGTGTGGCTGCCCTCGGTCGCACGCCGCCAGGAGTGGCCGACCCTGCTGGCCAACTGGGTTCCCACCGACAACGCCGGCCTGCGCTGCGCGCAGCTGACCGCGCGCCAGGTGACAGGCAAGGTCGATCCGCAGTGGATCGGCGAGGCACAGGACCTGTGGCGCAAGAACGGCAAGTCCCTGCCCGATGGTTGTGATGCCGTTTTCGCCGTGCTGCAGGCGCAGGGCGGCCTGAGCGACGCCCTGCGCTGGGAACGCATCGACGCCGCCGCCGACGCCCAGCAGCCGGCGGTGATGCGCAGCGCCGCGCGCGGCCTGCCAGCTACCGATCTGGCACTGGCCAGCACGTACGCCGCTTTTGTCGACAAGCCCAATGCCAGCGCCCTGAACTGGCCGCGCAACGAACGCAGCCGGCGTATCGCCACCGATGGTCTGGCCAAGTTGGCCAAGGCCGACCCGGCCGCCACCGAACAGCAGCTGCCGCAGTACGCCCAGGCCCTGGGCCTGAGTGCAGACCAGCAGGGCCAGGTGCGGTACCAGATCGCACTGTGGACGGTGGCCTCCTACCTGCCCGATTCGGCGCGTCGCCTCAACGCGGTGCCGGAGTCGGCCTATGACGAGCGCCTGCACGAATGGCGTGTGCGCGAAGCGATGTCGCGCGGCGATTGGCCAGCGGCGCTGACCGCGATCCGCAAGATGGCCAGCAAGCAGCGCAGCGACCCGCGCTGGCGCTACTTCGAAGGCCGCATGCTGGAGAAGACCGGCCAGGCCCAGCAGGCGCAGCCGTTGTTCCGCGAGGCCGCACGCGCACCGACCTTCCACGGCTTCCTCGCTGCGGACAAGCTGCAGCAGGGCTATACGCTGTGCCCGTGGAAACCCAACGACAGCGCGCAGGCGCAGGCCGCCATCGCGCGCGATCCGGCCATCCAGCGCGCGATGGCGCTGTACCAGATTGATCGCGCCGGCTGGGCCGTGGCCGAATGGAACAGTGCGCTGTCGCGTTTTGATGACACCCAGCGCCGCCTCGCGGTACGCGTGGCACAGGACAACGGCTGGTTCGACCGTGCGGTGTTCGCCCTCGGCAAGCAGCCGCAGGAACAGCGCCTGTATGACCTGCGCTTCCCGCTGCACCACGATGCCACCATCCGCCGCGAATCGGCGCGTAATGCCATCGACCCGGCCTGGGTCGCCGCGGAGATCCGTGCCGAGAGCACCTTCACCCCGCGTGCGCGCTCGCCTGCCAACGCCATGGGCCTGATGCAGGTGCTGCCGGCCACCGGTGCCGGCGTGGCCAAGTCGATCGGCCTGACCGGCTACGGCGGCGCCGACAGCCTGTATGACCCGGACACGAACATCGCCATTGGCACCGCTTACCTGCGCCAGCTGATGAACAAGTACGACGGCCTGCCGTACGTGACCATCGCTGCCTACAACGCCGGCCCGACCCCGACCGCGCGCTGGCAGGGCCAGCGCCCGGGCTTTGACCCGGACCTGTGGATCGAGACCATCAGCTACAAGGAAACCCGCGAGTACGTGGCCCGTGTGCTGGCCTTCAGCGTGATCTACGACTGGCGCCTCAACGGCGATGCGCTGCCGCTGAGCGACCGCCTGATGGGCCGCCTGGTGGACAAGCGCAAGAGCTTCAGCTGCGCGGCCAACGCCGACCAGGGCGGGGACTGATCGCCGATGACGGTAGCGCCGGGCCATGCCCGGCGGACGCCACGCTGTATCCCGCCGGGCATGGCCCGGCGCTACCGTGCCATCATCCTCCACATGAAGATCTATCTTGTCGGCGGCGCCGTGCGCGACCGCCTGCTGCAACGCGCTGCCGGTGACCGCGACTGGGTCGTCGTGGGCGCCACGCCCGCGCAGATGGAAGCGCAGGGCTTCACTGCGGTGGGCCGCGATTTCCCGGTGTTCCTGCATCCGAAGACGGGTGAGGAATACGCCCTGGCGCGCACCGAGCGCAAATCCGGCCGTGGCTACCGCGGCTTCGTGGTCGATGCCGATCCGGCGGTGACGCTGGAAGAAGACCTGCAGCGCCGCGACTTCACCATCAATGCGATTGCCTGCGAGGAAGAGACCGGCACGCTGGTCGATCCCTATGGCGGCGTCCGCGATCTTGAACAACGCGTACTACGCCACGTCGGCCCTGCGTTCGTCGAGGATCCGCTGCGTGTGCTGCGCGCGGCACGCTTCATGGCGCGCTTCGCGCCGCTGGGCTTCAGCGTCGCGCCGGAAACCATGGACCTGATGCGCGATGTCGCCGCCAGTGGTGAACTGGATGCGTTGGTGCCAGAGCGTGTCTGGCAGGAACTACGCAAAGCACTGGTCAGCGCCCAACCCTCCGCTTTCCTGCGCACGCTGCACGATGCACATGCGCTGGGCCCGATCCTGCCCGAACTGGAAGCGCTGTACGGCGTGCCGCAGCGTGCCGAATTCCACCCCGAGGTCGATACCGGCATCCACCAGGAAATGGTCAGCGACATGGCCGCGAAGCTGGCGCCGGGCGATGATCTGGTCGGCTTCGCCGCCCTCACCCACGATCTCGGCAAGGGCCTGACCCCGCCGGAAGAATGGCCGCGCCACATCATGCACGAGCAGCGCGGCATCAAGCCGCTGAAGGCATTGTGTGCGCGGTTGAAGATTCCCACCGAGCACCAGCAGCTGGCCGAGGCGGTCTGCCGCGAACACTTGAACGTGCACCGCATCGACGAACTGCGCGATGCCACCGTGCTGGAACTGCTGGGCCGTTGCGATGCGCTGCGCCGGCCGGAACGCGTGGCCCGCATCGCACTGTGCTGCGAGGCCGACAAACGCGGCCGGCTCGGCTTCGAGGACAGCGACTACCCGCAGGGCGAAACGCTGAAGCGCCTGCACCAGGCGGCGCTGTCAGTGCAGGCGCGGGATCTGGACACCACCCATCTGAAGGGCCCGGCCATCGGCGAAGCGCTGGCCAAGGCGCGAGTGAAGGCCATCGCTGCCGCCCGCTGAAGCACCTGGTAGTGCCGGCCGCTGGCCGGCACCTTCACATCAACTACCTAGCGACGGCGCTTGCGCGAGAAGTGGTCTACGGCGTGCGCACCCAACAAGATTGGTTGCATCAAGAGGAACAGCCATCCGCCCAGCCGGAGTGTCTCCACCGGATTGAACCGGGTGATGAAGAATGCGACCGGCATGAATACGACTAGAAGTCCAAGCTCGTACACAAGAAGAGATCGATTAAAAAATCTCATCGCTTCGGCCTGCCCTCGGCGCCTTCAGCCACAAAGGAGGGAAGAGGACGGCCAATTACCTCGCAATCAACCTCAATGCGCCATGCCGCGGGTGATCGCCGCCGCACGCTGCTTCAGCTGGGCCACGGCATCGGGAATCATCTCCATGCCCACGTCCAGGCCCGGGTTCAGCACCAGGCCGACGCCGTCGCCGATACCGGCCAGCAGCGCGTGCACCGCGATCGGCATGGCATGCGCAAACTGCGGCAGCTGCTCGTGCCACAGGCCGGCGCGCTCGGGGGCGGTGAACACCGCGAACATCGCTTCACCACTCTCGCTGGTCAGCACCAGCGGCGAAATGCTCTCGTCCCAGGCACCGTCTTCACCAATGGCCTTGTCCAGCAGCACGAACGCCGTCGAGGTCAGCAGGCCGTCGAGGAACTGCGCTGCGGTCAGCGTGCCGTCCTGGGCCTGCAGCAGGCGCACCTCGAGGTCGTTGAGGGGTTCGAACGGGGTGTCGTGGTCCATGGTCGGTTCCGGTACGTGATTGCAGGGCAGACTTTAACAGGCCCGGTCCTCAACCGATGAATCCGTTCCGCCACAGCCAGCCCAGCGCAGCCAGACCGGCCACCACCACCAGCATCAGCGGCAGGCCGAAGCGGTGCCGCCACGGGATCGGCACCCCGCCCAGCTGCTGGTCCATGGTGTCGGTGTCCAGCACCCAGCCGTGCCCGCACCGGGTGCAGGCCAGCTCGTAGCGGCGCTGGTAGGTGAGGCCGAACAGCAGGTCGATGCGCGCCATCTTGTAGCGCAGCTGGGGCGCGAACTCGGTTTCCGTCTGGCAGCGCAGGCAGTGGTGGGCTTCGGTTGGGCCGACCACCACCACCCGCTCCTGCTGGCCGATCAGCAACATGTATCAGCGGCCCTGGCAGGCCGATTGGGCCAGCAGCCAGCGTTGGGCGGCGGCCAAAGTGGCGGCATCACCCTCGATGCGCTGGTCGGGCTCGATCTTCAACCCATCACCACGATCATTGCGGTCGCGCATCACGGTGGTGGTCAACAACAGGCGGCTGCCATCGGCCAGTGTGCGCACGTTGTTGCCAGTCGAGACCCCTGCCGTCGGCTGGCCGAAGCTGCGCGTCTGCGCGCGGCCACGCCACGCCAGTGCCGAGGCCTCGCCCGAACTGCCGGTACGCGGTCCGAACAGCACCGCCACCGGCGCGCCAGGCTGCCGCAGCACATAGCCGGTCTGGCCGAAGTCCAGCACCGGCTTGCCTGCACGCTGCACGGCGGTCGCGGTCAACGTCCAGCGCTCCGGCCCCTGTGCGGTTTCGAACGACCCCACATCTTCGTTGTTCACCACCGAGGTGCGCAGCAGCGGTGCCATGCCCAGCAGCATCGGCCACATGTTGCCACCGCTGTTGTCACGCAGGTCGACGATCCAGCCACAGCGCATGCCGTCGTCCTTGCTGCGGATGACCTGCTGCCACCGCGCGGCGCGCTGGATGTTCTGACGGAACGCTTCCTGTGGCGTCGCGCCGGGCGTGGAGGCATATCCCTCGATGACCAGCCAGCCGATGCGCGCATCCACCGCATCGGCGGCCTTGGCCCTTTCCACGGCGGCGGCGCCGACCTGCTGCGCGCGCGCAAGGGATTCGCTCTGGCGCTGGGTGGTCGTCCATACGCCATGATTGCCAGTGCTGACCGCAATGGCTTCGCGCAGCAACGTCAGCCGCTTCACGGGGTCGCCCTTCACCGATTGCAGTCGTGTGCGGGTGGCAGGCCAGTCCACCCGGTCGCGATACAGCGCCTGCCGTTCAAGCAGGTTGAGGATCTCGGCCTCCGCCTCCGGCGAGGGCACCTCGATTGCCTTGGGCGTATCGGCCATGGCGTTGGCAGCCACCAGCGCGATCACCAGCGCACCAATACGACGCACTCCCTTGCGAACCTGCATGTGACGTTTCCTTGTCGTTGAGGCAGGCGCACAGCATAGCCCGCAGGTGATGGCTTTCGCCATGCGCGAACTGTCGTATCTGGCCCCGCCGCGGGTTGCAGCAAGACAGCGTGCACGCGATCAGTAAATTGCAACTTTGCCCATGTCATCGCCACGTAGAACGCGAGAAGGTTGCCTCCGTCGGCGCCTCCTGCGCTGGCCGGGATTGGCGTCCTGAATGAAGCTACCTGAAGTCGGGCTTGCGACCATGTCGCGGGCTCGAATACTGCACCGTCCGTCGTCCTGCGGCGGGCGGTGCGTGGGGATCCTTCCGATCCGCCGGCTTCGTTTCCTTTGGGGAGCTTCACCGGCACGCCAACCCGCACCGCCCGCCACCTTGCATCCCTGCAGGTGGCCCAGCCTTGTGAGGTTGCTGCCATGACCACGCTCTACCCCACCTATCCACGTCTGCATGTACTGCTCGGTGCCGCAATGCCCGGCCTGCAGCTCTCCAATGCCGCAGCCGAAGCGTTGGAAGATGCGCTCACAGAAGCCCATGAACACGCTCCGCCGCCGGCCTTCTTCGCCCGGTTGCACGGCATCGCGCAAAGCCACGCCGCCGATGGTCAGGTCTGGCGCGAACGGCAACTCAGCGATGTGCGTGGCCGGGAACTGGCGGAGGCGACGCGCTGCTTGGCAGCATTGTCTGCGTGCGGCGGGGTACTGCTGGCTGCGCAGTCGGCGCGCGAGACGGACGATGCGGCGGCACAGTGTCCGCCGCAGGTGGAGGAAGGCCTGCTGCACGCGGTGGTGGTGTTGGCCGATCATGCCAGCGCGCTGGTGGCGCCGGGTGCATGCGTGGGGTAGTGGCACCGATGGATTCGTGTCGACCAAGGTCGACACCTACCAGAGCCGAGCAGGGCTCGGCTCTACAGGATCATGACAGCGGCACGGTTCGTGTCGACCAAGGTCGACACCCACCAGAGCGGGTCATGCCGCCGGGCATGGCCCGGCGCTACCAGTCCGCGCGCAGGCCGATGTTGCCTTCGATGATGCGGCGCTTCTCGTTGCGATCACCACCCAGTTCACGGGTGTAGTCGGCCACCGCGTACGCACTGATGGTGCGGTTGAAGCGCCCGACCACACCCACACCGGCTTCCAGCGCGCGCGAGCGCTGCGAATTGACGATCACATCGTCATCGAAGCGGATGCGGTCTTCGCCGGAACGGCCATGCCAGTAATTGAGCTTGAAATACGGCTGCCAGCCGTTGTCGGCCAACTGATAATCGCCGGCCAGACGCAGGCCGACGCGCCCGGTCCAGGCATTGTCGTTGTCGAAGCGCACGGTTGAAACCGCATCGCGTCGGTCATCCAGCGAGGTGCGTTGCCAGATCACCTGCAGCTGCGGTTCCAGCCACCATGCGGACTGACCAACGTGCAGCAGCGGCTTGCCTGCCTCCACTGACAGGCTGGTGCCATCGCCCTTGATCCCGAAGCCCAGCCCGCGCGAGGAGCGCACGCGGCCGTCGTAGCGGCTCTGCATCGCCACGGCATCGATGTAACCACCGCCGTTGTCGGTGAACGTCCAGTACAGGCCTACGTGCTTGTCGTCCAGGCGGTTCTGGCCCACCTGCACATTCTCCCAACCCAGTGCCAGGCCGGTGGTCTTGCCCTGCGCGCGGGTGCGGCCAACGAACACGCCGATCTGGTTGCGATGGCTGTCTGCGGCGGCGGCCCACACATCAAGGCCGGCCTGCAGGCCCATCACGTCACCATCGAAGCCCGGTTGCGCATCCCCCTTCCAATGGATCTCGCTGCTCTGCCCGACCAGCCGGCCCCATGCGGTGCGGAACGCACCCTGGTTGTACAGCAGGCGCTGCTCGCCCTGCCGCTCGTGGAAGGTACCGAGGCTGGCCAGCGAGGTCTCGCGCAGCAGCGGCGGCACCACGGCATAGGTGGCAGTCTCCACGCGGTACAGCGGTACCACTGCGCCCTCGGCGGGGCGTGCGCCCGGCGTCGGCGGCGCACCGGTTCCGGGCAGCGCACCACCGGCCACCGGCACGTCCGGCACCGCGGGATCACTGGGCGGCGCCACAGGCGCCGGTTCCGGTGGCGGCGGCGGTGGCGCGGTCTCGCCGGCAGTCAGATCTGGATCGGTGGCGCCTTCGGGCGGCGGCGGCGGTGCCGGGGTGATCGGTGGCGGTGGTGCGACGGGTGGCGTCGGCGGCGGCGGCACGCCATTGATACCGCTTCCGTTTGGCGCCGGTGCCGGGCCGGCCACCAGGGTCGAGCGCAGGTACCAGTTCTCGCTGGTACCGGCACTGACACCACCCTTGAACAGGAAGTACTCGTAGGCACCGGCCGCGACCGGTGCGAACAGCGAAAACGCGCCCGGCGCGGTGCGGCCACCATTCAAGGCCTGCACAACCAGGATGCCATCGGCCAACGTGGCAGCGCCGCTGCCGCCGGCATTGAGCACGCCGATGCCGGTGGTCCCGGTGGCAGTACCACCATCGATCACCAGGCGGTCGCTGGTGGAATTGTCCGCGCCCAACACGGTACGCAGGTACAGGCCACCGCCATCACCGCGATAGTTGCCACGTACGGTGAACACGTCGCCGGCACCGGTACCGGTCAGGTCGATGCGCCCGGCATTGACCATCTCCACCAGTGCGCCACTGTTGAACGGACGGATGGCATGGCCGCCACTGCCCGCATAGACGGTACTGGTGTCATCCACGGTGAGCGTGCCGGTGCCTGTTGCGCTGTCGCCCAGCACCAGATCGCCATCGAAGGTCAGCTCGGTGCTGTTGGCCAGGCTGATCGCCTCCCAGTTCTGGAAACGCCCCACGCCCGCAGCCTTGACGTTGCTGAAGTTGAGCTGGTCGATGCCACTGCCACCGTCGAACAGCGGCACCGCACCGAGGTTGCCCTGGTTGAGGCTGCTGAAGTTGGCCACGTCGTTGTCCGGGCCCATGTCGATCGCGCCGTAGACGATGCCGCCGCCACTCCAGTTGAACGTATCGTTGCCGGTACTGAGCAGTACCTGCCCGCGCACGGTGCCATCGGTGATGGTCACGCTGTCGTTGCCGCCACTGACGCTGATGTTGCCGCCGATGTAGGCCGTGCCCGAGATGATGATGGTATCGGTGTCGAAGCCGGTCACCACGTTGCCGTCAACCGTACCGCCGGACTGGTCCCACAGGTTCTTGTCCAGCTTCATGTTGACGCGGCCGATGCGGCCAGCGGTCATCCAGGCCTGATCGCCATCCTCGAACGCGCCGATGATGCGGCCGCCACTCATGCGGAAGGTATCGATGTTGTCGCCCTGCTGCAGCGCGCCGATCGTGCCGCCACTCATGACGAAATCATCGCGACCGCTGCCCTGCACCACCACACCGGTGACGGTGCCGCCGGTGACGGTCATCTGGTCATCGCCGCCGCCCTGGTCGACACTGTCGATCGTGCCGTCACTGAGCAGCAGCACATCGTTTCCATCGCCCTGCAGTACGCCTCCGGTGATGCTGCCGCTCTGCATCTCGAAGCGATCGTTGCCGGCATCGAACTGCACGCCTGTACGGCCACTGATGGTTCCCCGGTTGATCACCACGCTGTTACCGCCGCCGACAAACTGAAGGGCAATGTTGTTGCCGGTGCTGATGCTGCCGGTGTTGTCGACGCGACTGCCCCCCCCAAGCTGCACGGCCACACCGCCCACCGAACTGATCGCGCCCTGGTTTGACAACAGGTGACCACCGGCGCCGACCAGCGCGATGGCCGATCCACCACCACTCTGCTGCAACTGTGCACCGCTGGCGACGTTCACGGTGATGCCGGCCGCACCATTTGCGGTAACGGGAGTGGTCTGCGGATTCGGCGCGTTGGCATCACAGGTGACCGTCTGGCCGGCGGTCGGTGCGGGGTTGTTGCAGCCGGCCCAGGCGACGCTGGCGGTCGTCAGAAGCAGGGAGGGAACGGCGAGGGCCTGCAACACGGAAACAGCAAGGCGACGCGGGCGGAACGCACGCGGAACGGCACGGGACATGGGGCACTCCTGGGCGGGAAATCAGGAACTGCGTATGTGCGGCACTGCGCTTGCAGTCTGCCGTGTGGTGAACCGTTTCGATAGGTGAACTTGCGTGCGGGAAATCACAGTTCAGATGTGAAATCGCCCAGCCCTCACGCCGATGTGATGTGGCTGAAATCGTTCATTTTTTCCGGTATTCGGGAATCACGCGCAAAGCATCCACGCATGGCGTGGATCTACTGACCCTGCATCGCCAATCGATTCACTCATGGCACCTGGTAGATCCACGCCATGCGTGGATGCCGTTGGCGGATGGGGTCAGATCTTCAGATAGATCTTCCGCCAATCCAGCGACCACGCCACGCCCCACCACAGCGCGACGAACACCAGCGCCTGCAGCATCGACGCCAGCTCCAGCGCCTGCGGCATCGCGGTGGCCAGCTGCTGCCAGACCCACCCCCAAACACCGGTAGCCATCAGCACCACCGACATCACCGATGCCCCCAGATACGCGGTGATCGCATTCACCCCGAAGCGCCTGCCGAGTGCCGGCCAACCCTTCTGGTCGATCAGCACGTGGCCCAGCCACAGCGCCAGCGCCGCAAGGCCGCCGGTCCACAGCACGTAGCTGGGCGTCCACAGCTGCTTGTTCAACGGCAGCACCACGGCCAACAGCAGGCCCAGCGCGGCATTCACCGCACCCAGCCCCGCCAGCGCCGCGGCACGCCCGCTGCGTAGCAGGTCTCCGGCCAACAGGCCGAGCACGGTACTGGCCAACGCACCCAGCGTGCTCAGCAACCCTTCCGGGTCATGGCCCAGCCCGGTATCGGCGTGCCATTGATAGATCCACGGTGCGAACAGTGCGGTATCCAGGCGGCTGGCCGGGTTGGTCCACGGCGCCAGCTCACCGATGCCCAGCAGCAGCACCGTGTACCCCACCAGCAACGTGACCAGCACGCCCACCTGCACGCGCGGCCGCGCATACACCGCCAGCACACCCACCAGCGCCGCGCATACCGCAATCCGCTGCAGCACGCCCCAGATGCGGAAGTGATGGGTATCCAGCGCCCACCAGATCAGCAGGTGCAGCAGCGCACCGGCGACCAGGATGCGCAGCGCGCGCTCCAGCACGCCACGCGCCAGTGCAGGTCGCGCCGCCGCGTCCAGCGCGCGCGGCGCCACGCTGAAGGCCATCGACACGCCGACCAGGAACAGGAAGAACGGGAACACCAGGTCGGTGGGCGTGCAGCCGTGCCAGTCCGAATGACGCAGCGGTGCAAACACCGCACTCCAGTCACCCGGGTTGTTGACCAGCAGCATCGCCGCCACGGTGATGCCGCGCAGGGCATCGATCGAGCCCAGCCGGCGTGGCGGCGTACCGTTCATCAAGCGGCCTCGTACTGTCCGGCAATCCAGGTGCCCCGCACCTGCAGGGCGTCATCCAGCAGCACCAGGTCGGCCTGGTAGCCCTCGGCGATATGGCCCAGGCGGTCGTCGACGTTGAGGAACTGCGCTGGATAGGTCGACGCCATGCGTGCGGCTTCGGCCAACGGTTGGCCGAGCAGCTGCACGGTGTTGCGCACGGCGGTGGCCATGTCCAGCGCAGAACCGGCCAGCGAACCGGCGGCATTGCGCACCACACCGTCGATGGCAGTGATGGTTTCGCCGTACAGCACGTAGCTGGGGTCGTCGGCCCCCACCGGCGGCATCGCATCGGTCACCAGCAGCAAGCGACCGCGCGGCTTGGCCGCCAGCGCCACGCGCAGGCTGGCCGGATGCACGTGCACGCCGTCGACGATGATGCCGATCCAGCTGTCGCGGTCTTCCAGCGCAGCACCCACCGCGCCGGGCTCACGCCCCTGCAGCGGCGACATCGCGTTGTACAGATGAGTGAAGCCACGCACGCCGGCATCCAGGCCGGCACGAATCTCTTCGTAGGTTCCAGCCGTGTGGCCAGCGGCGACGATCACGCCGCGCTCGACCAGCGCGCGGATGGTCTCCAACGGCACGCGTTCCGGTGCCAGCGTCAGCAGGGTCACGCCGTTGTCCAGCGATGCAGCCAACGCGATCTCTTCTTCGTCCGGCACGCGGAATTTGCTGGGATCGTGGGTGCCCTTGCGCGCCGGCGCGATGTACGGCCCTTCCAGGTGGATGCCGATCACACCCGGCATGCCCTGCGCGATCGCCTCCCGCATCGCCGCGATCGCTTCGCGCATCACGCCCACATCGTCGCTGATCAGCGTTGGCAGCATCGCGGTGGTGCCGAAGCGGCGGTGCGCCTGTGCGATGGTACGCAGCGCTGCCACGTCCGGCGTGTTGTTGAACAGCGCCCCGCCTCCGCCATTGACCTGCACGTCGATGAAGCCGGGCAGCAGCCAGCCGCCGCCCAGATCGACTTGCTCGGCGGCGTGGCCGAGTTGCGGTGCGGCATCGGGCAGCAGCGCGCTGATGCGGCCGTCCTCGATCACCACCGCCAGATCGTCGCGGAACTCTTCACCCACGAGGATGCGCGCGTTGCGCAGCACAGTGGCCATCACACCGTCTCCGTAACCTTGTTCAGATGCGGCGGCAGGTCCGGGTTGAAGCCACGGCGCAGCGCCAGCGCATTGATCGCGCGATAGAAACTCTGCACGGTCAGCAGGGGTGCGCACAGCGGATGCGGCGCGGCCGCCACCGGCAGGTTGCCACCGGCACCGGCCATCCACACCTGCGCACCGCGCGCGGTGAATTCTTCGACCACCGCACGGGTACCGGCGCCGGTTTCATCGGGCTGGGCAAAGGCCAGCACCGGGAAACCGCGATCAACCAGCGCCATCGGGCCATGCTTCACTTCAGCCGAGCTGTAGGCTTCAGCATGCAGGCTGCAGGTTTCCTTGAACTTCAGTGCAGCTTCCTGCGCCGCGCCCAGGCCAAGGCCACGGCCGAGCACGAACAGATTGGTCGCGTCCACCAGGCCCTCGGTCACCGACGTCCAGTCGCACTGCCAGGCCTCGCGCATCGCATCCGGCAGCAGATCCAGTGCATTGCGCAGGCTGCTGTCCTGCTTCCAGTACGCGGCCAGCTGCAGCAGTGCCGCCAGCGACGCCAGGTAGCTCTTGGTCGCTGCCACGCTCTTTTCGGCACCCGCATGCAGCGGAATGACCGTGTCGGCCAGCTGCGCCAACGGCGAATCCTCGACGTTGACCAGCGCGATCACGCGCGCGCCAGCGGCCTTGGCGGCCTCGGCATTGCGCAGCAGGTCCGGGCTCTTGCCCGACTGCGAGATGACGATGAACAGCGCGCCACGCAGCTGCAGCGGTGCGGCATAGACCGAACCCACCGACGGCGAGGCCGAAGCAACCACCAGGCCCAGCTGGGTTTCCAGCAGGTATTTGCCATAGGTGGCGGCATGGTCGGAGCTGCCACGTGCGCAGGTGACCACGAACGGCGGCGGCGCGGCGCGCAGGCTGGCGGCCAGGGTTTCCATGGTGGCGTGGTTGCGCGAGAACTGGCGGGCGACCACGTCGGCCGCTTCAGCGGCCTCGGCGAACATCAGGGTAGCGGTGGGGTCTGACAGCGACATGGCAGGCTCAGGCAGGATCGGAAGGAAGGGGGCGTGCGCCGGCCGGGCGCATCGGCGCGGTCGAACCGCGCACCACCAGCTGCGGCACGAAGCCCTGGTTGTGCAGCGGTGCCGGCGCATCGTCGTAGGCATCGCTGCGCAGCTGCGCGATCAGCAGGCGCGCGGCATGGCGGGCGATGTCTTCGGTAGCCTGCTTGGCGGTGGTCAGCGGCGGCCACGACTGGCGCGAGAACGGGCTGTCCTCGAAACCGGCAATGGACAGGTCGTAGGGCACGTTCATGCCGGCCGACTTCGCCGCTGCCAGTACACCGGCGGCGATTTCGTCGTTGGAACCGAAGATGGCAGTGGGCGGCTCACGCAGCGCCAGCAGGCGGCGCGCGCCGCGGAAACCGTCGTCGAAGGTGTAGTCGCCCTGCACCACCAGGTGCTTGTCCACGATCATGCCGTAGTCCTTCAGCGCGGCTTCGTAACCGGCGTAGCGCTCGCCCGAGGAGCGGTGCGAGATGCCGCCCCAGAGGAAGCCGATGCGCTGGTGACCCAGCTGGATCAGGTGCTCGGTGATCTCATAGGCCGCCTCACGGTCGTCGACGAACACGCAGGCGCCGTCGGCCGGGTCTTCGGTCGCGGCGATGATGCGCACCAGCTTGATGCCGCGCGCGGTCAACGCCTGGATCAGGTCGCGGCGCTCGGACATCGGTGCGGTCAGCACCAGCCCGGCCAGCCGCGAACGCTGCACCCAGTCAGCCAGCTCATCGGCCAACAGCGGCGAGCTGGAATCGCAGGGATGGATCTGCAGGCCGAAACCGGTCTCGCGGCACGCGGCCAGCACGCCGTTCTGCACGCCGATGATGTGGTACGGGTTCGGGTTGTCGTAGACCAGCCCGATCACGAAGGTGGTGCCGCTGCGCAGGTTGCGCGCAGACGGATCGGGTTCGTAGTCCAGTTCGGCGATGGCACGCAGCACCCGCGCACGGGTGGCCTGCATCACAGAAGGTTCGTTGTTGATCACCCGCGAGACCGTCTTCAGCGAGACCTTGGCCTTCTCCGCAACGTCCTTGATGGTCGCTCTGCGCATGGGTTTTACCTGGGGTTGACTGCCGTCCATCATCGCCGATCAGACCTTGTCCTGCGGCAGGCCGGCGCGATGGCCGATCACCGAATAGAACAGGATGTACAGGTAGCAGGGCACCATCAGCAGCACGAACACCAGCTGGAAATCGATGTGCTGCTTGAGCACGGCGAACAGCTGCGGAATGATCGCGCCACCGGCGATGCCCATCACCAGCAGGGCCGAGCCGGTCTCGGTGAAGCGGCCCAGGCCACGGATCGCCAGTGGGAAGATCGCCGGCCACATCATGGCGTTGGCAAAACCCAGCAGGGCCACGAAGGCCACCGACACGTAGCCGTGGGTGGCCCAGGCGCCGAGGCAGAACACCACGCCCAGTACGGCAGAGAAAGTCAGGTAGCGCGACTGCGACACGACGTTGGGAATCACCAGCAGGCCGACCACGTAGCCGATGAGCATGGCGAACAGGGTGAACGCGGTGAACATCTTGGTCTGGTCCAGCGGCAGGTCGAAACCATGGCCGTAGGTACCGATCGCATCGCCGGCCATCACCTCCACGCCCACGTAGACGAACAGACACAGCACGCCCAGCCACAGATGCGGGAACTGGAAGATGCTGCGGCGCTCGGCGGCGCCAGCGGCAACCGGCGTGGCGTTGGCCTCGGAGGACTTGATTTCCGGCAGCGGCGAGAACAGCACAGCCACCGCCAGCAGCACCAGCAGGCCAGCCATGGCCAGATACGGCGCGTGGATCTTGGCGGCGAATTCGTTGAGCAGCTGCGCCTTGGTCGCTTCATCGGCAGCGGCCACGGTCGCCGACAGATCGCCGATGCCATGCAGCACCACAGTACCGATCACGATCGGCGCCAGGATGCCGGCGATCTTGTTGCAGATGCCCATCATCGCGATGCGGCGCGCGGCGGTTTCAATCGGACCGAGGATGGAGATGTACGGGTTGATCGCGGTCTGCAGCAGGGCCAGGCCACTGCCGATCACGAACAGGCCGCCAAGCGCGCCCGGATACCAGCGCTGGGTGGCGAATTCACCGAACAGCGCGGCACCACCGGCCATCACCAGCAGGCTCAGGCTCAGGCCCTTCTTCATGCCGGTGCGGCGCAGGATCCACGACGCCGGCAGGGCCAGGAAGAAGTAGGACAGGTAGAACACCATCAGCACCAGGAAGGCGCCGACCTCGCTGAGTTCGAAGGCGAGCTTGACGAAGGTGATCAGCGGCCCGTTGAGCCAGGTGAAGAAGCCGATCAGGAAGAACAACACGCCAACGATGGCGATGGAGGTGGCCACGTTCGGGCGCGCGCTTGCAGCGGGGACGGCGGACATCAGGAGGGCTCCTGCGGCGACGGCCGCAGAACGCGGCGTCGGAGAGTGGCTGGGAACAACGTTGTCACATTCTTTCGGTGGACAGCGACCGTTTGTCAACTTCCATCCGCAGCCCCGTGACCCTCGTGCTGCACTGCGCAAGCTGATCGCAACGCGTCGTGCTGAATGCGCCGCAGCCCTTGAGCCCCGTGCTGCAATGGTTCCCGTGTGAAAGCGGCACTCACGCCATGTAAACGTTTACCACCCGCTGCATTCGTTGCAACGCAGCAACGAAAGTGTCACGAACTCGTTGACATCGTTGTCAGCGGGGTTACAGACTCCGCCCCAATCGCCGCCCCCGATCCTGGGTGCGGCCCCACCTGCAGCAGGAGCCCGCGTGACCGCCAGCCACCCCGCCCCGTCGCATGTTCTGTCCCGAGTCGCGCCCTCGTTCCTGGCCGCCGACGTCGGTGGCACCCATGTGCGCGTTGCCCGGGTCCAGGCCAGCGGAGATGCCGCCCATCCGGTGCAGGTGCTGGAATACCGCAAGTACCGCAATGCCGACCATTCCGGCCTCAGCGCGATCCTGTCCGACTTCCTCGGTAACGGCGTGCGCCCCACGCATTGCGTGGTCGCCAGTGCCGGTTACGCCCGCGAGGACGGCACGGTGATCACCGCCAACCTGCCGTGGCCGCTGTCGGCACGCCAGGTGGAGGCCGATGTCGGCCTGCAGCGGGTCTACATCGTCAACGACTTCGAAGCGGTGGCCTATGCCGCCGCGCAGGTGGACGCCAGCGGCGTACTGCACCTGTGCGGGCCGGACACCGCCCCGCGTGGCCCGACCCTGGTGGTCGGCCCCGGCACCGGCCTCGGTGCGGCGCTGTGGATTCCCACCGCGCACGGCCCGGTGGTGCTGCCGACCGAAGCCGGCCAGCCGACGCTGGCGGCCAGCACCGAACTGGAAATGGCCATCGTCCGCCACATGCAGCGTGACCGCGCGCATGTGTCGATCGAGCACGCGATCTCCGGTCCGGGCCTGATGAATCTGTACCGCGCGGTGTGCGCACTGCAGGGCCAGGTACCGACGCTGGCCAGCCCCGATGCAGTCACTGCCGCCGCCATGGCCGATACCGATGCGCACGCGCGCCAGGCGCTGGATGTGTTCTGCGGCCTGCTTGGCAGCACCATCGGCGACATGGCGCTGTTCTACGGCGCCCACGGTGGCGTCTACCTGGCCGGCGGCATCCTGCCGCAGATCCGCGAATACCTGCACGCCAGCACCTTCGTCGAGCGCTACCTGCAGAAGGGGCCGATGGGCGAAGCGCTGGCACGCATCCCGGTGAAGGTGGTCGAGCACGGCCAGCTGGGCGTGGTCGGCGCTGCCAGCTGGTACCTGCAGCAGTCGGCCGCCTGACACCGCAACAGGCTTCAACGCAATCGCAGCACGCAGTACGTGGCACGCCAACGCACGGGACTTTGCCGCCGCCCCGCGCATGTCATCGCAACCGTAATCGAACACCGCCGCCGGCATCCAATCGAGTGATGAGGAGAGACATCATGAACACCCGCAAGACCCTGCTTTCGGCCGCCATCGTCAGCTGCCTCGCCTTCAGTGCGCACGCGCAGCAGGCCGCCCCGACCGCCACCGACCTGGACACCGTGACGGTCACGGGCATCCGTGGTTCGATGGAAAAATCGCTGGACACCAAGCGCGAATCCAATGCGCGCGTGGAAGTGGTCACCGCCGAAGACGTGGGCAAGCTGCCCGCGCACAATGTCGCCGACACCCTGCAGCGCCTGCCGGGCGTGAACATCAGCTCGTCCAGCGCCGATGAAGGCGGCTTCGACGAAGCCGACCGTGTGAGCCTGCGTGGCACCAGCCCGAGCCTGACCCAGACCCTGATCAACGGCCACACTGTCGGCTCGGCCGACTGGTTCGTGCTCAGCCAGGGCAACAACGTCGGCCGCAGCGTCAGCTACTCGTTGCTGCCGTCGGAACTGGTCAGCTCGGTGGAAGTGAACAAGTCCTCGCAGGCCAAGCTGCAGGACGGCGGCACCACCGGTACCGTCAACATCATCACCCGCAAGCCGCTGGAATTCTCCAAGCAGTTCACCGCAGAAGGTTCGATCGGCGCGGTGCGCTCGGACCAGGCCAAGTCGAACGACCCGCAGCTGTCTGCCCTGTTCAACTACAAGAACGATGAAGGCACCTTCGGCGTGATGCTGCAGGCCTTCAGCCAGAAGCGCGAGCTGCGCCGCGAAGCGCAGGAAATCCCGGGTGGCTTCTTCACTATTGAAGCCAACGATCCGGTGGCCAAGACCAACCCGGATCTGGTCGGCGTACAGGTTCCGGGCCTGCTGGGCTCAACCCTGTTCGAACAGACCCGCAAGCGCACTGGCGGCCTGGTTTCGCTGCAGTTCAAGCCGACCGACGATCTGAGCTTCGTACTCAGCGGCTTCAGCTCCAAGCTGGAAGCGAACAACTACAACCGCAACTTCATGATGTTCGGCAACAGCTTCGGCAAGTCGCAGGCTCCTGATCCGGGCTACGTGGTCAAGGATGGCGTGCTGACCCAGGCCAGCTACGCCGGCAAGCCAGGCACGAACTACGCGGTGTACGACATGATCTACCGCGAGTCGACGGCCAAGACCAACTACATCACCCTGGATGCCGACTGGCAGGTCAGCGAGAACCTGACTGCGAAGTTCCAGGCCGGTACCACCAAGGGCACTGGCGAGACGCCGCGCCAGTACATCGCCGAGCTGCTGACCGCGAACGGTGGTGGTGCCAACTGGACCACTCATGGCAACGGCTCGCCGGTGGACTGGAATGTGGGTGGCGATCTCAGCCCCGCCGGCGCGAGCTGGGGCGGCACCTGGGGCAACCAGCAGGTCACTGCAATCGACAAGGAAAAGTGGGCCAACGTCGATTTCAGCCAGTACTTCAACGCAGGCGTACTGAGTTCGATCGATTTCGGCGCGCGCTACGCCGACCACACGCGTGAAGCAAAGTCGCCGGAAGGCGCCACCCCGGGCAACATTTGGGACGCCTTGCGCGGCAGCCCCACCGCCAACTACCCGGGTGGCTTCGCCGGCGACATCGGCGGCAGCTTCCCGCGCAACATCTGGTACTACACGCCAGCGGCGTTGCGCGACGCGGTGACCAACAATTCCGAATGGCTGTCCGGCAATGATGGCCCCGACGGCCGCCACAACTACGGCGCCGAATGGAAGGTCACCGAGAAGAATTTCGCCGCCTACGTGCAGGGCAATTTCAGCGGCGACCGCTGGAGCGGCAACGTCGGCCTGCGCTACGTCAACATCAAGCAGGACATCGACACCTACGCCGCAGCCACCGGTTCGACCGTGCCGGACGTGAGCAGCCTGTTCGGTGCCTGGACGCGCCAGGCGTTCGAGAACAAGCACAACCGCGTGCTGCCCAGCGCCAACCTGAAGTTCGACCTGCGTGATGACCTGGTACTGCGTTTCGCAGCGTCGCAGACCCAGACCCTGCCCGACTTCTCGGCGCTGGGTGCTTCGTCCTACGGTTCGGACCTGAACCGAAAGGGCGGCGGCGGCAATCCGAAGCTGAAGCCGGTGATCTCGACCAACTTCGACGCCAACCTGGAGTGGTACTTCATGCCGCGCGGCATGCTGTCGGTCGGTGCCTACTCGATGCGCCTGAAGGACTACGTGGCCTTCAGCACCGAGAAGCAGATGCTGTTCAGCGAGCTGACCAACCGGCTGGAGGAGTACGACATCTCGCGTCCGAAGAATGCCGACGGCAAGGTACGCGGCATCGAAGTGGCCTATGAGCAGCCGATCGGCGAGTACTTCGGCGTCAACGCCAACTATACCTACGCCGATGGCAGCACCGAGCACACCTGGGCCGATGGAACCGACAACCTGCTCGGCACTTCGAAGAATACCTACAACGTGGGTGCCTACTTCGAGAACGACACCTTCGGTGCACGCGTCAGCTACACGCGCCGTTCGTCGTTCCTGATCGGCCTGTCCGGTGCCAACCCGTACTACCAGGATGACTTCGGCACCCTGTCGGCATCGCTGAGCTACAAGGCCACCGACTGGCTGAGCATCAGCTTCGATGCGCTGAACCTCAACAACCCGACCTACAAGTACTACCAGACCGCGGCCATCCCGACCTCGTTCTACAGCAACGGTCGCCAGTACTACCTCAACTTCCGCTTCAAGTACTGATCCAGCGGCGGCAACATCGCCGAGTCGTGCACGCACGCCGGGCCTGGGTCATTCCGGGCCCGGCGTTTTTCATGTATAGCGTTCATCGCACCGTTCCAAGGAGTCGTTCCGATGGTCAAGCCTTTCCGCGCCCGGATGCGCAGCGCAGTGCTGCTGGGCAGCCTGCTCGCCATGCTGCCGGCGATGCCGGCACTTGCCGCCGATCCCACACCCGCCGCTGAAGCACCCGGCCCACAACTGCGCGCCGGCAGCCTGATGCTGATTCCCGCCCCCACCCAGGTGCAGCCTGGCAAGGGCAGCGGCATCACCCTCCGCGCCGATACCGCGCTGCAGGCCGAAGGCGAAGCCGCACAGCGGGTCGCTGCACAGTTCGCCGACCTGCTGGCCCGCAGTGGAGGCCCGCGCCTCGCACTGGCCAAAGGCAAGGCCTCACCTCAGAGCGGCGGCATCCGTTTCCAGATCGTGCCGACCTTCCGCGACAGCGGCGAGGGCTACACGCTGGAAAGCACCGCACAGGGCGTGCTGGTGCAGGCTGGCAACGAAACCGGCCTGTTCTATGGCGCGACCACCCTCGCCCAACTCGCTACCGGCGGCAGCAACGGCGTGCTGCCGGCGGTGCAGATCCAGGACGCGCCACGCTTCAGCTGGCGCGGTTTCATGCTCGACTCGGCGCGGCATTTCCAGAGCCTGGACGAGATCAAGCGCGTGCTCGATGCGATGGCTGCGCATAAGCTCAATACCTTCCATTGGCACCTGACCGATGACCAGGGCTGGCGCATGGAGATCAAGCGCTACCCGAAGTTGACCGAGGTGGGCAGCTGCCGCCTGCCGGCCGGCGATGGTGGTGTTGATCCGGTCAGCGACCAGGAGCACCCGTACTGCGGTTTCTACACGCAGGAGCAGATCCGCGAGGTGATCGCCTATGCCGCAGCGCTGCATATCCAGGTGATTCCGGAAATCGACGTACCTGGCCATGCCACCGCCGCGATTGCCGCGTACCCGGAGCTGGGTTCGATCAGCACCCCGCTGAAGCCCATCAGCGAATGGGGCGTGTTCCCGAACCTGTTCAACGTGGAAGACAGCACCGTCACCTTCCTTGAGAACGTGCTGGAGGAAGTGATCGCGCTGTTCCCGGCCAAGTACGTGCACGTGGGTGGCGACGAGGCGGTCAAGGACCAGTGGGAAGCGTCCAGGCAGGTGCAGCAGCGCATGCGTGCACTGGGCATCAAGAATGAGATGGCCATGCAGAGCCACATCATCAAGCGACTGGAGACGTTCCTGGAGGAACACGACCGGCGCCTGATCGGCTGGGATGAAATCCTCGAAGGGGGGCTGCCGCCGCAGGCCACGGTGATGTCGTGGCAGGGCACCGAAGGCGGCCTGGCTGCGGCCAGTGCCGGGCATGACGTGATCATGTCGCCGGTCGGTTACCTCTATCTGGACTACCTGCAGACGGCTTCGCCGAACGAACCGCCGGGCCGCCCGACCCAGGTCAACCTCGGCAAGCTGTACAACTTCGAACCGGTGCCTGCCGAACTGGCTGCCGACAAGCGCGGGCACATCCTCGGCCTGCAGGCCAACATGTTCACCGAGCACACGCGCAGCTATGCACGCCTGCAGCACAACCTGTTCCCGCGCCTGGCCGCGGTGGCCGAGACCGGTTGGAGCACGCCGGAACATCGCGATTTCCGCGACTTCCTCGCGCGCCTGCCGGCGCAGCTGCAGCGCTACCGCGCCTGGGGCCTGGCCTACGCGCAGACCCCGTTCGAAGTGGGCGTGGACTACACCGACAACCGCGCGGTCGACACGGTGACCGTGTCGCTGGCCAACCCGCTGGGCTATGAGGTGCGCTACAGCACCGATGGCCAGCCGGTGACTGCGCAGTCGCCGCTGTACCAGCAGCCGCTGACCGGAAAACTGCCAACCACCGTGCAGGCCGCCGCGTTCTACCAAGGCCAGATGCTGGCGGCGAAGCCGACGGTGGCGGCATTCACCGCACAGTCGCTGCTCAGCCGACGCAGCGATGAGCTGCTCAGCTGCGTGGGCAAGAAGGGTCTGGTGCTGCGCCTGGAGGACGATGGCCCGCGCGAGGGCACCCGTGCGGTGTTCAACGTGGACATTTTCCAGCCGTGCTGGCGCTGGCCGCAGGCGCAGCTGGACGGCATCGGCAGCGTGGAAGTGCGTGCGGGCCGCATTCCGTACTACTTCCAGCTGGCCCACGACGAGCCCAAGCGTCGCTTCGAGAAGGCCAGGCGTGCGCACGGCGAGATGCAGGTGCGTCGCGGCGACTGCAGCGGCAAGGTGATTGCCGGAGTGCCGCTGCCGGCCAAGCCCGATGCCGATGGCTTCGTGACCCTGCGTGCAGCGCTGCCGAAGGGTACGCAGGGCACCGGTGACCTGTGCATCAACTTCACCGGCGATACGCGCCCGGCGATGTGGGTGCTGGATGAGGTTACGCTGGGGAAATAACGGCAGGTCTGTCCTGGTGGGTGCCGACCTTGGTCGGCACCTCGGGCAGTTCATCCACGCATGGCGTGGATCTACCAATTCCATCCACGCATGGCGTGGATCTACCAATTCCATCCACGCATGGCGTGGATCTACGGGTAGGTGCCAACCTTGGTTGGCACGCCTTTACCCGCGCCAGCGCAGCAGCAGGTCGCGCAGTGGGGTCAGTGCGGTGGCCATGCCGGCCAACACGCCAATTGTATTGGCGATGGCATCCATCGGGTCGGCCATGCGGTTGCTGGTCAGCGCGCCCTGCGCGAACTCAATGCCGATACCCATCAGCACCAGGCCCACACCCACCCACAGCAGCGGGCGGCCCCGACGGAACAGCTGCACCGCGCTACCGGCCAGGATGAAATAGGCCAGGAAGTGCTCGCCCTTGTCACTGTTTTCCGGCAATGGAATCGGCGGCGGCGGGATCAGGCAGACCACGATCACGAACAGCACCGCCAGCGCCCACAGCATGGCCCACAGGCGCGGCCGCTGCAGCGGCTTGATCACCGGCAACGCGTGGCTCACAGTCGCCAGCTCAGGTCACCCAACTCGAACGCCGGTTCGAAGTCGACGCCCCGCTGCAGGCCGATCGCCTGGAAGCGCTCGCCCATCTCGGTCGGCAGGGTCAGCTTCTTCACCTGGTCGCGCAGCTGGATGCGGCCGACCTCGTCGGTACGCTCCTCGGCCAGCAGCAGCACCTGGTCCAGCCCGTTGCCGAGCAGGAAACTGGCCTGGCTGCAGTAGCCGGCCAGCTCGAAACCGCCGTGCAGGCCGGCTTCGGCCATCGCGGTGAAATCGACCGAAGCGGTGATGTCCTGCAGGCCCGGCCAGCGATGCACATCGTTGTGCACGTGGTGGCGATAGAAGGCACGCACGGTGCCATCGTCGCGGTCGTGCTGATAGAACTCGCCGCGGTTGTAACCATAGTCGACGAACAGCAGTACGCCCCGCTTCAGGCCACCGGCCACCGCCTGCAGCCAGTAAGGCAGCTGCGGCAGCACCTCGGAACGGTAGCCCTCGGCAAAGGGCTTTTCCAGGTAGCGCTCGATGTGGCGCACCGCGCCGTTGAGCAGGATATCGGCCGGCTGCGCACCACGGATGAAGTTGCCATCGCCATCCAGCTCGACGGTTTCTTCATAGACCTCGCCGTCCCTGATCAGGAAACGTGGGGTCGGCAATGCATCGATCACTTCGTTGGCGAACACCACGCCCTCCCAGTCCTCTTCGAACGGGCGGTCGACCCAGTCCACGCGTGCTGCCAGATCAGCCGGCAGGTTCTGCTGCAGCCGCTGCTGCTGGCGTTCGCGCAGGTCGGCACTGGGTTCGAGGATCGCGTAGCGTGACGGCAGCGCGTCCAGCTCGGCCAGGCGCAGCAGCACAGCCTCGGCAAAGGCGCCGGTACCGCCGCCCAGTTCCAGCATCCGCGCCTGCGCGCCCAGCTGGGCGAACACCGGGGCCAGCGCATTGGCCACACTGCCTGCGAACAGGCTGCCGAGCTCAGGCGCGGTGGTGAAGTCACCGCTGCCCCCGAATTTGCTGGCGCCGGCGCTGTAATAGCCCCAGCCGGGAGCGTACAGGCACAACTCCATGAAACGCGAGAACGGCATCGCCCCGCCCTGCGCAAGGATTTCGGCGCGCAGGGCGGCGGCCAGCTGGTCGCTGTGGGCCAGGGCATCGGCTTCGGGCAGGGGGAAGGTGGGCTGCATGGCGTCTTCGAATGCGGTGACAATGGTGCACAGGATAGCCGAGCCTTGGAGGACCCTCGATGAGCGACACCCACCCCGTGGTCCTGATCACCGGCAGCGCGCGCCGGATCGGTGCGGCCATCGCCCGCCAGTTCCACGCCTGTGGCTGGTCGGTGGTGCTGCACGCCAACACCTCCAGCGCCGAACTGCAGCAGGCCGCGTTCGATTTCGACAACGTACGCCCGGGCAGCGTGCTGGCCCTGCAGGCCGACCTGCGTGACGCCGACGCCCTGGCCGACCTGGTGGAGCAGGCCGTTACCCACTTCGGACGACTGGACGCGCTGGTCAACAACGCCTCCAACTTCTTCCCCACCCCGCTGGGCCAGGTGACAGCCGAGGCGATGGACGAGCTGTATGCGGTCAATGCGCGCGCGCCGCTGCTGCTGTCACAGGCGGCCGCACCGTACCTGCGCCGCCAGCAGGGCTGCATCGTCAACCTGACCGACCTGCACGGCACCGACCCGATGCGCGACCACATCGCCTACACCATGGCCAAGGCCGCGCTGGAAATGGCTACCCGCTCGCTGGCGCTGGAGCTGGCACCGAAGGTGCGGGTCAATGCAGTGGCGCCGGGCGCGATCCTGTGGCCGGAACAGGGCAAGGACGATTTCGCCCGCGAGGCGCTGCTGGCACGCACGCCGCTGGCGCGGATCGGTACGGTCGAGGAGATCGCCGAGGCCGTGTACTGGCTGGTGGCCGAGGCCAGCTTCGTCACTGGCCACACCCTGCGCGTGGATGGTGGGCGCACGGTCAGTTGATCGTTCAGCCACCCATGGGTGGCTGCGTCGGATCAATCCACCGCGCCCGGATCCAGGTCCACCACCTCAAACGCCTCGCCAAACTGCGTGTGCGCGCGCCACAGCGTGGCCAGGTCCTGGCCACTGACCGGATCGATGAAGTCCGGTGCGATGTCCGCCAGCGGCTTCAGCACGAAGGCATGCTTCAGCTCGGGGCGCGGAATGCGCAGATGGCCGGGGCCTTCCACCACCAGGTCACCGTAGAACACCACGTCGATGTCCAGGGTCCGGTCGGAGAAGCGCGGCCCGCTGCGGTCACGGCCGTGCGCGTCTTCCAGCGCGTGCAGCCAGTCGTCCAGTTCCTGCAGCGGCAGATTCGTCTCGATCTCCACCGCATTGTTGAGGAAGGCCGGGCCATCGAAGCCGACCGCGGCGGTACGGTAGGCGGACGACACCTGCAGCGCACCGAAGCGCTCGCGCAGGGCCGTTACCGCGGCATGGAGGTAGCGGCGGGGCTGGACGTTGCTGCCCAGGCTCAGGAGCACGGTGGTCATGCGGTTCAGGTGACGGCACTTGGGGGGGCGTGGACATGCCGTCGTCACGGCGGCCTGCCTACAATCCGGGACGCACATGATAGGGCACCGACATGACCTATTGCGTTGGAATCGAGGTGGACGAGGGCCTGGTCTTCGCTGCCGACACCCGGACCAATGCCTCGCTGGACGATGTGCGCGTGCACCGCAAGCTGCACGTGTTCGAATATCCCGGCCAGGCAGCTTACGTGCTGATGGCGGCTGGCAACCTGGCCACCACCCAGCTGCTGGTGTCGCGCCTGGGGCGCGATGCTGGCGAACGGCGCACGCCCAATCTGCGCGACATGACCCATCTGTTCGAAGCCGCCGAGTACGTCGGCCAGTTACTGGTCGACAGCCAGGTCAAGACCGAGCACAGCGAGCACGGCCATGACGGGGTGAACACCCAGGCCACGCTGATCTTCGGCGGCCAGGTTGCCGGTGAACGCCCAGGGCTGTACATGGTCTACCCGCTGGGCAACGCCATCGCCGCATCGCCGGAGACGCCCTACCTGCAGATAGGCGAATCCAAGTATGGCAAGCCGATCCTCGACCGCATCCTGAGCCCGGCCACGCGCCTGGAAGATGCCGCACGCACGGCCATCGTCTCGCTGGATTCCACCATCCGCTCCAATCTGTCGGTGGGCCTGCCGATCGACCTGGCACTGCTGCGCGATGGCGAACTGCGCATCGGCCAACAGCTGCGGCTGGGGGCGGATTCAGCGCTGTATGCCGACATCCACCAGAACTGGTCGCGGCGGCTGGAGCAGGCCGTGGACAGCCTGCCGCGCTTTCCCTGGGAAACCCTGGAACAACCAACCTGACCTGCCGCCGGGCATGGCCCGGCGCTACCCACGGCCTTCGGTAACGCCGGGCCATGCCCGGCGGCGCGTGCTCAGCCCAGCGCTTCGGCCACCGCGCGGAAGACCTGCTGCATCTGCAGCGGCTTGCGCAGCGCATGCACCTGCACGCCTGCCGGGAACGCGTCGGCCGGCACTGCCACCTCGGCGTCTTCCAGCACCAGCGCCGGGCCGCGGTAACCCAACGTAGCCATTTCGCCCAGCAGCTGGCTGGCCGGCAGCAGCTTGGAGCCAGCATCGGCGATCACCAGCGCCGGCATCGCCTCCTGCTGCATCCAGCGCAGCGCCGCCGGGCCATCGGATGCCAGCTGCAACTGGTAGCCCTGGCTGGACAGCGCATTGCCCAGCAGCGACAGACGGGTGGCTTCGCCATCGACCACCAGGATCGACTGACCACTGCCCAGCGCCACCAGCTGCTCGATCGGCTCGCTGCCATCAATGGCGTCATGCATCGGCAGGCGCAGCTCGAAGCAGGTGCCCTGCCCCGGCTGGCTGCTGACGTGGATGCTGCCGCCGGCGCCTTCAACGATTCGCTTGCAGGAAATCAGGCCCAGGCCGGTGCCATCGGCCTTGGTGGTGAAGAACGGATTGAACAGGTGCGAGAGCGTGTCCGCATCCATGCCGATGCCTTCGTCGACCACCCGGATCTGCATCCAGTCCACGCCGTCGCGCTGGCCGGCGTGGCTGGCGGTCAGGCTCAGGCGGCCACCGTTGGGCATCGCTTGGATCGCGTTGAGCGCCAGGTTCAACATCACCTGCTGCAGTTCGGTGTAGTTGGCGTCGACCACCAGACCCTCGTCCTGCACCTGCAGTTCCAGACGCACGGCATCGGGTACGTTGCTGCGCAACAGCAGGGCCACCGCATCGAACAGGCCATTGATCTCGATGCGCTCGCTCGGCTTGCGCGAGCCGCGCACGAACGACAGCATCGATTCGGCCATCTCGTGGCCACGGCGGCCGCACTCGGCGATGACATCGGCCAGGTGATGCAGCTGCGGATCTTCGGTACGGGCCTTGAGCAGGTCCGGCATGATCAGCAGCGGCTGCAGGATGTTGCGCAGGTCATGGCTGAGGCCGGCGGCAAGCAGCGACAGGCTTTCCAGCCGCTGCGCGCGCATCAGTTCGGTTTCCACACGTGCGCGTTCAACAGCACTGCGCGCCTCGCGGATCGCCCGCGCCACCGCCGACGGCAGGCGCGCCGGCAGGTGCTTGATGATGTAGTCGTTGGCGCCCTTCTGCAGCGCCGCCACCGCGTTCTCCTCACCCATGGTTCCGGAGACGAAGATGAAGGGCACTTCCGGTGAGGTCTCGCGCACGATGCGCAGCGCGTCGTCACCGGAGAACCCCGGCATGCTCAGGTCGGACAGCACGATGTCCGGCACGAACGCGGCCAGCGCCTGGCGCAGTTCGACCTCGCTCTCGACACGCTCGAAACGGGCTTCCAGGCCCGCATCGAGCATCTGTTCGGACATCAGCTCGGCATCTTCCGGGGAATCTTCCACCAGCAGGATGCGCAGCGCCCCCAGGGCGGGACCGGTCAGGGGCATGGGCTCACTCGAGTTCCGGTGCCTGGTTGATCAACGCCCAGAACTTGCCCAGGGTCTGCACTGCGCCAAAGAACTGGTCCACGTCCACCGGCTTGACCACGTAGGCGTTCACGCCCATGTCCCAGCTGCGGGCCAGGTCGCTTTCCTCGCGCGAGGACGACAGGATCACCACCGGCAGGCGCTTGAGTTCTTCGTGCTCGCGGATCTGCCGCAACACTTCCAGGCCATCCATGCGCGGCATCTTGATGTCCAGCAGCAACACCGCCGGCAGGCCTTCCTCACGGCTGGCAAAGGCGCCGCGGCGCAGCAGGTAGTCCATCACTTCCACGCCATCTTCGACGTGGACGATGGGGTTGGCCAGACGCGCCTCTTCCAGGGCGTCGATCGCCATTTCGGCATCGGCCGGGCTGTCTTCGGCGAGAAGAATGGTGCGCAGAGTCGTCATGCGGAAGGACCTTGTTTGTCCGCGTCGATCGCGGGAGGCAGATAGAAGTGGAAGGTGGCGCCGACATCCGGTTCGGCCTCGGCCCAGATACGGCCGCCATGGCGGGTGATCACGCGACGTACGCTGGCCAGGCCGATGCCCGTACCGGGGTAGTCGCTGGCCTTGTGCAGGCGCTGGAACACGCCGAACAGCTTGCCGGCATAGGCCATGTCAAAGCCTGCACCATTGTCGCTGACCGTGAACTGATGACCGCCATCGGGCTGCAGCTGGTAGTCCACGCGGATCTTCGCCGGCTCGCGGTTACCCGAGTACTTCACCGCATTGCCGAGCAGGTTCAGCCAGACCTGGCGGATCATGTTTTCATCGCCCACCACGATCGGCAGCGGCGCGATGCTCCACTCGACATGGTGTGCAAGGCCGTTGTTCTCGGCCTCGGCCTGAAGGTTGGAATCGAGCATGGCGCGGGTGTCTGCCACCAGCGACTGCATGTCCACCGCCTGCTGGCGCATCGCCGCCCGACCGAGCCGCGAGTAGACCAGCAGGTCGTCGATCAGGGCCGCCATGCGCCGCGCCGAGCTGGAAATCACTTCCAGGTAATGGCGGCTCTTGTCGTCGGCCTGCTCGCCCAGATGGCGCGACAGCTTGTCGGAGAAACCGGCAACATGGCGCAGCGGCGCACGCAGGTCGTGCGAGACCGAGTAGCTGAAGGCCTCAAGCTCACGGTTGACCTCGGACACCTGCGCGACCTTGCCTTCCAGCTGGCGGTTCAGCTCTTCCACGCGCAGCTGCACCGCCCGCTGCACGGTGATGTCGCTGACGGTCATCAGCACCACTTCGTCATCGGTATCGGGCAGCGGCATGCGCCGCGCGTTGAGCAGCATGTAGCGCACCATGCCGTCGGCGGCGCGCTGTTCGTGCTCGAAGTCCCACAGTTCGCGCCCGCGCAGCAGCACATCGGACAATCGCTGGCGCATCACCGGGTCCCGCCAGGCACCGTCCCCGACCGATTCCAGCAGCAGGCCGTCGGCGCGCTCATCCTGCAGCCCATACAGTTCAGCGAACGCAGGATTGTGCAGCTGAACGCGCAGCTCGCGGTCAAGCAGCACGATCGGTTCGCGCACGGTCTGCAGTACCGACGCCGCTCGCGCGGCCGAGCGCTGCGATTGCCGTTCCGCGTGCAGGCGGCGGCCGATCTGTCGCTGCAGCAACCACAGCACCAGACCCAGCAGCGCCAGCTGCACCACCAATGAGCTCCAGGAAACAAACTCGGTCTGCCTGCGCTGGCGCGCGGCCTGCTCGGCGCGCAGTGCCAGCAACTTCTCCTCGCTGGCCTGCAGTTCCTCGACCAGACCACGGATCGGATAACGCGTGCTCAGGTCCTGCACCAGCTCACGCTGGTCGCTGTTCGGTTCTGACTTGGCCAGCTCGCGCGCCACCGCCAGGCGTCCATCCAGCATCGACTCGATGCGGCCGATGCGGATCAGCTGTTCGGGGTTGTCGCGGGTCATGCGGCCGAGCTGAGCCAGACGGCCCGGTATTTCATTTGCTTTGGCCATGCGTTCGCGCAGACCCGGTGCGTCCACACCCTTGGACAGCGTCAGTGCGGCCGATTCGACATCGCGGACATCGGCCTGCAGCTGCTGCAGGGCCACGCCCACGGCCTGGGTGTGGTTGACCCAGGCCATCGCTTGTTCGTTGTCCTGCTGCAGTTTGCGCAGGGTCAACCACGGCACCACGATGATCGCGGCAGCCGCCAGCGCCAGGGCCGGCAATCGCCAGCGATCCCAGACGTCGTCACTGAAAACCTGCGCCATAGTTCCTCGTCAGCACGGCCGCGGAGCGGAGGCCGAGACCGGCCCGGCTGCGGCGGAACGGGCAATATAGCGCAGGCGGTCACAACTCTGGAGTTTCTGCTCCAGCTGGCTGAACGGGTTCGCAAACCTGGCCTGTAGCGCCGAGCCCATGCCCGGCTGCAACCCAAAAGGCAGCCGAGCATGTCCCGGCGCTACAGGGGTGGCTGGGCGCCCCTCAACCGGGCGCCCACCAGGCTCAGCGCTTGGCAGCCGCGCTGACCTTCAATGCGGCGGCATCAACGCGGGTCACGCCCTTGATGCCCTTGGCGGTGGTGACCGCCTTGTCCTTCTCGGCCTGGGTGGCCACGGCACCGCTCAGGCTGACCACGCCATTCACGGTTTCCACCTTGATTTCAGTGCCCGGAACATTGCTGCTGGCCAACAGGTCGGCCTTCACCTTGGTGGTGATCCAGCTGTCGGTCACCGGCTCGTTGGAATCATGGCGGTCAGCGTGGGTCATCGCCGCATGATCGGTCTTGGGCGGGCTCTTCGCGGCCGGATCCTTGGCGAATGCGGCCGAGGAGGACAGTGCCAGGCCCAGCATCAGGGCCGAGGTAATCAGCGTGCGGGTCGTATTGCTCATCGTGTCGTACTCCTGCGGAATGTGCTGCCAGTCTGGACGGGAGCTCGTGCAGCACGCGTGGCGTCACGGTCATGCTGCCGTGAATCGCGGCCCCTGGAACGGCAACGGTTCAGTTTGGGTCGTCGCCCATCCTCGTTTACCCTGCCTTTCCCCATTGCCGGAGCTTCGTCATGCGTCCCGACCTGCAATTGGCGCTGATCGGTTACGGCCTTGCCGGCCGCGTCTTCCACGCGCCGCTGATCCAGCACAGCCCCGGTCTTGCACTGCACAGCGTTGTCAGTTCGCAGCGCGACACCCTGCTGCGCACATTCAGTGATGTGCACGTTCGCACTGTGCCGCAGGAGGTCTTCGATGATCCCGCGGTAGACGCGGTAGTGATCGCCACACCGAACGAGCAACACGCACCGCTGGCCATCGCTGCATTGGCTGCGGGCAAGCACGTCCTGGTCGACAAGCCATTCGCACTGGACGTGATCGAAGCGGAAGCGGTATTGGCGGCCGCGCGCGATGCAGGACGCATTGTCACCGTGTTCCAGAACCGGCGCTTCGATGCAGACTTCCTCACCCTGCAGGCGCTGATCGCCGAAGGCGTGCTGGGTGACGTTGCCGAATGCCACGCCCACTTCGATCGCTACCGGCCGCAGGTACGCGAGCGCTGGCGCGAGCAGGACGGCCCCGGCAGTGGTCTCTGGTATGACCTGGGTCCGCACCTGCTGGACCAGATGCTGGTGCTGTTCGGCTGGCCGCAGGCGATCACGGCCGACCTGGACGTGCAGCGCAAGGGTGGCAGCGGCATCGATTACTTCCACGCGGTGCTGCACTACCCGCAGCACCGCGCCATCGTGCATGCCGGTTCGCTGGTAGCGGCGCAGACGCCGCACTTCAGCGTGCATGGCAGCAAGGCCAGCTGGATCAAGCATGGCCTGGACGTGCAGGAATCCCAGCTACGCCGTGGCATCGCACCCGGCGCGCCCGGTTGGGGCATCGATCCGCGGCATGGCGAGCGGGTGCAGTGCGATGCGGAGGACAACGTGCAGCGCGAGACCGTGGACAACCTGTCGGGTGACTACCGGCGGCTGTATGCACAGTTCGCGGCGGCGATGCACGGCGAAGGCGAGCCAACGGTGAGCGCGGTGCAGGCGCTGCAGCTGATGCGGTTGCTGCAGGCCGGCATGGACAGCGCACGCGAAGGGCGGCGGGTGGTGTTGGGGTGATCCGTAGATCCACGCCATGCGTAGATGGCGTGGAAATGATCGGAATGAGACAGCTCGGTAGCGCCGGGCCGCACCCGGCGAGCGCAGCGGTGCTGGAACCTCCGCCGGGCATGGCCCGGCGCTACCGGCATGACGGGGATCCGACCCCGTTGCGGGACTTACGACTTCTTGATCGCGTGGCCGCCGAACTCGTTGCGCATCGCCGACAGCAGGCGGTCGGTGAACGAATTGGATTCGCGCGAACGCAGGCGTTCCAGTAGCGACAAGGTGATCACCGGTGCCGGCACATCGAGCGCGATCGCTTCGGCCACGGTCCAGCGGCCTTCACCGGAATCCTCCACATATGGCGCGATGCCATCCAGCGACGGATTGCGCTTGAGGGCTTCGGTGCTCAGGTCCAGCAACCACGAACGCACCACACTGCCATGACGCCAGACCTCGGCCACCTGCGCCAGGTCCAGTTCCATTTCCTGCTTGCGCTCCATCAGCGCGAAGCCTTCGGCGTAGGCCTGCATCATTCCGTACTCGATGCCGTTGTGGACCATCTTGGTGAAGTGGCCGGCGCCGGACGGACCGACGCGCGCCCAGCCACGGTCTTCTGCCGGTGCCAGCGTGCGCAGCAGCGGTGCGACCTGCTCCACCACCGACGCTTCGCCCCCCACCATCAGGCTGTAGCCTTCCTGCAGGCCCCACACGCCACCGCTGGTGCCGCAGTCGACGTAGCCCAGATCGACCTCGGCCAGTGCCTTGGCACGACGGATCGAGTCCTGGTAGTTGGAGTTGCCGCCGTCGATGACGATGTCACCCTCGGCCAGGTGCGGGGTCAGCTGGCCCAGGGTCTGGTCGACGATCTCGCCCGCCGGCACCATTAACCACACCACGCGGGGCACCGGCAGCGCAGCAACGGCAGCGGCCAGCGAATCAACGACCTCCAGGCCGGCCTCTGCGGCACGCTGGCGCGCGCCCTCGCCCGGGTCGTAGCCGACCACGCGGTGGCCGCCGCGATGCAGACGCTGGGCCATGTTGGCGCCCATGCGGCCGAGGCCGATCATTGCAATATCCATTGTTTCACCTTCAGTTGGGGTCTAGGGTCAGGCTGCCTGGCCTGCCGGTAGCCGCGCAGTGGCGCAGCTGCGCCTCGCGCCAACGCCGGTAGAGCGTGGTATGCAGATTGTGCACCGCCAGGTCGATCGAAAACGGGGTTCGCGGGTTGCGATCGAGCAGGCGGGCGACGTGGTAGCCGATGGGACGTATACCGCGTGGATGCACATAGATCACGAACTGCTGGTAGAACGGATCGTCCAGCAGCTGGTCCATGCGCGCGAGCGAGTCGTGGTAGCGCGGTTCCAGCCGTGCACGAAGATCCGGGTCACGCTCGAACAGCAGTCGTTCAAAATAGCGTCGGCCGACGCGCGGAATGCGCTGCGCCAGCGTCCACAGTTCGGCATTGCGCTGGTCGTACCAGGCCAGGCCGCCGTGTACGGCCAGCGCCTGCGCCGCCCCCTCGCCCACCGAAACCACGACGAAGTTCTCGGCCTGGTTGCTCAGATCGTCCAGCGTGCCTTTGTCGTACACATGTTCGATGAAACCGGGCACGCCCACGAACGCCTGCCGCCCCATCGCCGAGGTGCGCACCGCCTTGCCATCGGCGAAGAAGTCGCCCGCGTGCGCGCCGAGCAGAATGCTGTCGGTATCGTGCAGTGCGAGGAAGGTACCGATCGACAGTTCATCCGCTGCAAACTCAGTGTCGAACGCAGCATCGCCATACAGTTCGCGCTGGGTGGCCAGCTGCGCGACCTGGCGACCGACCCCGCATTCGGCACGCACGGCACCGCTGTAGAAGGCCTGCAGCGCCTGGCTGTTGCCCGTGCTGGGCACGAAGCCGCGGCCGAAACTGCGCGTGCGCTGCCAGCCTTGCGCGCGCGAGCCCGGCAGGCCGAAGCCGATCCAGCCCAGCTGCGGACCGGAGAAGCGGAAGCTGGCGTTGCCCTGCAATGCCGAGGCCGCACGTTGCGTGGCAGCCCCCAGCTGGAAGGCATAGGCGCAGACCGTGGCCGGATCGTCCAACAGCGCCTGCAGCAGCATCTGTCGGGCTGCAGTGGGCATGTCTGCCGGCCACTGCACGCGCAGATCACCCGCCGCCTGCGCCTCGGCCAGCGATGCGCGCGTGCACACCGGGCCGCCGTGCACCTTCGGCGCACTGAGCGCGGTTTCATCAAAGCGCCAGCCCAACCGTTGCAGCAGGCCCTGCGTGCAGTCGACAGGAGCTGCCGTGACCAGCGGTGAGGCCAGCAGCAGGGCCACGCACATCAACCTGCGGTGCACGCTCAACCCTGGTCCGTGGCGGCCGGTGCGGGCTCAGGCACTGCGGGCGGCGGCGAGGCAGCCGGCTTGCCTGCATCCGCCGGCAGGTACTGCTGCAGGCGCTGGAAAAAGCGACGGTAGAACTCGGCGTCGGTCACCGTGCTGCTGGCCACCTTCACTAGCGAGTCGTCGTTGCTGCCGAACGGCAGCGACACCGAACCCAGTGCACCGACCCCGACACTGGCTGAGGTCGGGCTCTTCTTCAGTGCATAGCGGTCCTGCACCGCGCTGACGAAGACCAGTGCCTGGTTGCCGCGTGGTGCGCAGGAAATGCGCAGCACCAACTGTTCGTGGTCATCCTCGCGCGGCTGGAAGTTCTTGTTGCCTTCCACCTGCGCATCGTCGGAACGGGCGATCGCATAGCCCTGGCTGAGCAGCGTGCGCCGCGCAGCCTCGCAGGCGTCAGGCGCGCGGCCGTCGACGGTCCGCGAGAAGGTATCGCCGGAATCAAAGGATTCGCGCAGCACGGTGTTGTCGGCGGCACGACCACCGCAGGCCGACAGGATCAGGGCACTGCTGAGGGCCACGGCAGTGCTGGAAAGACGGGAGGCCCGCATGGGTACTCCTGCGAGAACGGTAGCGCCAAGGGTAGTCCTGAAGCCGTGTGCGGCAGGTCGAAACCGGCGCTCCGGGCCGCTCCCGTTGCTGCTGGTTCATGCGCCGGTAGCGCCGGGCCATGCCCGGCGGAAGCGCGCGATCCGCTTCGCTCGCCGCGCACGGCCCGGCGCTACCGGAAACGAGGTCCTGGAACGAAACGGGGCCGGCATTGCCGGCCCCTTCGGGTTGCTTCGAAACCAGCCTCAGTCAGCCCAGCGACCGGCACCGGTCGACTGCGGCAGCACCTGCGCCGACAGCGGGCGGTCGTTGGCCAGCAGGTTCACTGCATCGGCGAGGATCGAGGCCGACTCGCGCAGCAGCGGGTCAGGACGCTTCTCGGCAGCCTTCTCGCGGGCGGCATCCTTGACGATGTCGCGCTCGTTGCCGGTCAGGCCGTCGTCGTTGCTGTCATCGGCCAGCGGGTCCAGGGCCAGGCCGAGTTCCTTGCGCATCGCCTGGCGCTGCTTGCGCTGGGTGTCCTGGCGCTCACGCTCGGCGCGGCGGGTGGCCTCGTTCAGCGAAATGTACTTCTTCGCCGCCTCGGTGCGGAACTGCTCCACGTCCTCGTTCCACCACTGGAACTCCTTGTCGGCGGCGATGCGCGCGTCATGGCGGGTTTCCAGCTTCGGCAGCAGCGGCGCGAAGTTGCCGTACTGGGTGTGCGGCACGGCAGCGATGCGGGTCCACGGCAGCGCGTTGTCGTAGGTGCTCTCGCCGAATTCGGTGGCATCGACGCTGGCCGGGAAGGCCAGGTCCGGCACCACACCCTTGTGCTGGGTGCTGCTGCCGCTGATGCGGAAGAACTGGGCAATGGTCAGCTTTACCTGGCCGAAGCGCTGGGTTTCGCCACTCGGCCAGCGATCCAGGTCGACGATGTTCTGCACGGTGCCCTTGCCGAAACTGGTCTCACCGATGACCAGTCCACGACCGTAGTCCTGGATGGCACCTGCGAAGATCTCCGAGGCCGAAGCCGAACCGCGGTTGATCAGCACCGCCAGCGGGCCATCCCACGCCACGCCCTGGTTGCGGTCACTGTTGACGGTGACGCGGCCACCGGACTCGCGCACCTGCACCACCGGGCCCTGCTCGATGAACAGGCCAGTCAGTTCGATGGCTTCATCCAGCGAACCACCACCGTTGTTGCGCAGGTCCAGCACCACGCCGTCCAGCTTGTCGGTCTTGAAGCCGGCCAGCAGCTTGGCCACGTCACGGGTGGCCGAGGCATAGTCGGCGGCGTTGCGGCGACGGCCTTCGAAGTCCTGGTAGAAGGTCGGCAGCTTGATCACACCCACCTTGCGCGCCGGCTCACCGTTGGCGGCCGGAATGGTCATGGTCTCGCCCTTGGCGGCCTGTTCGGCCAGGCGCACCTTCTGCCGGGTCAGCACCAGGGTGTGGTGCTTGCCGTCGGCACCTTCTGCAGCGGGAATGAACTCCAGCTTGACCTCGGTGTCCTTGGCGCCGCGGATCTTGGCCACGACATCGTCGATGCGCCAGCCGATCACGTCCTCGACCAGCCCGGACTTGCCCTGGCCGACGCCGACGATGCGGTCACCCGGCTTCAGCGTGCCGTCCACCGCCGCCGGACCACCGGCAATGATCTCGCGGATCACCACCACATCGTCCTGGCGCTGCAGCTGCGCGCCGATGCCTTCCAGCGACAGCGACATGGCTTGGTTGAAGTTCTCGGCGGTGCGCGGGGTGAAGTAATCGGTGTGCGGATCGACCGCACTGGTGTACGCGTTCATGAAGAACTGGAAGACGTCTTCGCCTTTCAGTTCATTGACCGACTTCTGCAGCGTCGCATAGCGCTTGTCCAGCGTCTTGCGGATGTCATCCGGCTTCTTGCCGGCCAGCTTCAGGCGCAGCCAGTCGTTCTTGACCGACTTGCGCCACAGCTCATCCAGTTCGCCGCTGCTGGCCGCCCACGGCACCTTCTTGCGGTCGTATTCGAAGCGCTCGTCGGCGGTGAAATCCGGTTCCTGTTTGAGCAGTTTGCGTGCATAGGCCACACGCTCGCCGACCCGCTGCTTGTAGACAGCGAACACCTGGAACGCCGGCTCCAGCTCGCCGCCACGGATGGCCGAGGAGATATTGGCTTCGAACGGCGCGAAGCGCGCCACGTCGGCCTGGGTGAAGTACTGCTTGCCGCCGTCCAGCGTCTCCAGGTAGCGCTTGAACACGTCCTTGGAGGTGGCCTCGTCCAGCGCGCGCGGGCGGTAGGCATAACGGCTGTCGGACAGCAGGCCGTAGACCAGCTTGGAGGTGGTCACCTGATCGGCGGTGGCCGCTGCGGGCAATGCAGGCGAGTCGGCCTTGGCCGCCAATGCCAGCGGCGCAACCAGCGCCAGGGCCATCAGGAATGCGGGGGCTTTGAATTTCATTGACGTGCTCGAAGGCGCCTTGCCAAGGGGGAGACTGCGGGGTGTTCAGACACCACGACAGTGCCGAAAGTTGCCAGGTTTGTCACCCGGCCGCGTTCGGTGGAAAACCAGCCTAGCGGGGCCGGTGTAGCAAATTGTGAATGCAGGCGAAGGCGTGCGGACCAACGGTCCGCACCCACCCGGGAAGAGGTCAGCAGCTACCGGTAGCGCCGGGCCATGCCCGGCGGAAGCGTGCGAACCAAGGTTCGCACCCACCAGTGAGGAGGTTCGCACCGACCAGTGAGGAGGTCCGCACCCACCGAAGGCGGCGGGCCGCGCCCGCCTGGGGCATCAGGAAACGCCGGCGCCCTTGGCCTGCACGTCGGCGTGGTACGACGAGCGCACCATCGGGCCGGACGCCACGTGGCTGAAGCCCAGCTCGTAGCCGTAGTCTTCCAGCGCCTTGTAGTCCTCGGGGGTCCAGTACTTCAGCACCGGGTGGTGGTGCGCGGTCGGCTGCAGGTACTGACCGATGGTGATCATGTCCACGTCGTGCGCGCGCAGGTCGCGCATGGTGGCCTTGATCTGTTCGAACTCTTCGCCCAGGCCCAGCATGATGCCGCTCTTGGTCGGCACCTCCGGGTGCTGCGCCTTGAAGTTCTTCAGCAGGTTCAGCGACCACTGGTAGTCCGCACCCGGGCGCACATTGCGGTACAGGTCCGGCACGGTCTCGATGTTGTGGTTGAACACGTCCGGCGGGTTCTGCGCCAAAATTTCCAGTGCGCGCTCCATGCGGCCCTTGCCACGGAAGTCCGGGGTCAGCACTTCGATGCGGGTGCCCGGCGACTTCTCGCGGATCGCGCTGATGCAGTCGACGAAGTGCTGGGCACCGCCATCGCGCAGGTCATCGCGGTCGACGCTGGTCACCACCACGTACTTCAGGCCCATATCGGCCACGGTCTGGCCCAGGCTGGCCGGCTCGTTGGCATCCGGCGGCTTCGGGCGGCCATGGGCAACGTCGCAGAACGAGCAGCGGCGGGTGCAGACTTCGCCGAGAATCATGAACGTTGCCGTGCCGTGGCCGAAGCACTCGTGGATGTTCGGGCAGCTGGCCTCCTCGCACACCGTCACCAGGCGGTTCTCACGCAGTTTGGCCTTCAGGTTCTGCACCGCATTGCCCGAAGGAATGCGCACACGGATCCAGGACGGCTTGCGCAACACCGGCGCGTCGGCGAACTGCACCGGCGAGCGGTTGATCTTGTCACCGCCCAGCTGCTTGACTCCGGCCTGCAACGGCGCGGCGGACGAGGAATCGCCCTGCACGATCTGCAGGGGAATGGAACGGGCGGTGGATTCAGTCATGGCAGTTCCGGGTGGCGGTCAGGCGGCCGCAGAAAAATCAGGCAGTTCAGACGAGTGCTGCAGCAGCAGGCCGAACTGGCGGGCCAGGTGGTCCAGCAGCACCGGCTTGACGGCCTCCATCCCGGAGGGCCCGCCCAAGTCTACTACCGAGGTCACCTGCAACCCCTGATAGCCACAGGGGTTGATACGGTGGAAAGGTTCCAGGTCCATGGCCACGTTGAAGGCCAGGCCATGGAAGGTGCAGCCGCGGCGCACACGGATGCCGAGCGCGGCGATCTTGGCGTCACCGACGTAGACGCCGGGGGCGCCGTCGCGGCGTTCGGCGCCGATGTTCCACTCGGCCAGGGTGTCGATGATCGCCTGTTCGATGCGGCACACATAGTCGCGCACGCCGATACCCAGACGCGGTAGGCGCAGCAGCGGGTAGACCACGATCTGGCCGGGGCCGTGATAGGTCACCTGGCCGCCGCGATCCACGTGCAGCACCGGGATGTCACCCGGCGCCAGCACGTGCTCATCCTTGCCCGCCTGGCCGAGGGTGAACACCGGATCGTGCTCGACCACCCACAGCTCGTCGGCATCGGCGTCGCCGCGCTGGTCGGTGAAGCGCTGCATGGCACGCCATACCGGCTCGTAGGCCTGGCGACCGAGATCACGGACTACCGCCGGACGCGGCGCACGGTGTTCCGGGGCGGCTTCGGCCGGGCAGCTGTCGGCTACAGCGTCCACTTCACTTCCGGGTGGTCACGCAGTGCCTGGTGCGCCAGATCGTACTGTTCGCGGCTCTCGGCCTTGAACACCATGCGCACAGACACGTACCTGCCATTGGTCGAGTGCTTCCAGCTGATGCGTTCATTGACCACATCGATACCGGCAGCCAGCAGCAGGCGGGGAAGCTCATGTTCCAGGCCGCGGTTGGCCGGGCCCATCGCGCTGAGCTCGAACTGGCCGGGGAACTGGAAGCCGTGGTCGGGGTTGTCGGACTTGATTTCCATGCCCCCATTATCGGGCCGGGAGGCAACAAACCCAAGAGTATTCATCAACGTCAGACGCAGCATCGCCGAGCCGCTGCGTTGCAAGGGGGGCCTTGCAAGCGGAAAGGCCGGCCTATGAAGGCCGGCCCCCGGTGGGCGCGTACCGGTACGCAGCCGGTACGCAGGCCGATTACTTGGCCGTTTCCATCAGGGTGGAGTTGACCCAGCCCTTGTTGCCCATTTCGTCTTCCACTTCCCACATCGTGCCTTCCTTGACACCGGTGGGGTACAGCAGCATGCCCGGCTCCAGCGAGCGCACCGGCGCGCCGGTGCCCTTGGCGTTGGCCAGCAGGCGACCGGCCTTGAGCATGGTCACGGCCTGGCCGGCGTTGGCCGCCGACGCATTGGCCGGCAGGCCACCCAGCTCGGCCACCATGTTGGTGTAGGCCTGCAGGTAGGCCAGGGTGATCACCTGGCCGATTTCGGTGTTGGCATAACCGCCCACGCCCATCGCACCGATTCCGCCGCCGCCGAACAGGCCGCCACCGGCACCCCAGCCCAGATCGGTCTTCTTGGAGTTGCCCTCGACAATGGCCACCTGCTCGGAGGAGCGCACGTCGGTGAGGGTCAGGGTCACGTCCGCAGTCTTGCTGCGGAAGTTCAGACCGCCAACCACGGCACCGGCCTTGCCGCCGATCAGGCCACCCAGCAGGCCACCGATGGCGTTGCCGCCGGAGTTGCTGTTCTGCGAGATCAGGTCCGGCACCAGCACGTAGTCGGCAGCGCGGATCTGGCCCTTGCCGATGTTGGAACGGCCGCGCAACTGGCCTTCGCTGGCCAGCGCGCGCTCAGCCTGGGCCGCGGCCATGCCGACGCCACGGTCCACCAGGGTGAAGCACTTGGACTTGTTGACGAACACCTTGATCAGCTTCGAAGGCGCCGGCAGCTGCTGGCCGGTCCACCAGTTCACCACGTCTTCCGGCTCGATCACCGAGATGGAGCCCAGCGGCTTGGCGCACACCGGAATCTCGGCCTGGCCCTTCTTGCTCTGCTCCTGGGCAGAGGTACGGCTGTTGGCAAAACTGTCACGCAGGCCAGCCGAAGCCGGGGCACTGATGGCCACCAGACCGACACCCAGCAGCGCGTAGGCCAGCGCATGGGCGAGCGAATTCGATTTGTTCATTAGAGTCATCCAGCACCTCGCCGACGGCGAAGCACAATCCATGGGTTGAGAAAGGGTCTGGGACCTGAATCCTTTGCGACGCCCCCCAGGCGCCGGCGCAGAGAATAGGGCAAGGTGCCCCCAACCACAACCGCAGCTGACTGGACATCCGGGTCGCCCCCCCGCCAGTGCCTGGATCCTGAGCCATCCCTGTGCCCGGCGGCCCCTCCCGACCGATGCCCCCCAGATGCTGTATCCCATTGTGTCGGGTGGACAATGTTGTTTTCGGAACAGACAAGTGAGCGCAGTGTGGTCGTTTCACGGACCGCCTGGGGGTACCGTGTCGCGGCTGAAAACGACAAATAGAATCCGCCCCCCATGAGCCCCCCTTCCAAACGCTGTTTCATAGCCCTCGGGCTGTCTGGCCTGCTGGCCACCGCGCTTCCCCTTGCTGCCCAGGCAGCCGAACAATGTGGCCCGGACGCAATGCGCGACCACCCGCCGCAGATCAACTTCCGCGTCGACAACGACCTGTTCGGTGGCCGCCACCAGGACCAGGGCTACACCAATGGCGCGCAGCTGACCCTGGTCTCACCAAATCTGGTGGACTACACCGACGACCCCTGCCTGCCGCGCATGGCGCGCTGGGTGAACCAGTACCTGGAAGGCCTGCACCCGGGAAAGTTCGAGCAGCAGAACATGATCTTCAGCATCGGCCAGGGCATCTTCACCCCGACCGATCCGACCCGCCGCGACCTGATCGAGGATGACCGCCCGTATGTCGGTGTGCTGCTGGCCAGCTTCGGCTTCAACGCGCGCAGCGGCGACCGCCTGCAGACCACCCAGCTGGCGCTGGGCGTGGTGGGCCCGTGGGCACAGGGCAAGCAGGTGCAGGATGCGGTGCACAACATCCTCAACGACAAGAAGTTCGAAGGCTGGGACAACCAGCTGCACAACGAGCCGGTGTTCATGCTGACCCACGAGCGCATGCGCCGCTGGCCGGCCGATGCCAGCGTGAACGCTGGTGGCTGGGGCTGGGACGCGATCAGCCACTATGGCGGTGCAATCGGCAACCTGGAAACCAAGGCCAACGCGGGTGGCGAAGTGCGCTTCGGCTGGAAGCTGCCCGACGACTTCGGCAGCACGCCACTGCGCCCGGCCGGCGAGAACACCGCACCGACCCGGGGCGGGCGTGCCAGTGGCTGGTCGTGGCACATGTTCGTGACCACCGATGCAGCATGGGTGATCCGCGACATCACGCTGGACGGCAACACCTTCCGCAGCAGCCACAGCGTGGACAAGCGCCACGTCGTGGCACAGGGCGGTTATGGCATTGCAGTGATGCGCGGCCGCTGGAAATTCGCGGTGGCCCGTTACCACAGCACCCGCGAATTCGATGGCCAGCGCCAGTCGCCGGTGTTCGGCAGCTTCACCATCAGCCGATCGTTGTAAGCGCGGCGCAGATGGTAGTGCCGGCCGCTGGCCGGCTGCTGGCATATCCGGATGGGTTCATGAGGCGCCGGCCAGCGGCCGGCACTACCCACATCCGGAAGGATTCATGCGGAACTGGCATCCCAAAACGAAAAAGGCCGGCATTC
>NZ_JBLYPK010000015.1:0-58277 GCF_051861585.1 Stenotrophomonas sp. ATs4 | reverse complement strand
GGCAACTACCAAGGGCAGGCGGACCAACAGTAGATCCACGCCATGCGTGGATGCTCTCCGCAGGGAACCAACACGCCAACCAAGGTTGGCAGCTACAACTGCAGTGCGATTGCGCACAAAAAAAGCGGCGCCCCAAGGGGCGCCGCTTTGACCTCAACGATGTTCAGTCGAGCCTGGCTCGACTCTACTTTGCTGCGGCCGGTGCCTTGTCCTTCATCATCGCATCGCGGGCCGCCTTGAACGGGTTGCCTGCATACCAGTTCGGCCAACGATCGCCGCCGGCCAGCTCCTTGCCTACGCCATACATCAGCTGCAGGTCCTCGACCGTGCCGTCCAGCTTCCAGGTGGCTGCATCGAACTCGTCCTTCGGGCCGTGGTAGCGGTTGGCGCCGTAGTCGGCCGCAGCCTTGCGGCCGGCCTCCACGCCACCGTCGCGCAGGTCTTCGCCGCCATCGGCGTACAGGGCCGGCACGCCGGCCTTGGCGAAGTTGAAGTGATCCGAGCGGAAGTAGAAGCCGCTCTGCACCGAGGTCTCACCATGCAGGGTGCGGTCCTGGGCCGCAGCCAGCGGCTTGAGGATGTCTTCCAGCTCCGAGCTGCCGAAGCCGGTGACGGTCACGTCCTTCGCACGGCCGGCCACCGACATCGCGTCGATGTTGATTACACCGGCGATCTTGTCCAGCGGGAAGGTCGGATGGGCAACGTAGTACTTCGAGCCCAGCAGGCCGGATTCTTCAAGGGTCACCGCCAGGAACACCACCGAACGCTCCGGCTTCGGCTCCTGGTGGGCCATCGCTTCGGCCACCTCGAGGATGCCGGCCACGCCGGTCGCGTTGTCGACCGCCCCGTTGTAGATGTTGTCGCCGGTCTCACCCTCATGCTTGCCCAGGTGATCCCAGTGCGCCATGTACAGCACGGCTTCGTCGGCACGCCTGCTGCCCGGCAGCACGCCCACCACGTTGCGTGACTGCTTCTGCGCGATCTGGCTCTTCAGATCGACTGCGGCGGTGGCCTTCAACGGCACCGGCTTGAAGCCGCGCTTGCTGGCGTCCTTGTAGGCCTGCGCCAGGTCCAGGCCGGCACCGGCGAACAGCGCCTTGGCAGCCTCCGCACTCAGCCAGCCCTGCACCGGGATGCGGGCTTCCGGATCATCCTTGGCCGGCAGGTCGTACTGCGGGCCGGCCCATGAGTTCTTCACCACGTCCCAGCCATAGGAAGCGCCCGCGGTGTCGTGAACGATCAGCGCAGCGGCAGCGCCCTTGCGAGCGGCCTCCTCGAACTTGTAGGTCCAGCGGCCGTAGTAGGTCATGCGCTTGCCGTCGAACAGCTTGGCGTCATCGACGTGGAAGCCCGGATCATTGACGAACATGACGACCGTCTTGCCCTTCCAGTCCTGGCCGGCGTAATCGTTCCACTTCTGCTCCGGCGCATCGACGCCGTAGCCCACGAACACCAGGTCGCTGGCATCGACCTTCACCTCGGCCTGGCCGGTACGGGTACCGACCACCATGTCGGTGCCGAACTTCAGCTCGGTGGTCTTGCCGCCCTGGGTGATCTTCAGCACGGTCGCTTCATCGGCCGTGGTCTCGGTCATCGGCACGTCCTGGAACCAGCTGTCACCGTTGCCGGGCTGCAGGCCGATGCGCTGCATCTGGTCGCGGATGTAGTTGACCGTCAGCTCTTCGCCCTTGCTGCCCGGCGCGCGGCCTTCGAATTCATCCGAGGCCAGGGTCTTGACCATCTCGGCGAAATCGCCGGCGTTGATCTCAGGCGAGAACGAATGGGCGGCTGGCTTGGCAGCAGAAGTGTCGGTGGCCGGCGCGGGCGCCGGGGTGTCTTCGCCTTTGCAGGCGCTGAGCGCGGCCGCGGCGGCCAGGCACAGGAGGAGTTTGCGGGGCATCGTCGGTTCCTGGAAAACAGAGGGCGGCCGCACCTCATGCACGACCGTTAACAGCGAGTATCACCGAACCGCTAGGCTCGGTGCGCTCAATCCGCCGGAGCGGTTTCGGTGTCGAACGGGATCGGCTCGGCGCCGGTGACCGGGCCGATACGGGCGGTGCGATGCACGTACAGCACCACCTCGCGCTCGAACTGCAACGGGCCGTTGACCACGGCGTTCGGGCCAATGATCACCCGCGGCTTGCGGCTGGCGGTGAGCGAGACACTGAAGTTCGGCTTGCGCACGTGCACGCCACCGTTCACCTGCGAACCGATGCCGACGGTGATGTCACCGTTCACAGTCTCGACATCGTTGCCAACGCGGCTCTCGACCAGGCCGATGCCGCCGTTCACGGTCTCGACACCGCCTTCGATCTGGCTGCCGCGATCGGTGAAGATGCTGCCGTTGACGGTGCTGACACTGCCGCGGGCAATCACTTCGCGGCCCAGGCGTACACCGCCGTTGACCGTTTCGATCTTGCCGGTGCGTGCGCGGTCGGCAACCTTCACCCCGCCGTTGACGGTGTCGATGCTGCCGGTCTCGACGCCTTCGCCCACACGGATGCCGCCGTTGACCGTGTCCAGCTTGCCGTAGCGCTGGCCGGCGTCGGCGCTGATGCTGCCGTTGACCTTGCTGATGTCTTCCTGGGCCGCAACCGGCCCGGTGGCGAGCAGCACGCCCAACAGCAGCGGAATGGAAAGAGATTTCATGGGGACCTCGATGGATGTGCGGCTGGCAGGCCGCGTGCGGAGATGTCACCATTCCCCGGTACCCCCTGCAACTGCCTGAAGTCACTGGAAAGCCCTTGCGCGACAACGCCTTCCCATCACGCCGACATCACATCGCCGCCCAACGCGGCGGGCGCTGCCTGCTGTTGGGGCTGGCATTGGCGCTGGCCCTGCCGCTGCCCGGGGCTGCGCAGACCACGCGCGAGGCCGAGCGCAAGCTGCAGAAGCTGCGCAGCGAACTGAAAGGTGTGGCGCAGGAACGCCGGCAGATCGAAGGACAGCGGGGGCAGGCCTCGCAACAGCTGCGCGAGGCAGATGAGAAGGTAGCCCGCACCGGCCGTGTGCTGGCGCAGACCGAAACCGCGCTGCGCGAGCAGGGCCACGCCTTGGCCGAAGCCGAGCAGCGCCGCAGCACCCTGCAGGCCAACCTGGCCCAGCAGCACCGCGAGCTGGCCGGGCTGCTGCGCGCGGCGTATCAGTTGGGCAACCACGCACCGCTGAAGCTGCTGTTGTCCCAGGACACCGTGGCCGATGCCAACCGCGCCCTGGCCTACCATCGCTACCTGCAGCGCGAACGCGCGCAGCGCATCACCACGCTGACCGCCGACCTGAAGGAACTGGAAGCGCTGCAGGCGCAGATCGCCCAGCGCAAGCAGAAGCTGCAGGGTGCACAGCAGGACCAGAAGCAGCAGGCTGCGGCGCTGGAAGCCGACCGTCGCGATCGCGCAAAGACCGTGGCCTCGCTGGACGAGCGCTTCAAGGACCAGCGCGAGAAGGAACAGGCGCTGGGCCAGGATGCCAAGGCGCTGGAAACGCTGCTGGCCAACCTGCGCGCTGCAGCTGCCCGCGCCGAAGCAGAGCGCCGAGCCGCAGCGCGTCGTGCCGCAGCAGAGAAGGCCGCGGCCGAACGTGCCGCACGCCAGGCCGCAGCACAGGGGCGGCCGCCGCCGCCCACCAAGGTTCCGCCTGCAGTGGCCTCGGCGCCTGCGCCGAAGGTCGGTGGCCTGGGCTGGCCGTTGTCCGGCAACCTGCTGGCGCGCTATGGCGGCAAGCTGCCTGATGGGCGCACCAGCAGCGGCGTCCTGATCGGCGCGCCGGCGGGCAGCACCGTTACTGCCGTGGCCGATGGCACTGTGGTGTTCTCCGACTGGATGACCGGCTACGGCATGATCCTGATCGTCGACCACGGCAACGGCTACATGAGCCTCTACGCGCACAACGACACCCTGCTCAAGGATGCCGGTGCCCGGGTCAGCCGTGGCGACGCGGTGGCAAAGGTCGGTAATTCCGGCGGCCAGGGCGTCACCGCGCTGTACTTTGAGCTGCGTCGTGGCGGGCAGCCGGTCAACCCGGACAGCTGGCTGCAGCGGCGCTGAATTCCGGCTGGCCGCACGCCGCTGGATTCAACGGGAATTTAGCCACGCTTCGCGCATAATCGGTGCATGTGCCTTGGGCACGATGCCATCGTCGACAGGAGTGATCCATGCGCGCAGCCCGTACCGCCACCCTCTTGCTGGCTCTGTTGCCAGCGCTGTCCTGGGCGCAGCAGACCGCGCCCGCCCCGAGCCAGGAAACCAGCGGGCAGGCGGCGAACAGCGAGGAGGCGGTGACCTCGAAGGTGCCGCTGGAAGACATCCGTCGCTTCGTGGCGGTCTACAACGCGGTTCGCGCCGCCTACGTCGATCCGGTCGATGACAAGAAGCTGATGCAGTCGGCGGTGCGCGGGCTGCTGCTCGACCTTGATCCGCACAGCACCTATTTCAACAAGGAAGACGCGCAGGCCTTCGACGAGCAGGCCAGCGGCGCCTATGAAGGCATCGGCGTGGAACTGCAGCAGCAGCCGGACAACGCCAGCATGAAGGTGATCTCGCCGATCGACGACACGCCTGCGGCGAAGGCCGGCATCCTTGCCGGTGATCTGATCATCGCCATCGACGGCAAGCCGATCAGCAAGATCGACGCCAGCGAACCGCTGCGAGGCGCTGCTGGCAGCAAGGTGGTGCTGACCATCGTGCGCGAAGGCAAGCCCAAGCCGTTCGATGTCAGCCTCACCCGCCAGACCATCCGCGTGACCAGCGTGCGCAGCCGCCTGCTGGAGCCGGGCTACGGCTACATCCGCCTGAGCACCTTCCAGGCCGACACCGGTTCGGATTTCCAGAAGCATGTGCAGCAGCTGCAGAAGCAGTCCGGTGGTCAGCTCAAGGGCCTGGTACTGGATCTGCGCAGCAACCCGGGTGGCCTGTTGACCGCCGCCGTGCAGGTCGCCGATGACCTGCTCGACAAGGGCAACATCGTCAGCACCCGTGGCCGCATCAGCATCAGCGATGCACGCTTCGATGCAACGCCGGGCGACCTGTTGAAGGGTGCACCGGTGATGGTGCTGGTCGATGCCGGTTCGGCCAGTGCTTCGGAAGTGCTGGCCGGCGCGCTGCGCGACAACAAGCGTGCGCGCGTGATTGGCAGCCGCACCTTCGGCAAGGGATCGGTGCAGACCGTGCTGCCGCTGGACAACGGCGATTCGGTGAAGCTCACCACCGCGCGTTATTACACGCCCAGCGGCAAGTCGATCCAGGCCACCGGCATCGTGCCGGAGGTCGAACTGAAGCCTGCCGCGCGCCCGGAAGAGGATGCCCTGCCCGCCAGCCTGAGCGACTACAGCGAAGCGACCCTGCCGGGCCACCTGCGTGGCGACGACGAAGGCACCGAGGGTTACCACGCCGGTGCAGTGCTGCCGGGCGATGGCCCGATCAACGACGCGCTGGCCGAGCTGAAGAACCCGGGTTCCGTAGCTGCACGCCTGAAAGCCGAGGCCGCCAAGGCCGCCGCGGCCAAGGCTGCGAAAGCGGAGGCCGCAAAGCCGCAGGTCAAGCCGGACGCGAGCGCCGAGCCGAAGCCGGAAGCAAAGCCGGAAGCAAAGCCGGAAGCAAAGCCGGAAGCAAAGCCGGAAGCAAAGCCGGAAGCAAAGCCGGAAGCAAAGCCCGCACCGGTCCCGGCCAAGCCCTGAGGTAGCGCCGGGCCATGCCCGGCGAAGATCGATTCCGGCCCGGTATCGCCCCGGGGAGGTAGCAACGGAGCGTGGAACCGGCCGGTGGCCGGCACTACCGGACCTGTCAGAACCCGTGGCGCTTGCGCAGCTTGCGCGCGATCGCCGCGCGCACGTAGACCCCGTACACCAGGCCGAACATGAAGCCGCCGATGTGTGCCCACCAGGCGACCATGCCGAAGCTCGGGCCAATGTGGGCGAACACCACCTGCAGTGCGGCCCAGACGCCGATCAGCAGGTAGGCCGGGGCACGCACGAACTCCAGGAAAAGGCCCAGCGGGATCACCACGCCCAGCCGGGCGCCCGGGAACAGGGCCAGGTAGGCACCGATCAGCGCCGACACCGCGCCGCTGGCACCGATGATGATCTGGTCCGGGCTGCCCATGGTGTAGATCGCGACCAGGTTCGATACCGCGCCGCCCACCAGGAACAGCAGCAGCAACCGCCACGGCCCCAGCACCCGCTCGGCGGGCAGGCCGAAGATCAGCAGGAACACCAGGTTGCCCAGCAGGTGCGACCAGTCCGCGTGCAGGAACAGGGCGGTGAACAGGCGCAGCACGCTGCCGTCCTGCAGGGTTGCCCACCAGTCCAGCGGGTGGGTCAGGCCGGTGGACAGGGCGCCCCAGTCCAGCCAGAGACTGCCCCGGGCGTCGTCCGGGCGCGAGATCGACCACAGGAACGCCAGCCACAGTGCCGCAAACAGCACGGGCGTGGCCCAGCGCAGGGCCGCCTTCTTGCGCGACGGGAGGGAGACGAACATGGGCAATAGCCTAGCGCGCGGGCGCCTGCGGCGGGATTTGTCCTGTTCAGCTTTTGAGACGAAAAAAGCGCCTGCGCTGTTATTGTTTCATTAACAGCTCTGGGTAATACTCGCATACGGCGTCGTATGTCGGGAGGGGAATCCGGCGCGCTCCGAAGGGCCCCAAGGCCTGCCGGGCGCAGGCGCACTCAGAGCACCATCACCGCTTACCGGAGAGAGAACTACGATGCAAACCGCTTCCACCATTGCCCGACTGACCCTGCTGGCCGTCGGCGTTGCCGGTGCGCTGGCTGCCGCCGATGCCAACGCTGCCGCCTTCCAGCTGAAGGAAAACAGCGCCAAGGGCCTCGGCCGCGCGTTCGCCGGTTCCGGCAGCGCCGAGGGCGACGCCTCCATCATCGCCGTCAACCCGGCCGGCATGCGCCAGCTGGAAGGCACCATGATCCAGGGCGACGTCAGCGCCATCAGCTTCGGCGCCAAGTACAAGGGCACCGGCCGTACCGGCGTCAGCGCCCGCACCCCGAACGGCTTCCCGGCCCAGGGCGGCAACGGCGGCGACGCTGGCATGATCGCCCCGGTTCCGGCCGCGTATTTCCACATGCCGATCGGCGAACAGGCTCACTTCGGTGTGTCGCTGACCGCTCCGTTCGGCTTCAAGACCGAATACGACAACGGTTGGGTGGGTCGCTACAGCGGCCTGAAGACCGATCTGAAGGCCATCGACCTCGGCTTCGCCGCGTCGTATGACGTCAACCCGTACGTGTCCTTCGGTGCGTCGGTGTTCGTCGAGCACCTGACCATCGAACTGAGCAACGCCATCGACTACGGCAGCATCCTGGCCGGTGCTGGCGCTCCGGGCTTCACCCCGGGCAGCTCGGATGGCACCCTGAAGATCGAAGGTGACAACAATGCCGTGGGCTGGACCGTCGGTGGTCTGTTCTCGATCGACGAGAACACCCACATCGGCCTGAGCTACCGTTCCAAGGTCAAGCACAAGATCACCGGTGGTGATGCGACCTTCGGCGGCGCCGATCGTGCCCGTGCCCTGCTGACCAACTCGCCGAACACCCGTGGCTGGTTCATGGACACCAGCGGCAAGGCCAACGTCACCATGCCGGCCTCGGCTACCCTGAGCGTGACCCACAAGGTCAACGACCGCTGGACCGTGATGGGCGACGTGACCCGTACTGCCTGGTCGACCGCGTTCGACAACGTCACCGTCGACTACGCTTCGCCGCAGCCGAATTCGGAGCTGAAGTTCGGTTACCGCGACACCACCTTCGTATCGCTGGGCGCCGACTACAAGCTGAGCGACACCGTCACCCTGCGCGGTGGTGTTGCGCTGGACCAGACCCCGACCACCGACGCCCACCGCGACGTGCGCGTGCCGGATACCAGCCGCAAGTGGCTGTCGCTGGGCGTGGGCTGGACCCCGTCGGCAAACACCGAGTACAACCTGGGCTACACCCACCTGTTCACAAGCGACCCGAACGTGAACGTGCCGGCGACCACTGCCAACCAGGGCAACTCGCTGTCGGGCAAGTACAAGGTCCGTGGCGACGTGCTGGCTGCTTCGTTCCAGTACAAGTTCTGATCCAGGCCTCGGCCTGACGCAGTACCCGGAGGGCCCCGCGCAAGCGGGGCCTTCTTTTTTTCTGGGGCGGTTTGGGGCATCCACGCATGGTGTGGATCTACCGGGTTGTCTACGCGGCGCGCGGATCCACGACAATAGCGGCATGAACCTGTCCGATCCGAACTTCCAGCTGGAGCTGGCAGCCAACATCGCCGTCGCCGGCTCGATCCTGCTGGCCGGGCGCAACAACGTGCACACCTGGTGGCTGGGCATCGTCGGCTGCGCGCTGTTTGCCGCGGTGTTCGAGCGCTCCCATCTGTACGCGGACATGGTGCTGCAGTTCTTCTTCATCGCCATCAGCCTGCTGGGCTGGTGGCAGTGGCTGCGCGGCGACCATGGAGCGCCGCTGCCGATCACCTCGCTGCGACCACGCGCATGGGCCTGGCTGGCGCCGCTGGCGGTGGTGGCGACCTTCGGCTATGGCTGGATGCTGACCCACCTGACCAACGCCTACGCGCCCTACATCGATTCGGCGGTGCTGGTGCTGAGCGTGATCGCGCAGATCCTGATGATGCGGCGCAAGCTGGAATCGTGGTGGGTGTGGCTGCTGGTGAACACCGTTGCGGTGCCGCTGTACTACAGCCGTGGCCTGCACCTGACCTCGATCCTGTACGTGGGCTTCTGGATCAACGCGCTGGTGGCGTTGCGCCATTGGCGCAGCCTGATGCGGGATGAGGCCGGCACGGCGCCTGAAACACTGTAGCGCCGAGCCCATGCTCGGCTGCACCGTACAAGCCGAGCATGGGCTCGGTTCTACATGAAACAGAGGCACAAAAAACCCCGCTTTCGCGGGGTTTTTCGTTTACCGCATCAACCGGGCGATCAGTCGCCCAGGGTCAGCAGCGAGGCGTTGCCACCGGCGGCGGTGGTGTTCACCGTCACCGTCTTTTCGGTGGCGAAGCGCAGCAGGTAGTGCGGGCCGCCGGCCTTCGGACCGGTGCCGGACAGGCCCTGGCCGCCGAACGGCTGCACGCCGACCACCGCACCGATCTGGTTGCGGTTGACGTAGACGTTGCCGACGTGGACGCCGTTGCTGATGCGGTCGACGGTTTCGTCGATGCGCGAATGCACGCCCAGGGTCAGGCCGTAGCCGGTGGCGTTGATCTGGTCGATCACCGCGTCGAGCTGGTCGCCCTTCCAGCGGATCACGTGCAGCACCGGACCGAACACTTCCTTCTGCAGCTGGCCCAGGTCCTTCAGCTCATACGCGCGCGGTGCGAAGAAGGTGCCGTTGGCTGCCTCAGCCGACAGCTCGGCGGCAGCGATCAGGCGTGCTTCGCGGTCCATGCGCACGGCGTGGTCCTGCAGGATCTGCAGCGCGTCGGCGTCGATCACCGGGCCGACGTCGGTGGACAGCAAACCGGGGTTGCCGACCTTCAGTTCCTTCATCGCGCCGGCCAGCATGGTCATCACCTTGTCGGCGATGTCGTCTTGCACGAACAGCACGCGCGCGGCCGAACAGCGCTGGCCGGCGGAGGTGAAGGCCGAACCGATCGCGTCCTTGACCAGCTGTTCCGGCAGTGCCGAGGAGTCGGCGATGAAGGCGTTCTGACCACCGGTCTCGGCAATCAGCACGCCGATGGCAGCATCACGTGCGGCCATCGCGCGGTTGATCGCACGGGCGGTATCGGTGGAGCCGGTGAAGGCCACGCCGGCCACGCGCGGGTCGGCGGTCAGCGCGGCACCGACGGTGGCACCGTCGCCCGGCAGGAACTGCACCACTTCGGCGGGCACGCCGGCGTCGTGCAGCAGCTTCACCGCGTAGTAGCCGATCAGGTTGGTCTGCTCGGCCGGCTTGGCGATGACGCTGTTGCCGGCGGCCAGGGCGGCAGCGACCTGGCCCAGGAAGATCGCCAGCGGGAAGTTCCACGGGCTGATGCAGACGAACACGCCACGGCCGTGCAGCTGCAGCTCGTTGGATTCACCGGTCGGGCTCGGCAGCTTCTCGGCGTGGCTGAACTGCTCGCGCGCCTGCTTGGCGTAGTAGCGCAGGAAATCCACGGCTTCGCGCACTTCGGCGATGCCGTCGGGCAGGCTCTTGCCGGCTTCCTTCACGCACAGCGCCATGAACTCGGGCATGCGCGCTTCCAGCTGGTCGGCGGCATGTTCGAGGATGGCGGCGCGGCTGGCGGCCGGGGTGCGGTTCCAGGCCGGCTGTGCAGCCACGGCATTGGCCAGCGCCTTCTGCACGGTGGCGGCATCGGCGGCCAGCCACTGGCCAACCACTTCGCGGGTGTCGGCCGGGTTGGTCACCGGCTGCGTGGCGCCGGCCGGGTTTGCACCCGGCACCAGCGGCGCGGCCGACCACGGCTTGACGGCGGCGTTGAGCTGCTCGGCCAGGGCGCGCAGTTCGTTGTCGTTGGCGAGGTTGGCGCCCATGGAGTTCTTCCTGTCGTGGTTCTGGCTGCGCAGCAGGTCAACCGGCAGCGGGATCTTGGGATGCGGAATCGATTCGAACGAGGCGACCATCTCGACCGGATCGCGGATCAGGTCGGCGATCGGGACGCGCTCGTCGGTGATGCGGTTGACGAAGCTGGAGTTGGCGCCGTTTTCCAGCAGGCGGCGCACCAGGTACGGCAGCAGGTCTTCATGCGAACCCACCGGTGCGTACACGCGGCAGGGCAGGTTCAAGCGATCGGCCGGCACCACTTCGGCGTACAGGTCATCGCCCATGCCGTGCAGCTTCTGGTGTTCGTACACACCGCCATTGGCGATGCTGCGCACCGCGGCGATGGTGTGCGCGTTGTGCGTGGCGAACATCGGGTAGATCGCGTCGGCATGGGTGAACAGACGCTTGGCACACGCCAGGTAGGACACGTCGGTGTTCTGCTTGCGGGTGAACACCGGATAGCCCGGATAGCCTTCGATCTGCGCGCGCTTGATCTCGGCGTCCCAGTAGGCGCCCTTGACCAGGCGCACCTGCAGGCGGCGTCCGGCGCGGCGCGCCATGTCGGCCAGGTGGTCGATCGTGTACGGGGTGCGCTTCTGGTAGGCCTGCACGACCACGCCGAAGCCATCCCAGCCGGCCAACGAGGCATCGCCGAACACCTGCTCGATGATGTCCAGCGACAGTTCCAGGCGGTCGGACTCTTCGGCGTCGACGGTGCAGCCGATGCCGTAGCTCTTCGCCAGCTGCGCCAGTTCCAGCACGCCCGGCACCAGGTCGGTCAGCACGCGCTCGCGCTTGGCATGCTCGTAGCGCGGGTACAGCGCCGACAGCTTGATGGAGATGCCCGGGGCATTGTTGACGTCGCCGTCCGGGCGGCCTCCGCGTGCCTTGTGATCGCCGCCGATGGCGTGGATCGCACGACGGTAGTCTTCGAGGTAGCGAAGCGCGTCCTTCATGGTCAGCGCGCCTTCTCCGAGCATGTCGAAGGAGTAGCGGTAGTTCGCGTTGTCGCCCTTGTGCGAGCGCGACAGCGCTTCGCTGATGGTGCGGCCCATGACGAACTGGTGGCCCATGATCTTCATCGCCTGGCGCACGGCCAGGCGCACCACTGGCTCACCCACGCGGCCGACCAGGCGCTTGAACGCGCTGGGGGCATCGGCGCGGGTGGCGTCGTTCATCTGCACCAGCTTGCCGGTCAGCATCAGGCCCCAGGTCGAGGCGTTGACCAGCACCGAGTCGCTGCCGCCCAGATGCTTTTCCCAGTCGGCATCGGCCAGCTTGTCGCGGATCAGCTTGTCGGCGGTGTCCTGGTCCGGAATGCGCAGCAGCGCTTCGGCCACGCACATCAGCAGCACGCCTTCCTCGCTGCCCAGGTCGTACTGGCGCATGAAGGCTTCGATCGCGCCCTGGTCCTTGGCGCGCACGCGCACGCGGGCGACCAGGTCGGCGGCCAGCGCCTGCACCTTGGCCTGTTCCTCGGCGGGCAGGCGGGCCTGCGCCAGCAGCTCGCGGACGTGGCTGGCCTCGTCCTTCAGCCAGCCATCGGTGATGGCCTGGCGGAACGGGTTGGGGGACGCCGGCAGTTCCGGCGACAGCAGCGCCGGGGAACGCAGAGCGTCGCCGGCAGCAGGGAGAGAGGAGGGTGCGTTCATGCCGGTCCGGCCAATGGAAAACTTGGCGATTTTAATCATTTTTGCGCCTTGGGGAAGTGCCCTGAAGCCCCCTTCGTGAAGGGCTGATAGCCCCTAGCCGTGGTGGGTTCAGCGTGTTCAGCAAGCGCGGCAGTATTTGTGCTGAATTCGTCATATGCGTTGCCGGGGTCATGCTGTGTTGCAGCATCGGAAAAAGTGTGAATGCACCCTTGCTACTGGCGAGAGGGCGGGGCTACCATCGAGACGTTTCCCGCGGCAGGAACGCGGTTGCGACATGATCGAGGTGCTGACAGCTCCAGATGGATCAGGTACGCAGCTGCGACTGCGTCCCCCACGGGCGCTTGATGCCCGGCAGTTCGTCCTGTTGTTTGCTGTGTTGTCGGGAGCGATGTGGCTGGTGTCCGCCCTCGGGTGGTTGGCCGGCAATGCATTCGCCCCCGTGTTCGCGCTGCTGTACAGCCTGCTGCTGGCAGCCGCGTTGCGCGCGTTGTGGCGCAGCGGTGAACGGCAGGAGGAGATCCGGGTCGTGCCGGCGTACGTGGAGGTCATTCCCGTACCCGGTGGATCGCCGGTGTTCCGGGCCCACCCCCACTGGGTGCGCCTGCTCACCGATGATGAGAGGGTCCGGCTGGCATCCAGCGGCCGGCAGGTGGAGGTGGGGAGTTTCCTCGCGCCGGCCGAACGTCAAACGCTTGTTGAAACGCTTGAAGATTTGCTCGCCGCCAGCGATGGCGGCAACCGACGACGCTAAGGGTCTAGGCAATGAAGCAAAGCAGAGGGTGGGGCACGAAGTGCGTTGCAATGGCCGCCGCGATGGGGGCCCTGCTGTCGATGCCGGGGACGGCGCTGGCCCAGGCGGCCGATCCAAAGCCGTGGCAGCTGAACATGGGCAAGGGGGTGACCCAGACCTCGCGCCTGGCCTGGGAATCGAACAATCTTTCGCTGATCGTCTGTACGGTGATCGGCGTGATCGTGTTCGGTGCCATGGCCTATGCCATGTTCAAGTTCCGAAAATCCAAGGGCGCGGTCGCCGCTACCTTCAGCCACAACACCAAGGCCGAGGTGATCTGGACGGTGATCCCGGTGATCATCCTGGTGGTGATGGCGTGGCCGGCCACGGCCAACCTGATCAAGATGTACGACACCCGCGATGCCGAGATGACGGTGAAGGTCACCGGCTACCAGTGGATGTGGAAGTACGAGTACCTGGGCGAGAACGTCACCTTCACCAGCCGCCTGGACCGCGAGTCCGACCGCATGCGGCAGAGTGGCAAGGTACCGACCCGCGAGAGCCATCCGCACTACCTGCTGGACGTGGACAACCGGCTGGTACTGCCGGTCGATACCAAGGTGCGCTTCGTCATCACCTCCGACGACGTGATCCACGCCTGGTGGGTGCCGGCGCTGGGCTGGAAGCAGGATGCGATCCCCGGCTTCATCAACGAAGCCTGGACCAGCATCGAACAGCCCGGTGTCTACCGCGGCCAGTGTGCCGAGCTGTGCGGCAAGGACCATGGCTTCATGCCGGTCGTGGTCGAGGCGGTGTCCAAGGAAGACTTCAAGCAGTGGCTGGCGCAGCGCAAGCCTGCGCCTGCACAGGTGACGCCTGCCGCGCCCGCCGAACCTGCCGAACCTGCCGCACCTGCCAGTGAGGCGCCGGCGCAGCCGGCAGCACCGGCTGCCGCCGAGGCCGGCAACGCGCCTGCCGCAGCGGCCAGCGGAGCCTGATGTAACTGTCCGCGGCCGTATCACGGCCGCGGCGACAACCGATCCTGAGAGGTGTTTTGCAATGGCGCACTCGGCAGTTGGGCACGACGATCACCATCACCCGCAGAGCTTCTTCGAGCGTTGGTTCTTCTCGACCAACCACAAGGACATCGGCACGCTGTACCTGGGTTTCAGCTTCATCATGTTCGTCATCGGCGCGTTCATGAGCGTGCTGATCCGACTGGAACTGGCCCAGCCCGGCATCCAGTACATCCGTCCGGAAATCTTCAACCAGTTGACCACCGTGCATGCGCTGGTGATGATCTTCGGCGGCGTGATGCCGGCGTTCGTCGGCCTGGCCAACTGGATGATCCCGCTGCAGATCGGTGCGCCGGACATGGCGCTGCCGCGCATGAACAACTGGTCGTTCTGGCTGTTGCCGGTGGCCTTCAGCCTGCTGTTGCTGACCTTCCTGCTGCCCGGCGGTGCGCCGGCCGGTGGCTGGACGCTGTATCCGCCGCTGTCGCTGCAGGGCGGCTACAACGTCGCCTTCACCGTGTTCGCCATCCACGTGGCCGGCATCAGTTCGATCATGGGCGCGATCAACATCATCGCCACCGTGCTGAACATGCGCGCGCCGGGCATCGACCTGCTGAAGATGCCGATCTTCTGCTGGGCGTGGTTGATTACCGCGTTCCTGCTGATCGCAGTGATGCCGGTGCTGGCCGGTGCGGTGACGATGCTGCTGACCGACAAGTTCTTCGGCACCAGCTTCTTCAACGCGGCCGGTGGTGGCGACCCGGTGATGTTCCAGCACATCTTCTGGTTCTTCGGCCATCCCGAGGTCTACATCATGATCCTGCCCGCCTTCGGCGTGGTCAGCGAGATCATCCCGACCTTCAGCCGCAAGCCGCTGTTCGGTTACCAGGCGATGGTCTACGCCACCGCGGCGATCGCATTCCTGTCGTTCATCGTCTGGGCCCACCACATGTTCACCGTGGGCATGCCGCTGGGTGGCGAAATCTACTTCATGTTCGCCACCATGCTGATCTCGATCCCGACCGGCGTGAAGGTATTCAACTGGGTGAGCACCATGTGGCGCGGCTCGCTGACGTTCGAGGCGCCGATGCTGTGGTCGGTGGCCTTCGTCATCCTGTTCACCATCGGCGGTTTCTCCGGCCTGATGCTGGCCATCGTCGCCGCCGACTTCCAGTACCACGACACCTACTTCGTGGTGGCCCACTTCCATTACGTGCTGGTGACCGGCGCGGTATTCGCGCTGATCGCCGCGGTCTACTACTGGTGGCCGAAGTGGACCGGGCGCATGTACAGCGAGAAGTGGGCCAAGGTGCACTTCTGGTGGTCGATCGTGTTCGTCAATCTGCTGTTCTTCCCGCAGCACTTCCTCGGCCTGGCCGGCATGCCGCGCCGCATTCCCGATTACAGCGTGGCCTTCGCCGACTGGAACCTGATCAGCTCGATCGGTGCGTTCGGCATGTTCGCCACCCCGTTCATGATGGCCGCGATCCTGCTGTCCTCGCTGCGCAATGGCGAGAAGGCCGAGGCGCGTTCCTGGGAAGGCGCGCGTGGACTGGAGTGGACGCTGCCGTCACCGGCACCGGCGCACACCTTCACCACGCCGCCGACCATCCGCCCGGGGGATCTGGCGCATGACGACATCACGCATTGAGGTGGGACATGCATAACGAGAGCCCGCTGCAGACCTGTAGAGCCGAGCCATGCTCGGCTGATGCCTTGGGTAGAGTCGAGCCAAGCTCGACTGACGAAAAGCAGCCGAGCATGGCTCGGCTCTACAACACCGAAGAGCAGCCGACCAGCGGTCGGCCTTACCAGAGCGGAAGCATTGAACAGCAACGCCAGCGCGCCAAGCGCACGGCGATGTGGGTCGGCGCCATCGCCGTGCTGGTGTACGTCGGTTTCATCCTCAGCGGGGTGATCGGCCGATGAGCGAAGCACCGGCCAGCACCGCATCCCGCAGTGCCGGGCTGCCGCGCCTGATCGGCGTGGCGGTGGCCGTGTTCCTGCTTACGTTCTCGCTGGTGCCGCTGTACCGCATCGCCTGCGAGAAGGTGTTCGGCGTGCGCCTGGAGCGCGGCCCCGGCAGCGAGGCCAGCGCCAGTGCCGCCAATGGCAAGCGCACCGTGCGCGTGGAATTCGATGGCGGCGTCAATTCACGGCTGCCGTGGTCGTTCCATCCCGAACAGTTGACCATGGACGTGGTGCCCGGCGAGCTCAACGAAGCGCTGTACTTCGCCCGCAACGACAGCCAGCAGGCCGTGGTCGGCAGCGCGGTGCCTTCGGTGGCACCGGCGCGGGCGTCAGGGTTCTTCAGCAAGACCGAGTGCTTCTGCTTCACCGCGCAGACGCTGCAGGCCGGCGAGAAGCGCGACATGCCGGTGCGTTTCATCGTCGATCCGGACCTGCCGCCCGAGATCAGGACGATCACCTTGTCCTACACCTTCTACCGCAACGATGCGTTGTCCGATCGGCTGGCTCCCGCCGCTGCCTCGGCAGGCGCCCACGCTGCTCCCTGACCCGGATACCGACCATGGCCCAGACACCTACCGACGCCAACGTGTACTTCGTCCCGGCCCAGAGCAAGTGGCCGTTCGTCGGTTCCATCGCGATGATGGTGACGATGGTCGGCGTGGCCAGCTGGCTCAACGATGCCAGTTGGGGCCGCTGGACGTTCTACATCGGCGTGGCGATGCTGGTGCTGACCTTGTTCTGGTGGTTCAGCGACGTGGTGCGCGAATCGCAGGCCGGCAACTACAACCACCAGGTGGATGGATCATTCCGGATGGGGATGATCTGGTTCATCTTCTCCGAAGTGATGTTCTTCGGCGCCTTCTTCGGTGCGCTGTTCTACACCCGCAACCTGGGTCTGTCCTGGCTCAGTGGCGAAGGCCGCGGGGTGATGACCAACGAGCTGCTCTGGCAGGGTTATTCGGCGGGTTGGCCGACCAACGGGCCGGCAGCGATCGGCGGTGCGTTCCAGACCATCCCGGCCTGGGGCCTGCCGCTGATCAACACGTTGATCCTGCTGACCTCCGGCGTGACCCTGACCATCGCCCATCACGCGCTGAAGGCTGGCAACCGCCGCCAGCTGCTGATCTGGCTGGGCATCACTGTAGTGCTTGGTCTCGGCTTCCTGACCCTGCAGGCGGAGGAGTACATCCACGCCTACAAGGAATTGAACCTGACGCTCGGCTCGGGCATCTACGGTTCGACGTTCTTCATGCTGACCGGCTTCCACGGCGCGCACGTGCTGCTGGGCACGATCATGTTGATCGTGATGTGGCTGCGTTCGGCCAAGGGGCACTTCACCCGCGACAACCATTTCGGTTTCGAAGCCGCCGCGTGGTACTGGCACTTCGTCGACGTGGTGTGGCTGATGCTCTTCATGTTCGTCTACGTGCTTTGATCACGCACGCATCGGTGGCCTCAGCCGCCGATGCCGTGCGGTTTGATCCAGCCCATGTAGATGCTCACGATCACCAGTACGATCAAGGCCACCGACACCCCGATGCGGCGCGTCAGTGCGTTGACCGTGCGCTTGGTCTGGCCGCGGTCGACCAGCAGGTAATACAGGCCGGCGCCCAGGTTCCAGACGATGACGATCAGAAACGCGATTACCAGCAGGGTCTTCAGCGAATCACTCATGCGCGGCTCGAGGGCAGGGTGGATGTGCCTATCTGACCGCGTTTGCGCGGACTTGTCATGATGCGCCAGCACACGCCCCTGATCGGATGGTTGTTGGCGCTGCTGGCGATGGCCGCGTTCACTGGATTGGGGCTGTGGCAGTTGCAGCGCATGCATGCCAAACAGGCAATGTTGGATGCACAAGGTCCAGCTGCGGCGCAGGTGATGACGTTGGCGCAGGCGCTGGCGGCTCCCGGCGCATTGCACGGCGTGGCCGACCATGGTCGTTTCCTGCCCGGCGTGGTGCTGCTGGACAACCAGACCCGGCATGGCCGCGCTGGAGTGAAGATCTACCGCCCATTCCGCAGTGACGAGGGCAGCGTGATGCTGGTCGATCTAGGCTGGCGCGCGCTGCCGCCGGATCGCACCCTGCCGGATGTGCCGGCACCACCTTCGCCGGTGGCGGTGCGCGGGCTGCTGGCGCCACCACCGTCGGCCGGGCTGGCACTGGGCCCGGCGTTCTCCGCTACCGGGGAGGCCGGGCGCTGGCTGGCCAGCCGCTTGCCCGCCGAGGGCCTGGCGTCAGCACTGGAATTGCCCGCACTGCCCGAGCGGGTGCTGCGACTGGATCCAGCGCTGCCGTTCGGTGACGAGCGCGACCTGGACCTGTTGCCGAACACGCTGCCGCCGCAGCGCCACCTGGGCTACGCCGTGCAGTGGTTCGGGCTGGCCCTGACCGTGCTGGTGGTGGCGCTGGTGCTGGAGCGGCGCCGGAGGCGCGTGATTACCCGGTAGTGCCGGCCGCTGGCCGGCATCCCTTACCCAACCATGAGAAAATGCCCCGCATGAACACTGCTACGTCCCCGCAGGCGCGCGGCTCCGGCCGCCGGACCCTGGTGCTGCTGTTTGCCGTGTTCTTCGGGGCGATGGCGCTGGCCGCCGTGCTGCGCTTCACCGGCTGGCAGCCGACCGGGCACCGCAATGCGGGCCAGTTGCTGAAGCCGCCGGTGGATCTGCGCCAGCAGGCGCCGACCCTGGCCAGCGGCCAGCCCTACGCCTGGAACCCCGAGGCCCGTACCTGGCGTCTGCTGGTGGCACCGGCCGGCAACTGTGACGCGCAGTGCGTCACTTTGTCGCAGGGACTGGGCAAGGTGTGGCAGCTGTTCGGCCATAACGCCGATAATGTCGAGATTCTGTGGCTGGGAACGCCACCGGCGTCGATCGCCTCGCTGCCCGCGTTGCGGCCGCTGGCTCCGTCGCCAGCCCTGCGCGCGGCGCTGCCTGGCGTCGACGATCCGGCGGGATTGCCGGTCTACGTGATCGATCCGAACGGCTTCGTGATCATGCGTCATGCCCCGGGCACCGACCTGGGTGGCCTGCGCAAGGACATGGCCACGTTGCTGAAACTGAAGTGAGTCCCGTTTGATGAGCCTTTCCGCGCGTCCGGCGCTGCACCGCAATTTCCACCGCCTGGCGTGGTTCGCCATGATCATGACCGCGAGCACGATCATGTTCGGTGCCTTCGTGCGCCTGTCCGATGCCGGGCTGAGCTGCCCGGACTGGCCGACCTGCTATGGCCAGGCCACCTGGCCGCAGCACGTGGAAGAGACCATTGGCCACCCGGCAACCGACATCCGTCCGCTGGAAACCCACAAGGCCTGGCGTGAGCAGGTGCACCGCTTCCTGGCTGGCGCGCTGGGCATCGAGATCCTGACCCTGGCGCTGCTGGCCACGCGCAAACGACGCTTCGGAAGCACGGCGGTGGTGACCGCCTGCGTACTGGTGGCCGCCGGCATACCGCTGTACATGATGGGCTGGCATGGCACGGCCAGCGTGCTGGCGTTGATTGGCGAGGCGATCCTGCTGATCGCCGCACTGCGCTGGAGCAACATCGACCTGGCGCGCGCTGCACTGCTGACCCTGGCGGTGGTGATCTTCCAGGCTCTGCTGGGCATGTGGACGGTGACCTTGCTGCTCAAGCCGGTGGTGGTGATGGGTCACCTGCTGGGCGGCATGCTGATGTTCGGCCTGTTGGTGTGGATGGCCTGGCGCGCAACGCACATGCCGATCACCCTGGCCGAAGCGCCAAAGCTGAAGTGGCTGCTGCGCATCGGCGTGGCCGTGTTGGTCACCCAGATCGCACTGGGTGGTTGGGTCAGCGCCAACTACGCGGCGCTGGCCTGCGGCGGCGGCAGCGCCTCGCTGGACAACTTCCCGCGTTGCGCCAACCAATGGTGGCCGCAGCACAATTTCGTCGAGGGTTTCACCCTGTGGCGCGGCATCGGCGTGGACTACGAAGGGGGCGTGCTGGATGGCGCCTCGCGTATCGCCATCCAGATGGCGCACCGCATGTTCGCGGTGGTGGTGGCCGTCTACCTGCTGTGGCTGGGCGTACGCCTGTTCCGGTTGCCGAGCATGCGTGGCTGGGCCAGCGCGCTGATGGCGCTGCTGCTGCTGCAGGTCACCCTCGGCATCCTCAATGTGAAGCTGGCGCTGCCGCTGGAAGTAGCGGTAGCCCACAACGGCGTGGCCGTTGCCCTGTTGTTCGTGCTGGTCAGCCTGCTGGCCCGCCTGCGTGCCCCGGACTGATTCCATGTTTTCCAATTACCGCCAGTACTGGGACCTGACCAAGCCCAAGGTCGTCGCCCTCATCGTTTTCACCGCCCTGGTCGGCATGGTCCTGGCCATCCCCGGCGTGCCCAGCTGGGAGCAGGTGCGCGCCGGCGTGCTCGGCTTCCTCGGCATCTGGCTGGCGGCGTCGGCCGCGGCGGCGATCAACCAGCTGCTGGACGCGCACATCGATGCGCAGATGGCGCGCACCTCGTGGCGGCCGCTGGTGGTGGGCAAGGTCAAGCCATGGCAGGTGCTGGTGTTCGCCAGCGTGTTGATCGTGTTGTCGATGGTGATCCTGGTGCTGTGGGTGAACCTGATCACCGCAGTGCTGACCTTCGCTTCGCTGATTGGCTACGCCGTCATCTACACCGTGTACCTCAAGCGCGCGACCTCGCAGAACATCGTCATCGGCGGCCTGGCTGGCGCGATGCCGCCGATGCTGGGCTGGGCGGCGGTAACCGGTATGCAGGGTTCGTCGGACTGGGCGTACTCGTCGCTGCTGGTGCTGATCATCTTCATCTGGACGCCGCCGCACTTCTGGGCGCTGGCGATCTTCCGCCGCGAGGACTACGCCAAGGCGGAGATCCCGATGCTGCCGGTGACCCACGGTGTGGTGCACACCCGCAAGCAGATCATGGTGTATTCGGTGGTGCTGGCACTGGTCTGCCTGCTGCCGTACCTGGTGGGCATGAGCGGTGCGTTCTACCTGGGCGGCGCGATCGTGCTCAATGCCGTGTTCCTCTGGTACGCCTGGCGCATGCTGGACCCGCCGGACGAGCTGTTCTCGATGAAGATGTTCTATTACTCCATCGTCTACCTGATGGCGCTGTTCGCCTTCCTGCTGGTGGATCACTGGATCCTGCCCTGGTTGTGATCTCAGGGTCGGATCCCCGAAGGGGCTCTGACCCGGTCTGATCGCGCGGACATCCACGCCATGCTCGACTTGGGGTCGGATCCCCGAAGGGGCTCTGACCCCAACTGATCGCGCGGACATCCACGCATGACGTGAATCACCTTGAACGCCGGTTGTGGCGCCGCCATTGCTGTTCCTGACCCCAGGGAAAGGAAGCAGCAGGGATGCATACGATCTTCCGTTGGACCACCGCGCTGATCCTGGCGCTGGGCATGGCCGTGAGCGCGCATGCCGACGACACTGCCGCGCAGATTCGCCGGTATGCCTCTGACCACCGCATGCTGGTGCTGGGTGAATTCCACGGAACACGCGAGACGCCGCTGCTGGTGCGGCAGCTGGTGGACGACTACAGCCGCGATGGCTCGCCAGTGCTGCTGGCGCTGGAATTGCCACGAGGCGAGAACCCCACGCTGCGCGATTACCTCGCTTTCGATGGCGGCGCGCAGGCACGCGAGCGCCTGCACGGCCGCGCGTTCTGGACCGTGCACGACGACCAGCACGATGGCCGTCGCAGCCGCGACATGCTGGCGCTGATCGAAGACCTGCGCGCGCTGAAGGCACAGGGTCGCGTCATCGACGTGGTCGGCTATGACGTCGACAACAACGATGGCAGCAACCAGGTACGCGATGACCGCATGGCTGCCGAGCTGCGGCGTCTGTACCGGCGCGTGCCGGATGGGGCACGCATGCTAGTGCTGACCGGCAATGTGCACGCCATGCTGCAGCGGCCTGCATACGCACCGCCGGAAATGCAGAAAAGGCCGATGGCATCGCTGCTGCGGGACCTGGATATCTACAGCGTGCGGCTGGGCGCGTTGCGTGGCCATGCGTGGGGATGCGCGGGCACTTGCATGGCGCGGTCAATTCCCGAACAGGTGGCGCGTGGCCCACGGGTGGATACCTATGTCGGACGTCAATACGATCTGTGGCTGTGGATGCCGGAGCTGAGCGTCGGCACGCTGGTTAACCCGTAGCGTTAGACAATTCATCCACGCATGGCGTGGATCTACTGCGGGTTCACGCCATCCGTGGATGTTTCTCCCGCAGCAACCCGCGCGTTCAGTAGATCCACGCCATGCGTGGATGATTTCCCAGCGGGTCAGGGCTTGCGCCGCGCATACCGCTGCGCGATCACGCCGCAGACGATCAACTGGATCTGGTGGTAGATCATCACCGGCAGCACGATGGCGCCGAGGCTGCCGCCAGCGAACAGCACCTTGGCGATCGGCACGCCGGTGGCCAGGCTCTTCTTCGAGCCGCAGAACACGATGGCGATTTCATCTTCGCGGTTGAAGCGCAGACGGCGGGCGATGAAGGTGATCAGCGGCATGGCGATGCCGAGGAGCACGGCAGCCACCACCGCGACCGCGAACAGCGACAGCAGTGGCGTCTTGCTCCACAGCCCTTCTGTCACGGCTTCGCCGAATGCGGAATAGACCACCAGCAGGATGGTGGCCTGGTCGGTATAGCGCAGCAGCGCGCGCTGCTTCTCCACCCAGCCGGCAATCCACGGCCGCAGCAGGTGACCGGCCACGAACGGCACCAGCAGTTGCAGCATGATGCCGCCGATCGCATGCAGCGGGTCGTGCACGCCGCCGGAGGTGCCGGCCAGCGCGGTCAGCAGCAGCGGGGTCAGGAACACGCCAAGGATGCTCGACAGCGAGGCACTGCACACCGCTGCAGGCACGTTGCCGCGCGCCATCGAGGTGAACGCGATGGACGACTGCACGGTGGACGGCAGGGTGCACAGGAACAGCACGCCCAGATACAGCTCCGGGGTCAGCAGCCAGCCCGACAGCGGCTTGAACAGCAGGCCCAGCAGCGGGAACAGGATGAAGGTGCAGGCCAGGATGGTCAGGTGCAGCCGCCAGTGCAGCATGCCGCCGATGATCGACTCGCGTGGCAGGCGCGCGCCGTGCAGGAAGAACAGTGCGGCGATGGCGACGGTGGTGACATCGTCGAGGACCAGGGCCGCGGCACCTTTCATCGGCAGCAGCGAGGCCAGGCCGACGGTGCACAGCAGGGCGAGGGTGAAGTTGTCCGGTCGCAGGCGCGACCACCAGCGGGTCATGGTGGGCAGGGTCCTTGGGGCGGAGGGATCAGGGCGAAGCGGCTGGCGTGGCCAGGCGCTGGCGGGTAGCGGCTTCCAGCGACTTCAGGCCGGCTCGCTGGCCGAGCTGCAGTGCCTGCTCGGCGCTGGCGTGCTCGTAACGTGCATTGACCAGGCCGAGCACGGCACCGGCGCGGTTGCCGGACGCACAGTGCAGCAGCACCGGTCCCTGGCTCTGCTGCAGGGCCTGGTGCACGGCGCGGATATTGGCCGCGTCCAGGCCGTCGGCACCGGCCACCGGAATGCGTACATAGCGCAGGCCCAGTGATTCGGCGACGCGGGTTTCGTCGAAACCGCGATCCTCGTCGGGCTGGCGCAGGTCGATCACCGTGTGCACGCCCTGCGCGGCCAAGGCCTGCAGCTGCGCAACACTGGGCTGGCCGCCGGCGTACAGGCCGGGGCGGACTTCATGCAGGGCCGGATCTTCAGCCCAGGCCGTCAGTGGCAGGCAGAGCGACAACAACAGCAGGCAGGTCAGGCGCAGCAGCATGGTCTCTCCGGGGAAGCGTTCTGCCGCTAGAGGCGCAGCGTGGCGCGGGCCTTCAACAGCTCGCGCAGTTCGTACTTGTCAGTATCGTCCAGACCCTGTTGGCGCTGCTTTGCCAACAACTCTTCCAGACGTTGCACCAACAGCTGTTTTTCCAGCTGGGCCACGGCATCGTGCAGTTCCAGGGTCCACATTGCATCGTCGCCGGGCATGGTCTGCGCGGCCAGCGTGTGCAGGGAGGCCTGCTCTTCGCGGCCGTCGAAATGCTCCAGCAGGGCGCCAGTGCTGATATCCGGGCGCTGTTCGACCAGCCCCAGCAGCTCCAGCAGCAGCTCCACGCCGGGCAGGCGCAGGCCCTGGAAGTGGTGCTTGCCGCCCAGGGTCAGGGCCAGTGACGGCTGCTGCAGCAGCACGGCGATCGCGCCGCGCACCAGGCTGCGCCTGGCCACCGGTTGGATCGTGCGTGCCGGTTGCCGCTGAGGCATCGGAGCGCGCGCGGACTGGGCGCCGCCGCCGAGCCCGGTCAGCTGCCCCAGCTGCTGTTTCATCAGGTCGCCGAAGGCGCCGTCGGGAATCTGCGCCAGCATCGGTTTGGCCCGTTCGGCCAGGCGTGCCTTGCCATCGAGCGTGCCCAGGTTGATCTCGCGGGTGAGTTCGTCGAAGAAGAACTGCGACAGCGGCGTGGCCTGCTTCAAACGTTCGTCGAACGCCTCGGCGCCTTCCTTGCGCACGATGCTGTCCGGGTCTTCGCCATCGGGCAGGAACAGGAAGAACGCCTGGCGGCCATCCTTCATGCGCGGCAGCACCGACTCCAGCGCCTTCCAGCCGGCGCGGCGGCCGGCGGCATCGCCGTCGAAGCAGAAGAACACGTCGGGCGCGTTGCGGAACAGCAGCTCGGCATGGTCCGGCGTGGTCGCCGTGCCCAGCGTGGCCACCGCCTGGGTGACACCGAACTGGAACAGCGAGACCACATCCATGTAGCCCTCGACCACGATCAACCGCTCGATCTTCTGGTTGGCCTGGCGCACCTGCCACAGGCCGTACAGTTCGCGGCCTTTGTGGAACAGCGCGGTCTCGGGCGAGTTGAGGTACTTGGGGCCGTCGTCCTTCTCGAACACACGGCCGCCGAAGGCGATCACCCGGCCACGGCGGTCGAAGATCGGGAACATCACCCGGTCGCGGAACTTGTCGTAGACGTGGCCGCGGTCGTTCTTGGAGAACAGGCCGGCGCGGTCGAGCAGCTTCATGCGCCGCTCGTCCTTGCCCAGCGCATCGCGCAGGCCGCTGTAACCATCCGGTGCATAGCCGATCTGGAAGCGCGCGCGGTTTTCTTCGTCCACGCCACGCCCATCCAGATAACTGCGTGCCTTCTCGCTGCCCTCCAGGTTCTTCTGGAAGAACTTGGTGGCTGCGTCCAGCGCCGAATACAGCTCGCGGCTGTCGTCCTGCTGCTGGGGGCTGCGCGGGTTCTCGCTGCGCGGCACTTCCATGCCCGCGCGCTTGGCCAGTTCATCCACCGCGTCGAGGAACTCGAGGCGGTCGTAGTTCATCAGGAAGCTGATGGCGGTGCCGTGCGCGCCGCAGCCGAAGCAGTGATAGAACTGCTTGGTGGGCGAGACCGTGAACGAGGCCGAGCGCTCGTCATGGAACGGGCAGCGCGCGGCGTATTCCTTGCCCTGTCGTTTCAGCGGCACGCGGCTGCCCACCACCTCGACGATGTCGGAGCGGGCCAGCAGGTCGTCGATGAAAGCGTCGGGGATACGGGCCATGGGCAACAGAACGGGGCGCGGCCGCCAGGGCGCGCTGCGGGGGCGGCAGGTTCCCCTAGTTTACTCGCTGGCGATGCCGGGGCTGGCCTGTTCGCCGTCAACCCCGGCTCTGGCCAGCTGCGCCCGTGCATGCTGGCGTTCGTCGATCACCGCAGTCATCAATGCACCGACGAAGAACACGGCGGTGGCGTAGTAGATCCAGACCAGTGCGATCACCAGTGCGCCCATCGAACCATACGCACTGCCCGGTGCCACGGTGGCGATGTAGACGCCAATCCCGTAGCGGCCCAGGGTGAACAGCACCGAGGTGATCGCACCGCCGATGAAGGCCTGGCGCCAGGCCACGCGACGGTCCGGCAGGTAGTGGTAGAGGAAGGCGAAGGCCAGTGTGTAGAGCAGCAGCGAGGTCAGGTAGCCGATTGCCGGCAGTACCGAGGGCAGCTGCGCGAACACCACCTGCAGTGCGGTGGTGGCGGTCATCGACAGGATCAGCAGGAAGCCCAGCGCCAGCACCACCCCGAATGAGAACACGCGCTTGCGCAGCCAGGCCTTGATGCCTTCCAGGCGCTGGCCGCTGGTATGGAAGATCCGGTTCAGCGCGTTCTGCAACTGGGCGAACACCGCGGTGGCGCCGACGAACAGCAGCAGCGTGCTCCACAGCCCAGCCAATGAACCGACGCTGGGCTGGCTGTTGGCGTTGTGCAGCACGGTGTCGGCGACGCTGGCCACGCTGCTGCCGGCCACCGAACCGATCTGGCTGATCAGCGTCTGCTGCGCCGGTGGGTACAGCGAGGCGGTCAGCCACAGCAGCAGCACCAGCAGCGGTGCCATCGACAGCAGGGCGTAGAAGGAGACCGAAGCGGCCTGGGTCAGCACGTCGATTTCGACGAAGCGCTTGGCCACCGCCATCGGGAAGCTGTCCTGCAGGCGATCAGCGTAGTGGCGAAGGCGTGCGGGGATGCCGTGGGGACGCGTGTCGGCGGGGGAGTGCGGTTGCTCGACCATGGAGATGTTGTAGCAGCCGGAGGTCGAAGGTGCGGTGAAGCGGGTGCATTAATGGGGTCAGAGCCCTTCCGCGATGCGAAAGGGATCCGACCCCGGCAATGGCTTACGCCAGCTGCTGCTTGACCAGCTTGGAGACCAGCCCCATGTCGGCCTGGCCGGCGAGCTTGGGCTTCAGTGCGCCCATCAGCTTGCCGATGTCGGCCGGGCTGGAGGCGCCGGTCTCGGCGATGGCGGCCTGGATGGCGGCCACGATCTCGGCTTCGCCCATCTTCGCCGGCAGGTAGGCTTCGATCACCACGATCTCGGCGCGCTCGATCTCGGCCAGGTCTTCGCGGTTGGCGGCTTCAAACTGGCTGACCGAGTCCTTGCGCTGCTTGACCATCTTGTCGAGCACGGCGATCACGGCGGTGTCATCCAGCTCGATGCGCTCGTCCACTTCGCGCTGCTTGATGGCGGCGTTGATCAGGCGGATCACGCCCAGCTTGTGCTTCTCGCCCGCCTTCATGGCGGCCTTCATGTCTTCGGTGAGCTGCAGCTTCATGCTCATGAGGAACCTCGTGGTGGTGGTGGGGCGGGGCGGATGCCCGAGCCCGGAAACGCAAAAAGCCGGCGACGCTTGCGCGTGCCGGCTTCGGCTCCATCGCGACAGGCAAGCCCGCCGCAACGAAGATGCGTCCGATCAGTACAGGCGCTGACGCTTGGTAACGTCGCGCGACGAGCGGCGCAGCTGACGCTTCACAGCAGCGGCGGCCTTGCGCTTGCGCTCCTGGGTCGGCTTTTCGTAGAACTCGCGCTTGCGGGTTTCGGCCAGCACACCGGCCTTTTCGCAAGTGCGCTTGAAGCGGCGAAGAGCAAACTCGAAGGGCTCGTTCTCGCGGACTTTGACGCTGGGCATGGAATCTCCGGGACACAGTAGAACCGGGTCACGCCCGGCGAGCCGCACATTATAGCGGCGAATCGACAAACTGCAAGCGGCCAACCCTGAATACGGGCCGGGGGTTCGAAAGCAGTGAGACCTGCACGTCCCCCGAGGGGGCGGCAGGGGCGTCATAATAGCAGGCATGCGAGTCCTTGGCATCGAATCTTCCTGTGATGAGACCGGCGTGGCGGTGTATGACACCGACCTTGCCGGCAGCGCGGCCCTGCGCGCCCATGCGGTCTACAGCCAGATCGCCCTGCACGCCGAATACGGTGGTGTGGTGCCCGAACTGGCCAGCCGCGACCACGTCCGCAAGCTGCTGCCGCTGGTGCGCCAGACCCTGGCCGAAGCCGGTCTGGGCGTGGACGATATCGACGGCGTGGCCTACACGGCCGGCCCCGGTCTGGTCGGCGCGTTGCTGGTCGGCGCGGGTGTGGCGCGTTCGCTGGCGTGGGCGCTGGAGGTGCCGGCGGTGGGCGTACACCATATGGAAGGCCACCTGCTGGCCCCGCTGATGGAAGACGACCCGCCGGAAGCGCCGTTCGTGGCGCTGCTGGTATCGGGGGGCCATACCCAGCTGGTGGCGGTGGATGCGATCGGCCAGTACCGCCTTCTGGGCGAGACCCTGGACGATGCGGCGGGCGAGGCCTTCGACAAGACGGCCAAGATGATGGGCCTGCCCTATCCGGGCGGGCCGCAGTTGGCCAGGCTGGCCGAGCAGGGCACGCCGGGTGTCTACCGCTTCGCGCGACCGATGACCGACCGCCCGGGGCTGGATTTCAGCTTCTCCGGCCTGAAGACCCAGGTCCTGATGGCCTGGCGTGACAGCGACCAGAGCGAGCAGACCCGCGCCGACATCGCCCGTGGCTTTGAAGATGCGGTGGTCGAGACCCTGTCGATCAAGTGCGAGCGCGCGCTGGAAGCGGCCGGGACCAATGTGATCGTGGTGGCCGGCGGTGTCGGCGCCAACAAGCGCCTGCGCGCCCGCCTGCAGCAGATGGCCGAGCGTCTCGGCGGCCGTGCGTGCTTCCCGCGGCCGGCACTGTGCACCGACAACGGCGCGATGATCGCCTTCGCCGGCGCGCTGCGCCTGCAGGCCGGCCAGCACAGCCCGCCGAAGGTGGATGTGACCCCGCGCTGGGACATGGCGACCCTGCCGGCGGTGTGAACCGGTAGCGCCGGGCCACGCCCGGCGAACGCATTACAGACGCCCTGCCAACGGCGATGCTGCCAACACCGTCGTCGCCCGCTCATGGCGTTGCAGCCAGCCCAGCGTATGCGGGCAGCGGGCGTGGATCAGCCGCCCGATCGCGGCCAGGTCGGCGCCGATGTCGCGTTCCAGGATGGGCTCGTGATGGGCGATCCGGTTGCGCAGGTGGCGGATGCGTCCGATATCCGCGTGGATGGCTTTCCTGATGGCACTGGGATGAGCGGAGGGAGCATGCTGCAGAACCCCGCTGAGTGCCGGTATCCACAGCGTGGAGTCGAAGCGACAGGTGAAGAGCTGCTGCCAGAACACCATTGGCAGGTTGGCGACGATCTCAGGTGCAGCGTTTACGCGGCTGGCAAGTTGTTCCAGGGCCGTGCGTGGAGAAGTACTGGATGAGGCTGGCAGTCTGCGTCGGAAGGCATCATTCCAGGGCCAACGCGGGCCGTGCTGCCGGGCGAGCACGGTTGCAGCGGCGTTACGGGTGACCACTTCGCACAGATGGACCGGCATCATCAGTGCACCGCACATCCGCATGTTCCAGAGGTACAGGGATTCGGCAGTGACGTCAGGGCCGCAGGTCGATGCGATTCTCTCGTAAGTAGACAGACGCTCCGCTGACAACGCGCGCCGCAGTGCATCGTATGGAGCCATCGTCATGTGCGGTGGTGAAGGAGGGATCGATGTTCGCCAGAGAGGGCGGCGGCCACCATCAGGGAACGTCGTTGTCCGTGTGGCTGATTCTCTGTATTTCGCCTCGGACGGATACCTGACCTGCCCTGTCGGAATTGGCCTTGACCGGCGATCTGGTCCTTGCCTAATCTGCGTGCCTGCGCCACCGGGACTCGCGGCTGGATTCCAGCTCCCCCCGGGGACAAACGGTAGTACCAAAGGGCCCCGCTAGCAGGGCCCTTTGTCTTTTCCGGCGCCGTATCCCTGCCGGCCACCCACCGCCCGTTCCGGGCAGGCTCACCGCCGTGCCGTTACCATGGCCCCCTGTATTCGGGCTGGTAACCGCAATGGACAAGGTTTTCATCGAGGGGCTGACGATCGACGCCCTGATCGGCATCTACGATTGGGAGCGACGGATCCGCCAGGACCTGGTGTTCGACCTGGAGATGGGCTTCGACAACCGTCGCCCCGCGGCTACCGATGACATCGCCCACACCCTGAACTACAAGGCGGTGAGCAAGCGCCTGGAGCAGTTCGTGCGCGAATCGGAATTCGGCCTGGTCGAGACCCTGGCCGAGCGCTGCGCGCAGATCGTGCTCGACGAATTCGACGTGAAGTGGCTGCGCCTGAAGCTGAGCAAGCCGGGCGCGGTGCGCGGCGCGCGCGCGGTGGGCGTGATCATCGAACGCACGCGGGACTGACCCGGTCGTGCCGGCCGCCGGCCGGCAACCCCGGTCGTGCCGGCCGCTGGCCGGCAACCTCAACAGCAATGAAGAAGGAGACAACGGATGGTGGACGCGGTGGTGGCGGTACAGTGGCTGGAAAAGCTGCAGAACACACTGGAACCCTATCCTGGCGCCTACCTGGCGTTGATGATCTCGGCGCTGCTGATCGCAGCAGGCCTGGCCAACTGGATCACCAAACGCATCCTGGTGCGTGGCCTGCGGCGCCTGCTGCAGCGCCTGCCGGGTGCCGAGTCGGGGCGTGGCAGCCATTTGATGCGGGTGATTTCGCGCCTGTCCAACGTGGTGCCCAGCCAGGTGATCGCCTCGGGCATCACCCTCATCCCCGACCTGCCGCCGGGCCTGGTCAACGTCATCATCAAGCTGTGCATCGTGTGGGCCGTGCTGACGGTGTCGATGGCGTTCTCGCACGCGCTGGACGCGGCCAACAGCCTGTACGAGCGCAAGCCCGATGCGCGCAACAAGCCGATCAAGGGCTACCTGCAGGTGGTCAAGATCGTGGTGTTCGTGGCTGCCGGCCTGTCGATCATCGCCACCCTGCTGGGCGTAGCGCTGGGCCCGCTGGTCACCGGCCTGGGCGCAGCCACCGCAGTGCTGATGCTGATCTTCCAGGACACCATCCTGTCGCTGGTGGCCAGCGTGCAGATCAGTGGCGACGGCCGCGTGCGCATCGGCGACTGGATCGAGATGCCCAGCCAGAACGCCGACGGCGATGTCATCGACATCGCCCTGCACACCATCACCGTGCAGAACTTCGACAAGACCATCACCACCATTCCGACCAAGAAGCTGGTGACCGAGTCGTTCAAGAACTGGCGCGGCATGCAGGAGGCCGGTGGGCGCCGGATCAAGCGCGCGCTGTATCTGGACCAGCACAGCGTCGGCTTCCTGGACGAGGGTGATCTGGCCTTCCTCGGTGAGTTCGCGCTGCTGCGCGACTACCTGCAGGCCAAGGAACAGGAGCTGGGGCAGTGGAACGGGCGCTTGCGCGAGCAGGGCGTGGCCGAGGTCAACAGCCGCCGGGTGACCAACCTGGGTACCTTCCGGGCCTATGTGGAGCGCTACCTGCGCAGCCACCCGGGCATCCATACCGATATGACCCTGCTGGTACGGCAGCTGCAGCCGACCACCGAAGGCCTGCCGCTGGAGCTGTACTGCTTCACCCGCAGCACCGCCTGGGGCGAGTACGAGGCGGTGCAGTCGGACATCTTCGACCACCTGCTGGCGATCCTGCCCGCCTTCGGCCTGCGCGTGTTCCAGGCCTCCAGCGACGCCATGTTGATGGCCGGGCAGCGCCAGTTGGCTGGCTCGGAGTAAGCTGCGGTGCCCCCGGCGGGGCCATACGGACCCCGCTGGTGGCTGAAACTGAATGAAGAAACCTCTCGCCAAATCGCCCGGGATCGCTAGAATGCCGGGCTTGTAAACGTTTTCATCAAGGACTGCCGGTGGCCTCCGATCGCATCGAATCCCTCATTGCCCAGATGACCGTCGAGGAAAAGGTCGGCCAGCTGGGTGTCTTCGCGGACATGGTCCGCCCGTTCGCCCCGGACGTGAACCCGGAAGCCAACGTGCGCAATGCCGACCAGGTGCTGCAGCAGGTGCGCGAGGGCAAGGTCGGGTCCCTGTTCAATGGTGTGGGCGCCGAGCTGGGCCGCCGCATCCAGCAGGTCGCCACCGAGGAAAGCCGCCTGGGCATCCCGGTGATCCTGGCGGCCGACGTCATCCACGGCATGCGTACCGTGTTTCCGATCCCGCTGGGCGAGGCCGCCAGCTTCGAGCCGGATCTGGCCGAGCGCACCGCGCGCGCCACCGCCATCGAAGCCACTGCCGCTGGCCTGCACTGGACCTACGCCCCGGCCGTGGACATTGCCCGCGACCAGCGCTGGGGCCGTGGCGCCGAAGGGGCCGGTGAGGACGTGGTGCTGGGCTGTGCGTTCGCCGCCGCTCGTGTGCGCGGCTTCCAGGGCAGTGACCTGCGTGCGGCCGATTCGCTGCTGGCCACGCCCAAGCACTTCGCCGCCTATGGCGCGGTGATGGCCGGCATGGAATACAACATGGTGGACATCTCGCCGCAGACCCTGCGCGACGTGCACCTGCCGCCGTTCAAGGCCGCCTTCGACGCCGGCGCGATCACCGTGATGTCCTCGTTCAACGACATCAACGGCGTGCCGGCCAGCGCCAACGCCGAACTGCTGACCGACATCCTGCGCGGTGAGTGGAAGTTCCCGGGCGTGGTGATCTCCGATTACACCGCCGACATGGAACTGGTCGCCCACGGCTACGCCGCCGACGACCGCGATGCCACCGCCAAGGCGTTCACCGCCGGCCTGGATCTGAGCATGCAGAGCGGCTTCTATGCCGAGCACCTGCCGGGCCTGGTCGAGAGCGGCGACGTGCCGATGAGCGTGCTGGATGAAGGCGTGCGCCGCATCCTGTGGCTGAAGGAAACCATCGGCCTGTTCGACGACCCGTACCGTTCGCTGGACCCGGCGCGCGAAGCGGATACCTCGCACATCGCCGCGCATGACGAGCTGTCGCGCGATGCTGCGCGCCGTTCGATCGTGCTGCTGAATAACCGCGACAACGTGCTGCCGCTGCAGAAGACCGGGCAGAAAATCGCGCTGATCGGCCCGTTCGTGCAGGACCGCGAGAACATCGAGGGCTGTTGGACGCTGTTCGGTGACAAGCAGCGTTACGTGGACCTGGAAACCGGCGTGCGCGCCGCCATCGGCGATGCGTCGCTGCTGGAGGTCGTGCCGGGCTGCGAGCTGGAAGTGGCCATCCCCGGTGGCACCGAAGCAGCGGTGGCTGCCGCGCTGCGCGCCGACGTGGTGGTGCTGGCGCTGGGCGAACCGCAGCGCTACAGCGGTGAGGCGCAGTCGCGCGTGGAAATCACCCTGCCGCCGGCACAGCAGGCGCTGGCCGAGGCCGTGGCGATGACCGGCAAGCCGCTGGTGGTGCTGCTGCGCAATGGCCGCGCGCTGGCACTGCAGGGCGCCGTGCGCAATGCACAGGCCGTGGCGGTGACCTGGTACCTGGGCACGCAGACCGGCCACGCGGTGGCCGATGTGCTGTTCGGTGACTACAGCCCGTCCGGCCGCCTGCCGGTCAGCTTCCCGCAGGTGTCCGGCCAGCAGCCGTACTTCTACAACCATCCGCGGACCGGCCGCCCGGAACTGCCGACGATGTCGGAGTTCAAGGCCCGTTGGCGCGAGATCCCGAACGAGCCGCTGTACCCGTTCGGCCATGGCATCGGCTACACCACGTTCGCTTACGGCGTGCCACAGCTGAGTGCAGCCCAGCTGGGCTGGGACGACACCCTGACCATCACCACCACGCTGACCAACAGCGGTGATGTGGCCGGCGAGGAAGTGGTGCAGTTGTACATCCACGACCGCGTGGCCAGCCGCGTGCGACCGGTGCGCGAACTGAAGGATTTCCGCAAGGTGGCGCTGCAGCCGGGCGAGTCGGCCGAAGTGGTGTTCACCCTGACCCGCGAGCAGTTGGAATTCACCGGCCGCGACGGCGTGCTGCGTGCCGAGCCGGGCCAGTTCGACCTGTGGGTCTGCGCCTCGTCAGCGGCAGGCGAAGCCGTGCAGTTCGAGCTGCTGAAGGCCTGATCGAAGAAAAGGGGACGGAGGGGATTAAGTCGTTTGTGGCACTAACGACTTAATCCCCTCCGTCCCCTTTTTGTTGTCCTCACTGGTGTGGCGCTACCATCGGCATTCTTGGACCGATGGATGCCCGCGCATGCGTACGATCGCTGTGTTGATTCCCGCCCTGTTGCTGGCGGCCTGCTCGCAGCCGGCGCCGCCGGCCGAGCCTGCAGCGGACGCGCCGCCGCCGATGGAGGCCAGTGCTGCAGCGACGCCTGCGGTCGAGCCTGTCGCTGAAGCCGCCACCGCCGCCGCACCGGCTACGCCTGCAGCAGACCCGGCCGCCGAAGATGCGCGTGCGCGCATCGAGACGCTGCTCGGTGATGCCGCGCAGTATGAAAAGGTCTTCAACGCGTTCAAGACCGCCGTGGTCGGCGGTGATCGCGCCGCCGTGGTCGAGGAAGTGCGCTTCCCGTTGAACATCAGCGGTGGAAAGAAGATCACCGGTCCTGGTGAGTTCCAGCGCAACTACGAGAAGATCATCACCCCGGCGGTGGTCAAGGCGGTGTCCGAGCAGGACTTCGGCAAGGTCTTCGTCAACCAGCAGGGCGTGATGATCGGTGATGGCCAAGTGTGGTTGAACGGGCAGTGCCTGGACCAGGCCTGCGCGAAGACCGAGGTCAAGGTCATCACCATCCAGTGAATGCAGACGGCCCCGCAATGCGGGGCCGTTTCGTAAGGGTAGTGCCGGCCGCTGGCCGGCAACCGCAGGATGCCGAGAGAATCCAGGGGGCCGGCCAGCGGCCGGCACTACCGGGACATCAGGTCTTCGGGGTGAGCTTCAGCAGTCGCGCCTTGCTGCCATCTTCCAGCAGCCACAGTGCGCCATCCGGGCCCTGTTCCACTTCGCGGATGCGCTCGCCCATGTTGAAGCGTTGGGCTTCGCGCGCGCGGTCGCCGTCGAAGGCCACGCGCACCAGTGAGGTCGAGGACAGACCGCCGATGAAGCCGCTGCCCTTCCACTGCGGGAACAGGTTGCCGCTGTAGATCACGAAGCCGGCCGGCGAGATCACCGGCGTCCAGGTCACCTTCGGCGCGGCGAATTCCGGGCGGGTATCGTGGTCGGGAATCGGGCGGCCGTCGTAGTGGTCACCGTTGGAAACAACCGGGTAACCGTAGTTGGCGCCGCGCACGATCAGGTTCAGTTCGTCGCCACCGGCCGGGCCCATCTCGTGCGCCCACAGCTTGCCGTTGGCATCGAAGGCCATGCCCAGGATGTTGCGGTGGCCCAGCGACCACACCTGCGCGGCAACGCCGCCCTGCGAGGCGAACGGGTTGTCGGCGGGCAGGCTGCCATCGTCGTTGAGGCGGATGATCTTGCCGAGGTTGCCGCCCATGTCCTGGGCCGGATCGAACTTCTGGCGCTCGCTGGAACTGATCCACAGCTTGCCGTCCGGGCCGAAGGCAAGGCGATGGCCGTAGTGGCCCTCACCGCTGACCTTGGGGCTCTGCCGCCAGATCACCTTCAGATCCTTCAGCTGGCCGGCACCGTTGGCGTCCAGTGCCAGCGTGGCGCGGGCCACGGCGGCACCGCGGGTATCCAGCGTGCCTTCCTCGGCATAGCTGAGGTAGATCACGTGGTTGCGGGCGAACTGCGGGTGCAGGATCACATCGCCGAAACCGCCCTGGCCGCCGTAGGCGACTTTCGGCACCCCGGTGATCTCGTGCTTCTTGCCGCTGGCCAGGTCCAGGTGCTGCAGCTTGCCGCGCTTTTCGGTGACCAGCAGGCTGCCGTCGGGCAGGAAGGTCATCGCCCAAGGCTGGTCGAAGCGGCTGACTTCGGTGGCGGTGAACGGACGCTGGTCGACGCTGGCGGCCGGAGCGGCCTTGGCGTCCTGTGTCGTCTCCGGACCGGCAGCGTTGCAGGCGGAGGTGGCGAGGATCGGCACCAGGCCGAGGGCGAGCAGCAGGGGCGTGCGGGTCATGGGTATCTCCAGCGTGGGGATGCGGATGGCCAGGCTCTCCCTTGTATACCACCGATGGGGTGATGGTCCCGGCCCGAAGGTCCTGTTTCCCCCTGTGCGCTGGCGCGCGGATGGTCTAGGGTGTTCACGCCCGGGCAAAGCATGCCCGCCTGACTGCAAGGATCTGCAATGAACGCACCGATCATCCATCGACCCTCGCCCGCCTTCATCGCCGCTTCCTGGGTGGCCCTGCTGCTGGGCGCAGTGGCCTATCTGGTAGGCCTGTTCAATGCGGAAATGCCGCTGAACGAAAAGGGCTACTACCTGACGCTGCTGCTGTTTGGCCTGTTCGCGGCGGTGTCGCTGCAGAAGAGCGTGCGCGACCGGGTCGAAGGCATTCCGGTCAGTGGCCTGTACTACGCCCTGTGCTGGTTCGCGCTGTTGTCTGCCCTGTTGCTGCTGCTGGTCGGCTTGTGGAATGCCACGCTGCTGCTGAGCGAAAAGGGCTTCTACGGCATGGCGTTCGCACTGTCGCTGTTCGGCGCGGTGGCGGTGCAGAAGAACACCCGCGACCTGATCGCCGCCGGTGGCGGTGAGAGCAAGCGCAGCGCGGCCGTGCCGCCGCTGCCGGAGCAGGAGTGATCGATCCGGTGTAGAGCCGAGCCACGCTCGGCTCAGTCGAGCATGGCTCGACGCTACAGCCGTGGTGCGAGAGTCGAGCGCTATCGCTTCAACCGCGTATCCGCCAGCTGAGCGTCCTCCCAGCCACGTCGCGCCGCGTTGCGCGCCTGTGTCCATTCCAGGCGACTGCGGCCACGCTCACTGGCCCAGCGCGATTCCAGTTCGCCTTCCACTTCCTCGTAGGCGCGGATCATGTCCTGTGCGCGCGCGGCGTGGCCGATGCGGTAGGCCGGCTCGTAGTCCTCGAAGAACAGCTGGTCGTCGTAGTACGGCTCGGCCGTGTAGCGCTCGCGCCAGTAGTTGGAAACAGCATCACGCGGCGTGCTGTCATCCGGCACGCGACCGGGGATCTGGTATTCGGCCATTGGAAGGGCTCCGTTGTTGACGAAGCCTGATCGTGCCTGCCTGGCAGTTAACGGCCCGGTCCGGCAGCGTGATCGCCAGATCAATCCGCCGGGCATGGCCCGGCGCTACCGGTCACCCGACGTCGGCATCCTTGCGCGGCAGCTTGTAGATCACCGCACCGATGGCAAACGCGACCAACGCAGCCGCAATGTTCTGCCAGCTGGCACTGGCGAACAGCGCCACGCACAGCAGCAGCGCCAGCACCGGAATCAATGGCCCACCGGGCAGCTTCAACGCACCGGGACGATCGGCATAGCGCTTGGCCAGCACCAGTACCGCAGCAGCGGTACCGATGTAGGCGAACAGACGCGTGGTCATCGACAGCAGGGCCAGCTGCACGAACGAACCGGACAGCGCCAGGCCGAGCGCGATCAGGCCCTGGCACAGGATTGACGCGGCCGGGGTATGGAAGCGCGGATGCACCTGCGCCAGGATCTTCGGCCCGTAACCATCGCGGGCCAGCGCGAACAGGAAACGTGGGCCCATCATCATCGTGTTGCTGTTGGTGCCGAGGATGGAGATGGTCGCGCCCACGGTGAGGATCAACGCCAGGGCTTCACCACCGAAGCCGGCAGCCGCATCGGCCAGCGGCGTGGCCGAGCTGGCCAGGCCGGCCAGCGTGCCCTGTGCCACCACCTGTACCGCGCCGTAGATGACGGTGACGGTGATGATCATGGTGATCAGCGCGAACGGAATATCGCGGCGCGGATTGCGGTATTCGCCGGCGGCGGCCGGGATGTTCTCGAAGCCTGCGTAGGCGTAGAGAAGCAGCAACGCGGCTTCACCCATGCGCTGCAGGTCATGCGGGTCCGGGCGTTGTCCGGAGAAGGCCAGCTGCGGGTCGATGTAGAACGCGCCGATGGCCACGAACAGCAGCAGCGGCAGCATCTTGCCGATCACCAGTACGACACCGGTGCGTGCGGCCGAGCGCACGCCCAGGATGTTGACGCCAGTGAGGAAGCCCAGCGACACCACGATCACCGCAATACGACCCATGCCGGCAGCGGCCCACGGCCAGAAGCGCGCGACCGCATCGGCCAGCGCATTGCTCAACGCGGCCGCCGAGCTGATGCGGGTCAGCCAGATCATCCAGCCGATCTCGAAGCCGGCGAAGCGGCCGAAGGCTTCGCGCGCATACAGGTAGCTGCCACCAGGTTCATCGAAGTAGCTGGCCGCCTGCGCGTAGCACAGCACCAGCAGGGCAACGACGATGCCGGCGGCGACCACGCCCCACAGGCTGAAGGGGCCGAGCAGGGCGACGGTAGCGGCCGGCAGCAGGTAGATGCCGCTGCCGATCACATCGTTGATCGACAGGCCGACGATCTGCCAGCGGCTGACCGCACGCTGCAGCTGCGGTTCTTCGTGCGCGCTCAACGGGCGTCTCCGCGCAGTGCGGGCAGCTGCCATTGCGCCTGCAGCCGCTTGTACTCGGCGCGCGGCAGCAGCACGAAGCGCGGCGTATCCTGCGGCCGCAGCCAGTCCAGCAATGCCTGCATGCGCGCCTGCGGCATGGCCGTGCAGCCGGCGGTGGCCTCACCCGGCTGGCGCCACAGATGGGCGAAGATGCAGCTACCCTTGCCGGGTTGGTTGTCCGGGTTGTGGGCGATCACGAAGCCCTCCTGGTAGCGCACGTCGCCCTTGTCGTGCAGGTCCAGCCGCATCGGCTCGGTGGAGCCTTTGACCGCCGCACTGCCGACCTTCTTCGCGTCGACGATGCGGTTGTAGAACGGCGAACCGGGCACGTCCATGCAGTAGCTGCTGTCCAGCATCGGCTGGTAGGGCATCGCGGTGCCGGGGCGGGTGACGGCATAGCCGAACGCACTGCCGAGCGCGAACACGCCTGCCGGGCTGCGGCCATCACCTTCCTGCTTCTGCGGGCCGTCGGCCTGCACCGGATGCAGGCCCAGGCCCCAGGCGCTGCCGGTACGGCCAAGCGCCACCGGGAACGCCTGCCCATGTGCATGCCAGCCCTTGCCATCGCGCACATAGGCCTGCAGTTGCCCCTCGGTGCTGTCCCAGCTTTCGCTGGTGACCACGATCAGCTGGCGCGCGCCATCCAGTGGCGCGGCGTGGGCGGACATCGCCGCGGCAAGCAGCAGTGCAGTGGCGGCAAGTCGGACCAGCGATCTCATCAACATGCGCTCCGGTCAGGAATCCAGCAGGTGGTCGATCCGCTCCAGGTTCACCGCAAGCTGCTGCTGGCGATCCGGATTGGTGTGGCAGAGCAGCACGAACAGGAAATCGAGCAGGGCGTGCATGGCGCTACGGTACAGCAGCTGCGCCACCTGCGGCGTGCGGTCATGCGCGCACACCACCAGTGCCGCATCAGCATGCGCGCGCAGCGGGTTGGCGGTGTGGCGGGTGATGGAAATCACCTTGCCACCCATGTCCTGGAACTGCCGTGACAGCTGCGAAAGCTGGGGCAGGTTGCCGAACTCGGAGAACATCAGCAGCGCATCACCGGGGCGCGCGGCCGACAGGTTGGCCAGCATCAGGATCGGGTCGGTATGCGGTACCACCAGCAGGCCGAGCAGCGACAGCCGCATGGCGAACTCGCGCGCGAACAGGCCGTCGTCACCCAGGCCGTACACGAACAGCTTCGGCGCGCCGTCGAGCTGCTGCACGATGCGCTCGATCTCCTCGCGTGGATTGGCCTGTCGGGTTTCCTCTTCGGCCTGTGCCTTGCTGCGGCGCAGGGCCTCACCCAGGCGCTGGTAGTCGTCGCTGTTGTCGGGTTCGCTGGGTGCCTGCTGCGGGTCGGCACCGGCGCGGGCCACGTCCTGGCCGATCGAGTACTTCAGGTCCGGGTAGCCTTTGAAGCCGAGCTTCTGGCTGAACTTCACCACGCTGGACTGGCTGATGCCCAATGCGCTGGCCAGCTGCTGGGACGAGTAGTCGCGCAGGAGATGGGCGTTGTCGAGGATGAAGTCGGCGATGCGGCGCTCGATGGCCGACATCTGCCCGCGCTCGGTGCGGATTTTCAGCAGGGGCGGCATGCGGGGTGTCCGGGCATGTGTAGGCGCGTTGCGGCTGGCAGCGTAGAGCAGATTATGTGGTGGTTCGGGCGCGTGCCAGCCGCGACGAGGATACGGGGTAGAGCAGAAGCAGGAGCATCCACGCATGGCGTGGATCTACCAAGTCGGTTCAACCCAGCATCTCCAGCCCGCGTACTTCGGTGATGCCCAGCCCCGGCACGTCGCTGATGCTGATCTCCGATTCGTTGAAATGCACGCCGCCACTGACCGGGTCGAACTGGCCCAGCGAGGGGCCGTCGAGGTCGACCTTGGTGATCACATCACTCTTGGCCACCGCCAGGTGCACGGCCGCGGCCACGCTGATGCTCGATTCGATCATGCAGCCGATCATGCACGGTACGCCGTAGATGCCGGCGATGTCGGCGATGCGGATCGCGTTGGACAGGCCGCCGGTCTTCATCAGCTTGATGTTGATGATGTCCGCCGCGCGCTGCTGGATCAGGTCCATCACCTGGCTCGGGCTGAACACACTTTCGTCGGCCATCACCGGCGTGTTGACCCGGTCGGTGACGTACTTCAGGCCGCTGATGTCGGCGGCCTTCACTGGCTGCTCCAGCAGTTCCAGTACCACGCCTGCTTCTTCCAGCGTGCGCATCGCATGCACCGCCTGCTTGGCGGTCCAGCCCTGGTTGGCATCCAGGCGCAGCAGAGCGCGGCCTTCCACAGCGGCGTGGATCGCCTTGACCCGTTCGATGTCCAGGCCGATGTCCTTGCCGACCTTGATCTTCAGCGACTCGAAGCCGCGCTCGATCGCCGACAGCGAGTCGGCCACCATCTTGTCGATGTAGTCCACGCTGATGGTGATGTCGGTGGTGATCACCGGGTCGCCGCCGCCCAGCATCTGGTACAGCGGGGCACCGTGCAGCTGCGCCCACAGGTCGTACAGCGCGATTTCCACCGCGGCCTTGGCGCTGGTGTTGCGCTCCATCGCGGTCTGCACCAGCGTGCAGAGATGGTTGAGGTTGACAACGTCCTGGCCGATCAGGCGCGGGGCGATGAAGTGGCGGATCGCTTCGATGATCGAGCCGTGCGTATCGCCGGTGATCACCGCGGTGGCCGGGGCTTCACCGTAACCGGTGTTGCCGGTGTCGGTGCGGATCAGCACCACCACGTCTTCCACGGTTTCCACCGTGCGCAGGGCGGTCTTGAACGGCGTCTTCAGCGGCACGCGCAGCATGCCCAGTTCGATGGCGGTGATCTTCATTCAGGAGTCTTGGCCCGCAGGCGCTGGATGTTGGTGATGCGGTCGATGTAGCGGACGGTATCGCTGGCCATCATCGGCTCCAGCGGCGTGACCGAAACACCATTGAGATGGGCCTGCACGCGCGTGCCGTCGGCACCGAACCAGCTGCCGCCCGCCGTATCGTGGATGACCCAGGTGCGGCCGTCGACGTGGCCGATGGCCATCATCACGTGGCCGGGGATGTAGACCAGATCGCCCACCTGAAGGTCGGTGACGGCGCGGTCGCGCAGTGCCTTGCCGTCCTTGCTGGTGAACGGCAGGCGATCCAGCGCCGGGCTGACCGCCTGTGCACTGGTATTGCGCGGCAGCAGCACGCCGAAGCTGCGGTAGATCTCGGATACGAACCCACTGCAGTCGCGGGTGTCGTAGTCGTGGCCCCAACCGTAGCGTTCGCCGAGGAACTTGAAGGCCTGCTGCTGCAGCAGGCGCGGGGTCAGTGGCAGGTAATCGGCGGCGGTATCCTGCGAGCGCGGCAGCAGGGCCGGCACCAGTTTCAGGCGACCATCGGCCTCGCGTACCGGCAACTGCACCACCCACGAGGCATGCGCCTGCTGGCCGTTCACCGGCTCGGCGGCCGGCCAGTCGGCCAGCACCGGCAGGCGCACGCCCATGTCCAGCTGCAGGCGCGAGACACGCGGTTCTTCCGGGGTGTAGGCAGTCTGCGCGGTGGCACCGGTGATGATCCGGTATGGTCCCTTCGCGCCGTGGCCGAGCACCGTGGCCTTGTCGCCGCTGGCGATGGCATCGGCCTCGATCCATGCGCTGTAGCGCTCGCTGTGCACGAACAGCCAGCGGCCGTCGGCACTGCGATGGACCACGGCGACTTTGTCGCCGGGGAACAGTGCCGATTCCTGGAAGCGATCGATGTCGGTGTCGCCGACGGTGCTGAAGACGCGCTCGCGGGTGGGGAAGGTGCGCAGCGCGGCACGCTTCACCACCAGCCCGTAGGCCGGTGCCACCTGGGCGGAAATCGCATCGAGGCCGAGGTTGGCTTCGATCGCGCTGCGCAGCGCGGGCGCGATCGCCTGGCCCTTGTCGTTGTAGAGGGCGCGGGTGGGCCAGCTCGACAGCCCGGTGATGCTGGCGCGCACCGTCGCCGCATCAAGCGGGGAGGGCAGTGCGGCAATGTTCTGGATGTGGCTGTCCTGCGCCCGCATCCGCGCGTTCTGTGCCTCGATCTGCGCGCGGTCCAGAATCGGCGCATCAGCGTTGTCCAGGCGCTCGGCCCAGTACTGCGGTGTGAGGTAGGCCTCGTGCAGGCCGATCACATAGGGCAGCGGTGCGCCGGGATCGGGTGCCGGGGCAGCCTGTGCGAAGGCAGGCGCGGCCAGCAGGCACAGGGCCAGAGTCAACCGGCGCGGCCAACGCCGGCGCGGTTCGCGGGAAGCCAGGCTCATGCGGTGCACACCCTCCTCGAATGCCTTTAGGAATATTTATTCCTTTTGGCGGCGAAAGCAAGAATAAATTATTGACCGGCACTCCGGCCCGTGTTACACAGCCGTTACCACCCGCGCTTGGGAAGTGTCGCTGTGGATCCTGCCGTTCGCAAACCGCGTCTGCCTGCCGCCGCCGGCCTATGTGCCGCGCTGCTGCTGTGGGCGTCGGCCACGCAGGCGGCAGACGGGCGCAGCAGCCAGCAGCGTGCGCGCGAAACGCAGGTGATCGACCTGATCGACAGCGGCCGCTTCAGCGACGCCGATGCGCTGCTGGCGACCGCGAGCGATGCTGCCGAAGGCGCGTTCCAGCGTGAGCGCATGCGCCGTATCCGTCTGGATTTTTCCCTCGACGAAACCGCCGCCAAGTCTGCCGTGCGCCGCTGGATTCCCGATCTGACCGACGAGGAATTCGCGCGCTGGGATCAGCTCGGTCTGATCGAGCATCTCGATATCGATGGCACGCGTTGGTATTTCAAGCGCGCACCGTCAAACCTGTTCCTGCTCAGCGACCAAGCGCGCGCACGCCGACGCGCGGATGCACCGATGTCACCGCCGGGCCCGAACGAGGTGCTCAATGCACACCACGCGCGCGTGGTTGCCGTGGCCGAACAGAGTGGCCAGGCGTCGGGACTGCCGCAGCGCATTGAATTCACCCAGTCGCTCACGGTGAAAGCCGATGCCGTGCCGGCCGGCGAAACCGTACGCGCCTGGATTCCGTACCCGCGCGAGGTTCGGGGCCAGCAGGCGCAGGTGCAGTGGCTGGGCAGCGCGCCCGGCAAGGCACGCGTGGCGCCAGCCAGCACCCTGCAGCGCACCGCCTATCTGGAAGCCAAAGCGGTGGCCGGGAAGCCGACCCGCTTCGAGATCCGCTACGCGGTCACGATCCTCGCGCGGCATACCGTGATCGACCCGGCCAAGGTACAGCCAACCCCGGCTGATCCGGCCTTGACGCCCTATCTGGCCGAGCAGCTGCCGCATGTGCGCTTCACCCCGGCGCTGAAGCTGTTCTCCGACCAGGTACTGCAGGGCGAGACACGTCCGTATGAAGTGGTGCGCAAGCTGTTTGCTGCCGTGGACCGCATTCCCTGGGCCGGTGCGCGAGAGTACTCCACGCTAAGCAACATCAGCGACTACGCGCTGCATGCTGGCCATGCCGACTGCGGACAGCAGACCCTGTTGCTGATCGCGCTGCTGCGCATGAACGGTGTTCCCGCGCGCTGGCAGTCGGGCATGGTGTTCTCCGACGATGGTAGCGGCTACAGCAATCTGCATGACTGGGGACAGTTTTACCTGGCGCCGTACGGTTGGCTGCCAATGGACGTGACCACTGGCGCGCTGGCCAGCGATGTGCCGGCCCTGCGCGACTTCTATCTGGGTGGCCTCGACGGCTACCGCATCGCCTTCAACGACGATTTCGGCCAGGCCTTCGTGCCGGCCAAGCAGCACTTCCGCTCGGAAACGATCGACTCGCAGCGCGGCGAGGCCGAGTGGGCAGGCGGCAACCTGTACTTCGACCAATGGAGCTACGACTTCCAGTGGCGGGTACTGCCAGCCGGGCAACGCTAGCGCGAAACACCACCCTCAACACCATTCAATTCTTGCAGGAGAGAGCAGGGGATGAAGGCTTACAACATCAAGCGGGCGGCGTTGTGCGTCGCCCTTGGCGCCTGTCTGGGCCTGATTGCACCCAGCGCATTCGCACAGGATGGTTCGGTGGTTGGCAGGCTGGTCAGCGACGCCGGCCAGGTACCGGCCGGGGCCACCGTGACCGTTCGCAATCCGGCCACCGGTTTCGTCCGCTCGGTGCAGGCTGAGGCCAACGGCAGCTACCGGATTCCGCTGCTGCCGGTCGGCACCTATGACATGGAGGTGAGCCTGCCCGGCGGTGCCGCCAGCCGTGTCGGCCAGGTCACCGTCAGCCTGGGCAGTGCCACCACGGTGAACGTGCCGCTGGGCGCGGTCAGCACCCTGGGTACGGTGGAGGTGCGCGCGCCGCAGGTGGTGTCGATGGTGGATGTGAAGTCCACCGAATCGGCCACCAACATCACCCGCGAGGAGCTGTCGCGCCTGCCGGTGGACCGTGACATCACCGCCGTGGCACTGCTTGCCCCGGGCGCGGTGAAGGGCAAGGGCTCGCTGGGCGGCCAAGGCATTTCCTTCGGTGGTTCGTCGGTGGCCGAGAACACGGTCTACATCAACGGCCTGAACGTCACCGACTTCTACAACCGGGTCGGCTTCTCGTCGGTGCCGTTCGCCTTCTACCAGGAATTCCAGGTCAAGACCGGCGGCTATTCGGTAGAGTTCGGGCGCAGTACCGGCGGTGTCATCAACGCAGTCACCCGGTCGGGCAGCAACGACTTCAAGGCCGGTGCCGAACTGGTGTTCGAACCGCGTGCCTGGCAGTCACAGGCGCGCGACCGCTATGACAGCGAAGGTAGTCGCTATATCACCGCCAGCCGCGATGACTACAGCCGCAGCGCCCTGAACGTGTTCGCCTCCGGCGCGCTGGTGAAGGACCGCCTGTTCTTCTTCGGCATGTACGAGGCACGAGACTACCGCCCGACCTCCACCAACGATGCCGGTACCCGCCTGAGCCAGGGCAAGGCCGATGATCCGTTCTGGGGCGGCAAGATCGACTGGCAGATCACCGACAACCAGATGCTGTCGCTGTTCGGCTTCTCGGACAAGAGCAAGACCCTGACCGATGTCTACGCCTACGACTACGCCACGGGACAGACTGTAGGTGAGCGCAGCAACCAGATCTACAACACCGTAGGTGGCAAGAACTGGTCCGGCACCTACAGCTGGCAGGTCAACAACGACCTGACCATGAAGCTGATGTACGGCGAGAACAAGCGCAACCGTGTGCAGAGCTCGCTGATGGACGAGAACTGCAACCGCGTGTTCGACAACCGCACCGCAAGCCAGGGCGTGCCGCCGGCACTGCAGGGCGACCGCAGCTGCACCAGCAGCGCGCAGCTGGAATCCGCGCTGGACACCCGCAAGGCCGCCCGCGCCGATTTCGAATGGACGCTGGGCAACCACCTGCTGCGCTTCGGCATGGACCGCGAGGAAAATACCTCCGACTACAGCCGTGCCTACCCTGGCCCGGGCGGCCTGCGCTACGACATCTATGCGCGCACGCCGGGCAGTTCGCTCAACGGTGGCGTGGTACCGGCCAGCGGCCTGGTCGCGCGTACCCGCCGCTACGAAGTGGAGGGCGCGTTCGAGACCATCAACTCGGCCTGGTACCTGGAGGACAACTGGCAGGTGACACCGAACCTGCTGCTGAACATGGGCGTGCGCCTGGAAGCCTTCGACAACAAGGGGGGCGACGGCAGCAGCTACATCAAGATCGACGACATGGTGGCACCGCGCCTGGGCTTCGCCTGGGATGTGCGCGGTGATGGCACCACCAAGGTGTTCGGCAACCTGGGCCGCTACTTCCTGCCAGTGGCCAATGTCATCAACATCAAGCAGGCCGGTGGCTTCCTCGACGAACGCACCTGGTATGAGTTCCTGGGCTACAGCGGTGCGGCCAACAATGTCCCCATGCTGGGCGCGCAGATCGGACCGGTGGACAACTCGCAGGGCGATGGCAGCGTGCCGGACCTGCGTGCCGAAGTGAACCGGGACATGGATCCGGTGTACCAGGATGAAGCGATCCTCGGCTTCCAGCAGATGATCAATGAAGCCTGGTCGGTCGGCGCCAGCGTGACGTATCGCCGCCTGCACAACGCCATCGATGACATGAACATCACCGCCACCGGCCAGTGCGGTGCCATCGACGGGGTGTGGGTCATGGGCAACCCAGGCCGCACCAACACCGTCTGGGGCGACACCAACTGCGATGGCAGCAACGACGGCTGGATCAGCATCGATACGTCCAAGGAAGGCTGGGCGTTGTACGACGATGATGGCAACTACGTGGGCCAGCGCGGCTGGGTGAAGCCCAAGCGCGACTACAAGGCGCTGGAACTGCAGGTCGACCGTGCGTGGGATGGCAAGTGGGGCTTCAACGCCTCCTATACCCTGGCCTATGGGCGCGGCAACGCCGAAGGCCCGGTCAACTCCGATACCGACTTCGCCGATGCCGGCCGCACCGAGAACTTCGACAATCCGTGGGTCAACTACCGGGGTTATGGCTACCTGGCCAACGATCGCCGCCACCAGTTCAAGTTCCGCGGCAGCTACGCGTTGACAGAGAATCTGAGCGTGGCCGCCACCCTGGGCGTACAGTCGGGCAGCCCGATCACCCGCTTCGGTGCCGGCAATCCTTTCGACGACACCGACTTCCACAGCTACTACGTGTGCGTGTCCAACTGCCAGGCGACGGTGCCGTCCGAGCGTGTGTTCGTGCACTCGCCGCGCGGCGGCGACGGCCGCACGCCGTGGACCTATGACCTGGATGTGAGCGTGTCCTACAAGGTGCCGATCCCCACCGACCTGCGCCTGAAGTTGGCGGTGTACAACGTTCTGAACCAGCAGCGGGTCGTCACGGTGGACCAGGACTACGAGCCGCAGGACAGCATCGGAACGCCGAATCCGCTGTACGGGTATGGCACTGGGTTCCAGTCGCCACGCTATGCGCAGCTGACCGTCACATGGGCCTACTGAAGGCGGGCGCCCGCTGCGTGGTCGCACTGATGGTCTTCCCGGCCACGGTGATGGCCGCGCAGGCCGGTGCGACCGCCTCCCTCGATGCCGATGTCGCCGCCGTGGTCCGGGTCGAGCATCTGCCCGGGCTGGCGATGGCGGTGGTCGAGAATGGACAGGTGGTCTATCGCCATGCGCAGGGTGTGCGTGGCGACGGCGGCCGCATCGACGAGGACACGCTGTTCAAGATCGCCTCCAACAGCAAGGCGATGACCGCCGCACTGCTGGCGCGACTGGTGCAGCAGGGCACGCTGCACTGGGACGATCCAGTGCAGCAGCACCTGCCCGGTTTCCGCATGTATGACGCCTGGGTGGGCCAGCAGATGCAGGTGCGTGACCTGTTGATCCACAACAGCGGCCTTGGATTGGGTGCCGGCGACCTGATGCTGTGGCCAGAGCCGAACGCGTTCAACCGCGCCGACATCATTGCCGGGCTGGCGCACCTGAAGCCGGTCAGTAGTTTCCGCAGCCACTATGCCTACGACAACCTGATGTACGTGGTGGCCGGCGAAGTGGCCGCGGCGGCCAGTGGCAAGCCGTATGACCAGTTGATGCACGAGCAGGTGTTCGAGCCGCTGGGCCTGTCGCGCTGCCAGGTGGGGGCGTGGTCGGTGAAGCGTGTGGGCAACGTCGCGCAACCGCATGCCCGGCGCGGTGATCGCAATGAGGTTGTGAACGCAGATGGTGCGATCAGCCCGGACCTGCCGTCGATGGCAGCTGGGGGCATCCGCTGTTCGTTGCGCGATATGACGCGCTGGATGCAGGTGCTGCTGGATCCTTCGCTGGTGCCGGACTGGCTGGGCAGCGAGCAGCGGCGCACGCTGTGGACCCTGCACATGCCGATGCCGCTGGGTGAGCGCCAGCGGCGCTGGGACAACGCGCACTTCTATGGCTATGGGTATGGCTGGCGCGTGTCCGACATGGACGGGCAGTGGAAGGTGGCGCACACCGGCACGCTGTCGGGCATGTACTCGTCGCTGGCGCTGCTGCCCGACCGGAAGGTGGGTGTGGTGATGCTGATCAATGGTGAAGGCGAGGACGCACGCACAGCGCTGATGCAGGCCGCGCTGAAGCGCTTCACCACACCCGACGATGCGCGTCCGGCGATGGAGTACCTGGCCGAACTGAAGGCGGACCAGGCCGCTCGTGCGGCAATCGGGCATCAGCGACCTGTGACTTCGGATGCGCAGCGACTCACGGCGTCCGATCTGCAGCGCTGGCAGGGCCGCTACACCGATCCGTGGCTGGGCCCGGCCTCGCTGTGCCCAGGCAAGGAAGGTCTGCGCTTCAGCGTGGACAAGTCGCCCAAGCTGCAGGCGACCGTGCTGCAACTACAGGGGCGCTGGCTGCTGCGCTGGGATACGCTGGGCGACGAGGCGCAGGCGTGGCTGCAACCGGGTGGAGGCTCGGCACCGACACTGGACCTGCGCGCCATCGATCCGGACATCGACTTCAGCTATGACTTCCAGGACCTGCATTTCACTCGTACTGGCGACTGCGCTGGCGGCGACCAGCAGCGCCGCTGAGCTACCGCGCGTTTCATCGGCCGCCGACGCGGCCAGCGCCGGATTGGTGGAGATCCGCACGTTGTCGCCAGGCATCGACATGGACATCCGCTACGCCGGCGCCAACAACTTCACCGGCGCGCCCGTGCCCGGCTATGAGGCGCCGTCCTGTTACCTGCTGGCGCCGGTGGCGAAGGCACTGGCACAGGTGGAACAGGACCTGCGCGCACAGGGCTTCGGCCTGCGCCTCTACGACTGCTACCGGCCGGTGCGTTCGGTGCAGGCCTTCATGGCTTGGGTGAACGACCCGCGCGAACTCTCGCGCAAGGCACAGCAGTACCCGGATCTGGACAAGCCACGGCTGCTGGCTGACGGCTACATCGCCGAGCGCTCCGGCCACAGCCGCGGTGCCACGGTCGATCTTGGCCTGCTGGATTGCCGCAGCGGTACATGTGCGCCGTTGGACATGGGCACCGACTTCGACTTCTTCGGGCCACGTGCGCATACCCGGACGAGCGGGCTGAGTGAGACGCAGCAGGCGAACCGCCAGCAGCTGGTGCAGGCGATGGCGCGCCGTGGTTTCGTCAACTATCCGCAGGAGTGGTGGCATTACACCCAGCAGCCCGAACCGGATCCCGGCACCGCGTACGACGTCCCGGTGCTTTAGGGGGTATCGGCAGGGCTGCGCCCTCGACAATTTCCCGCTGCTCCTGGTAGGTGTCGACCTTGGTCGACACGGTTGATCCACGGCATGCGTGGATGCTTTCCGTTCAATCGTCGAGATATTCGATTTCGATGGAGATTCATCCACGCATGGCGTGGATCTACCGAGGCTGCCGGATTGGGTCCGGGGCAGATCCCTTACACTGGCCGCCATCCCACCGTTTCCCACCCGATGAACCTTCCCCTGCACTTCGGCCTGCTCGGTACCCTGGAAGCGGGCGCCATCGCCCTGCTGGTTGGGCTGCTGGTGTACTTCCTGTGGTCGCAGCTGTGCCGGCTGCTGCACTGGACGGTCGGCCACGCCATCGGCTGGTCCTGTGTCATCGCCGTGATCATCTCCGCCGGCATTGATGCATGGAAGCTGTTCTACATGGGCATCGTGCGACTGGAATCGCCGCTGTATGCGCGCCTGTTCCTCGCCACCATCCACGATCCGAACGAACTCGGCAGCCGCGTGGTTCTGGAAATCGCCGGTGCGCTCGCCGGTGTCGCCCTGGGATGGGTGTTGTTCAGTTCGCGGTCATTGGAAAAAACCGTCGACTGACGCAGGTTTTTCGTTGCCTGCCGGTTAAATCCGGCAGCGCTGAATGCGCATCTTATGAGATGCTCACTTGCTGCTAACCACCGCGCTAATGCATGCGTGGAGGCGAGTGGTTAATCGTGTGTGTGCATGCCGGTCGCAACGCAAAATCGATTCAGAAAGACGGTGGCAGGGTAGGTGCCGTGCGGAGACAACACGCCGCGCAACACCACCCAATTGGTAGGAGACACCCCTGATGACTATTCGCAACCGCAAGCCCCTGATCGCCCTGATCGTCGCCGCCGGCAGCGTGCTCGCCATTCCGGCGATGGCCCAGTCGGCCAAGCAGCAGGCCGCGCAGGCACAGAACGAGGCCGCGCAGGCGCAGCAGTCGGCGGCACAGGCCGGGCAGGCGGCTGACCAGGCGACCAATGCGGCCGCGGCGGCATCGGCGCAGGCCAATGGCGGTGGCCAGACCTGGGCCAGCATCGATACCGATGGCAACGGCACCATCAGCAAGACCGAGGCGCAGGTGAACGCGGGCCTGGCCCAGGTGTTCGATCAGGCGGATACCAACAAGGACGGCGAGCTGAGCGCCGATGAGTACAAGGCCTACGTGGCCGCGCAGCAGGCCGGTGCGGGTGCCGGCGCGGCCCAGGGCCGCTGATCCACGCCTGATTCGGGAAGACCGGTGCATGGGGACCCGGGCGGCTACGGCCGCCCGGGTTTTTATCGTCACCAGCACCCCTGTATCCTTGCGCGATGAACACCTCCACGCCTGCGCCGTCGCGCGCCATCGGCCTGGTCGGTTTTGACGGTGACGATACGCTGTGGAAGAGCGAGGACTACTACCGCAAGGCCGAGCAGGATTACCTTGACCTGCTCTCGCGCTACGTCGACGTGCACGACACGCAGACCGCGCGCCACCTGCTGGAAGTGCAGCAGCGCCACCTGGGCACCTTCGGCTACGGCGTGAAGAGCATGACCCTGTCGATGATCGAAGCGGCCATCGACATCACCGGCCAGCGCATCGAGGCCAAGGACATCCAGCGCATTCTGGATATCGGCCACGACACCCTGCGCCATCCGGTCGAGCTGATCGACGGTGTGCGCGAGGCGGTGGCGGCCATCGCCGAGCACTACCCGGTGGTGTTGATCACCAAGGGCGACCTGTTCCACCAGGAAGCCAAGATCAAGGTCGCCAACCTGGGCGAGCTGTTCCCGCGCATCGAGATCGTCTCCGAGAAAGACCCGGAAACCTACGCCCGCGTGCTGGCCGAATTCGATCTGCCGATGCAGCAGTTCGTGATGGTCGGCAACTCGCTGCGCTCGGATATCGAGCCGGTGGTCACCCTCGGTGGCTGGGGCGTGCATACCCCGTACGCAGTGACCTGGGCACACGAGACCCAGCACGGCGTGGCCGACGACGAACCGCGCATGGTGACTGCCGATACCGCCCACGATTGGCCGGCCGCGCTGGCGGCGATCGAGGCCAAGGCCGCTGCAGCGGCCTGACAGGATCCGGCGGCTGCGGCAGAATCGGGGTATGAATCTCCGACTGCGCGTACTGTTGTTGTCCCTGCTGCTGGTGCCGGCCACCGTGCTGGCCCAGCAGACCGCCGAGCGTTCGGCGGCCTACACGGTGGAAACCGGTGACCGCTGGGTCGATGCCCAGCTGCAGGACATCAATTACTACGCCGAGCGCTACCCCGACGCCTTCCTCGACGAAGTGTCGCGCTATGCCGGCGTGCCGCGCGGGTACATCAGCGCGCTGTTCACCACCCATGGCTGGCAGGCGGGGGACATCTACTTCGCCTGTTTCTGGGCCAAGGCCAGCGGCCAGACCTGCCGCGACAGCGTGCGTGCCTTCAGCCAGGACCCGGACGGCGGCTGGGAAGCGGTGGTGAAGCGCATGCCGGCCAAGCCGGAGAACCTGCACTACCGCGCTGTGCGCCATGCCATCGTGGCCAGCTACCAGCACTGGGACCGGCCGATCACCCTGGATGCCACCCTGAGGCGCCAGTTGAAGCGGTAGCGCCGGGTTGCGTCTGGTGGGTGCGAACCTTGGTTCGCACTGCCTCTGCACCGGCCCCTGACAGATCAGTGCGAACCAAGGTTCGCACCCACCAAGAGCAGTCCGCAGGTCCCATCCCGGAACAGGCCAGGCGTCATGTTGCTCTGCATATCGCCGCCGCGCCGCGCTCCGGCGACAATACGGGTCCGAGCTGTTCCCCGTTCCCGTAATCGAGTGACTGATGAGCGCCTCTTTCGTTTCGCCTGATGTGATCCGCCGCCTGTTCGCGCAGGCCATGTCCCGCATGTACCGCACCGAAGTGCCGCTGTACGGCACGCTGGTGGAACTGGTGGAGCGGATCAACGCGCAGGTGCTGGAGCAGGACCCCGCGCTGGCCGCGCAGCTGCAGCGCAACGACGAGCGTGCGCGCCTGGATGAAGAACGCCATGGTGCGATCCGCGTCGGCACCGTGCAGGAACTGGCGACGCTGCGCCGCCTGTTCGCGGTGATGGGCATGTACCCGGTTGGTTACTACGACCTGTCGGTGGCCGGTGTGCCGGTGCACTCCACCGCGTTCCGCCCGCTGACCGGCGCCGCGCTGGCACAGAACCCGTTCCGCGTGTTCACCTCGCTGCTGCGCCTGGAGCTGATCGAAGACGAAGCGCTGCGTGCCGAGTCCGCGCGTATCCTCGAACGCCGCCGTATCTTCACCGAGGGCGCACTGGCGCTGATCGACCAGGCCGAGCGTGACGGTGGCCTGTCGCAGGCCGATGCCGAGCGCTTCGTCGACGAATCACTGGAAACCTTCCGCTGGCACGGCGATGCCACGGTCGACCTGGCGACCTACCATGCGCTGCACAACGCACACCGCCTGGTGGCCGACGTGGTCAGTTTCCGTGGTCCGCACATCAACCATCTGACCCCGCGCACGCTGGATATCGACGCTGCGCAGGCCGCGATGATCGAACACGGCATGGCGGCCAAGGCGGTGATTGAAGGTCCGCCGCGTCGTGCCTGCCCGATCCTGCTGCGCCAGACGAGCTTCAAGGCGCTGGAAGAAGCCGTGCATTTCCCGGACAGCGAGGGGGGCGATGCGGGCACCCATACCGCGCGCTTCGGCGAGATCGAGCAACGCGGCCTGGCTCTGACCCCGAAGGGGCGCGCGCTGTACGACCAGCTGCTGTCGCAGGCACGCGATGCCGGTGGCGAAGGCAGCACCGGTGGCGACTACGGCCAGCGCCTGCAGACGGTGTTCGCCAGCTTCCCCGATGACCACGACACCCTGCGCCAGGAAGGGCTGGGTTATTACCGTTACCAGCTGACCGACGCCGGCCGCGCCGCGCCGGAGCGCGTGGCCGATCTGCCGGCCGAAGTGCTGGTAGCCGCCGGACTGGCCACGGCCGACCCGATCGTCTATGAGGATTTCCTGCCGGTCAGTGCCGCGGGCATCTTCCAGTCGAACCTGGGTGGTGAAGAACAGCGGGCGTATGCCGCACATGCCAACCGCGAGGCCTTCGAGCAGGCGATGGGTGTGGCGGTGAATGACGAGTTCGAGATCTACGAGCGCCTGCAGGCCGAATCGCTGGCGGCGCTGCGCGCCGTTTGAGGGTAGAGCCGGCCGCTAGCCGGCTGTTCATGGCGCCGGCCAGCGGCCGGCACTACCCGATGTCCGTGCCTGGGGTCAGAGCCCTTTCCCATGAAAAGGGATCCGACCCCAATGGCAATCAGCCCTTCATCGTGCCGGTATCCAGCCAACGCTGATGCCACGACAGCGCTTCCGGCAGCAGGTGCGGGGTGTGCTTGCCGTAGCTCTCGCGGCTGGCGCGGTCGAAGTAATCCTGCAGCTGCGCGCGGAAATCCGGATGCGCGCAGTTGTCGATCAACACCTGCGCACGCTTGCGCGGGGTCAGGCCACGCAGATCGGCCAGGCCCTGTTCGGTGACGATCACCGAGACGTCGTGCTCGGTGTGGTCCACGTGGCTGGCCATCGGCACGATCGCCGAGATGGTGCCGTTCTTCGCCGTGGACGGGCTCAGGAACGCGGACAGGAAACCGTTGCGGGCAAAGTCACCCGAACCGCCGATGCCGTTCATGATCCGCGTGCCCATCACGTGCGTCGAATTGACGTTGCCGTAGATGTCCACCTCGATCATGCCGTTCATGCCGATGCAGCCCAGGCGGCGCACCAGTTCCGGATGGTTGGAGATCTCCTGCGTGCGCATGATGATGCGCTCACGGTAGAAATCGATGTTCTCCTTGAACGTCTCGTTGGCCTGCGGGCTCAGCGCGAAGCCAGTGCACGAGGCGTAGCTCAGCACGCCGTCGCGCAGCAGGTCGAGCATGCCGTCCTGGATGACTTCGGTGAACGCGGCCAGGTCGCGGAAACCGCTCTTGGCCAGGCCCGCCAGCACGGCATTCGGAATGTTGCCCACGCCCGACTGCAGCGGCAGCAGGTTCGGCGGCAGGCGGCCACGCTTCACTTCGTGCTGCAGGAATTCAATCAGGTGCGAGGCGATCTGCTCGCTGGTCGCATCGATCGGGCTGAACGGGCTGTTGCGGTCCGGGCCATTGGTGCGCACCACCGCCACGATCTTGTCCGGGTCGCAGCGCAGCGCGGTGTCGCCGATGCGGTCGTTGGCATTCACCAGCGGAATCGGCTTGCGGTGCGGCGGCAGCGCGGTGCCGTAGTAGATGTCATGCATGCCGTCCACGCCGGCCGGCTGCCATTCGTTGACCTCGACGATCACCTTCTTGGCCAGGTCCAGCCAGGTCTTGTTGTTGCCCACCGAGGTGGAAGGCACCAGCGAGCCGTCCTCGCGGATGGCCGACACTTCAATCACCGCCGTGTCGATTTCGCCGTAGAAGCCGAACCACACGTGCTGGGCAACGTGGCTGAGGTGGATGTCGATGTAGTCCAGCTTGCCCTCGTTGATGCGGTTGCGCGCATCCGGGTCGCTCTGGAACGGCATGCGCATGGCGATGCCATCGGCCTTGGCCAGCGCGCCATCGAGTTCCGGCGCGGTGGACGCGCCGGTCATCAGGCTGATCTGGAAGGGCAGGCCCTGGGCATGCACCGATTCGATGCGGCGGGCCAGTTCAACGGGAACGGCCTTGGGATACCCGGAGCCGGTAAAGCCGCTCATGGCCACGGTTTCACCGGGCTGGATCAGCGCGGCTGCGGCCTCGGCGGAGACCACGCGGTCACGGAGACGCGCGTTGGCGATGCGATCAACAGACATGACGACACGTGTTGCTGGGGGGAATCCCGATTATCGGCCATCCTCATCCGTACGGGGGGTTCTACCTTCGTGGAATGGCTTTTCCCCGCAGCGGTCACCCAAACCCGCCAGTTTTGTTTTGCAGTGCAGCGTGCAAAGTACTTTCGCAGCCCGCACGATGGACCTGCATCCCGACGTGGGGGAGGGAGCAGAGCCCGCTGGCAGTTCGCTGCAAGCGGGCTTTTTTATTGCCTGTCGCCCAGTATGAATACGCGGTTCCCATTATCGGTAGTGCCGGCCGCTGGCCGGCAACCCCGGTAACCTTCGGCAGGATCATCGAATCTGCCGGGCAGCGGCCGGCACTACCAGGTCATCGGATTTGCCGGCCAGCGGCCGGCACTACCAGGTCATCGGATCTGCCGGCCAGCGGCCGGCACTACCGGGTCCGTTGCGTCCCGGCCGGGTCGATACAATCAGCCCATGACCCTCGCCCCCGCTGACCTGCCCGCCTCCCTGCAGCCTCTTGTCGACCGCGCCTTGGCGCGCCTGGCCCAGGTCCTGCCCGAGCCCATCCGGGCCGACCTGCTGCCGCTGCTGACCCGGCTGGCGGTGGCCAGTGACTTCGCGCTGGACACCCTGGTGCGGCAACCGGCGCTGCTGGCGCAACTGGCCGCCCCCGGCTGCCCGCCGATCCCGGCCCCGGTGCTCGATCCGCTGCAGCCCAGCGACTGGCCGGCGCAGATACGACGCTGGCGCACCGCCATGTCCACGCGGCTGATCTGGCGCGACCTGACGGGTCTGGACGACGTGGCGCAGACCCTGGCCGGTGCCACCACCCTGGCAGAGGATTGCCTGCGGCTGGCCCTGGATGCCCTGCAGCAGGAATTCGCCCAGCGCCACGGCGTCATCGCCGATGAACAGGGTGCGCCGCAGCAACTGGTCGTGTTCGGCCTCGGCAAGCTCGGCGGTGGCGAGCTCAACTTCAGTTCCGATGTGGATCTGGTCTATGCCTACTCGCAGGGCGGCGAATCGGACGGACCGCGCCCGTTGGCGGCGGAAGAATATTTCGCCCGTCTCGGCCAGCGCCTGGCCAAGCTGCTGGATGAAACCACCGTTGATGGCTTCAGCCACCGCGTCGACCTGCGCCTGCGTCCGTTCGGCAGCGCCGGCCGCGTCGCGCTGTCGTTCGCGGCCATGGACCAGTACTTCCAGCGCGAGGGCCGCGACTGGGAGCGCTATGCGTGGTTGAAGGCGCGCGCGGTGGCAGGCGATATCGCCGCTGGCGAGGCGTGGCTGCAGACCCTGCGTCCGTTCGTGTACCGCCGCTACCTGGACTTCACCGCGCTCGATGGCCTGCGCGAAATGAAAGCGGCCATCACCGCCGAAGTCGCGCGCCGTGAACTGCATGAAGACATCAAGCGCGGCGCCGGTGGCATCCGCGAAATCGAATTCCTGTGTCAGGCGCTGCAGCTGATCCGGGGGGGCCGTGAACCGGCACTGCGCGAACGTCGCCTGCTGGTGGCGCTGGACGCACTGGTGGCCGCCGGGCAGATCGCGCCCGAGGATGGCAGTGCGCTGCGCGAGGCCTACCTGTTCCTGCGCCGGTTGGAGAACCGCCTGCAGATGCTGCGCGACGCGCAGACCCACGTACTACCCAGCGACGCGCTGGACCGCCAACGCATCGCCGTCGGCCTGGGGTATCCGGACTGGGACGTGCTGCGCGCGGCGTTGGCCGAACAGCAGCAGCGCGTCAGTACTGAATTCGCCGCGCTGCTGGCACCACGCAAGGGCCAGGCCGCGCCCGATGCACTGGCCAACTACTGGCGCAGCCTGCCCGAGGGCAGCAACGCACCGTTGCTGGCCGAAGCCGGTTTCCTCGATGCCAACGGTGCCGACCAGTCGCTGCGCGATTTCGCCCAAGGCACCGGCGTGAAGTCACTGTCCGACGCTGCGCGCGCACGGCTGGATCGCGTGCTGCCTGCGCTGCTGCATGCGGCCACGCGCTCGCCACAGCCGGATGCCGCGCTCAAGCGCGTGCTTGGCCTGCTGCAGGCGGTGCTGCGCCGGACCAGTTATCTCGCGTTGCTGGACGAGCAGCCCAGTGCGTTGGCGCGGCTGGTCGATGTGCTTGCGCGCAGCGCGCTGCTGGCCGAACGGTTGGCGGCGTATCCGCTGCTGCTGGACGAACTGCTGGACGTGCGCGTGTCCGGGCCGATGCCCGATGCCGCCGGCATGCTGGCCGAGTGCCAGCAGGTGTTGACCGTGGAGGATCCCGAGTCCGCGCTGCGCTGGCTCAATGAAACGCGGCTGGCGCTCAGCTTCCGCATGGCGATGGCCACGTTGGATGGCCGCCAGGGCGCGGTGGACAGCACCCGGCAACTGGCCGAACTGGCGCAGGCGGTGGTGGTCACCGTGTTGGCGATGGCCGAAGCGGACATGCACGCCGCACACGGCGAGATTCCCGGCGGGCGCTTCGCGATCATCGGCTACGGCAGCCTGGGCGGTCTGGAGCTGGGCTTCGGTTCCGATCTGGACCTGGTGTTCCTGCACGACAACCCCGCCGGGGTGGACGCCAGCGATGGTGCACGTCCGCTGGAGCCGGGGCGCTGGTACGCGCGCCTGGCGCAGAAGGTGATGGCACTGCTCGGCGCGGTCACCGCCGCCGGCCGCCTGTACGACATCGACGTGCGCCTGCGCCCGGATGGCGGCAAGGGTTCGCTGGTGTCTTCGTTGGCCAGCTACACCGAGTACCAGCGCGAGCGCGCGTGGACCTGGGAACACCAGGCCCTGGTGCGCGCGCGCGGCGTGGCCGGTGATGCGAGCTTGCTGGAGGACTTCGAGCAGGTGCGTGCACAGACGCTGGGGCGTGAGCGTGACACCGGAGTGCTGTATGCGGATGTGTTGAAGATGCGCGGCCGCATGCGCACCGAACTGGACCGCAGCGATGCCGCGCGGCTGGACCTGAAGCAGGGCGCCGGTGGCGTGGTGGACCTGGAGTTCCTGCTGCAGACCGGTGTGCTGGCGCGCAGTGCGCAGCATGCGCCACTGCTGCAGCCGCGCGATACGCCCTCGTTGATCGATGCGCTGGCGGTTGCCGGTTTCCTGCTGGAAGACACCGCGCAGGCGTTGCATGGAGCACATGCCACGTTGCTGGAGGTGGGCCTGGCCTGCACGCTGGATCGACGTCCGCGACTGGCACCGACCACGCCCGCGATTGAAGAGGCGTGTGCCGCGATTACGGCAGCGTGCAGAGCGGCAGAGCTGCCGTTCGACTGAGCGGCGGATGGCGGAGGTCTGCGGTTGGTAGATGCCAACCTTGGTTGGCACAA
>NZ_JBLYPK010000014.1:0-111841 GCF_051861585.1 Stenotrophomonas sp. ATs4 | reverse complement strand
CACTACCCGTTGCAGACCCTGCCTGATCCTGAATGGCTGCGTTAAAGTCACACCACGTGCGTCCCCGGCTGACATACCGTTTACGGGCAACGCGCGACACTGGACTTCGACCCGAGGCAAAGGACCCCCGCATGAGCAAGCTGACCGTAATCACCGACCGCGCTCTGGAGCGCGCCCTGGAGCTGGCCCACACCGCCGGCGATGGCCTGAAGAGCGCCGGTGGCAGCCTGCGCAATGCGGACTGGATCAAGACCGGCGCCGCCCTCGGTGCAGTCAAGACCGGCGGCAAGGTCGCCACCAAGTTCGCCCGCCGCAACCCGGCCGTGACCATCGCCGCAGCTGCCGTCGGCGTTGGGCTGCTCGGCTATGCGCTGTACCGCAAGCAGCAGAAGAAGAAGGCCGCCAACGGCCATGTGGTGAACGGCCAGGCCCAGCGCATCAATGCACGCGACCGCCGCAACGACACCGTGGTCGACGAACACAGCGACATCGGCAGCGACGCCTGAGTCTGCCGGGGTCGGATACCTTCCGCAGGAAGGGCTCTGACCCTGCACGTCGCATGAGGGTCGGACGCCGCAAGGCCTCCGGCCCTTTTCATTTCAACCGATCTGTCGCCATTGCCCGGGCTGCAGGTCATCCAGCCGGTAAGGTCCCATCGCCACCCGCACCAAGCGCAGGGTCGGCAGGTTCACCGCAGCCGTCATCCGCCGCACTTGGCGGTTGCGGCCCTCGCGGATCGTGATCGCCAACCAACTGTCAGGCACAGTCTTGCGAAAGCGGACCGGCGGATCACGCGTCCACAGCGACGGCGCCGGATCGAGGCGCTCGATCTTCGCCGGCAGGGTCAGCCCGTCATTCAGCTCGACGCCGTCGCGCAACTGCTGCAGCTGCGCGTCGCTGGGCATGCCTTCCACCTGCACCCAGTAGGTCTTGTCGGCCTTGTGCTTCGGATCCGTCAGCTTGTGCGCCAGCGTACCGTTGTCGGTCAGCAGCAGCAGGCCCTCGCTGTCATGATCGAGCCGACCGGCGGCATACACGCGCGGCGGCAGACCGAACCCGGCCAGCGTCGGCCGCGGCGGCAGGCTGCGGTCGGTGAACTGGCAGAGCACGTTGAAGGGCTTGTTGAAGGCAATCAGCATCGCGGGCATGGCAAGCGGCAGGTGGAGCATTGTCCCACGCCGCGCTACGCGCCACTCAGCTGTAGAGCCGAAGGCAGCGGCAGGAGCCGCTGCCAACGTCGCGTGCAACGGCCCGAAAGGTGCCGGTCAGGACGGCCTGCATAGCCGTGCTCGGCTGCTCTTTCCCGCCGCCACGATCACCACGGGCTCAACCGGAAACCTTCCACTCCAGCAGGAACGAACCCAGGACCAATGCGATGCCGCACGCGGCGGTGACGTTGGCCCGGCGCCGCAGGCGGACCGTAGGCGGACTGGCGTTGCGTGCACGTTCCTCCAGCAGGATGCCGGCGAACAGCACTCCAAAACCAACGGCCGCGACCAGGTCATGGGCATGGCCACCGTAGAACACGAAATCAATCAGCCGGGTCAGCACAAAGACTGCCACGGCGATGTACAACACCTTCTTCAACGTTCCACGTCCTTGAATGAGATTGAATCTCCGCGTGTGTCCGGCCCTTGGGCCAGCCACACGCCGCGCTGCCCGCGATGAGCCGAGCATGGCTCGGCTCTGCAAAGTCAACGCATGCACGCCATGCGGCGTGCCGCCTTACGGCTTGATGAAGCGCAGGGTCATGCGGTCGCTCTCGCCGATGGCCTGGTACTTCGCATCGTCGGCCTTGTCGTGCTGGTTGGTCGGCGGCAGCGTCCACACGCCGTTCGGGTGGTCCTTGGTGTCACGCGGGTTGGCGTTGACCTCGCTGCGCGCATCCAGCCTGAAGCCGGCGGCCTCGGCCATCGCGATCACCTGCTGCTGGCCGACATAGCCGGTGTCATCGTCGTCGGCCACATCGGCCTTGGCGCGATGCTCGACCACACCCAGCACGCCGCCCCGCTTGAGCACGTTGAAGAAGCCCTGGAACATGCCCTGCGCCTGCCCGGCCTTGCGCCAGTTGTGCACGTTGCGGAAGGTCAGCACCACGTCGGCTGAACCGGCCGGGCCGAACACCGGCTTGGCCGGGTCGTAGGCAACCACGGCGGTCTTGTCGAACTGCGCCGGCGTGCCGGCGTACTTCTTTTCCAGGCTGTCGCGGCTGCGCTGCTGGTAGTCACGACCGCGCCCTTCAGCAACGGCCATCGGGTCGACCACGGCAGCGACGTAATGGCCCTTGTCACGCAGCAGCGGTGCAAGGATCTCCGAGTACCAGCCGTTGCCGGGGGTGATCTCGATGACCGTCTTCTCCGGTGCCACCTTGAAGAACGCCAGTGTCTGCGCCGGATGACGGTAGCCATCACGCTTGACGTTGTTGGCATCACGGGTCGACGCCTTCACCGCCGCATCGATGGCCGGCGACACCTGGATCTTTGCCGGTGCCACCGTGGCCGGTGCAGCGAACGCGGGAACAGCGGCAAGCAGGGCCGAGGCAAGCAGCAGGCGGCAACCACGCAGGGACGAAGCAGGCATCATCGGGACGACTCCAGCGGAAGATGCGGCGAGACTAGCAGTCGCAGCGCCCCAGGTGTTCACAAAACGTTAGCCGCACGCCTGTCGCGGAACACTGTTTTGTGGTCACCGCCGCAGCGCGGTAACACGACGCGTTCTATTCTGGAGTACTTCCCCCAAGGAGCCCGTGTCCATGACGGCAACCCGTGAACTGGGCCGTTCCGGCCTGCATGTACGTCCGCTCGCCTTCGGTGGCAACGTGTTCGGCTGGAGCGCTGATGAAAAAGCCAGCTTCGCCCTGCTCGATGCCTTCGTCGACGCCGGTTTCAATCTGGTCGACACCGCCGATGTGTACTCGGCCTGGGTACCGGGCAATGTCGGCGGCGAATCGGAAACGCTGATCGGCAAGTGGTTTGCCCGCAGCGGCAAGCGCGACAAGGTGGTACTGGCGACCAAGGTGGCCAAGTGGGCCGAGCGCCCCGGCCTGACACCGGACAACATCAATGCCGCAGTCGAGGATTCGCTGCGCCGCCTGCAGACCGACGTGATCGATCTGTACCAGGCCCACGAGGATGACGAATCGACGCCGCTGGAAGCGACCCTGGCCGCGTTCGGCCGGCTGATCGAAGCCGGCAAGGTACGTGCGATCGGTGCCTCCAACTACAGTGCCACGCGCCTGGCCGATGCGCTGAAGGTGTCCACCGACTACAAGCTGCCGCGTTACGAAACCCTGCAGCCCGAATACAACCTGTATGACCGCGCCGGCTACGAGAAGGAACTGGAACCGCTGGTGCAGCGCGAACAGATCGGGGTGATCGGCAACTACGCGCTGGCCAGTGGCTTCCTCAGCGGCAAGTACCGCACGCCCGGCGATGCAGCCAAGAGCCCGGCGCGTGGCGAAACGGTGGTGAAGCGCTATCTGAACCCGCGCGGCCTGCGCATCCTGCAGGCGCTGGATGACGTGGCCAGCAAGCACAGTGCCAGCGCCGCACAGATCGCGCTGGCATGGCAGATCGCACGGCCGTCGATTACCGCACCGATCGTCAGCGCCACCAGCGTCGAGCAGCTGCACGATCTGCTGGCCGCAGCAAACGTATCGCTGAGCGTGCAGGATGTCGCACAACTGGACGCCGCCAGCACGGAAGCTTGACCAGGTAGTGCCGGCCGCTGGCCGGCATTGCACGCGCCCCGAAGAAAATAATTGAACAAAATGGTTGCGCACGACTAAATCGTGGTTTATCGTGCGCACCTCGTTTCACCAACCACTGGATACTTCCCTTGAACGCGCATTCCGTCGCCACCGCCAAACTGCTGCCATGCCTGCGCATGGACGTGCTGGCGCGCGCGTTCGGCAAGGAAGACCAGCTGACAACGGCCTGATACTCGCCCTGCGGAGATCGGCCACCCCGATCTCCGAGGCCTGACGACGCCCTCGGAACGCAAGTCCCGGGGGCGTTTTCGTTTGCGTCGGCACAAGGACCCGCGATGCCAGAACTGCACCCCGCGCGGCGACCCGCCGCTCACTGACCCAGGCTTTTCCCGCCCCGCCGAAGGATTTACTTCGCGCGATCGGCAGCGTCTGGACATTATCTGCATCGCATCAAAACATTATCGCTCGCCGATAATGTCGGCGGCCTGCACCCTCGATTCTCCAACGGTCCCGTTTCAACCACGGGCTGGTGCGCGCGGCGTTGCCGTGGCGTATGCCGGAGGTCGCGGACACGCCGTCGCCTGGATCGCCTGCTGGAGTCAGGCGCCGGTTCGCCGGTACGCGGTTCGATTCCGCGCGGTCCCCAACTGGATAGCTCAGTAGGGTAGAGCAACGGATCCGTAATCCGTCTGTCGTGGGTTCGATTCCCACTCCAAACCACATGACCTCTCACGTCATGACTTGAAGCAACACCCGGGGCGCAAGCCCCAGCGGCCATCGTCGCCGTCCATCGTCATCGCCTTCGGGCGGGGCGTGGAAGGCAACGGACCGCACGCCGGGCCCCGGCCCGCCGCCACTGCCAGCCACGTTCCGCACCGGTGCTTCCTGCCGGGAACGACGATGGCAGCAGTGCCGGTGCACCGAAGGCTCCGCGCGCGGACCGTCCGCCGATGGCCGCCCTTTTCCGCTGACTGCACGTGGTGTGCAGCCGGCTCTGCCACGACCTGATCGACCCGGGTCATGGCGATTCATCTGCAACGGGTCGAACCACCAGAGCCATACAAGGAGAGACTCCCATGTTCTGGACCATCAAGGTCGTGATCGGCGACGGCGAGCGCGGCCTGGTGTATCGCAACCGTCGTTTCCAGCAGATCCTGCTGCCGGGCGTGCACCGCCTGTCGCCATTCGGCGGCCGTCCGCACGTGGACATCCACAACGCATCGAAGGGCACGGCCTACACCGGCAGCGACCAGGACAGCCTGATCGAGGCACTGGGCGCACGGCTGGACACGCACTTCGTGCTGGCCAACGTCGGCGCCAGCGAGGTCGGTCTGTTGCTGCGCAATGGCCGCATCGATGAGGTGTTGCCGCCGGGCAGCCGCCGTCTTTACTGGCGCGGTTCGGTCGACACCCAGGTGCAGGTGATGGCGCTGGGTGACGAGCCGCGCATTCCGGCGAGCGTACAGCAGCGTCTGGGGCAGCTGGGCGTGCTGCCGCGTGTGGCGGTGATCAGCACCGTGCCGAGCGAGTCGGTCGGTCTGCTGTTCATCGATGGCACGCTGCGGCAGACGCTGGACGCCGGCCTGCACGCCTTCTGGAACTTCAACGGCAACGTGTCGGTGGAGCGCGTGGAGCTGCGTGCGCGTTCGCTGGAGGTCTCCGGCCAGGAACTGCTCAGCCGCGACAAGGTGACCCTGCGGGTGAACCTCGCCGCGACCGTGCAGGTACTCGACCCGGTGCGTGCACACCGCACGCTCAGCAATGCCGATGAGTTCGTCTATCGGCAGCTGCAGTTCGGCCTGCGCCAGGCGATTGCCACGCGCAGCCTGGATGAGCTTCTGGGCGACAAGGCAGCGCTGGACGGCGAGATCGCCGCCCATGTGCAGTCGGCGATCGAAGGCCATGGTGTGCAGCTGCTGGGCGTGGGCATCAAGGACGTGATCCTGCCGGGTGAGATGAAGGAGATCCTCAACGGTGTGGTGCTGGCCGAGAAGCAGGCCCAGGCCAGCGTGATCCGTCGCCGCGAGGAGGCCAACGCCACGCGTTCGCAGCTCAACACCGCAAAGCTGATCGAGGACAACCCGGTGCTGATGCGCTTGAAGGAGCTGGAGGCACTGGAGAAGGTCACCGAGAAGATCGACAAGCTCACCGTGTTCGGCGGCCTGGATGGCGTGCTGAAGCAGCTGGTGACGATCAGGTAGGGGGTAGCGGCGGCGCAGGGACGCGCCGGCGGCCCATCAAGGACATACACGAAGACATGGATACTCAACAGAACTATCAATGGCTGCACGCCGAGGGCACCACGCCGATCAAGGGCTGGGTCAACGGTGTGCCGCTGGAAGCGCAGGCGCATGAGCAGCTGCGCAACATCGCCGCGATCCCGTTCGTCGGGCCGTGGGTGGCCGTGATGCCGGACGTGCACCTGGGCAAGGGCGCGACCGTCGGCTCGGTGATCCCGACCCGCGGTGCGATCATCCCGGCCGCGGTCGGCGTCGACATCGGCTGCGGCATGGCGGCAGTACGCACCACGCTGCGCGCCAACGACCTGCCCGATGACCTGCGGCAGCTGCGCAACAGCATCGAGCGCAGCATCCCGGTCGGCAATGGGCGCGGCGGCGAGCATCACCGCATGCCCGACAGCATCCACACCCGGCTGGTGCAGTCCGGGCTGGCCGACGGCCTGGAGAAGATCAAGGACAAGCACCGCAGGATCCGCACCGACAAGCTCGACCGCCAGCTGGGTACGCTGGGCGGCGGCAACCACTTCATCGAACTGTGCCTGGACGAGACGGACACGGTGTGGGTGATGCTGCACAGCGGCTCGCGCGGCACCGGCAACCTGATCGGCACCTACTTCATCGAGAAGGCACGCGAGGAACTGGCGCGGCGCGTGCTGGGCTTCCACCTGCCGGACAAGGACCTGGCGTTCTTCATGGAAGGCGAGCCGCTGTTTGATGATTACGTTGAAGCGGTGTCGTGGGCGCAGGACTACGCGCGACAGAACCGAGAGGCGATGATGTCGCGCGTGCTGGCCGAGATGCGCCATCGTCTGCCGAAGTTCCAGCTGGCGGCGATGGCGGTGAACTGCCACCACAACTATGTGCAGAAGGAGACGCACCAGGGGCAGGAGCTGCTGGTGACGCGCAAGGGTGCGGTCAGCGCCCGCGAGGGCGAGCTGGGCATCATTCCCGGCAGCATGGGCACGCGCAGCTACATCGTGCGCGGCAAGGGCAACGCGGACAGCTTCCACAGCTGCAGCCACGGCGCCGGCCGGGCGATGAGCCGTGGCACTGCACGCCAGCAGATCACGCTGGCCCAGCACCGCGAGGCCACCGCGCACGTGGAATGCCGCAAGGACAGCGGCGTTCTGGACGAGTCACCGGCGGCGTACAAGTCGATCGACGATGTGATGGCCGCGCAGCTCGACCTGGTCGACGTGGTGCACACGTTGCGGCAGGTGCTGTGCGTGAAGGGATGATGGAGCGGTGCCGGCCAAGGCCGGCACCCACCGCTCCCGATTGCAGTAGATCCACGCCATGCGTGGATGAAACGGCGCTGACCAAGGCCGGCATCTACCGGAACACGCGCATTCAACGCGGCACGCTGTCCTCGCCCACCAGCGCATGATGCACACCAATGCCCGCACGCACGCCCTCGCCCATGGCCAGGGTGATGTTGCCAACGGTTGTCGCATCGCCTGCGGCATACACGTTCGGCACCGAGGTCTGCTTCATCGCATCAACCTCGATCAGAACGCCCAGCGGGCTCTCGGCCAGCGCGCAGCCCAGCTGCTGTACCAGCGGTGTGGCCATCGCCTGGGTGGCCGGCACGAACAGCGCACGCTGGGCGATGCGGCGGCCATCGGCCAGCTCCACTTCCAGCCAGGTCGGCTGGTCGCCTTGCACGCCCAGCACGGGTGACGTCTCGATCTGCACGCCGCGCTGCTGCATGGCGGCGCGCTCCTCATCCGTGATGTCCAGTCCCATGCTGAAGAACGTGACATTGCCCCAGTCGGCAAACAGCGGCGCCTTGCTGGCGGACATCGGATGACCGCCAAGCAGGCCGATGGCACCACCACCCACTTCGTAACCGTGGCAGTACGGACAGTGCAGCACGGTGCTTCCCCAGCGCTCGGTCAGTCCCGGTAGGTCGGGCAACTGGTCGGCAATTCCGCTGGCCAGCAGCAGCTTCCGCGCGGCCAGCACCTGGCCGTCGGCGGTGCGCACTTCCACGCCCTCTGCGCTGGCGGTGGCCTGCACCGCCTCTGCATGCACCCAGCGCACGCTGGGGTAATCCAGCAGCTGCTGTCGCGCAGTCTTCAGCAGCTCGGCGCCGCTGATGCCATCCAACCCCAGGACGCCGTGCGAGTGGCTGGCGAAGCGGTTGCGCGGTGAACCGGCGTCGATGATCGTGACCGGGCGACGGGCACGGGCCAGGATCAGGCCGGCGGCAATGCCGGCATAGCTGCCGCCGACGATGAGCACATCAGGATTCATGGTGACTTTCCAGGGAACGGTGATGGGCGAGATGGCGGGCGAAGTCGGCGCCGAGCTGGTCCAGCGTGGTCGCCTGCAGGCGCGCTTCGAGCAGGCGCTGCGCTTCGCGCGCCCCTTCGAGCAGGGCACTGTTGACCAGCTGCTGGATCGGGCAGCCGCCACCGGAATCGCGGGCCCCGACCTGCACCAGCGGCGGTGCGCCCACGGCCAGATAGATGTCATGCAGGGTAATTGCCGCGGCATCGCGTGCCAGCACGCTGCCGCCGCCGTGGCCACGCATGCTGCGCACCAGGCCGGCCTTGTGCAGCTGTGCCAGCAGCCGGCGGATCACCACCGGATGGGTCGGCAGGCATGACGCCAGCTGATCGGAGGTGCGCGGTGCGGCGTGGCCGACCAGGTGCGCCATCACATGCAGGGCGTCGGAAAGCGGGTTCGCGGATTTCATGTAACAACAATAGTTACATTTAATCCACCTGTCGAGGGTCCGTATTCGTTCCATATGGACACATTTGTCCTATGAAATGATTCCTTCACATCGCTAAACGAAACGCGAATGTGATGCGCGTCGCACTTCAGCGCGTGCGCAGCGGGTCGATACCGCAGTGCCCCTTCCCGAGAGTGCTTTCCCATGAATGCGTCTGTCCGTGCTCCGCGCCTGCAGTCCAAGCTGCTCGGCGCGGTTTCCGTTGGTCTGGCCGTGGTCCTGCTGTGCGCACTGGCGGGCCTGGCCTCCGCCTGGTTGAAGTTGTCCACCGAGGTTCCGCCCGAAGTCGCCCACAGCCGCGACGCCGAGCGCCTGCAGCGGGAGTTCCGCGGCCAGGTGCAGGAATGGAAGAACGTACTGCTGCGCGGCCGTGACGACGCGCTGCGCCAGCGCCATCTGGAGGCGTTCGACAGCGAAGGCCGCCTGGTCGAGCAGCTGGCCAAGGGCCTGACCCGCAGCCCGGATGCCCGCACGCGTGAGCTGGCACAGGCATTCATCGGCCTGCACGCACAGCTGCAGCAGGACTACCACGGGGCGCTGCAGGCGTTCGCCGAGGCCAGCTACGATCCCGCCGCCGGCGATAGCCTGGTGCGCGGCAAGGATCGCCCGGTGGCAACCGCGCTGGATGCGTTGAGCATGCACGCCACGCAGGTGGCCGAGGCGGCGGTGGCGGCCCGTTCGCAGCAGGCGCGGCAAACGCTGCTGCTGTGCGCGGCGCTGACCGTGCTGGCTGCCGTGCTGCTGCTGATGGGCCTGGGCTGGTGGCTGCGGCGTGCGGTGGTGCAGCCGGTGCTGGCGGTAGAAGCCGCTGCACGTGCAGTGGCCGCCGGCGACCTGCAGCACGTGGTGCAGGTGCGCAGCCGCGACGAGATCGGTCGCCTCGCGCAGGCGATGCAGGCGGTGCAGTCCACGCTGCGCGGCGTGCTGGATGCACAGGCCACGATGGCACAGGCGCATGAAGCCGGCAGCATCAGCCACCGCATGGACGCCAGTGCGTTTCCCGGTGCGTTCGGCACGATGGTGGCCGACAGCAATGCGTTGGTCCACGCGCATATCCAGGTAAAGCTGCGTGCGATTGCGATCATGGGCCGTTACGCGATCGGTGACCTCAGCCAGGACATGGAACGCCTGCCCGGCGAGAAGGCCGTGATCACCGACGCATTGGATACCGCCAAGGCCAATCTCGGCATGATCAATGGCGAGATCCGCCGCCTGGCCGAGGCCGCTGCCGCCGGTGACTTCAGCCAGCGCGGCGACAGCGCGCGTTTCGAGCATGATTTCCGCGCGATGGTCGACGGCTTGAACCGATTGATGCAGACCACCGAACTGAACCTCGGCGAGGTCTCCAGCATGCTGCGTGCGATTGCCGATGGCCGCCTCGGCGCGCGCATGCACGGTGATTTCCAGGGCGTGTTCGCGCGCATCGCCGGCGATGCCAACACCACCGCCACGCAGCTGGCAACCATCGTCACCGACATCAAGCACGCCTCCGGCAACATCCACACGGCGGCGGCGGAGATTGCCGCCGGCAACAACGATCTGTCACGCCGCACCGAACAGCAGGCCGCCAACCTGGAGGAGACGGCGGCATCGATGGAGGAACTGACCTCCACCGTGCGCCAGAACGCCGAGCATGCGCGCCAGGCCAACCAGCTGGCGATCGGCGCGCACACCGTTGCCTCTCACGGCGGCAGCGTGGTCGGCCAGGTGGTGACGACGATGGGTGCGATCGAGACCTCGTCGCGGCAGATCGCCGAGATCATCAGCGTGATCGACGGCATCGCCTTCCAGACCAACATCCTGGCGCTGAACGCTGCGGTGGAAGCGGCCCGCGCCGGCGAGCAGGGCCGTGGGTTCGCCGTGGTTGCCAGCGAAGTGCGCACGCTTGCACAGCGCTCGGCCGCAGCCGCAAAGGAGATCAAGGCGTTGATCGAAACGTCGGTGGAACAGGTCGGCCACGGCGCGCAGCGCGTGCGCGAGGCCGGTGACACCATGGCCGAGATCGTGGCGTCGGTGCAGCGCGTGACCGACATCATGGCCGAGATTTCCGCAGCTTCGCAGGAACAGAGCGCGGGTATCGAGCAGGTCAGCCAGACCGTGATCCAGATGGATGGCACCACCCAGCAGAACGCCGCGCTGGTGGAAGAAGCCAGCGCCGCCGCACGCAGCCTGGAGCAGCAGGCGAACCGGTTGATCGACGCGGTGGATGTGTTCGACCTGTCGACCACGGCGACATTGAAGGGAGCACTGGTGCGCGCGGCCTGACTGATTCGGCTGCCGGCCAGCGGCCGGCACTGCCGTGGAACGCGGATACGGGTAGTGCCGGCCGCTGGCCGGCAGCGTCCAGCGCCAGGTGGGTAGCGCCCGACCGTTGGTCGGGCGATGGCAGGGGCAGTGCGGACCAACGGTCCGCACCCACCGTAACCTGCGGTAGTGCCGGCCGCCGGCCGGCAACCCCACCACGGCCTCAGCGCACGTAGTCGCTCTGCGCCATCGCGTCGGCCAGGTAATCCACGAACGAGCTGATCCGTGCCGACACCGCGGTGTTGCGGTAATACACCGCATGGACCGGTTGATACACATCCAGCGTCTGCGCCGCCAGCACCGGCACCAGGGTGCCGGCCGCGCGGTCGCGGTCGGTGACGAAGTCGGACAGGCAGGTGATGCCCACGCCTTCCACCGCCAACCGGCGCAGCGTCTCGCCACTGGACACAGCGATGTCCGGCCGCACCAGCAGCAGCCCATCCGACTCCCCGGGCAGCGGCCAACGGTTGAGCGACTCCGGCTCGTTGAAGCTGAGCAGCGTGTGCTGGCCCAGTGCCGCCACACTTGCCGGTTCGCCGTGCGCAGCCAGATAGGCCGGGCTGGCCACCAACCGCAACTGGCAGCGGCCCAGCAATCGCGCATGCAATGTGGAATCGGCCAGCGGGCCGATCCGGATTGCCAGATCGGTGCGCCGCTCCAGCAGGTCGATATAGCGGTCGGAGCTGTTCAGTTCCAGCTGCACTTCCGGATAACGCGCACGGTAGCCGGCCACCAGCGGTGCAATCACGTGCAGCACGAAGGGCATCGCCGCATCCACGCGCAGGCGCCCTGCCGGGCGATCGCGGCGCGCTGCCATCTGTTCCTCGGCCGATTCCACTGCATCGATGATCGCGCGCGCATGGCGCAGGAACGCCTCGCCTTCGGCGGTCAGGTGCAGGCGGCGGGTGGTGCGGGTCAGCAGGGTGATCCCCAGCTTGTCCTCCAGCCGCCCCAGCGCACGGCTCACACCCGAGGGCGTCTGCCCCAGCTGCTCGGCGGCGGCACTGATCGTGCCGCTGTCGATCACCGAAAGAAACGCCTGCAATTCATCGAGGGTGGTCTTCATGCCGCCATTATTGACTGAATGGCAATAGTGATTGGCGTGAAGAGCGGTTTTTCAGCAAAGGTTGGCCGCGCACACTGCGCGCCTTCCTTCCCCCTTGGAGCCGGCCATGATCCGTGGCATCCCCCTCGCTCTGCTGGCGTTGACCCTCGGTGCCTTTGCCATCGGCACCACCGAGTTCGTCATCGTCGGCCTGATCCCGACCATCGCCGCTGACCTGCAGGTCAGCCTGCCCTCGGCCGGCCTGCTGGTTTCGCTGTATGCGCTGGGCGTGGCCATCGGTGCGCCGGTGCTGACCGCGCTGACCGGACGCGTACCGCGCAAGCAACTGCTGGTGGGGCTGATGGTGTTGTTCACGCTCGGCAATATCGTCGCCTGGATGGCACCCGGCTATACCTCGCTGATCATCGCCCGCATCCTCACCGGCCTGGCGCACGGCGTGTTCTTCTCGATCGGCGCGATCATCGCCACCGCCGTGGTGCCGAAGGAGAAGGCAGCCAGTGCGATCGCCATCATGTTCACCGGCCTGACCGTGGCGCTGGTGACCGGCGTACCACTGGGTACCTTCATCGGCCAGCATCTGGGCTGGCGCGCGACCTTCCTTGCGGTGGCCGCCCTCGGCGTGATCGCGTTGCTCGGCGCGCTGCTGTTCGTTCCGCGCAATCTGCCGCAGAACGCACCGGCCAGCCTCCGCCAGCAGCTGGCAGTGCTCGGCCAGCCACGCCTGCTGCTGGTCTATGCAATGACCGCGCTGGGCTATGGCGGCACCTTCCTGGCCTTCACCTATCTGGCGCCGATCCTGCAGGACGTCACCGGCCTTCCAGCCAACGCCGTGAGCCTGGTGCTGCTGGTGTACGGCGTGTCGGTGGCGATCGGCAACCTGTGGGGTGGCCGCATGGCCGACCGCATGGGCCCGGTGCCCGCGCTGAAGCGCATCTTCGCCCTGCTGGCCATCGTGCTGTTCGTGCTCACCTTCACCGCCTACAACACCTGGCTGATGCTGCTGACGGTGCTGGCACTGGGTGCGGTGGCCTTCGGCAACGTGCCCGGCCTGCAGGTGTATGTGGTCAAGCAGGCGCAGCGCTATGCACCTCAGGCCACCGACGTCGCCTCGGGGCTGAACATCGCCGCCTTCAACATTGGCATCGCGCTGGGCGCCTCGCTCGGCGGTTTGGTAGTGGAGAACATCGGCCTGATGCACACGCCGTGGCTGGGCGCGCTGGTGGTGGTGGGCGCGTATGCATTGACCGTGCTCAGCGGCCGCCTGGACCGCCGCGACGGCATCGATGACCGCGCCGATGGCATCGCCGCAGCCGCGCACTGAGATAGGTCATGCCGTGCCGGCGCCCTGCCGGTACGGTGGTGCAATGCACCGTTGCCGGCACGCATGCGGCCACTGGCCTACCCTTTGCCGGATATTCGCATCCCTTCCCTCTGCTGGAGCTCCCCATGACTGTCCCCGCCTTCGGTCTCGGCACCTTCCGCCTGAAAGACCAGACCGTGATCGACTCCGTGCGCAACGCGCTGGATGTCGGCTACCGCGCCATCGATACCGCACAGATCTACGGCAATGAAGCCGAGGTCGGCCAGGCCATCGCCGATTCCGGCGTGCCGCGCGAAGAGATCTACCTGACCACCAAGGTCTGGATCACCGAGTTCAAGCGTGAAGCGCTGCTGGCCAGCCTGCGCACCAGCCTGGAGAAGCTGCGCACCGACCACGTCGACCTGGCACTGATCCACTGGCCGTCGCCGAACGACAAGGTCGACGTGCCGATGGAGGAGTACCTGACCGCACTGGCCGAGGCCAAGGCGCAGGGCCTGACGAAGGAAATCGGCATCTCCAACTTCACCATCGCGCAGACCCGCAAGGCGATCGGCATCCTCGGTGCAGGCGCCATCGCCACCAACCAGATCGAGATCCATCCGTACCTGCAGAACCGTCTGCTGGTGAAGTTCCTGCAGGACAACGGCATCCACATCACCGCCTACATGAGCCTGGCCTATGGCGAGGTGATCAAGGACCCGGTGATCCAGGCCATTGCCGGCCGTCACCAGGCCACTCCGGCGCAGATCGCGCTGGCCTGGGCGCTGCAGCAGGGCTTCTCGGTGATCCCGTCGTCGACCAAGCGCGAGAACCTGTCGGGCAACCTGGAAGCGGCAGCGATCCGCCTGACCGACGAAGACATGGCGCAGATCGCCAAGCTGGACCGCGGTCATCGCCTGGCCAACCCGGAAGGTATCGCCCCGGCTTGGGATTGATCCCAACCGCGGTTACGGATCGGAATCGGTAGGTGCCGACCTTGGTCGGCACTGACCTCTGATCACTCTTTGAAACACCGTGCGGACCAAGGTCGGCACCTACCGGACGGTCAGCGCTCGGCAACACCGCGCAACATATCCAGGACGCTCTCGATGTCCAGTGGCTTGCACAGAAAGCCAGCCGCACCCAGCGCCTGCGCCCTGTCGATCACCTCCACCCGGGTGTCTGCGCTCATCACCAGAACGGGAGGCGCCCCAGGGTCCCTGACCAGCGCCTCCAGTACATCCCATCCACTGCAACCTGGCATGTGCAGATCCAGCAGGACTACGTCGGGCGCCAGCGCCTTGATGACGGCCTGAGCATCGTGACCATCTTGCCGGGAGCTGAGGCGATGGCCTGCACACTGCAGCAGGTGCTGCACCACCTCGCGGTTGGTCTCCACGTCCTCGAACAGCAGGCAGTGCAGCGGACGAACCACCTCCGCGTGCGATTGGAAAAGCTCATCCAGGGAAGGAAGCGGGTCAGCCTCATCGGCCACGGCAGCAGCGAAGCACCAGACGAATGAGGCACCGCCGGCGTCGCTGCGGCCGACGCTGATCGTTCCGCCCATGGCATCGGAAATCAGCCGGACGATGTACAGCCCGAGCCCGACGCCTTGTTCGCAACGCGCTTCGCCCTGACTGACCTGCACGAAAGGCGAGAAAATCATGTCTCTCTGGGCATCGTCGATGCCCGTCCCGGAATCGCAGACCGAGATCCGCACCTGCCAGTCATCCACCGCGCGAACGGCGCCAACCGAGACCCTCGCCTCGCCCGCCATGGGGCTGAACTTGATGGCATTGCAGAGAAGATTGGTCACCACCTGTTCGATGCGACCGCCATCTGCCAGCAGCCATACGTCCGCTCTCCCTGCATCCACTTGCAGCACCACGCCTTTGTCGGCAGCCGCAGGCATGCAGCTCGCCTGCGCCGCCTCGATGATGGAACGCAGCGAACAAGGATGTGGCCGCAGTTTCAGCTTGCCACCATCAATGCTGGCAACATCAAGTACATCATCAATGCGATGCCGGAGCGCCTGGGCCTGCCCCGCAACGGTGGCCAGTGCGTGTCGCTGGGCAGTATTTGCCGTGTTGACCTCCAGAAGCTGGATGCCGCTGATGATGGCATTGAGCGGCGTGCGAAGCTCATGACTCATGGTGCCGACGAATCGTCCCTGCGCCTCACGCGACGCAATGGCACGCAACGCAATCTCGCGCATCGCTGCCACCAGTGACGCCACGACCAGCGGCAACAGGATGGTCAGCGCCAGCGCATAGGCCAGATAGGCGGGCCGCGAGAACCAGTAGCCTTCGGGGGCCGCCCACAGCAGCGCCACGGCCGTTACCGCGATTGCCGGCGCCATGGCCTTGCGTCCGTAAGCCACCGTCGCGGCGATGACGAGGAACGGCAGGAGTGCATTGAGTGCCATCAACAGGATGAAGGCCGAGTGCACCTGGATGGCCACCATCGCCAGACTGAGCAGAAGACCCGTCGCGTCGTACCACGTGTCGTAACGCGCCCTGCGAAGGTTTACAAGGAGTGCCCACGCCACAGATACCGCCAGAAGTACAACGGCGGCCGGCAGCACCCGCGCTGCCTCATCGGCCAGAACAGGCTGTGGGCCATCGATCCAGAGCCAGCACCACAGCACCGCAAGCGCCTGCAACAGCACCCGGAACCCACTGGCGCGCGGCTCCTGGAAGCATGACAGCAGTAGCGCCAGACGATGCATTTCCAGCACGCGCGCAGCATGCAGCAGCGCTGCCGGGGACGACATTGGAGAGGATGTGTACGGATCATGCATGTCAGCGTCCCCCGTTCAGTGATTGACCGGTCGTGCGTCCCAGAAGGCGCTTTGCCGAGATTGCCAGCGCGCAGCCGCGCAGCCGCACGCTGCCGATGACTTCACCGGAGCGGAGAGCATCAGCCAGATCTTCGCAGGCATCGGCAATCCTGCTGCTGCCCAACGCCGAGGTCACACTTTTCAAGGCATGCATGCGCGAAAGCTCCTGTTCCAGGCAACCCGGGGATTCATTCTCCGCAGCGCTCATCCAGCGCGAAATCGCCTCGTCCAGGGCGACGGCAAACGATGAGAACTGGCCTGGCGCAGTCGCTGCAATCAGGCTGAGCATCGATCGCTCCCCAAGCTCAGGACCGTCTGCAGGATGTTGCCGCGGCTGTACGCCTTGCGTTGAGTTCAAGCGTCGCATTGCTTTCCTCTGCCTGTCGCATTCAACACCTGAAGAGATGCGCTTCCACGTTCCGCGACGCCCAAACAGAGGCCTGAAGCGACAGCGTGCGCGGCGTACGGACTACTGCATTCGTTGATGGATCTGCAGGAACAGCTGCGGAAACGTGCTACCCAGCAGATGCCCAGCAGCAGCCGCGAGCAGGATGGCGCCCACGATGGCAATACATCTGACCGGGAGTGACATTCGCTTCAGATCCATGGCATCCAGCATGGAAGCAACGATCGCGTAACGCCATCGGATTTCTTTCAAATTTTCCTGAGGTTCGTCATGCTCGCCCTGACACTCTTTCTGCTGCTCTCGTGTGCGGTTCTGGTTCGAAAGCGACACGTGCGTAGCGGCGCCCTTCTCGCCGCAGCGCCCCTGGCCATCCTGGCCAGCGCGAGCGCGCCCACCACTCAACTGCTGCTGGACCTGGCACAGGACGCGCCGCCAAGCACTGCAACAGCGCACCATCCCCGCACGGCGATTGTCGTGCTGGGCGCTGGCATCGATCAGGACGCTCACGGCTCCCGGCCCGGCCTGGCTGGCTATAGCCGGTTGATGGCCGCAACGCAGCGCTACCTCGCCTGCGAACGCACCGGCGAATCCTGCGTGGTGCTGGTCAGCGGAGGCGCTACTGCGCCAGACAATGCCGCAGAAGCCAACGTCTACGCGCGTGAACTGATCGCGCTGGGCGTACCTGCGGAACACATTGTCCGCGAGCACGCCAGCGTGAACACCTGGCAGAACGCCAGGAACAGCAGCCGATTGATCAAGCGCGACAGTGTCCGGGTAGTGCTGGTGACCTCTGGCCTGCATCTAAGGCGCAGTCTGATCTACTTCCGGCACTTCGGTGTCGTGGCCGAGGGCTTGCCCAGTGATCGCCTCCGCGCCTCGGCGGGGTGGCTTCCCTCTGCGTACAACCTGTTGCTGATCGAAGTGATGCTGCACGAGTACATCGGCGTCCTGCGCTACCACGTCTACAACGGCATGGGTTGGAACGAGGAATCCATCAGGCTGGACAGTGTCACACCTGCAGCAACCACCCACGCATCGCCGCACTCACTTCGTCCGGTTTCTCCATCGGTGCCAGGTGCCCGCAGTCGGGCACCACCACCAGTTGCGAGTGCGGCACCATCGCGTGCATTTCCTCGCTCACCGCGAGTGGCGTAATACGGTCATTGGCGCCACATACGATCAGCAGCGGGTCGCGGTAACCAGCCAGCACATCGTGGCCATCGCGGCGTTCCAGCCCGCTCTGGCGCAGGAAGACTTCCGCGCCCAAGCGAGCGGTCATGTCGCGAACACGCTGCACCAGCACGTAGTCATCCAGCCGCGAGGCGTCGATGTAGCTGCGCATCAACACATCGCCGAAGCCGTGGAACTTGCCGGGCAGGCGCACGCTGGCGCGCTGGCTGCGGCGTTGTTCGGCCCGCTCGAGTGAGTCGGCATGGATCGACGTATCGATCAACGCCAGCTGCAGCACGCGTTCCGGCGCGATGCGCAGGATCTGCTGGGCGACGAAACCGCCCAGCGAGAACCCGGCCAACGCAAAGCGCTCCGGCGCCTGCGCCAGCACGTCCTCGGCCACCGCCTGCAGGGTCTCGCCACGGGTCTGGTCGCCTACCGTGCAATCGGCGATGTCGGCAAGATCAGCCAACTGTGAGCGCCACAGCTCAGCGTCGTTGAGCAGGCCGGGCAGCAGCAACAGGGGGATACGGTCGGTCATGGGGGTATTGTCGCGCCATCACGGTGACGGAGCCATGCCGCAACGGGCGGTTGCATTGTAGAGTCGAGCCATGCTCGACTGCTGCATAGCCAGTCGAGCATGGCTCGACTCTACAGAAGGCAGCGACACGGACGCGACCATGGCAGACCCCTACAACAGTGGCTCCCCTTCCCCACCAGCACTGCGCTTCGACGATTCACTGGTCACCACCGCCTTCGAGCTGCCCGGCCATCGCGTCGTGCGCAATCTGGGCGTGGTACGCGGCATCACCGTGCGCTCGCGCTCGATCGTCGGCAACTTCCTGGGTGGCATCCAGACGCTCTTCGGCGGCAACATCACAATCTACACCGAGCTGTGCGAACAGGCCCGCGAGGAAACCTACCGCGACATGGTCAAGCACGCGCGGCAGCTGGGCGCCAATGCCATCATCGGCATGCGCTACGACGCCACCGATGTGATGACCGGGCTGACGGAGGTGCTGTGCTATGGCACGGCGGTGGTGGTGGAACCGTTGCGCTGACGAGGCCGCCGGGCATGGCCCGACGCTACCCGGAATCACGCCGCTGGCGGGATCTCGGGCACCTCGACCTGCTGCACCGGCAGGGTCACCATCATCACCGTCGGGTCGTCCGGGTCCAGCTTGGTCTTGAAGCCCAGGCTCTGGCACATCGCCAGCATGGTGCTGTTCTCGCGCAGCACCTGGCCTTCGACCACGTCCAGGCCCAGCCACTTGGCGTACTCGATCATGATCGCCATCAGCCGCCAGCCGATGCCGTGTCCCTTCAGGTCCGAGCGGATCAGGATGCCGTACTCGCCACGGTGGTAGTCGGCGTCGGCGTGCAGGCGCACCGCGCCCAGCATTTCGCCGCTGCGCGGTTCGATCGCCACCAGCGCAATCGAGCGTCCGTAATCGAGCTGGGTCAGGCGCGCGATGAACTCGTGGCTGAAGTGCTTCACCGACTGGAAGAAGCGCAGGCGCAGGTCCTCGTCGCTGACGCGGGCGAAGAACGCGCGGAACAGCGCGTCGTCCTCCGGCCGCACCGGGCGTACGAAGGCACGGCCGCCATCGGACAGTTCGATGGTGCGCTCCCACTCCTTCGGGTACGGGAACACCGAGAAGCGTGGATGGCCACGGCCCTTGTGCAGGATGCGCGAGGGTGCGATGGCCACACGGGCGTCGAGGGCGAGGATGCCCTTGCCGTCGACCAGCAACGGATTGATGTCCAGCGTGCGCACTTCGGGAATGTCGGCGGCCAGCTGTGCCAGCTTCACCAGGGCCAACGCGAGTGCACGCTCGTCGGCGGCGGGCACATCGCCATAGGCCTTGAGGATGCGCGAGGCCCGGGTCTGGCCGATCAACTCGTGGGCCAGGCGTAGATCCAGCGGCGGCAGCGCCAGCGCCTTGTCATTGATCACTTCTACTGCGGTGCCGCCGCGACCGACCACGATCACAGGACCGAACGTCGCGTCATCGGCAATACCGACGATGATCTCGCGTGCCTTCGGGCGGACGATGGTCGGCTGTACCAGCAGGCCATCGATGCGGGCATCGGGACGCAACTGGCGCGCGCGCGCCAGGATCGTGTGGGCCGCGCTCTGCACCGCCGGCAGCGTCGCCAGATTCAAGCGCACACCGTCCACTTGCGACTTGTGCGGAATATCCGGCGAGAGAATCTTCAGTGCGACCGTAGCACCGCGTTCCAGCAGCGGTTGCGCCAGGTCCATCGCCTCGTGTGCATCGCGCGCATGCATCACCGGTGCGGACGGAATGCCATAGGCCTTGAGCAGTTCATGCGTGGCCAGCGGGTCCAGCCACTGCTGGCCGTTGGCCAGGGCTGCGTCGACCAGCGCGCGCGCGGCCGCCGCATCCACGCTGAAGTCCTGAGGCAGGCTGGGCGGCGTTTCCATCAGCGCGTTCTGCGCTTCGCGGTAGCGCACCAGATGCTGGAAGCCGCGCACCGCTTCGGCCTCAGTCGGATAGGTCGGCACCCGCGCCGCGTTCAGCGTGGCAGTGGCCTGGTCATCGTTGCCCAGCCAGACCGCGAACACCGGCTTGTCGCGGTGATGGCGCGGGCGCAGGCCCAGCGTGCGCGTCAGCGCCTGTGCCGCGTCTGCAGACGAGGTGAATGCGGTCGGCACGTTGACCACCATCACCGCATCGTTCTCGTTGTCGGCCAGCAGTGCTTCGATGGCAGACGCGTATCGTTCGCCATCGGCGTCGACCACGATGTCGACCGGGTTGCTGCGCGACCAGCCCTGCGGCAGCACCGCATCGAGCTTCTGTACCGTGCTGTCGGACAGGTTGGCCAGCGTGCCGCGCAGCGCGATCAGCTGGTCCACGGCAAGGCGGCCGACACCGCCACCATTACTGAGGATGGCCAGGCGACGACCCGGGAACGTCCCCAGCCGCCCCAACGATTCGGCGGCAGTGAACAGTTCGTCCAGCGCGCTCACACGCAGCAGGCCGGCACGGTTGAACGCCGCACCGTAGACGTCGTCGGCACGGGCCAGGGCCTGCACATGGGTATCGCGGCTGCCCGGCTGCACGCGCTCGGCGCGACCGGATTTCACCACCACCACCGGCTTTGCGCGGGCAGCGGCACGCGCCGCCGACATGAACTTGCGCGCGTCCTTGATCTGCTCGACATAGAGCAGGATGGCGCGGGTGCGATAGTCGGTGGCGAAGTAGTCGAGCAGGTCGCCGAAGTCGACGTCCAGCGTGTCGCCCAGCGACACTACGGCAGAGAACCCGACCGAGCGCGCCACGCCCCATTCCACCAGCGCGGCGGCAATGGCCGAGGATTCGGAGATCAGCGCGAGGTCGCCGGCCTGCGGGAAATGCGCGGCGATGCTGGCATTGAGCCGTGCATGTGGCGCGATCACGCCCAGGCAATGCGGCCCGAGAATGCGCAGGCCATGCTTGCGCGCCACCGCTTCGACCTGCGCCGACAACGAGCCCGGGCCTTCGCCAAGGTGCGCGGTAAGAATGATCGCCGATTGCACGCCGCGTTCGGCGGCGGTGCGCACCACCTGCGGCACGATCGCCGCCGGCGCGGTGATCACCACCAGCTCGGGTACCCAGTCCAGGTCCTTCAGTCGCTTGACCGTGCGGATGCCATCGATCTCGGCATGCCGCGGGTTGATCCACGCCACCTTGCCGGGGAAGCCGGTGCCGCGCAGGTTGCGCATCACCGCGCGGCCGGCCGAGCGCTCACGCGGGCTGCCGCCGATCACCGCGACCGACTGCGGACGGAACACAGACTGCAGGTGGTAGGTACTCATGCGCCTACGGTACACGGACTGGCGCTGCAGCGGCATGATCGTGCGCAAGCACCCAGGCACACCGCATCCACGCATGGCGTGGATCTACTGCCGGGCGTGTTGCGCGACCCTGGCATGGCATCCACGCATGGCGTGGATCTACTGATGCCGGCAACTACAGTAGATCCACGCCATGCGTGGATGTCGACCCGCTTACAGCAGCGTGCCGTGCAGGATCATCGCGGCGATGCTGAAATAGATCACCAGCCCGGTCACATCCACCAGGGTGGCCACGAACGGGGCCGAGGCACTGGCGGGATCGAAGCCCAGCCGCTTGAGGATGAAGGGCAGCATCGAGCCGGACAGCGAGCCGAAGGTGACGATGCCAACCAGCGCGGCGCCGATGGTGATCGCCAGCAGGATCCAGTGCTCGCCGTAGTCATGCAGGCCACCCAGCTGCCAGATGACGATGCGCACGATGGCCAGGCAGCCGAGGATCGCGCCCAGCACCATGCCGGTGGGCACTTCGCGCAGGGCCACCTTCCACCAGTCGCGCAGGCGCAGTTCGCGCAGCGCCAGGCTGCGGATCAGCAGCGAGGTGGCCTGTGAACCGGAGTTGCCACCGGAACTCATGATCAGTGGAATGAACAGGGTCAGCACCACCGCGCGGGCCAGTTCGTCCTCGTAGTGCTGCATCGCGCTGGCGGTGAGCATCTCGCCCAGAAACAGCACGCTCAGCCAGCCGGCGCGCTTACGCAGCATCTCGAAGAAGCCGATCTGCATGTACGGCTTGTCCAGCGCTTCCATGCCACCGAACTTGTGCGCGTCCTCGGTGGATTCCTCGATCAGCGCATCGAGCACGTCGTCGACGGTGACGATGCCGAGCATCTGCTGCTGGTCGTCGACCACGGGAATCGCCAGCAGATCGTGGCGACGGATCAGCCGCGCCACTTCCTCCTGGTCCATCAGTGCATCCACCGTTACCGGCGGATTGACCTGGGCCACGTCCAGGATCGATTCCTCCGGCAGCCCGGTGATCAGCCGGCGCATGGTCACCACCTGCTGCAGCTGCTGGCTGGCCGGGTCGAGCACGTAGATCGCGTACACCGTCTCGCGGGTGCGCTCGACCTGGCGGATGTGCTGCAGGGTCTGCGCCACGGTCCAGCTGGCAGGCACCGCCACGTACTCGGTGGTCATCAGCGCGCCCGCGGTGTTCGGCGGGTAGCTGAGCAGTTTCTGGATGGCCTGGCGGGCGTCGGTGCCCAGCAGCGGGATCAGCCGCGCGCGTTCTTCCTCATCCAGCTCGTGGACGATGTCGGTGGCGCGGTCATCGGCCATCAGCCCGAGCAGTGCGGCGGCGCGCGCTGGTGGCAGCGCGGCCACCAGTTCGCCGCTGCGGTGCAGCTCCGGTGCTTCCAGCATTTTCACTGCACGCGGCAACGACAGCGCGGCCAGCGTTTCCGCGGCGCGGGTCAGTTCCAGCGTGTTGAGAAATTCCACCGCATCGGCGGTGTTGTAGTTCGCCAGTGGCGCGGCCAGTGCGGCGGCATCGGCCACCGGGCGCAGCAATTGCTTCTGGTTCATCGGGTTTGCCTTGTGGGGGTGCGACCTCGCGCAACGCCAACGCAGGCAAACCGTCCCGATGTCAGGCGGTGGCCATCGCTGGCGTCGAACGAGGTCGACTTCTACTGTCGCTGGACATGGGTTGGGGACTCCGGGATGCGTGTGCCGGCGGACGCGCCACCAGCGGCGGGCAGTCTGGACCCGGGGGCGATGCAGGTCAACCCGGCGGTCACAGCGGCGCGGGCCTTCCGGGCAGGCCGTTCTCGTGCGTACACGGGCGGGCGCGCATAATGAGGTGGTGGTGTTCACCACGCCTTTTCCCACCCGAACGGACGCATTGCGGGCACCGACGATGATCAGGAATTCCCATGCATAGCGGTGGTCTGGAACTGGCCCTGGTACTGCTGCTGGCAGCGGTCATCGCCGTGCCGGTGTTCAAGAAGTTCGGCTTCGGTGCGGTGCTGGGCTACCTGGCGGCCGGCGTGGTGCTGGGCCCGGATGGGCTGGGTTTCGTGCAGGATGCCGATCGCATCCTTGGCGCCGCCGAGATCGGCGTGGTGATGCTGCTGTTCGTGATCGGGCTGGAGCTGTCGCCAGCGCGCCTGAAGGTAATGCGGCGTTCGGTGTTCGGTGCTGGTGCGGCACAGGTGGCGCTGTCCGGGCTGGTGCTGGGTGGCCTGCTGCTGCTCGACCACTTCCAGTGGAAGAGCGCGCTGGTGGTGGGCGTGGCACTGGCGCTGTCATCGACTGCGGTCGGCCTGCAGCTGCTGTCCGAACACAAAGCGATCAACAGTGATCACGGCCGGCTGGGCTTTGCCATCCTGCTGTTCCAGGACCTGATCGCGATCCCGTTGCTGGCGGCCATCCCGCTGCTGGGCGGGGTGAAGAACGAGACCCTGCGCTGGGAGGATGCGGCCGTGGCACTGGGCGCACTGGCGGTGGTGATCCTGTGCGGGCGACCGGTGCTGCGCAGAGTGTTCAGCATCATCGCGCGCACCCGCAGCCCGGAAGTGTTCACCGCCACCGCCCTGCTGGTGGTGCTCGGCACGGCCTGGTTCATGCAGGAAGCGGGCCTCAGCCCCAGCCTGGGTGCGTTCCTGGCCGGCGTGCTGTTGTCCGATTCGGAGTTCCGGCACGAACTGGAAGCGCAGATCGAACCATTCAAAGGCCTGCTGCTGGGTCTGTTCTTCATCGCGGTGGGCATGGGCATCGACCTCGACCGCATCGTTGCCGAGCCCTGGCTGATCGCCGCTGGCGTGGCGATCCTGCTCGTGGTGAAGTTCAGCCTGCTGTATGTCATCGGCCGCATCGCCAGGCTCAGTTCAAGGCACTCGCTGCTGCTGGGCAGCGTACTGTGGCTGGGCGGCGAGTTCGCCTTCGTGGTGTTCAATGAAGCACAGCGCGCGCACCTGCTGGGCAACGCCAACCACGACCGGCTGGTGGCGATCGTCGGTCTTTCGATGGCGATCACGCCGCTGCTGATGATCGCGCTGCTCAAGCTGCTCGGCCAGGAGAAGGCCGCACCGCGCGAAGCAGCGGAGGCCGACAAGGTGGCGCCGGACAACCGGCCGAAGGTACTGATCGCCGGCATGGGCCGCTTCGGCCAGGTCATCGCGCGCCTGCTGACCGCGCAGAAGGTGCCGTTCGTGGCGCTTGAAGCGAACCCGGATACCGTGGCCGACCTGCGTCGCTTCGGCAACCAGCTGTACTACGGCGACCCGACCCGGCCGGAGATGTTGCGTGCGGCCGGCGGCGAGCACATCGATGTGTTTGTGATCACCGTGGATGACCCGGAGACCAACCTGCGCGCGGTACGCATGGTGCGCCGGCTGTACCCCGACGCGAAGGTGCTGGCCCGCGCACGCAACCGACAGCATGCGTGGCGCCTGATGGACATGTCGGCCGAGCCATTCCGCGAAGTGTTCGGCACCAGCCTGGAGATGAGCGGGCGCGTGCTGACCGCGCTGGGCGTTGCAGCAGACGTGGCCGAACGCCATGTGCAGCGCTTCCGTGAGCACGACGAACAACTGCTGCGTGACCAGTACCTGGTCTACGACGACGAGGCGGCCGTGATCCAGACCTCGCGCGATGCACGCAATGACCTGATGCATCTGTTTGAGGCCGACGCAGAGAGCGACGACAAGTAGATCCACGCCAACGCGTGGATGCTTTGGATTCGATCATCCACGCATGGCGTGGATCTACCAGGAGAATCCTGCCGACCAATGGTCGGCACTACCCACTGCGGATTCCGGCAGTAGATCCACGCCATGCGTGGATGGCGCGGTGTCGGGGTCAGAGCCCTTTCCGTTGGAAAGGGATCCGACCCCGGCCCGTCAGCCGTTGTCGCGCAGGAACCGGGCCATCGACGAAACGCCCGGCACGCGCGGTTCGAACTCGCCGGCCACGTCGATGAAGCCACGCATCACCGCGATCTCGCGCGGGCTGCGGTTGAGGCTGTCGCGTACTTCCGGATCGGCACCGGCACGCAGCAGGCGCTGCACCAGCAACGGCAGGCCATGCAGGGCGGCCAGATGCAGCGGACCGAAACCACGCGGATCACGCACCTCCAGGCTTACCTCCTCGTCCAGCAGGCGCTCCACCGCGGCCATCACCACCTGCTCGTCGCAGGCGGTACCCGGCTCGGCGCGTGCGCCCAACAGCAGCAGCAGCGGCGTGACCGACCCAGCAGCGGCCTGGTCCGGTTCGGCACCGGCCAGCAACAGGGTGTCGAGCAGGGCCAGCAGGCGCGAGCGGTCGCGGGCACTGAAGCCGTACAACGCGGCACAGTGCAGCGGACCCAACTGCTGCGCGTCACCGGCGTGCACGTCGGCGCCGGCGGTAAGCAGGCGCGCGACGATGTCCGGAAGACCCAGCGCAGAGGCCAGCATCAGCACGGTCACCCCGCCCGGCAGGCGGTGTTCGAGCTTGGCGCCCGCATCGAGCAGGGCCGAAACGATATCCACCTGGCGCATGCTGACCGCGGCCGACAACGGCGTCGCACCACTGGCGGCGGCGTGCTGCGGATCGGCACCACGTGCCAGCAACAGGTCGGTCACGGCCAGATGACCACCGCCGGCCGCTCGCAGCAGCGCGGTGCAGCCCTGCGCGTCAACCGCGTCGACGGCAAACCCCAGATCAATCAAGCGGCGCACCGCATCGACGTCACCGGCCATCGCGGCGGCCGGCAGATCGGCCTCGCGCAGGGTGCGGCGCGGCAACGGCCATACCCGCCAGTCCAGCCAGTCGGCCAGATCACGGCGACCGATCGACAGCGCCACGCCCAGCGGCGTCTGGCCGTCGGCGGCACGGGCTTCCGGCGAGGCACCGTGCTGCACCAGCAGCTTCAGCGCGCCTTCGCGGGCCAATGCGGTGGCCAGATGCAATGCGGTCATGCCATGGCTGTCGCGCGCTTCACGATCGACACCGGCCTTGAGCAGGGCCTGCTGCAGGCGCAGCCAGCCCAGGCGCACCGCCAGCGACAACGGCGGATCACCGGCCGGCGAAGCTGCGAACGGATCGGCGCCGCGCTCCAGCAGTTCCAGCGCCAGCTGTTCCAGGCCACGGGCGGCCTGGTCGTGCTGCGCACAGGCCGCGAGGAAACGCGCCAAGCCACCGCGTCCGGCCGGTGACAGGCCACGCTGCAGCATCACCTGCAGCGCCGGCACCGCATCGATGCCGCGCGACAGCAGCGCGAACATCGGCGTGTCCGAGCAGGCATCACGTACGTATGGATCAGCACCGTGCGCCAGCAGCCAATCGACCGCGTCCGGCTCCAGCGCCAGTTCGGGATCAAGCAGCAGGCTGCCCAGTTCTTCCGGCTGGCACAGCTTGGCCAGCGCGGCCATGCCGTCGGTGTTGCCGAAGCCCAGCGCCTCGCGCAGCAAGGTCAATGGCGGGCGATCCGGCAGCAGGCCGCTGGCCGCGGCCGCTTCGCCGCGCTCGGCCAGACCATCGCTGACCGCAGCCGGCAACGGATAGGAGGGATCCAGCAGCGCGACGATCGCCCAGCGGCCGGCTTCGGCGGCGTAATCCACCGCACGGCGGCCGACCGGATCGGTCGCATCGGCGGCAATGCCCAGATCGACCAGGCGCTTGATCAGCAGCGGCGAGACATCCTCGGCCATGACGGCCAGCTGCACCGCATTGCGGCCTTCGCCGTCCACCGCGACCAGGTCGGGCTTGTGCGGCAACAGATGTTCAATCACACCGGCGCGACCGGCGCGGGCCGCCTCCAGCCAGGGCGTGCGACCGAGCGCATCGCGCGCTTCCAGATTGGCGCCGGCGGCGAGCAGCACACCGATGATTTCCACGTGGCCGGCCAGCGCCGCCTCGTGCAGCGCGCTGCGGCGCTGGCGATCACGGGCGTCGGCGCGCGCCTTGTGCTTGAGCAGCAGCTGCACGCCGGCCGGATCATCGTCTTCGGTGGCGGCAGCGGCCAGCAGCACCGGCGTGCCCTCGGCCGGTTCGCTGCGCGCACCACGCTCGAGCAGGAAGCGGGCCAGGCGCCAGTTGCCGACCTGGCAGGCCACCGCCAGCGGCGACCAGCCATCATTGTTGAGCGCATCCACTTCGGCGGCGGCATCGCGCAACAGCGCGGCCACGCCTGGATCGGAACTGCGCGCGGCATGGTGCAGCGGGGTATTGCCATCGCTGTCGGTGGCACGCGAATCGGCACCGTTGGCGAGCAGTGTCATCACCGCCTCAGGGCGGCCATGCCAGCTGTCACGGGTGGCGGCCAGCAGTGGGGTCATGCCCCGTTGCGGCGCGTTCACGTCGACGCCGCGGGCGATCAGTTCGCGCAACAGACGCAGGTCCGGCAACACCGCAGCCAGCACCGCCAGGCTGCGCTGGTCGCGCCAGTTCGGGTCCGGCAGCGCATAGGGATCGGCGCCGGCCTGCAGCAGCTGCAGGCCACGGTCGATGCGGCCGTGGCGCGCAGCTTCATACAGCGCCGGGGTCAGCTCCTGCGGTGCCATTGCCTCCAGCGGCACGGTTTCGGCCGCAGCGGCGAACATCGGTTCGTGTTCGCTACTGGCTGTGGCCAACGGGCCCGCGCGCAGCGATACCAGCGGCGCCGGCGCCACCCGCTGCAACAGCAGGTGCAGCAGCGGCGACAGCACCACCACTGCCAGCGCGGCCGGCAGGCGTGCGCTATCCGGCAGCAGCCCCGGCCAGGCCGGCAGCACCACCAATGCAGCCAGCGCGATCACCAGTGCGGCCACGCCGAGGCCACGCCAGGCGGTCAGGTCGCGGCCGGCCAGTGCCTGCCAATGCTGGGCCAGGCTGCCATCGAGGCGCTCGACATCGTTCCACAACGGCCAGGTACGCCACGCCGCCAGCAGGCCGGCACTGACCAGCACGCTCAGGCCCAGCACCGCGGCGAGGCTGCCGCTGTCACGCAGCGCCGCCAGCGGCCAGGCCAGCAGCAACGCCAGCAGCAACGGCGCGGCCGCCCATAGCGCCAGCAGCGCAGGCAGGTCCTGGCGTGCAACCACCTTCAGCGGAAGCAGCGCACGGCTGCGCCGCCACCACGACACGCCCAGCGCGAATGCCGGCTGCGCCAGTGCGGCGAGAAGAGCTCCCGCGATACCGCCCACGGCGGCGCCCAGGGCCAGCACGGCGCCCACGGCGAAGGCGATCGACAGGGCGCGTGGACGAGAGGGGTCAGTCATAGTGGCGCGGCATCAGGCTGGCCACCGATGGCGGCACCTGCAGGTAGAACCCGCGCTCGCTCATTTCGCTTCGGACCTTGTCCGGGTCAGCCTGGGCCAGGCGGCGCTGCCCCTCCAGGGCCACCTCCAGAACGAAGGCAAGCGCCCCCAGCGAGGTGAGCAGCGGCGCAGGCAGCGCGCTGAAATCATCACGTTGGGGAACGTAGACGTAAGTGTCCGGCTTGAGTTGGCTTTTATAGACGTAGGCGTGCATGTCCGCGGGACGATAACCCGGGAAGAGCCATGATTGTGTCGGAAAGCCGACACCGGGGAAAGCCGTCAGCCGACGATGGCGGCGTGATCGACGGCGTTTCCCCCGGCGGGGTTCAGCAATGTAGCGGCGGCGTTCAGCCCCGACCCGGTGCTCAGTGATATCCGGCGTCGGCGTGCACTTTGCCGCGGAACACCCGATAGGACCACGCCGTGTAGCCAAGGATCACCGGCAGCAGAACGACCAGCCCGACCAGCGTGAAGCCGAGCGAAGAGGCTGGCGCCGCGGCCTGCCACAGGGTCATCGACGGCGGCAGCAGGTACGGCCACATGCCCAGCACCAGGCCGAGGAAACCCAGCACGAACAGCGCCAGACTGAGCAGGAACGGCGGCAGGTCGCGGCGCGGGTGCGTGGCACTGCGCCACAGCGCGACGGCCACTGCCAGGGTCAGCAGCGGTACCGGTGACAACCACCAGAAGTTGCCGTCACTGAACCAGCGGTCCATCAACCGCGAATCGAGGAACGGCAGCCAGCTGCTGACCAGCCCCATCGCCGCGATCACTGCCACCACCAGCGGCCGGGTCATCTGCCGCGCCAGCGCCTGCACGCGGCCTTCGGTCTTCAGGATCAACCAGGTGCTGCCCAGCAGCGCATAGCCGGCCACCAGCGCGGCACCGGTCAGCATCGCGAACGGGCTGAACCAGGCAAACGCACCGCCCTGATAGACACCGTCCACCAGCGGGATGCCCTGCACCAGGGTGCCAAGGATCACGCCCTGGGCGAAAGTTGCCAGCAGCGAACCGAGGCCGAACGCCACGCTCCACAGCCGACGCGAACGATGCGCCTTGAAGCGGAACTCGAACGCCACGCCGCGGAACACCAGCGCCACCACCAGCAGCAGCACCGGCAGGTACAGCGCCGACAGCAGCACCGCATACGCCTTCGGGAACGCCGCCAGCAGGCCGGCGCCACCGAGCACCAGCCAGGTCTCGTTGCCGTCCCAGATCGGCGCGGCCGTGTTCATCATCAGGTCCAGCTGCTCCTCGTCCTCCGCGAACGGGGCAAGGATGCCGATGCCGAGCACGAAGCCGTCCAGCACCACGTACATCAGCACGCCGAAGCCGATCACCGCGAACCATGCCACCGGCAGCCAGGTCATCAGGTCCATGTCAGCGCTCCTCCAGCGGTTCGTCGGCGGCCGACAGCGGGCGTGCCGGGGTATGGCTGCCGTGGTCCAGCGACGGGCCTTCGGCATAGGGCTGCGGCCCATGGCGCAGGATCTTCACCAGGTACCAGATACCCCAGCCGAACACGAAGGCGTAGCCCACCACGTAGACGCCCAGCGACAGCGCGGTCATCCACGCGCTCTGCGGGCCCACTGCATCGGCGGTGCGTAGTACGCCATACACCACCCACGGCTGGCGCCCCATCTCGGTAACGAACCAACCCGACAGCAGCGCGATGAAACCGCTGGGCAGCATCCAGTTCCAGCCGCGCAGCAGCCACGGCGAATCGAGCAGCTTCTTCCGCCACAGCTGGAACGCCGACACCCAGGCCAGCACCAGCATCAGCGTGCCCAGCCCGACCATGATGCGGAAGGCAAAGAACACCGGCGTCACCGGCGGCCGCTCGCTGGCCGGCACCGAGGTGAGCGGATCGAAGGTGCCGTCCAGGCTGTGGGTGAGGATCACGCTGCCGAGCTTGGGAATGGCCACCTCGAAGTCGTTGCGTTCTTCCTTTTCGTTCGGCAGCGCGAACACCACCAGCGGCACGCCCTCGCCTTCCTTGGTTTCATGCCAGTGCGCTTCCATCGCCGCGATCTTCATCGGCTGATGCTTCAGCGTGTTGAGACCATGCATGTCGCCGACGAAGATCTGCACCGGCACCGTCAGCGCGGCGAACGCCACCGCCGCGATCAGCATGCGCCGGCCCGCTTCCACGTGCGTGCCCTTGCGCAGGTACCACGCGCCCACGCCACCGATCACGAAGCAGGTGGTGATGAACGAGCCCAGCGCCATGTGCGCCAGGCGGTACGGGAACGAAGGATTGAACACCACCTTCCACCAGTCCACCGGATGCACGATGCCGTTGACCATCTCGTAGCCGGCCGGTGTATGCAGCCAGCTGTTGGACGACAGGATCCAGAACGTAGAGAACAGCGTGCCCAGCGCCACCATGCAGGTGGAGAAGAAATGCAGGCGCGGCGAGACCCGGCCCCAGCCGAACATCATCACGCCGAGGAAGCTTGCTTCCAGGAAGAACGCGGTCAGCACCTCATAGGTCAGCAGCGGGCCGATGACCGTGCCGGCCACCTCGCTCAGCCGCGGCCAGTTGGTACCGAACTGGAAGGCCATCACGATGCCACTGACCACGCCCATGCCGAAGGACACTGCGAATATCTTCTGCCAGAAGAAATACAGCTCGCGCCACACGGGCAACTTCGTGCGCAGCCAACGCCATTCGATGAAGGCCAGCCAGCTGGCCGTACCGATGGTGAAGGCGGGGAACAGCACGTGGAAACTGATGACGAATCCGAACTGGATCCGGGACAACAACAACGCGTCCAAGGGACGCCTCCTGCCAGCTGCCGGTGGGATACCGCACCACTTTAGGGGGATATTGTTAAAGCGGGATGCGACCGGGTGACGCGCTGCTTCACTTTGTCGCAGGTGAAGCTGGGTGACAGGATGAATGGGCTACAGGGGTTTCAGCAAGGTCAAGGGCGGCTCCTTGGCGATTCGCAGGGCCCGGGGTACCAGTGCAGTCAAGCAGGCCGCCATCACCAGCACGGTAGCGGTCAATATCGAGACCCAGGGTGAACCTGCGATGTCGTCCTGTGGTGACCCTATCCACTGCAATGACATCGCGCCAAGCAAGGCCCCCGACGTGATGAAAAGTGAAACCTCGAACATGATCTCGGAAAAAATTACCGATCTGCGGGCACCCAATGTCCGTCGGACCCCAATGGAGTGCCGACGCTGATCAAGCCACGCGCCTACAACTCCGGAAACTCCGGCCATCAGCACACCGAGAACAATGGCCGTCATGCTCACGAGCACGGTTGTAGCGAAGCGATCAGCTTTGACGTACGCGTCGCGATATCCCGCCAGCGTGTCGACACCGGACGGATTCACGATCCGATAAGGTCGCTGCAGCGCATCGACAATGCGATCAAGCGATGAGCGATCAACCTCCGACCTCCACTTCGCCAGATAATAGCGACTCGCGCCCATGGGAAGGCCCGGAAGCAGCGCCCACTGCGAGTCTCGCTCATTCCCTACTGGTGCCGGCCCGGAAACAGAGGCGAACACGCCCACGACGACCCGACTGCTGCCGGGGCCGAAATACAGGTGGCGGCCAACAGCACTCTCCCTTCCGAACAGACGTGCAGCCAGCGTTTCGCTGATCAGCACCACCGAAGCGCCTTCAAGCATGTCGTCCTCTGCGGCATCCCGCCCCAGGACGATTCCCGCGTCCAGCATCGCCAGCAAGCCAGCGCTGGCAGTGACCACGGGAATGCGATCACATCCAGCAACGTCTGTCGTGCCCGCGTTCATCGAGTACGCCATGGCTGACTCGCTGGTGCACACACCGTATCGATGGGCTCTTCCTCCGAACGGAACAGAGTCGCTCACAGCCGTGTCCTGAACACCGGGCAGCCGGATCGCGGACAGGTCTGCCCGCAGCACTGCCGCATCAGCGCCTTCTTCGACATCCGAGACCCTGACCACACCAATCGATACTGCCTCCCGGATGTTCCCGGTGTTCAATCTGGCGAAGCTGTCCAGCGCAGATTGCACTGCGAACGCACATGCCAGGCTTGCAAGCGCTGCCTGCACTGCAAGCAGTGCGGTGCTTCCCAAGTGTCGTCGGGTCTCCCTCATCGATTCGAACATCTCAGGCAGCTCCCTTCGCGAAGGCACTCGACAGTGAGCTGACCCTGCAGATTTCAAACGATGGGACCAATGAACAGAGCAACGTCGTGACGACTCCCAGGCCAGCGGCCATCAGCATTGCCCCAGCATGCATCGCGGTTATCGCGCTGGGCAGAACGTCTCCCGCAGCAACCACCCGGATTCCCAGCATATAGGTGACGACAGCGAGCGCACTGCTTGCGGCTCCCGCCGCGATGGATTCCCACATGAGCTGGATGAACACGTCCCGGCGTCGGGCCCCCAGTGCACGTCGTATCGCGAGCTCCCGCCGACGGCGCCCCAGACTGAAGCTCAACAGCGCCGCCGCGTTGACAATGCACACACCGAGAAGGATCAGTGACAGCCGAAGCTGCATCCTGGCCCGCTCCGGGACCAATCCCAGCCTGTCCAGCCAATCCATCAACGGCCAAAGTGCCACCTGCTGGGTGCCTGGTTCGATCCGAAGGCCCTTTGCCTGTGCATAGGCATTCAGACTGGCGCGGTAGGCGGAGACATCATCTGCGGTGGGCAGCCACGCCCACAGTTGAAGCCATGAAACGTTGGCCCCTGCAAGATGCGTGTCCTGGTCACCACCCCAGATCGCCGTCCCGTCCACAACAGTCAGCTTGTCTGCGATTGCGGTTTCAACCGGCAGGTAGATCTCGTCAGGTTCCACAAACGGCCGGCGTGTGAGATCTCCCTGAAACATCGGCACCGGATGCCAATCCTCCGCCACACCCACAACGGTGTAGGTGCGTCTGCCCAGTTCCAACGGATGACCAACGCAGGCCTGTGCACATTCGCGCTCGGCGAGCGCACGCGACAGGACCACCATTCGACTCGCAGCATGCCCTTCCTCGGCGGTCCATGCCCGCCCTTGAACAACGGCAATGCCAAGGACACTGAAGACTTCGGACGTGGCGAACCTGGCGCGCAGTCTTGCGCTGGACGCTCCCGGCCGGGAGAGCGTCACTGCCCCCCCTGCCATGGCTGCCTGCTTCCACGTCCAGCCTTGGTTCAGAAGCGCCTTAGCGTCTGGCCAGGTCATTGGCTGCCCAGGATCCGGAGAGCCACTGCGCAGTGCATCTGGACGCGCGTCAAGGTACGGGCGGAACAATGCCGAGCTCCGGCCTGGCGCGGGATCCGACGATGCCTGGAGAACAATGGAGAGCATCACGGTCGTGATCCCTACCCCCGCACCCAGCATGAGAGCGATTGCCAGATGAGTGCCGACTCTCTGCTTGAATCGGATCAACGACATCTTGATGTAATAACCGTGCACGTACCCTCCTTGGACTTTGCAGAGCCCTCAACTTCAACTCGACGGAACTCCCCGTAGAAGAAGTTGCTCTCTTTCTCTCAGCTCACCTACTCCAGCCATGTATGGGCTGCAGGCGCAGAAGGTCAGGCTTTCGTCCTCTTGGTACACCAGAATCTCGCCCATCCTGCTGTCGAACAGTTCCCGGCATGCGTACACGAGAGCTGGAAAAGCCTCAAGATCGACCTTGGGTCGCCCCCTTGGGAAACTCAGTGCGAACGCTTCTCCGTGATAACTACATATGATTGGGATGCCTTGCGGCTGTTCGACGAAGAATGGATGCCACTGCTGCTCCCCTTCTGCGACATCAGAATCACCATTCCACCGGAAGTAGGACCAGACTGACTTCTGTACGAATTTGTCCAGATGCGACATATCAGGCATTCGATGACCGAACCCAAAAGCGAACCGCGGCGTTTTGATGTCTGGGATACGCTCGGAAAGAAGCTTCCACTGCACATTCAAGGGGAGAAGCGATCTACTCACTCCGCGAGGACCAATTCCGTGTGCCAGCGCGTGCGCTCGCGACAGAACCGAACCCAAAGCCGTGTGTGCCCAGTTCTCATGCAAACCGAATGCACGAAGACGCTTGCCAATCTCGGTGCAAGAGAGATCGAAGACTCTGTTGATGATGTAGGCGGAACACATGCTCGGGATGGATTTTTCCAGTACGGGTTCAATGATCTCAGCCTCCTGAACGCACCAGTTTCGAGTCAGCTCGTCCAGATGGATCACACTCACACCCCGAACATCTCCGAGCACGGCTGCGACGACGTCTTCCGGATCGGAGTGGATGACAATGGTTGGAATCTTCATGCCGCGCTCTCCAGCATTTCCCTTGGCACTCTTTGGCTGTACTCGGCCCTGATCTCCTCCTGAATTTCATCCACGACCGCCATCAGCTGCAACGAGGCGGGTGACTCCAGTACGAATAGCGTCGATATCTTCCGTTCGATGAAGAATCCTCCTGCTACGTGCATCAGTCGTCGTTTCATTCTCCTCCCGGCTTCTTCTCCAATCCCAGCACCGATACCAACCAACCTCCCGAGAAGCTGGTGGATGGCGTAGTAAACAAAAACCGCGTGAGCCAGTGAATGGTTCGGAATGAAGTTACCTGACCATGGTGAAACCGGGCGAACTCTGATTGCACCTGACATGAACTTCCCATGCACCTCTTCATAGGCGGAGAGGTACGAGTGGACGGACTCATGCAGAATTGCCTCTGCGCAGATATCCACGGTCATTTCCGGCCTGTGGACATTGAGGATTCGGATACAACCCGCATGAATCGGCCGATACTCGGATCCAAGATTCAGAGGTGAAGCCTGATCACCCGACTCGATCGACTTCCTCACGAGCACACGCCTTGTGAATGTTCGAATCAGGAGACCCAGATGTGGAGTGGCTTCGTCCACAAGCCTTATGGCCGCTTCCAGCTTCTCATGGATTACGACAAGTTCTTCTGATGAGATGCTCAGGAATGGATTGCAGAACGTTCCACTCTCTGGCTCGTTTCGACGCGCCAGCCCACTATCCACGTCCAGAGCGATCACACCTCCCACCTTTGCGCGCTCGACCTTCTCAAATCCGGATTCATTCCGCCTGATCACCCACTCCCCAAGGGGGCTTTCGACTCCCCTCCCTTGGTGAAGTTCGCCCATTTCGTCATGGATGGGAGCAACTGGACACTCCGCCATTGCGGCGAGATGAAGCGCTTCGATGGTCGTGACAGGCCTTCCATCTGAATCTTCATGGGAGACTCCATCTGGATCATCCATGAATCCGGAAACCCACGGGGAGCCAAGCAATCTTCTTCTCGCCGCGGGATCCAACTGCTTGAATGTTCTTTCAAAATTCTCAACACGCTCTTGATTCTCAAGCCGCTCATCTCTGAACTTTGAAAGAGCCTCACCCAAACGACGCGGAGTTGTTTCAAACCATGCATCCAGCAGCACCGAGCAAACGTCAACCGATCTGCACGGATCTTCAATTGCTCTCCTGAGATCCTCTATGGAAGTTCTCATCAACCTCTCCTTGGTGACGGACGGCCACCCCCATGGGCGACCGTCCGCGTTCTTAGACGTTGAACTTCTGGGCGTCAGGAACTACGTGCACAAACTGGAGATCTTCACCTGACGAGTAGTGACCGCAGTGGGTACCACCGCTTGAGTAGTTGGTACATTGAACACCTGCGATCTCGCTATCGCCGGTTCCTTCTTGCAACTCCGCCCCACTGACGAGAGTGATGTCCAGCACAGAGACGTTCTGGATCTGCGTGAGATCATTGGACGCACTTTCCTGCGACGCAGATGCGATTCCAGATAGACCAAGCATTGCAATGAGTGCCGGAGGAAGAAGCACGGACTTGCAGATCTTCGACATTATTCAGCTCCTTTGAAGTTGATACTGCTGGATATGGCTGTGAGCTTGCGCGGCTCCTGGCCAGGTCAGCGATTGCTGACGATTTAGACTTTTCCAGCAGAGTCATCGACATCAATAGCAGCAGATTCCTTTGCAACTATCCTCAGTGCGGGGATCTTCAAGTAGCGTCTGGAGATGACGCAATCCGCCGGGGGCGGGGGATTCTCCGAATCAGCGACATTGGGAATGGCGGAAGAAAATTCACGCCGGATACGACTGACAATCGATTAATGCCAGAAATACCAGACAGCCGCAGCCAGCAGCGCCCCCAACAACAACACCTGCACCACCACATAGCCCACGCCACTGTCGCGCGACTCAGCGGCAATGCGCTTCTGCAACGCCTCGCTCACGTCCGGCGTTTCTTCCTGCTGAACCTGCTCACGCAACGCCTGCGCCAGCGCGCGCTTTTCCGCATCGCGAGGGTCGGTCGATGGGTTCACAGCAGTTCTCCGGCAGTGGCATGCCGCGTCAGTTCCTGCTTCAGGACCTGACGCGCGCGGTACAGGTGGCTCTTGATGGTACCGCGCGCCAGCCCAGTCACCTGCTCGATCTCGGCCAGATCGAAATCCTCCAGGTAGTGCAGGCCGACGATCAGGCGCTGCGGCGCACTCAGCCGTTCGAGTGCCGCGCCAAGCTGGCGCCCGGCCTGCAGGGCCTCGCTCAACTCGGCCGGGCCTGGGCCTTCATCGCCGATCCCAAGTTCCTCCGGCACCTCAACGGCCACCATCCATTGCGCCTCCAGCCGCCGCCGGCGCAGGTGCTGCAGTGCCGTGGTGTAGGCGACCCGGGAAACCCAGGTACGCAGCGAGCATTCAAAACGAAACCGGTGCAGCTGGCGGAACACCGCAAGGAAGGTTTCCTGCAGCAGGTCCGCGACCTGGTCGCGGTCGCCGACCATGCGCCCGATCACATGCGCGCAGGTGCGCTGGTGGGTTTCAACCAGTTGCGAGAACGCCGCCTGCGAACCGTCGATGATGGCCCGCACCAGCGCCTGGTCCGCATCCAACGGTTCGGCGGGGGCCGCCGTCGCCGCTGCATCGTGGCGGCGACGGCCCCGCAGTGCCGACAGTGCTTCGCCCAGCAGGCTCATGCGCGGGGCGCCCCCTGTGCCCGTGGCATGTCCTGGCTCAGCCCTTGCGCGCAGCAGGACGGGTGAAGTGCCAGGCCAGCAGCTGGCCGAGGCCCGCACTGCCGACCAGCGCGGCGGCGGCACCGAAGGTCAGGTCACGCGCACCGATGGCTTCCAGCAGGGCCATGGCCAGCGCCAGGCAGACCAGGCTGATGCCCCAGCGCAGCGCGCCCTGGCGGCGGCGTTCTTCTTCCAGCACGGCCAACGAGCGGATCACCTCCTCCGGCACGTGCGGGGCCACCAGCTTGCTGCGGGCGCGGGCATCGGCAATGGCATGGATCGCGTAGGCGATGCAGATGAAGAGGGTGATCGGGATCAGTTCCTGCATGGTCGGGCTCCTGTTCGGTGGATGATGCGGGTTCAGGAGAATGGATGCGCGACCACGGCAACCGGTTGCAGCATTTTGCCGATTCCGCTGCCATGACCTGTGGCCCCTGCCCCCGGCCCTTGCGGCTGCTACGCTTGGCCGGTTTCCTCTACTGGTGCCGTCCGCCCATGTCCCGAGTGCTGCCCCTGTCCCTTCTGCTGTCGGCCGTGCTGGCCGCACCGGCTGCGCATGCCGCGCCGACGCCGATCACCATCGAACAGGCCATGGCCGACCCGGACTGGATCGGTCCGCCGGTCGAGAAGGCCTGGTGGTCGTGGAACAGCCAGCAGGTGGAGTATCAGCTCAAGCGCAACGGCAGCCCGGTGCGCGATACCTTCCGCCAGCCGGTGGCCGGTGGCGTGGCCGCGCAGGTGGCCGATGACCAGCGCGGCACCCTGGACGTGGCCGAGCCGGTCTACGACCGCAGCCGCAGCCGCAGCGCTTTCGTCCGCAACGGTGACGTGTTCGTGCGTGACCTGCGCAGCGGCGCGCTGACCCAGCTGACCCGCAGCAACGAGCGCGCGGGCAACGTGAACTTCGCCGCCGACAACGGCGTGATCTGGCGGGTCGGCCAGAACTGGTTCCACTGGACCGCCGCCAGCGGCGTGCAGCAGGTGGCCAGCCTGAAGGCCGAGAAGGACCCGCGTACGGCGCCGAAGGCGGACGTGCTGCGCGACCAGCAGCTGCGCACGCTGGAAACCCTGCGCCGCGACCGCGACCAGCGCGAAGCACTGAAGGACCAGGACCAGCGCTGGCGCCAGGCCGACCCGACCCGTGCGCCGGGCCCGGTGTACCTGGGCGCCGACGTGGAGATCGGTGACAGCGTGCTGTCGCCGGACCTGACCCACCTGATCGTGGTGACCAAGCCGAAGGACTTCGACGACGGCCGTGGCGGCAAGATGCCGCTGTACGTCACCGAATCGGGCTACGAGGAAAGCGAAGACACCCGCACCCGCGTCGGCCGCAACGGCTTCGAACCGCACACCCTGTGGTACGTGGACGTGCGCACCGGCAAGGCCGAGAAGGTTTCGCTGAGCGCCCTGCCGGGCATCAGCACCGACCCGCTGGCCGAACTGCGCCGCAAGGCCGGCAAGGACGCGCTGAAGGGCGAGCGCAGCCTGCAGGTGATGAGCGACTTCATGGGCGGTGGCATCCGCTGGAGCCCCGATGGCCAGCAGGCCGCGGTGATGCTGCGTGCCAACGACAACAAGGACCGCTGGATCGTCAGCATCAACGCCGCCGACGGCCGCGTGCAGAACCGTCACCGGCTGACCGACAACGGCTGGATCAACTGGGGCTTCAACGATTTTGGCTGGATGGCCGATGGCCGCACGCTGTGGCTGTTGTCTGAAGAATCCGGCTTCTCGCACCTGTACACCCAGGCCGGCACGGCCAAGCCGCAGGCGCTGACCAGCGGCAAGTGGGAAACCTCGGCGCCGGTGCCGTCGGCCGATGGCAAGGGCTTCTACTTCCTGTGCAACCAGCAGGCGCCGCACGACTACGAAGTCTGCGCGGTCGATACCAGCGCCCGTCAGGTACGCGAGCTGACCAGCCTCAACGGCGTGGAAGACTTCTCGCTGTCGCCGGATGGCCAGCAGTTGCTGGTGCGCTACTCCGGCGCCTATCTGCCGGCGCAGCTGGCAGTGGTACCGAGCACCGGTGCAGGCCAGGCCCGCGTGCTGACCGACACCCGCACTGCCGAGTTCAAGGCACGCGAGTGGATCCAGCCGAAGCTGGTGGCAGTACCGTCCAAGCACGGCGCCGGCGTGGTCTGGGCCAAGTACTACGAGCCTGCGAACAAGGAACCCGGCAGGAAGTATCCGATCGTGATGTTCGTGCACGGCGCCGGCTACCTGCAGAACGTGCACCAGCGCTACCCGGCCTACTTCCGCGAGCAGATGTTCCACAATCTGCTGGTGCAGAAGGGCTACATCGTGCTGGACATGGATTACCGCGGCAGCGAGGGCTACGGCCGCGACTGGCGTACGGCGATCTACCGCAACATGGGCCACCCGGAGCTGGAAGACTACAAGGACGGCCTGGACTGGCTGGTCGACACCCAGCAGGGTGACCGCGACCATGCCGGCATCTACGGTGGTTCCTACGGTGGCTTCATGACCTTCATGGCGCTGTTCCGCTCGCCGGGCACGTTCAAGGCCGGCGCCGCGCTGCGGCCGGTGGTGGACTGGCACCAGTACAACCACGGCTACACCAGCAATATCCTCAATACACCGGACATCGATCCGGAGGCGTACCGCGTGTCGTCGCCGATCGAATACGCGCAGAATCTGCAGGACAATCTGCTGATCGCCCACGGCATGATGGATGACAACGTGTTCTTCCAGGACTCGGTGAACCTCACCCAGCGCCTGATCGAACTGCACAAGGACAACTGGTCGATCGCGCCGTACCCGCTGGAACGCCACGGCTACGTGCGCGCCGATTCCTGGCTGGACCAGTACAAGCGCATCCTCAAGCTGTTCGAGCAGAACCTGAAGTGAGCAACGCCGCGGCCACGATCCACATCGTGGCCGCGGTCATCCTGGATGACCGCGGCCGGGCGCTGGTGGTGCGCAAGCACGGCGCGACCCGCTTCATCCAACCGGGTGGCAAACCCGAACCCGGCGAAGCACCGCTGCAGGCGCTGGCCCGCGAACTGGGCGAAGAACTCGGCGTGCAGCTGTGCGCCGAGACCGCCATGGTGCTGGGCACCTTTGAGGATTGGGCGGTGAACGAGCCTGGCCATCGCGTGCAGGCACAGGCGTGGTGGGTGCAGGTGGACGGCGCGCCACAGGCGCACGCCGAGATCGCCGAACTGGCCTGGGTGCCGCTGCAGCCGCCGCACGGCCAGCCCTTGGCACCGTTGAGCGAACACCATATCCTGCCGGCCGTCGCCACCCGGGTGACGGTCCGCTGATCGCGCGGGCACCGATTGCAAGGACACCGGATGTCAGTGCCGCTCCCGCCACCCTCGTTGCAGCCTTCGCCCTACCATGCGTGGATTCGACCACTGGTCCAGGCGTCCTTCTGGCTGTCCGCGCTGCTGACCGGCTATTTCGTGCTGCAGGGGCTGCTGGCGTGGCCGCTGCACGACGCTCCACTCTGGCAGCTGCTGGCGGGTGAAGCACAGCATCGGCAGATGCACAGCCTGACCTGGCTGCTGGGGCACCCGGTGGGTGCCTCGATGATCACTGCACTGCTCTGCCTGGTCTCGGCCGTGGCCAGCTGGGGGCTGCTGCGCGAGCGCCGCTGGGGCTTGTGGAGCTTCGTGGTGATGCTGCTGTTGAGCGCGCTGGCCAATTTCGCAATCACCTGGTGGCTGGACGTGTTCATGCGCGACATGATCGTGCTGCTCGCCGATGAGCCCGACATGCAGCAATCGCTGCAGCCGCGTCGCTGGATGATGACCTTCACCCTGCTCGGCACGTCGGTGCTGTTCCTGGGTCTGCAGGGCTGGCTGGCCTGGCGCCTGTTGCGGCCGGACATCCGCTCGCGCTTCCACTGAGCCCCATCCCCTTCTCGCACGACAAGGACCGTCGCATGCGCTTGCTGACCCTTCTCCCCGCACTGCTGCTGTTGGCTGCGCTGCCCGCTGCCGCCGATGCGCTGCAATGTGGCGAATACCGCAGCGCCGATGGCGGCATGGCGCTGGTGTTCACCACTCCCGGCAGCGGCTACCGCCACGATGACGGCAGCGAACCGCAGCCGCTGTGGGTTGATCGCAGTGCGGCACAGACCCGGTTGGTCATGCTCGACGATGGTGTGGCGCAGCCGATCCGGATCAGCGCCGATGGGCAGCGCATCGAGGACGACGTGGTGGTGACCTACACCCTGCGCCAGTCCCGCGCCTGCGCCGTCGAGCCCAGCGCGGTTGCCGGCAGCTGCCGCGCTGCTGGCAGCTACTGCATCGCGCAGCTGCCCACGGCCTCGCCCGGCCAGGCCCAGCGCGCGTGCAGTGAAGGCGTTGGTGCGGCCTGCTCGACGCAGCTGCGACAACTGCGCGATGGAATAACTGCGGTCGGACGCGATGACATGCGCCCCGCGCTCTTCGAACGCCCGCCCATCTGCCGCGAACACACGCCCGGGCATGACCTGCAGGCCTGCGAGGCGCTGACCGGTGATGCGCTGGCTGCCGCGATGCAGCGGGTGGGTGAACGTCTGCAACAGGAAGACGAAGACACGCTGGATTCACCGCTTCCGGCCGCTGCACGCGATCAGCTGCAGCAGCTGTGCCTGCGGCATCGCAGTGGCCGCTTCTGCATCGAGGTGGCCGAACAGCAGTTGATCGCACGAGAACCTGCGTTGGCGGTGCAGGCGCTGCAGGTGGTCTGCGACGCAGGCCGCATCAGTGCCTGCGAACGTACCGCGCCGTTGCATGCACTCGGTGCTGATCTTCGCCTGGTCCCGACCCAGCAGGTGCCGTGCGGCCGCTACCAGGCCGACGGTGGCGTGATCGACAGGCTCGACTTCGGCGATGGCACCCGGGCCCGCCTGCATGACGGTGCCATTCATCTGCAACAGAACAGCGAAACCCTTGTGTTGCGCCAGCTGGACAACGGCGACCTGCTTGGCATGGATGCGCAGACCGCCTACCAGCGTTACCAGCCCGTTCCCGACACGGCACAATGCACGCCCCCGCGCGAGGGCCGTGGTTCGCCGTAGCGCCTGGAGTTTCCCGTTCGATCGTCAAGGAGACGACATGCTTTCACCTGCATCGCGCCGCCGTTGGCTGGCCTTGGCGTTGCTGCTGGCCGCGCCGATGGCCGCCGCACAGTCACCGCAATGCGGCCTGTTCAAGGCCGAGGAAGGCAGCAGCACGCTGCGCATCAGCTCACCCAACCGCGGCGAGCAGAAACACTTCGGCAGCGCGCCGTCTCCGGTCGTATTCCAGCAGATAGACGGAAAGCTGCAACTGGTGAGCCTGGAATACGGCCTGCCCAGCGCGTTGCAGGTACGCGACCGCGGCCGCACCGTAGAAGTGGATGGCACGGTCTTCACGTTGCAGGCGCCGGCAGCGTGCGCCGTAGCGGCCGTGCCGGCTGAAGGCAGCTGCCTGGCCGATGCGGCGGCGTGCCTGGACAACCGCCGTGAAGCGCCCGCGGCCGCGCTGGAAGCAGGGTGCCGGGAAGGCGTGCCCGGCATGTGCCTGCAACTGGCTGATCGTTGGCACGAGGAGGCCAAACCCACGGTCGAGGCCGATCCCTCCCTGGCAAAGGCAACGCTGGACGCTGCCCTGTCCGGCATCAAGCTCCCCGCCGCCTGTGACGACGGTGGCTTCGAACAGGGAACCCCGGCGTGTGCCGCCGCACTCGAGGCCGATCCCGCAGTGCAGGAGCAGCTGGTCAAGGCGGCGATGACGGCAGCCATGACCGAAGCCATGGTGACGATGACGGCGCCGACCGTGCCGGTGATCATTCCGGCTGAGCGGCGGCAACAGTTGTTGCGGCTGTGCCACGAGGTACCGCACGGTGGCTTCTGCACCCGCGTGGCTGAGCTGTCCTGGGACGCGGGAGACCCCCAGCAGGCGGTGCAGGCCCTGGCTGCGGCCTGCACCCCCGGCAATGACACCGCCACCTGCGAGCGCCTGCCGGCGCTGCAGGCGGTGGGAACATCGTTGCGACCGCAGCCTGCATCCACCTTGCCCTGTGGCAACTACCGGGCCGATGGCGGCCTGATGGACACGCTGGACTTCGGCGATGCGGGCCTGGTCGGTGTGGGCTGGGGCAGCCATCTTCGCGCGCGTGTCGAAGAGGGTGACATCCGCATCCGCCACGACAAGGGCGGCGACTTCGTGCTGCGCCCGCTGCCTGGCGGCCAGTTGCTGGGCCTGGATAACTGGACCCGCTTCCAGGTGTTCATCCCCACCGGCGATGGCCCGACCCGTTGCAGCGCACCGAAGCAGTTCAAGGTGCTGCCACTGCCACAGGATTGCCCGCTGGCACTGGCCAACGAGGGCGGTGCCGAAGCCTGCTGCGCGCAGGGCAAGCTGCAGGGCTGCAACATTCTGGGCAACCGCCTTGCGCTGTCCGGGAACTGGCTGCAGGCCGCCGAGCACTACATCACGGTCTGCCGCGCCGGCGTGCGCGAAGGGTGCGAGAACCTGGTCACCGCGCAGAGCAACGGCGCGGAGGTGGACGCACGGGCAACCCTGGAGCAACTGTGCAAGGCCGACCGCAGCGGCCTGCACGTGGCATGCGACGTGCTCGGAACCCAGAACTGGGAGCTGATCACGCTGGGCGGTGCCCTGCAGAAGGCGGCTGACGAAGCGGCAATGGACGACACCCCGGCAGCACGCAGTTCCAACCGCAAGCGCTGAGCCCGCCAGGGCCTGCCCGCAGCTTTGGGCAGGCCCTGCGGTAAAGTACGCGCCATGAACGAATTCGAGCGCGTGCGCGCCTACCTCACCGACCTGCAGGACCGCATCTGTGCGGCGATAGAGGCCGCCGATGGCCGCGCCCGCTTCCAGGAAGACCTGTGGCAGCGGGCCGAGGGCGGTGGCGGGCGTACCCGCGTGCTGCGCGACGGTGCGGTGTTCGAACAGGCCGGCATCGGCTTCTCCGACGTGGCCGGCAGCCGCCTGCCGCCGTCGGCCTCGGCCAACCGCCCGGAACTGGCGGGCGCATCGTGGCGTGCCACGGGCGTGTCGCTGGTGTTCCACCCACTCAACCCCTACGTGCCGACCACCCACGCCAACGTGCGCTTCTTCCAGGCGCAGCGCGACGGTGAGGTGGTGGCCAGCTGGTTCGGCGGCGGCTTCGACCTGACCCCGTTCTATCCGTTCGACGAGGACCTGCAGCACTGGCACCGGGTCGCACGCGATCTGTGCGCGCCGTTCGGCGACGAACGCTACGCCGCGCACAAGCGCTGGTGCGACGAATACTTCTTCCTGCGCCACCGTAATGAAACGCGCGGGGTCGGCGGCCTGTTCTTCGACGACCTGCATGGCGACTTCGAACGCGATTTCGACTACCTGCGCGCCGTCGGCGATGGCTTCCTCGATGCCTACCTGCCGATCGTGCAACAGCGCAAGGACACCGCGCATGGCGAACGCGAACGCGAGTTCCAGCTGTACCGCCGTGGCCGTTACGTGGAATTCAACCTGGTCTATGACCGCGGCACCCTGTTCGGGCTGCAGAGCGGTGGCCGCAGCGAAAGCATCCTGATGAGCCTGCCGCCGCGGGTGCGTTGGGAGTACGGCTTCAGTCCGGAAGCGGGCAGCGCCGAGGCGCGTCTGGCCGATTACCTGGTGCCGCGCGACTGGATCTGATCTTCCGGCGGCACGCCTGACGCGTGACGCCCTTCCCTGCCTGTGGTGCGCCCTGCACCGGACGGGCCCTGCCCCCACTTCCTTCAAGGATGACCTCATGCCTGCTGCTGTTTCCCTCCGCCCCCGCGCTGCGGGCTGGCGCTCCCTGCTGCTGCTCGCGCTGGCCTCGGCCAGCCTGCCGGCCGCCGCGCAGTCGATGGCCTGCGGCACCTACAAGGACAACAGCGGCAACACCACCCTGACCCTCGAAAGCGAAGGCCACGGTTTCCTGTCCGGCCCCTACCAAGCCACCGAGGAACTGCGCGTTGCCCGCCAGGAAGACGTGCTCGGCACCGGTAACCTGTCCACGGGCCAGCTGGAAAACTGGTACTTCTCGGACGATGACCGCACGATCAGCACGCCCTATCGCGAGTTCACCCGTGAGCACGCCACGGCCTGCAAGACGATGCCCGAACCCATCGAGGGTGGCTGCGTGATGAACACCTCCGAGTGCCTGGAGGCGCTGCCAGAGGCCGCACCCGTGAAACTGCACGCCTGGTGTGCCGAGGGCGTGGGCGCAGCCTGCACCCAACTGCTGGAGACCTACCAGCAGCAGGCCAAGGATGCCGCGCCGGCAGCTGCACGGGCGGAACCGCCAATGCCGGAGATCTGCAAGGAGGGTTCGCCGTCCTTCAATGCCGAGGGCTGCAGGGCGGTCGCCGAGGTGGTCGCCTCGGAGATGATCGGCAAGTCCCTGCTCGGCCTGCAGCATTCGGTCGATCCTGTGCTGCCATCCACGCAGCTCGATGAACTGGCCACACTGTGCCGGCAGCAGCACGGCGAGACGTTCTGCGCCGACGTTGCCGAGGTGCTGTGGAGTGGCGGGCGCCTGTTGCAGGCCCACGAAGCGCTGCAGCTGTCGTGCGCGCAGCGCGCGGATGGCGTGGCCTGCGGCCGCGCCAAGGCACTTGCCAGCCTGGCCGCTGCACCGGCCGCTGCACTGGCCCCGGTACCGGCCACCGTACTGCCCTGTGGCCGCTTTGAAGCCGAGTACGGCGTGCTCTCGCAGCTGCGCTTCCTCGACGGCGGCCTGATCGAAGTGGAGGGCCTCGACCAGCGCCTGCGCGCGAGCCTGCAGGACGGCCGCATCCTCATCCGTCGCGATGTCGGCAGCGACTTCGTGCTGCAGCTGCTGCAGAACGGCAACCTGGCCGGTATCGATAGCGGCAACCGCTTCGCTTACTACGAGCGCAAGCCTGCGGCTGGCACGGCCAGCTGCAAGCCGCCCGTGGCCTTCGTGGAGATTCCGCTGCCGCTGGATTGCCCGACCCTGGGCCGCAAGGACGGCGCCAAGGCCTGCTGCACCGATGGCAAGCTGCTCGGCTGCAAGGTGGCCGGCGAAGCGCTGTTCAAGTCCGAAAAATGGGCCGCGTCGCTGCCCTACTTCGAGACGCTGTGCAGTGCGGGCGTACGCGAAGGGTGTCTGGCATTGGCAGCGGTGTATTCGCACACCGCAGACCCGAAGATTCCGCAGTCCATGGCCGCGATCTGCGCGAAGGACGGCAAGAGCACGCACGTGGCCTGCGATGTGGATGCCACCCGCAACTGGCCGGCGCTGAAGGCCGAAGCCGCGCCCTGAGGGCGCGGGAAGGGGTACCCGTAGAGTCGAGCTTGCTCGACTCTACAAGTCAGGTGTTCTTCCTCGGAATGATGGTGATGTGCCCGTTGATCTCCAGCAGGGCCAGCTCGACATCCTCCACGCCCAGGCAGCCCTGCTGGCGCATGGCGGCCTCGAAATCGGCACGGGTGACCTGCTCGCGGCGAAGAACGGCGTCGAACAGGCGACCATCACGCGCGATCACCACAGGTTCTCCTTCAACCAGGCGCTCAACCTTCCGGTTGCGGGTACTCAACCAGCCGACCCCGTAGTTCAACAGAATCAGGGTCGCCGCCAGCAGCAGGCCGCCGCCCAGCGAGGTATCGGTGCCCAGCAGCGCGTTCTGCACCGCATTGCCCAGCAACACGATCAGCAATACATCGAACGGGGTGATCTGGCCCAGCGCACGTTTGCCGCTGAGCCGGACCATGCCCAGCACCACGACGTAGACCACCACCGCGCGCAGGATGAACTCCCACCACGGCATTGCCAGTGCGAACAGGTCAGGCATTGTCTTCCCCTGCGGAGCGGTGGCCCAGCGTGGCGCAGGCCATGGCGTCTGGCAACGGCACAAATAAAAAGCCCCGCTGACCAGGGGGAGGTCAACGGGGCCGGGGAACGGGCACTTGGGGAGGAGTCCCCGTTCCGAGATCTGCTCCAGGGGATGGGAGAGATCCACAACAGGCGTTGCGCCTGTCGAGAGTTATAGAAGCACTCCGAACACTAACGGTTCGTGAAGGGGCCCAATTTAATGAACATCGATCAGGGCAACATTCATGATCGAGTCAGAAACCTCTGACGAATGAACGAATTCACGTCGTTTTCGGCCTGAAACACCCTCAGTGCGCTTCGTCCCAGTTGTTGCCGATGCCGGTATCGACCACCAGCGGCACCCGCAGTTTGGCCGCTTGCGACATGCGCTCGACCACCTGCAAACGCAACTCCTCGACGAAACTGCTTTCGGTTTCGAACACCAGTTCATCGTGCACCTGCAGGATCATCCGCGCCGGTGCGCCGCTGTCACGCAGCCACTGGTCCACGTCCACCATGGCGCGCTTGATGATGTCGGCGGCGGTGCCCTGCATCGGCGCGTTGATCGCGGCACGCTCGGCACCGGCACGCAGGCCCTGGTTGCGGGCATGAATGTCGTTCAGGTACAGGCGGCGGCCGAACAGGGTTTCCACATAGCCCTGGTCACGCGCCTGCTGGCGCATCCGCTCCATGAAGTCGCGCACGCCCGGGTAGCGGCTGAAGTACAGCGCCACGTAGTCCTGCGCCTGGCCGCGGTCGATGCCCAGGTTGCGGGCCAGGCCGAAGGCGCTCATGCCGTACATCAGGCCGAAGTTGATCGCCTTGGCAGCGCGGCGCTCGTTCGGGGTCACCTCTTCCAGCGTACGCCCGAACACCTCGGCGGCGGTGGCACGGTGCACGTCGGCGCCCTGTTCGAAGGCACGTACCAGGCCCGGGTCCTCGGACAGGTGGGCCATGATCCGCAGCTCGATCTGCGAGTAGTCGGCTGCCAGCAGCTGGAAGCCCTCCGGGGCGATGAACGCGCGGCGGATGCGGCGACCATCTTCGGTGCGGATCGGGATGTTCTGCAGGTTCGGGTCCGACGAGGACAGGCGGCCGGTGGCGGCGCCGGACTGGTGGTAGCTGGTATGCACGCGGCCGGTGTCCGGATTGACCATCTCCGGCAGCTTGTCGGTGTAGGTGCTGCGCAGCTTGGCCAGCCCGCGATACTCCAGGATCACCCGCGGCAGTTCGTGCTGGTCGGCAATGGCCTCCAGCGCCTCTTCATTGGTACTCGGCTGGCCCTTCGGGGTCTTCACCACCGCCGGCAGCTTCAGCTCGTCGAACAGCACGGCCTGCAGCTGCTTGGGCGAATCCAGATTGAAACTGCGCCCGGCCAGCTCGGTGGCCTTCTGCTGTGCGGCCAGCATGCGCGAGGACAGGTCCTGGCTCTGCCGGCGCAGTTCGGCGGCATCGATCTGCACACCATTGGCTTCGATGCTGGTCAGCACCGGCACCAGCGGCATCTCGATGTCGCGGTACACGCTGTCCAGCGCCGGCTCGGCCAGCAGCTGCGGTTGCAACGCGCGGTGCAGGCGCAGGGTGATGTCGGCGTCCTCGGCCGCATAGCGGCTGGCTTCGTCGATGCCGACCTGCGAGAACGGAATCTGCTTGGCGCCCTTGCCGGCCACGTCCTCGAACTTGATGGTGTTGTAGCCCAGGTAACGCAGGGCCAGCGAATCCATGTCGTGGCGGGTGGCGGTGGAGTTGAGCACGAAGCTCTCAAGCATGGTGTCGTCGTGATAGCCCTGCACGTCCACGCCATGGCGGCGCAGCACGTGCAGATCGTACTTGCCGTGCTGGCCCAGCTTCTTCTTCGCCGGGTCCTGCAGCGCCGGGCGCAGCGCGTCCAGCACCTGCTGCATCGGCAGCTGGGCCGGCGCGCCTGGATAGTCGTGGCCGACCGGAATGTAGGCCGCCTTGCCCGTCTCGACCGCCAGGCTGATGCCCACCAGGCGCGCACGCATCGCGTCCAGCGCATCGGTTTCGGTATCGAAGCTGATTAGCTCGGCCTGCTGCAAGCGCTCGACCCAGGCCTGCAGCTGCTCGGTGGTCAGCACGGTCTCGTACTCACCCGGTGCCGCCAGCGCCGGATCCAGCGTGCCCGCTGCCGGTGCCTCGGCGCTGCCACGGGCAAAACCTGCTGCCGTGCCGCGCAGGCTCGGCGTTGCTTCGCTGGCGGCGGTCGGCGCCGGCAGCGGTGCACCCAGCTCCTTCAGCGCCTGGGTGAAGCCGTAACGCGCATACAGCTCGGTCAGCTCCGGCACGTCCTGCTCGCGCAGGGCCAGCGTGGTCGGGCTGGCGTCCAGCTCCACGTCGGTGCGGATGGTCACCAGCTCGCGGTTCAGTGGCAGGCGTTCCAGCGCCGCGCGCAGGTTCTCACCGATCTTGCCCTTCATGGTCGGCGCAGCCGCCATCACGCCGTCCAGGTGCTGGTACTCGGCCAGCCACTTGGCGGCGGTCTTCGGCCCGCACTTCTCCACACCGGGTACGTTGTCGACGGTGTCGCCCATCAGCGCCAGCAGGTCGACGATCTGGTCGGCACGCACACCGAACTTGTCCATCACCGCGGCGTCCGAATCCATGCGGCTGCCGGTCATGGTGTTGACCAGTTCGATGCCCGGGCGCACCAGCTGGGCGAAGTCCTTGTCGCCGGTGGAAATGGTCACCTTCAGGTCCTGCGCCACGCCCTGCAGGGCCAGCGTACCGATCACATCGTCGGCTTCCACGCCGGGAATGCGCAGGATGCTGATGCCCAGGGCTTCGACGATGCGGCACATCGGCTCGACCTGGCTGCGCAGCTCGTCGGGCATCGGCGGACGGTTGGCCTTGTACTGGTCGTACAGGTCATCACGGAAGGTCTTGCCCGGCGCATCGACCACGAACGCCACGTAGGCCGGGCGCTCCTTCAGTGTCGAGCGCAGCATGTTGACCACGCCGAACAGCGCGCCGGTGGGTTCGCCCTGTGCATTGGACAGGGGCGGCAGCGCGTGGAACGCGCGGTACAGGTAACTGGACCCGTCGATCAGGACTAATCTGCTCATGGGTCGATTCTACGCGCCCGTGCCTGCATCGCGGCGACACGGCAGGCACCCGGCGATGGGGCATAATCAAGGCTCTTTCCAGGCAAAGGCCCCCGCCGATGAAGACCCTGATGCTGGCTTCCCTGCTCCTGCTCGCTGGCTGCGCCAGCATGGGTGGCGCGGGCGCTCCCCCCGTGGACGTCAAGGGCGCGGATGTGTCCAAGCGCACCATGGACAACGGCGACACCATCGAGGAATACCGTGTCTCCGGCCAGCTGCGCATGGTCAAGGTGACCCCGTCGCGTGGCGCCCCGTTCTACATGTACGACAAGAACGGCGATGGCCGTTTCGACAACGACAAGGACGGCGTGTCGCCGGTGTACTGGAAGCTGTACAGCTGGTGATGTGACCGGGGTCGGATCCCTTTCCACAGGAACGGGCTCTGACCCCATCAATGCGATCGGCACCGCCCATCCACGCATGGCGTGGATCTACACGCCATGCGTGGATGACCACCTGTCAGTAGATCCACGCCATGCGTGGATATGGCCCTCCCGGCCCCACAGAAGATGACGCCGGCGCGCATCCTGCGGCCGGCGTCGGGTCCCCTCCCCGGGAACGCTTGAATCAGCGGATGACCAGCACCGGCAGCGTGCTGCGCGCCAGCACTTCGGCGGTCTGGCTGCCCAGCAGCACACGGGTCACGCCACGGCGGCCATGCGAGGTCATCACGATCAGGTCGCTGTTGCGCTCGCCGGCGGTCTCGATGATGCCGTCGGCCGCATAGCGGTCCAGCACATGCACCGGATTGGCGGTAATGCCCTGCTCGGCGGCCTTGGCCAGCGCCGGCTGCAGCACCTTCTGCGCGCCTTCCTCGCGGTCGGCCTTGTACTCGGGGCTGTTCATGTAGCCCACGCTCCAGCCCATGGCGTCGTACATGCCGACGGCCCACGGCTCGGAAACGGTCACGATATCGACCTCGGCATTGAGGTCCTTGGCCAGCTCCAGGCCCTTGGCCAGGCCCTTGTCGGCCAGCTCGGACCCGTCGGTGGCAATCAGGATGCGCTTGTACATGGTGAGGCTCCGTGGCGGTCTGCCAGATGGGAACACCACCATTGCACACCGGATGTGCAGGGCACGCCTTGAGCAGGATCAATCCGGCGCCGCGCAGCGGCGTGTGCGCACCGTCGGCTTGCGTACCCGAACACTGCGGCGCATGCTCGACGGGAGGCGCACCGCCACGCTCAAGGATGACCGACATGCAGGACAACAAACCGCCCGTCTGGAGTCCCCAGAAATCCATCCTGGTCGCCGCGATCGTCGCCTTGGCGATGCTTTTCGGCGGCTACCAGGTCGGCAAGGATATGGCCTTGCGTGACAATGCCCGCCAAGCAGCCGACCGATAACCTGCTGTCGTAAAGTCGAGCTTGTTCGACTGCTTCTGCTCACAAAAGGCAGCCGAGCATGGGCTCGGCTCTACATCAGGCCTGCGCTCAGGCGATCTGCACCACGCGTGCGTTCCGGCACAGCGGGTAACTGGCCACGAATTCGGCAATCGCATCACGCATCGCCTCGAACGATTGGCCGTACATGTACAGCGCGGTTTCGGTCGGGCCCTGCCACCAGCTGCAGATCTCGCCCAGGCCATCGATGCGCTCGGACAGCTGCTCGAACACGTGGTTCGAATCGCACTGTTCGTAGACTTCGTCCGGCAGGGTCAGGCCATCCAGGTAGATCCCCAGACCCTCGGTCACGCCGAAGCTGCGGTCGGCCTCGCCCGCGCCCTGCAACTGCGAGCCCTTCGGCGCGCCCAGTTGTTCCAGCAGATCGATCAGCTTCGGCACGCCGGCCGCATCGACCAAGGCCACTTCGATGTCGCCGTATTCGACCTCGCCGTCGTCGGACATCGCGGTGCCGCCGCCGGTGAGCTCGCCCACCTCGGCCGCCTGCAGCAGCGCATCGAGCGGATCCTCGAACAGCTCATGGCGATGCTCGGGCTGCAGCTTGGCATTCAACTTCACGGTGACGTGCAGCGCGGGTTCGGTCATCGGGGCATTCCTGGAGGATGTCAGGCCCCATTGTAGAGTCGAGCTTGCTCGACTGCTTCTAGCGCAGCACAAGGCAGCCGAGCATGGGCTCGGCTCTACAACACCACGGTCAACACAGGAACGGCGCCACCTTGCGCTTCAGCAGCTCCACCAGCACCGGGTCCATGTAGTCGTAGTCATCCGGGATGTCCAGACAGATCACCCGCTTGCCGTTCAGCCATGCCTTGTAGCGGCTGGACAACCGGTTGCGGTGGGCGCGCTCCATCACGAACACGATGTCGGCCCACTGCAGCAGCTCGGGGCTGAGCACTTCCTCCGCGTCGGCCAGCAACCCGGCCGAGGCGGTCTCGATGCCCGGCCAATCGGCAAACACCTGCTCGGCCGTCGGGCTGCGCAGGCGGTTCTGACTGCAGGGGAAGAGCACGTTGCGGGTCATGAGCGCAGCCTAATCGGGGTCAGAGCCCTCCCTGCGGGAGGGATCCGACCCCTCGAAGGTGATCAGATCACCGTCAGGTTGGCATACGCCATCACCAGCCACTTGCTGCCAGCATCGGCGAACTCGACCTGCACGCGGGCGTGGGCGCCGTTGCCTTCGTAGTCGGTCACCATGCCTTCGCCGAACTTGGGATGGGTGACCAGCGCGCCGAGCTTCAGCGGCGGCGCCTCGATCGAGGCGTGTCCCATCACCCGGCTGGCGCCCATCGATGCCGGTCGCGAGACCTGCACCTTCGGGCGCACTTCGTGCAGCAGCTCGCGCGGGATCTCGCGCAGGAAGCGCGACGGCAGGCTGTAGTTGTCCTGGCCATGAATGCGGCGCGACTCGGCATAGCTGAGCACCAGTTTCTGGCGTGCGCGGGTGATGCCCACGTACGCCAGCCGGCGCTCTTCTTCCAGCCGCCCGCTTTCTTCCAGCGAACGTGCGCTGGGGAACAGGCCCTCTTCCACGCCAGCCAGGAACACCAGCGGGAATTCCAGGCCCTTGGCCGAATGCAGGGTCATCAGCTGCACGCCCTCCTCGCCCGCCTGTGCCTGGCCCTCACCGGCCTCCAGCGCGGCATAGCCCAGGAAGGCCACCAGCTCATCCATATCCTCGCCCACTTCCTCGATATCGTCTGCGCGGCGCACGAAGCGCGAGGCCACCGAGACCAGTTCGTCGAGGTTGTCGGTGCGCGATTCGGAGTCCAGCGCGTTGCGGCTTTCCTTGCTCCAGTGCTCGCGCAGCTGCGAGCGGGCCAGCACGTGGTCCACGCGCTCGGCCAGGGTCATGTGCAGGGTCTGCGCCTGCAGCTCGTTGACCAGCACCAGGAAGCCGGCCAGCGCATTGCGCGCGCGTGCGGCCAGTGCGCTGCCCTGGGTGACCAGCATGGTCGCTTCCCACAGCGAAATGCCCTGCGCGCGTGCCTCGCGGCGCACTTCGTCCAGCGTGCGATCGCCAATGCCACGGGTGGGCGTATTGACCGCGCGCTCGAATGCGGCGTCATCGTTGCGGTTGGACAGCAGGCGCAGGTAAGCCAGCGCATCCTTGATTTCGGCACGCTCGAAGAAGCGCATGCCACCGTACACGCGGTACGGCACCTGTTCGCTCAGCAGCGCTTCTTCCAGCGCGCGCGACTGCGCGTTGCTGCGGTAGAGCACGGCCACTTCGGTGTAGCTGCCGCCATCACGCACCCACTGGCGCGCACGCTCGACGATGTAGCGCGCCTCGTCCATCTCGTTGTACGCGGCGTACAGGTCGATCGGCTCGCCGTCGCCGCTGTCGGTCCACAGCTGCTTGCCGATGCGATCCGGGTTGTGCGCGATCACCGCGTTGGCGGCGCCCAGGATGTTGGCGGTGGAGCGGTAGTTCTGCTCCAGGCGGATGGTCTGTGCGCCCGGGAAGTCACGCAGGAAGCCCTGCACGTTCTCGACCTTGGCGCCGCGCCAGCCGTAGATGGCCTGGTCATCGTCGCCGACCACGAACACATGGCCCGAATCGCCGGCCAGCACGCGCACGAAGGCGTACTGGATGGCGTTGGTGTCCTGGAACTCATCCACCAGGATTTCGCGGAAGCGAGCGCGGTAGTGCGCCAGCAGCGCCGGGTTGTCGCGCAGCAGTTCGTGCGCGCGCAGCAGCAGTTCGGCGAAGTCGACCAGGCCGGCGCGGTCGCAGCGCGCCTGGTATTCGATATAGGCCTGGCGCATGGTTTCCAGCCACGCGTCATGCGGCTCGGGCTGGATGTGCTGCGGGCGACGGCCTTCGTCCTTCTGTTCGTTGATCCACCACGCAATCTGCTTGGGTGGGTACTTGCCGTCATCCAGTTCCAGCGCCTGCACCACGCGCTTGACCAGCCGCAGCTGATCGTCCGAGTCCATCACCTGGAAGCCTTCGGGCAGCTTGGCGTCCTGCCAGTGCAGGCGCAGCAGGCGGTTGGCCAGGCCATGGAAGGTGCCGATCCACATGCCACGGCTGCCGTTGGGCAGCTGTGCGTCGATGCGGTGGCGCATTTCGCCGGCCGCTTTGTTGGTGAAGGTCACCGCAAAAATGCCGTGGGTCGGCACGCCATCGACTTCATGCAGCCAGGCGATGCGGTGGGTGAGTACGCGGGTCTTGCCGGAACCGGCACCGGCCAGCACCAGGTGGTGGCCGGGGGGAGCGGAGACGGCTTCGCGCTGGGCCGGGTTCAGGCCATCAAGCAGGTGGGAGACATCCATGCTCCCATTTTACGGCATCGCCGTCGCGGCTCCTGCGACCACCTGAGTTGCCAGCACCTGCGCCTGCTGACGCAGTTCAGGCACCGCCAGGCTTTCCCACAGGCTACCGATGCGCAGGCTGCCGATCACGCCCAGCCGTGCCTGCGGCTGGCCACCCACTGCGCGCAGGCGGTCGCCCGGCACCGTGCTGTCCAGGCCCAGCCCATGTGGACCGGGGCGGGCCAGGCCATCGGCCTGCAGCTGCTGCAGCAACGGATTGCGCAACGCGCTGGCGCGGGTTTCCACGCCGGTGGCGTTGATCACGCCGCTGATCGTCCACTGCGGCTCGGTGCCGGAGGCGTCACGGCCGGACAGCTGCAGAGCATCGCCTTCGCGCCAGATGCGCTGCAGGCGGGCACGGTGGATGCGCAGCTGGCCACTGTCCTGCAGGGTCTGCAGCTGTGCGTCGACCTCTTCGGCGATGCGGTGGCGATGCACGTCCCAATAGCGCACCACATGGCGCAGGAAGCGACGCTGGTCGGCCTCATCGAGGCTGCACCACAGTGCCTGCCCATGTGGACGGATACGGTCCATCACGCCCTGCCATGGCAAGCCGTCGGCCTTCGCCTGACGAGCGAACCCGCGTAGCGCGCGCAGGCGCTGGCGCAGGTTCAACGGCAGCAGCGCAGCCGGGTCGAACGTAGGCAGGCCGCCATGCGCATGCGGCAACGGCAGCAGGCCATGGCGCGAGATCACATGCAGCGGGCCGGAGTGGCCGGCGGCGACCAGTGCCAGCACGGTGTCGGCCATGCTCAGGCCGGAGCCGACAATGGCGACGGCCTGCTCGCCGGCCAGAGTACGCACGCCGTCGTAGTCCCAGGCCTCGATCACGTCATCGGCGGGCAGTGCCTCGGCACCGGCCACCGGCAGCGGGCGCATGCTGTTGCCGGTGGCGAGCACCGCCTGCGCGGCGTGCAGCGCCTGGCCATCGCCCAGCTGCAGGCGGTAGCCATGGTCATCCGGCTGCAGACCCAGCACCGGCTGCGCGATCACCTGCAGCTGCGCCGGGCTGGCCGCAGCGGCCTCCTGCAGGCGCTGCTGCAGGTAGGCAGCAAAGTAATGGCGACACACGTAACGCTCGCCCAGCACCTCGCGCGCCTCGCCCGGGTAGGCATTGGCGGCCATCAGGTAGTCGAGGAAGTCGCCGGGCTGGTCGGCAAACGCACTCATCTTCGCCGCCGGCACGTTCAGCAGATGCTCCGGCCATGGCGTGGCATAGGCGATGCCCTGGGCCAGCTGCGAGGCGGGTTCGAAGATGGCCAGCGCCAGCGGCGCCTTGGCCTGGCGCAACACCTGGATCGCCACCAGCACTCCGGCCGCACCACCACCGATGATCGCCAGGTCCAGTTCGCCATTACGCGGTGAATCAGTCATGCACCGATTGTAGGCCATCGGCGATGACAGGCCGGATTGCCGAAGCGGGCGGTTGCCGCCGCCTCACATCAGCGCATCGGCCAAGCGTGCGATGCCCTCACGGCTCCGCCGCCAGGCAGGACGCTTGCGCCATTGCTGCAGATCCAGCTGCCGCGATTCACGCAGGTAGCCATCCTCGATCCCGCACAACTGCCTCACCAGCGCGTGGTCGTAGCAGATCAGGCCGATCTCGGCATTCAGCGCGAACGAGCGGATATCCATGTTGATCGAGCCGAGTACGGCGATGTCCTCGTCCACGCTCATGTGCTTGGCATGCAGGAACTGCGGTTCGTACAGGGCGATGCGTACACCACAGCGCAGCAGTTCGTCGTAGTACGCCTCCTGCGCCCACGAGGTCAGCCGTTGGTTGTTGCTGGCCGACAGGATCAGCTGCACCTGCACGCCGGACAATGCGGCGATACGCAGCGCACTCAGTGTGGCTTCGTCCGGCACGAAGTAAGGGGTGACCATCACCAGCCGGCGTCGCGCCAGGTGGATCAGCGCGGCTACCGCGTCGCGCGCATTGCTGTACGGGTAGGCCGGGCCGCTGGGCAGCAGCTGGGTGGCGATGTCGTCGCTGCACTCGGGCACATCGGCGATCACATCCAGTCGCTGGCCGGTTTCGATGTACCAGTCACTGGCGAATACCGCTTCAAGGTGCGCCACCGCCGGCCCGCGTACGCGCGCCACCAGTTCGCGGTTGGGATGGCCGGCAACGAATTCAGGTCGTGCCAGATTCTGCGAACCGACGTACCCCACTTCGTTGTCGATCACGGCGATCTTGCGATGGTTGCGCAGGTCCATGCGACCGCTGCGGCGCCAGCGCAGACCGCCGGGCAGCATCGCGCGCACCTCAACGTCACGTGACCGCAGTCGCTTGCTGTACGCGCGCAGGCCCCGTTTGGCGCCTACCGCGTCGAGCAGCACGCGGCATTGCACGCCTCGTGCTGCGGCGCGTTGCAGTGCCTCGACGATGGCCTCGCCCACCGTGTCGTCGAACATCAGGTAATACAGCAGGTGCACCCGGTCCTGGGCCTGGTCGATGTCGGCAATCAGGTTGTGCAGCGATTCGTCGTAGTCGGTCAGCAGGTCGACCGCGTTACCGTGCACCGGCATGAAATCGCCTTGGCGCTGCACCAGCGGCACCACTTCGGCGCTGGCGGTATCGGCCTGCGGCGTCCAGCGCAGGCGGCGTTGCAGCGCCTGTTCCTCGCGGATGACCTGGGAGGCCTCGGCCTGGCGACGGATGCGCTCGCGCGACAGCCACGGATGACCAAACAGCAGGTACAGCGGCAGGCCCAGCAGCGGCACGAAGCCGACCAGCAGCAGCCAGCTGCGCGCCGCACCCGGCGTGGTGCGGGTGGGGATCCAGCACAGCGCGACCAGCCGGATGAGCCAGTCGATCAGGAGCAGGTACGAACCCAGCAACCACTCGAACAGCATCGCGTCGTCCGTCGGGAGGTAATGGGTCATTCTGCCCACCGGGGTGTTTGGAGTCGAGCCGCGCCCCATGACCGACGGGCGCCATTGAGATGAACGCATCGCCATGCGCGCGGAGAATGCCGCATGGCACGGAGCAGGATGTGCGCCCGGGTGCTCGACAGCGTGCCGACCAACGGTCGGCACCCACAGGCACCCACCACCGGGCATGAAAAAACCCGCCACGAGGGCGGGTTTCTTCGGAAGCGACCAGCAATCCTTGCGGATTACTTGATCTTGCCTTCCTTGTACGGGACGTGCTTGCGCACGACCGGATCGTACTTGGAGAATTCCATCTTCCCCGGGGTGTTCTTCTTGTTCTTGTCGGTCGTGTAGAAGTGACCGGTACCAGCGGTCGAAATCATACGGACCTTATCGCGCTTGCCTGCCATGATCGTCTACTCCTCAGACCTTTTCGCCGCGCGCACGCAGCTCAGCCAGAACGGAATCGATACCGTTCTTGTCGATGGTGCGCAGTGCATGCGCGGAAACACGAAGCTTCACCCAGCGGTTTTCGCTGGCAACCCAGAAGCGGCGCTCGTGCAGATTCGGCAGGAAACGACGACGGGTCTTGTTGTTGGCGTGCGAGACGTTGTTACCCGTCTGCACTCGCTTGCCGGAAACCTGGCATACGCGGGACATGGCGCACCTCGATAGTAAGTTGTGTCAGCCCGTAGCCCGGGAGACGGCGGCCTCGATGGTTGCCCACCACACGTCAAGAGAATCAAAGGGTTACGCTGGCGTTGGGCGGCCGGGGACGTGCTCCCGGGGGCGCCGCCCGGTAGAAAACCGGACACAGCGAGCCGCGCATTATGCACGGGTTCAAGCACTTGCGCAAGTTACCCACAGGCCGGGACTGAACACGGCGACCGCTCCCCCCCTGTAGAGCCGGGCCGGCTCAACGCAGGTGCGGGATGACCTGGGCCAGCAGATGGGCATCCTTCAACGCGCCGTGCAGGCCACGGTTGCCGGGAATACACAGGCGCTGCAGCACATCGTCCAGCTTGTTGCCCTGGCCCGGCCAGCGCCCCCGCGCCAGCTTCAGGCTGCAGGTGATGCGGCAATGCTGGGCCAGCGTCCCGGAGATACCAGACAGGCGCAGCTCGTTGTCCAGGAAACCCACATCGAAGGTGGCGTTGTGCGCGACCATCTCGCTGCCGCGCAGGAAGTCGAGCAGTTCGGCGGCTTTGCTGGAAAACAGTGGCTTGCCCACCAGCATCGCATCGCTGATGCCATGCACGCGCTGCGCGCCCCAATCGACCTTGCGCTGCGGCTGCAGGTAGGTGTGGAACTGGCGGCCGGTGAGCTGGCCATCGATCAGCTCCACCGCACCGATTTCAATGACGCGATGACCCAGGCGGTGCGAAATGCCGGTGGTTTCGGTATCCAGTGCGACGATGCGACTCATGCGTGAGGCTGTTTCCTGTTGCGTGCCGTGATGATTTTCGCATGCCCGGTGCGTATCACCCCAACACCTCCACCACCCAATCAATAAACACCCGCAGCCGCTGGCTCATGTGCCGGTTCGGCGGGAACATCACATGCATCGGCATCGGTGGCAGCTGCCAGTCCTGCAACACCGGCATCAGCTCGCCACGCGCCACATGCGGCTCGGCCATGTAGCTGGGCAGCGCGACCACGCCGAGCCCCGCCAGCGCAGCGGCCAGATAGGCATTGCCGTCGTCGAAACCGACCGTGTAGCAGCCCTGCACTTCGATGCGCTCATCGCCGCGCTGCGCGCTGAATACCCGGGCACGGCCACTGCGCGGGCTGAGGAAGCCGACCATGTGGTGATCGGGCCCTTCCAGCGCGCGCGGGTCGGTCGGCAGGCCGAAGTGCTGCACATAGCTCGGGCTGGCGTGGAAACCGATCGGCAGCGCCGCCAGCGGCCGCGCCACCAGTGCGGGGTCAGCCGGCGTGCCGCCACGGATCACGCAGTCAACGTTGTCGGCGATGACATCGACCTCGCGGTCGCTGACGCCGATGTCCAGCTGGATCTCCGGGTAACGCGCCTGGAAATCCGGCAGTGCGGGTACCAGCCGCAACCGCGCGTACGGCCCTGGCACATCCACGCGCAGGCGTCCGCGCGGCTGGGTGGCCGCGTCGCCCAGCCCGCCTTCCACCTCTTCCAGCTCGGCCAGCAGGCGGGCGATGCGCGGGTAGTAGGCCGCGCCGTCGGCGGTGACACTGACCCGGCGCGTAGTGCGATTGAGCAGCCGCAGCCGCAGGTGCGCCTCCAGCTGCTGCACCAGCTGAGTGGCTGTGGTGCGGCTGATCTGCAGGGTCTGCGCGGCCCGGGTGAAGCTGCCGGTTTCCACCACCCGGGCAAACGCCCGCATCGCCTCGAAACGGTCCATGGCGGGCCATGATTGTTTGGAATTGACAATCAATCTAGGCCGATCATCGCGGTTTATCCAGACAGCGCTGGCGCGGAGGATGGTGTTCTCTCCCACGGGATCTTCCCCATGTCACAGCGCGATGTCGTTTTCCCCGCCGGCCGCCAGGCCCTGTACGAGCGAAACCGTTACTCGCCGGCGATCCGATCCAATGGCTTCCTGTTCGTCTCCGGGCAGGTGGGCAGCCGCGAGGACGGCTCGCCCGAGCCGGACTTCGAAGCGCAGGTGCGCCGCGCCTTCGAGAATCTCAACGCGGTGCTGGCCGCCGCAGGCTGCACCTTCGATGACGTGGTCGATGTAACCGTGTTTCTGGTTGATCCGGAAACGAACTTCGAGAAGGCCTGGGCGATCGTGCCCGAGTACTGGGGTGAGGCGCCGCACCCGACACTGACCGGTATCGGCGTGACCTGGCTGTACGGGTTCCAGTTCGAGATCAAGGTGATCGCGAAGCTGCCGTGACACGGGTAGTGCCGGCCGCTGGCCGGCAACCTGGTGGGGTCGAAAAGCGTGCCGACCAAGGTCGGCACCCACCAGGGCGGGAGGTCGGCACCCACCAAGGCAGGAGGTTGATCCCCACCAAAGCAGGCGGCGCGGCCCACCTGAACGGGAGATTCCGACGAATTCCCGAACTGACCATTGATATTGTATCCGGCGAAAACCGCTTGCTAGCCTCCCTTCCATGCGCCGGATCACCCGCCACCTTCGTTCGTACCTGCTGATGCTGCTGATGGCGGCATTCGTGGTCGTGCCGGTGGCTGACGCACTGGCCTGCACGGTGGAACCGCATGCGACCACCGTGCACATGGAATCCGCCCCCGACGACGCCGATGGCGACTCCGGCGGCAAGCACGCAGGCGCCGACGCCTGTGGCCACAACCACTGCCATCACTCCAACCTGAGCCTGCCCACGGGCACGCTGGCTGCGTTCGGTACGCCGCTGCCGGCGCGCTGGATGAATGCCGGCGACGTAGCGACCTATGCGGTCGCCCAGGATGAATTGACGCGTCCCCCCCGGGCGTGAGTTGAGCGCGTCCCGCAATTGCGGGCTCCCGTTTCACTCACAACCGGAATCCCCCTATGTCGATCCTGACACCTCGGTCGCTGCGCGCGACCGGGCTGGTCGTCGCTGTGTTGCTGGGCTTGGCCCCGGCACTGCAGGCGTCGGCACAAGCCGCCCCTTCCTACGACAGCCTGCTTGAACGCCTGGACCAGCTGCCCGGCACCCGTGTGGGTGCGGCGCTGGCCGAGGCCGCCGATGCGCGCGCCGACCAGGCCCGTGCGTTGCCCAATCCTTCCCTCTCCTGGTCCGCCGAAAACGCCTGGGGCACCGGCTCCTATGGCGGCATGGGCAAGGCCGATACCGTGCTCACCCTGTCCCAGCCGCTGGAGGTCTGGGGCCAGCGTGGCGCGCGCGTCCGTGCGGCCCGCGCCGAGGCACAGGCCGCCAACCTGCGTGGCTCGCAGAGTCGCAGCGACGTGGCCAGCCAGCTGGCGGTGGTCTACGCACAGGCGGAAAGTGCATTGCGCCGCTACAGCCTGGCCGAAGAGGCACTGACCCTCACCCGCGATGATGCCAACGCGGTCAACGCAATGGTCAAGCAGGGCCGCGAACCGCAGCTGCGTGCGGTGCAGGCGCAGAGCGAAGTGGCCAACGCCAGTGCTTCGCTGGATGAGGCGCAGGCCTTCCGCGATGCCGCGCTGGCCCGCCTGGCCGGTGCCGCGCTGCTGGATGTGCCCGTGCAGTCGATCGACAACAGCCTGCTCGACCGGGCGCCGCCGCTGCCGCGCGGTGCCACCGACGTGGCACTGGCAGTGCGCATTGCCGAAGCCGAAGCCGATGCGGCGGGCAAGCTGGTCGACGTGGCGCGCAAGCGCGCCCTGCCCGACCTCAGCGTCACCGCCGCGCAGACCCGCTTCCGCGAAGGCGGCGAGCGTGCCTACAACCTTGGGGTCAGCCTCAGCATCCCGCTGTTCGACCGCAACCGCGGTGGCATCCGCGCCGCCAATGCCGACCAGCGCGCGGCCGAGGCACGCCTGGACCAGCAGCGCCGCGACAGCGAGGCCGCACGCCTCTCCGCCGTGGCCGGTCTGAAGGCAGCCGGCAGCCGTACCCGCGCCGCCGATGAAAGCGTGGTCGCCGCCGAAGAGGCATATCGCCTGGCCCGCGTCGGCTTCGATGCCGGACGCATCTCGCAGCTGGAACTGCGCAGCACGCGCAGCGCCCTCATCGCCGCCCGCGGCACCGCCGTGGACGCGCGCCTGTCGCGCGTCGGCGCGGAAATCGATCTTGCCCGCCTTGAAGGGCGCGCACCTTTTGTGGAGGCCAAATGACTCTCTCCCGTACTTTCCCGCTGATCGGCGGCGTGCTGCTGACCGTCCTGCTGGCCGGTTGTGCCGGTAACGCACAGACACCCGCAAATGAAGACCCCGCTGCGGCCAAGGCGGGCACCGACGATGGCCATGGCCACGCGACCGACAGCAAGGAAGCCAAGGCGGAAGCCGCCAAGGCCCCTGCCGACGCCGACGAAGGCGTGGTTGCGCTGACCACGGAACAGATCAAGGCATCCGGTATCGAAGTGGTCGCGATCGGTCGCGGTGGTGGTGGCTCGACCCGGCTGTCCGGCAGGGTCGAGCCCACCGTGGGCGCGCGCGCCTCGGTGGCCTCCACCGTGACCGGCCGCGTCGAACGCGTGCTGGTCGCGCCAGGCACCGCGGTGAAACAGAACCAGGCACTGGCCATCGTGGTCAGTGGCGAGGCCGCGGTGTTCCGCGCCAATGCGCTGGCCGCATCGGCCGAAGCCGAAGCCGCGCGCCTGGCCTATGGCCGCGACAAGGCGCTGGTCGACCAGGGCGTGGTTGCCCGCCAGGAAATGGAAACCTCGCGCGCCCGTTCGCTGGCGGCACAGGCCCAGGCCGCCGCCGCACAGGCTCAGGCCGCCGCCAACGGTTCGCCGGACAGCAGCGGCCGCGTGCGCATCACCAGCCCGGTGGCCGGCATCGTCGGCAACGTGCAGGTCACCCCGGGTGGCGTGGTCGCCGCCGGCAGTGCGGTGGCCGACGTCGCCGACCCGACGATGAACGAGCTGGTGTTCACCGCACCGCCGGCGCTGGCCGCGCAGGTCACGCCGGGCATGAAGCTGGAGGTGAGCGTGCCGGGGGGCAGCTTCACCGCCACCGTCACCGGTTCGGCCGCCGATGTCCGCCAGCAGGGTGGCGTCGCGGTGATCCGTGCCACGCCGGTGGATGCGTCGCTGCCGCCGGCCGGTTCGCCGGTATCGGCCGTGGTCGTCACTGAAGGCCAGGACGGCTCGCTCAGCGTGCCGGCCGATGCGGTGCAGAACGTCGATGGCAGCAGTGCAGTGTTCGTCGCCGTCGAAGGCGGCTTCAAGGTGCAGCCGGTTCTGGCTGGCCGTCGCGCCGGTGACCGCATCGAGATCCTCGGTGGCCTGACCGGCAGCGAGCGCATCGTTGGCAGCAACGCCTTCCTGCTCAAGGCCGAACTGGCCAAGGGCGAAGCCGAGCACGGCCACTGAGGAGGCGACCATGTTCAAACTGATCATTGAAACAGCGGTACGTCACCGCTGGCTGGTGGTGTTCATGGCCGCGCTGATCGCCGCCGTGGGCCTGTTCCAGCTGGGCAAGCTGCCGATCGACGCGGTGCCGGACATCACCAACCGCCAGGTGCAGATCAACACGGTGGCACCGGCGCTGACGCCCGAACAGATCGAGCGGCAGGTGACCTATCCGCTGGAAACCGCGCTGGCCGGCATTCCCGGCCTGACCACCACGCGTTCGCTGTCGCGCAATGGCTTCTCGCAGGTCACCGCGATCTTCACCGATGCCACCGACATCTACTTCGCCCGCCAACAGGTGGCCGAGCGCATGCGCGAAGCCTCCGAAGACCTGCCCGATGGTGCGTCGCCGATGCTGTCGCCGGTCACCACCGGTCTCGGCGAAGTACTGATGTGGACGGTGGACTTCACCGCGTTCGATCCGGCCAAGCTGGCCAAGCCCGGTGAAGCCGGCTGGCAGGCCGGCGAGGTCTACCGCACGCCGGAAGGCAACCTGCTGCGTACGCCCGAAGAACGTGCGACCTACCTGCGCACCGTGCAGGACTGGATCATCGCGCCGCAGATGCGTTCCAGCCCGGGACTGGCCGGCGTCGATACGGTCGGCGGCTACGTCAAGGAATACGGCGTGCATCCGGACAGCGCCAAACTGGCCGCGCATGGCCTCGGCCTGGCCGATCTGGTCACTGCCCTGCAGCGTTCCAACGTGCAGGCCGGTGCCGGTTTCGTACAGCGTGCAGGCGAGGGCCTGGTGGTACGTGCTGACGGCCTGGCGCTGACCACCGACGACCTGGCACAGGCGCCGGTGGCCACCCGCAATGGCGTGGTGGTGCGCGTGGCCGATGTGGCCGACGTCGACCTGAGCCGCGCGCCGCGCCTGGGTGCGGCCAGCCGCAACGGCCACGAAGCCGTGCTCGGTACCGCACTGATGATTGCCGGTGGCAACAGCCGCACCGTGGCCCAGGCCGCGGCCGCGCGCCTGGAGCAGGTGAACAAGTCGCTGCCGGCCGACATCGTGGCGGCACCGGTGCTGGACCGCAGCGTGCTGGTCAATTCCACCATCAAGACCGTGGCCAAGAACCTCACCGAGGGCGCGCTGCTGGTGGTGGTGGTGCTGTTCCTGCTGCTGGGCAACCTGCGTGCGGCGACGATCACCGCGCTGGTGATCCCGCTGTCGTTCCTGTTCGCAGTGATCGGCATGAACCGCTTCGGCATCAGCGGCAACCTGATGAGCCTGGGTGCGCTGGACTTCGGCATCCTGGTGGACGGCGCGGTGATCGTGATCGAATCGACGCTGCTGATGCTGGGCCAGCGCCGCGCCGAACTGGGCCGTGCGCTGACCGCGATGGAACGCCTGCGCGTGGCCGCCGATTCGGCGATGAAGATGGCGCGTCCGGCGGCGTTCGGACAGCTGATCATCCTGCTGGTGTTCGCGCCGATCCTCACGCTGGAAGGCGTGGAGGGCAAGACATTCCACCCGATGGCAGCGACCTTCATGCTGGCTCTGGTCGGTGCCTTCATCTTCTCCTTCACCTTCGTGCCGGCGATGGCCGCGCTGTTGGTGCGCGAGCCCAAGGTAAAGGACGGCGATGCGCATGCGGACGATGGCGAGCACGAAACCAAACTGATCCGCGCGCTGCGTGCACGCATCGAACCGGTGGTGCGCAAGGCCGTAGCACATCCGCGCACGGTGCTGGCCGGTGCGGTGATGATGGTGGTGGTGGGCATCGGCTCGTTCACGCTGCTGGGCCGCGAGTTCATGCCGACGCTGGACGAAGGCAACGTGGCGATGCAGGCCCTGCGCGTGCCGTCGACCTCGCTGGAGCAGTCGCTGGCGATGCAGCTGGCACTGGAAAAGGCCATTGCCAAGCAGCCGGAAGTGGAGACGGTGTTCTCGCGTACTGGTACCGCGGAGGCGGCGATCGACCCGATGCCGACCAACATCTCCGACAGCGTGATCGTGCTGAAGCCGCGCAAGGACTGGCCCGATCCGAAGCTGGGCAAGGACGCACTGGTGGCGCGCTTCGAGAAACTGGCCGGACAGCAGCTGGGCAACAGCTTCGAGTTCAGCCAGCCCATCGAACTGCGCTTCAACGAGCTGATTTCCGGCGTGCGTACCGACCTGGCGGTGATGATCTACGGTGATGACTTCGGCCAGCTGCAGAAGGTGGCCGATCAGGTAGCGCTGAAGCTGCGTGCGGTGAACGGCGCGGCCGACGTGCGGGTGGAGCAGATCTCCGGCCTACCCACGCTCAACGTAGCGATCGACCACGTGGCGGCGGCGCAGTACGGCCTGACTGCTGCGGATGTGAGTGATGCATTGTCCACCGGCATCGGCGGTACTGCTGCAGGCAAGATCTTCGAAGGTGATCGCCGCTTCAACGTGGTGGTGCGCCTGGACGACGCGTCGCGCAACGATCCGGACCAGCTGGCCTCGCTGCCGATCGCTACACCCTCGGGGTTGGTGATTCCGTTGTCGTCGGTGGCCCGCATCACGGTCAGCGAAGGGCCAAACCAGATCAGCCGCAACAACGGCAGCCGCCGCGTGGTGGTGCAGGCCAACGTGCGCGGCCGCGACCTGGGCGGCTTCGTCGGCGAGGCGCAGGCGGCGGTGGCCGACGTGGCGCTGCCACCGGGTGCCTACCTGACCTGGGGCGGTCAGTTCGAGAACCTGCAGCGCGCGGAGAAGCGACTGGCAACGGTGGTGCCGGTGGTGTTCCTGCTGATCGGCAGCCTGCTGTTCATGGCCCTGCGCAGCGGCAAGGAAGCCATTCTGGTGTTCAGCTGCGTACCGTTGGCGCTGGTCGGCGGCATCCTCGCACTGCTGCTGCGCGGCATGCCGTTCTCGGTATCGGCGGCGGTCGGCTTCATCGCCGTTTCCGGCGTGGCCACGTTGAATGGCCTGGTGCTGATGCAGGCGATCCGCGAACGCTTGGATGCCGGTGACCTGCCGATGATGGCGGCGATCAACGGTGCTTCCAGCCGTATCCGCGCGGTGCTGACCACCGCACTGGTGGCGATCGTCGGCTTCATTCCGATGGCGATTGCCAGCGGTTCCGGTGCGGAAGTGCAGAAGCCGCTGGCGACGGTGGTGATCGGTGGCCTGATCACCGCCACCGTGCTGACCCTGCTGGTGCTGCCGACCTTTGCAGCGCGGGTGGCCAAGCCGCGGGTGGTGGGCTGAGGTTGGGGGTCGGAACCCTTTCCACAGGAAGGGGATCCGACCCCGTGACCGGGTCGGATCCCCGCCCATCGGGCGGGGCTCTGACCCGATCCAGGTTGCCGGCCAGCGGCCGGCACTATCCTGGCGTGGTCAGGCCTTCTTGCGCTCGGCGATGTAGGCCTGGATCTGCTGTTCCAGCACCGGCAGCGGCACCGAGCCCTGCTTGAGCAGGGTGTCGTGGAAACCCTTGATGTCGAACTTGTCGCCCAGTTCCTTCTCGGCCTGCGCACGCAGGCGCACAATGGCGATCTCGCCCAGCTTGTAGCTCAGCGCCTGGCCCGGCCAGGAAATGTAGCGGTCCACTTCGGTGGTCACTTCATGCTCGCTCAGCGCGGTGTGGTCACGCAGGTAGGCCAACGCCTGCTCGCGGGTCCAGCCCTTGCTGTGCACGCCGGTGTCGATCACCAGGCGCGTCGCGCGCCACATCTCGTAGGTCAGGCGGCCGAAATCCTCGTACGGGGTTTCGTAGATGCCCATCTCCACGCCCAGCTTCTCGCAGTACAGCGCCCAGCCTTCGCCATAGGCGGAGATGTAGGCGTTGCGGCGGAACTCGGGCAGGTTCTTCTGCTCGGCGGCGATCGCGCCCTGCAGCGCGTGGCCCGGATCGGATTCATGCAAGGTCAGCGCCGGCAGGTTGTACAGCGGGCGCGACGGCAGGTTGTAGGTGTTGAGCCAGTAGGTGCCCATGCCACCGCGGCCGGCGGTCCAGAATGGCGCGATATCCGGCGGCACCGGCACGATGGTGAAGCGTGCACGCGGCAGCGTCATGTACTTGCCAAGCTGGCCGTCTGCGCGCTTGGAGATCCACGCGGCACGCGACAGCAGCTCTTCCGGCGTCTTGGCATAGAACTGCGGATCGGTACGCAGGAAGGTCAGGAACTCGGCGAAGCTGCCCTTGAACTTCACCTGCTTGATGATGTCGTTCATTTCCTTCTGGATGCGTGCGACTTCATCCAGGCCGATGCGGTGGATCTCGTCCGGCGACAGGTCCAGCGTGGTGTATTCGTGGATCTGCTGCTTGTAGTACGCCTTGCCGTCCGGCATCGCTTCGGCGGCCAGGGTGGTACGCGCCTGCGGCACGTACTCGTTGACGAAGAAGGTACGCAGCTGCTGGAACGCCGGCACCACCTTGCCGCTGATCGCTTCACGCGCCTGCGCCTGCAGCCTGGCCTGCTCGGTGGCCGGAATGCTGTTGGGCAGCTTCTTGAACGGCGCGTACAGCGGCGATTCGGTCGGATCCTTCAGCTCGGCGACGGTGGCGATGGATACCTCGCGACCATCGAGCACGGCACGCGGTACGCTGAAGCCGCGCTTCAGGCCGGCGCGCATGTTTTCGGTCTGCTGGCCGAAGTAGCGCGGCACATCGTTCAGCCGTGCGATGTAGTTCTGGTAGTCCTGCGTGGTCTTCATCTCGCGCCGGGCCATGAAGGACAGGTTGGACCAGAACGAGGAGTCGGCGTTGAACGGCATCTCGTAGCCGCGCAGGCGCACCTCTTCGGCGAGGTTGAACACCTGGTCGTGGTAGATCGCATAGTTGACCTGGTTGTCAGGCGACAGGGTCTTCGGGTCGATCTTCTTCAGCGCGGTCAGGGTTTCGTCCCACACCTTCAGGCGTGCCTGCTGCGCGGCCGGGCCGACGTCGGGCATGCGGGTGGCGTTGGCCGGAGCGTCTTCGTCCTCGCTGGCCTCACCGCCGCCTTGCTGGCGCCACTTCCATTCCTTCTCGTACAGCGCGCGGAAGGCAGCGTCGGCGGGCGATTCGGTGGCCACGCTGGCCGGTGCGGCGGTGGCGGGCGGCGCGGCCAGGGCCACGGCAGGGGCGGACAGGGCGATCAGCAGGGCAACAGCAAGACGGGTTTTCACGAGCACAGGTTCCCGGGAAGGCAGACCCCGATCATGGCACCGCCCACGGCCCATGGCATGGGACGAAGGTCCTGCCTGCGCAGCAGACCGGGGCCCTGGTAGCGGCCAACCTTGGTTGGCGCTGGATTTCCCCGTATGCCAACCAAGGTTGGCAGCTACCAGGCACGGTAGCCAGGCAAGCAGTAGATCCACGCCATGCGTGGATGCTCCGGGCCCGGATACACCTGTGCCGACCAAGGTCGGCACCTACCGGATGGGGGCCCCGGAGGCCTCAGTGGCTGGCCCTGTCCCGCTTCCAGCCTCGATGCTTGATGTCCAGCTGCAGGCTGTACAGCGCGGTGAATGCCGGGAACAGGTTCTGCAGCACGCCCACCGAGTCCTGCTTGGCCGAGAACAGGAAGTAGCTCAGCGTCATCAGGCTGCCGACCACGCTCATGTACCAGAACAGGCGCGGGATGACCGGTTTGCCGGCGCGCTTGGAGGCGACGAACTGGACCAGCCAACGCCCGCCGAACATCAGCGCACCGGTATAGCCGATCAGCTTCCAGCCGGTCACGTGCAGGCCGGTCCAGTACAGCCAGGTCAGCGGCTGGTCGAGCCAGTGCAGTGCCAGTGCCATCATCGCTCTTCCACCGCAGTGCGCTTGCTGCGGGTGATCAGCCAGGCCACGCCGCGCAGATCGCGGATGCCGACCAGCGCACGGCCCAGGTTGTTGTACTTGGATACGCCGGCGGTACGGTGACGGTGATTGACCGGCACGCTGGTGGTCTTCCAGCCGGCACGCTGCATCAGCGCCGGCAGGTAGCGGTGCATGTGATCGAAATACGGCAGGTCGAGGAAGGCACGGCGCTCGAACAGCTTGATGCCGCAGCCGGTATCGGGCGTATCGTCACGCAGCATGCGTGCACGGATGGCATTGGCCCACTTGCTGGCCCATCGCTTGCTGCCGCTGTCCTGGCGCTTGACCCGCCAGCCGGCGAACAGCTTCACCTGCGCCTCGGCCGCATCACGTGCGACCAGCAGCCTGGGAATGTCAGCAGGATCGTTCTGCCCGTCGCCGTCCAGAGTCGCGATCCATGGCGCACGTGCGTGCTGGACGCCGGTGCGCACCGCCGTGCTTTGCCCGCTCTGGTCCACGTGATGCAGCACCCGCAATTCCGGAGTAGTGGCCTTCAGCCCCTGCAGCACCGCCAGGGTGTCATCGCGCGAGTGGTCGTCGATATAGACGATCTCGAACGGCAGCCGTCCGCGCAGTGCAGCGGTGATTTCAGCGACCAGCGGCGCAACGTTGTCGCGCTCGTTGAACACCGGGACGACAACGGAAAGCTCGGGTTGGCTCATGGGGGACTCGGCCAAGTGGGGACAAAGACCGCGCATTCTCCGAAACCGAGGTTATCCGAAGATGAACCCACCGATGTGAGGATCCATCCTCACGCGCGATCGCCAAAATACTCGCGGCACCACTGCACGACGGGGGGCAGCCCCGCTTCGATCGGGGTCACCGCGTCGAAGCCAAAAGCGTCATGTGCGCGCCGGGTATCGGCCATCGTGCGGACCATGTCGCCCGGCTGCATCGGCTTGTAGACCTTCTGCGCGGGCTGGCCGGCGGCCTGCTCGATCACGCTGATGAAGCGCTCCAGCTCGACCGGCGTATGGTTGCCGAGGTTGAACACCCGGTGCGGCACCGGACCATCGGCCGGGTGCGCGAGGGCGCCGAGAATACCGGACACGATGTCGGAGACATGTGTGAAATCACGCTGCATGCGGCCTTCGTTGAACACGTCGATCGGCCGCCCGGCCAGCACCGCGCGCGAGAACAGCAGCGGTGCCATGTCCGGCCGGCCCCACGGGCCATACACGGTGAAGAAGCGCAGGCCGGTGGCATGCAGGCCGTACAGCTGCGCGTAGGTGTAGGCCATCAGCTCGTTGGCGGCCTTGGTCGCCGCGTACAGCGAGCGCGGCTGGTCCACGCGCTGATCTTCGGAGAACGGCGGCGTGGCCGAATCACCGTAGACCGAGCTGCTGGAGGCATAGACCAGGTGCTGCACGCCACGGTGGCGGCACAGCTCGAGCATGTTGACGAAGCCGACCAGGTTGCTGTCGACGTAGGCGTGCGGGTTCTCCAGCGAATAGCGCACGCCGGCCTGTGCAGCCAGGTGGATCACCGCAGTCGGCTGCACCTCGTCGAACAGTGCCGCCAGGCCCTGCTGGTCGGTCAGGTCCAGGGTACGCAGGTCCAGCGCCGGGCACAGCGCGGCCACGCGGTCGCGCTTGATCTGCGGGTCGTAGTAGTCGTTGAAGTTGTCCAGGCCGACCACGGGCTGGCCGGCCTCCAGCAGCGCGCGGGCGGTGTAGGCACCGATGAAGCCGGCAGCGCCGGTGAGCAGGATGGTCATGACAGGGGCCTGGAAACGAAGTTCAGGCCCCCGATGTTACCGGTCTCAGAACAAACCGAAACGCTTCTTCGCCACGTTGGTGCGGCCGGGCTCGATCACATCGTTGATCTGTTTCGCATCGAAGCGGTCGAGCAGGACGTCGTCGCCCTTCTTCAGCTTCAGGTCCATCTCTTCCGGATACAGCGGAACCAGACTCATGAAGCTGATGATCTTGCCGTCGTCCAGTTCCAGCGTGGCGAAGTTCTCCGGGGTAGTCACCGGCGGCAGCACGATGGCGCCGTCGAAACCCACGCCCGGCGCGTAGGGCTCGCTGGGATGGCCGTTGGGAATGGTGTGGCCGAAGCCCAACCAGGTGTCGTACTCGTGCGGCAGCCGCGCCATGCCCTTCAGCAGGCGCACCGGCCAATAGTTGCGCTCATCCTCGAAGGCATCCTGGGACATCGGCCAGTCGGCCGGCAGGGTCACCATCAGCTCCATGTAGCGCGGCACGTCCGCATCCGCCTCGGCGGGCACGGTCATCGGCAGGTCGCTCATGCCGGAGGTGACCAGGCGCAGGTACGGGCAGTGTTCATTGGCCGGCACCACGTGCACGTCGATGTGCACCAGGTCGGAGATGAGCTCGTGAAGAACCGTCTCGATCGGCCCGAGATGATGCGTGATGTGTGCGCTGATCGCCTCGATGTGCTTTTCTTCGCCGATGGCGAGCGCGAAGTCCTTTTCGCGGCGATGTACCAGTATCTGGGTGCCGTCCGGGCTGATGTCCTCGTATTCGTTGCTCATGTCCTGTTCCCTGGATGAGGCCACGGACCGGAGAGCAGTGCATCCCCCGGCACACGCGGCGGTGCGTTCCCTGTCATCTGCAGGACGCGGCGGGAACAGGCCGCACCCCTTGTCGCTGCGCCGGGCTCAGCCCTGGCGCGTACGCAGCTTTTCCAGCACGCCGTCCAGGGTGTCCAGATCGGTGTAGTGGATGATCAGCTTGCCCTTGCCGCCACGGCCGTGGCTGATCGCCACCTTGGCACCCAGCGCTTCGGACAGTTCGGTTTCCAGCGAGGCGATGTCGGCCTGCTGCACCTTCGGCGTCGCCACCGGGCGGTTGCTCGGCACCTTGCCGGCGGCGAAGGCCTGCGCACGGCGTTCGACCTCGCGCACCGACCAGCCTTCATCGGCCGCTTCCTGCGCCAGCTTGCCGGCCAGCTCGGGAGCCAGGGTCAGCAGCGCGCGGGCGTGGCCCATTTCCAAGCGGCGGGTTTCCAGCAGCAGGCGGATCGCCACCGGCAGCTCCAGCAGGCGCAGCAGGTTGGACACCGCCGCGCGCGAGCGGCCGACGGCCTCGGCGGCCTCGGCATGGGTCAGGGTGAATTCGCTGATCAGGCGCTGCAGCGCCTCGGCTTCTTCCAGCGGGTTGAGGTCTTCGCGCTGGATGTTCTCGATCAGCGCCATCGCGATGACGGTGCGGTCTTCCAGCTCGCGCACCACCACCGGCACTTCGTCCAGGCCGGCCAGCTGCGATGCGCGCCAGCGGCGCTCACCGGCGACGATTTCGTAGTTGCCCGCCGGCAGCTGGCGCACCAGGATCGGCTGGATCACGCCCTGCGACTTGATCGAGTCGGCCAGCTCGGAGAGCTTGCCCTCGTCCATCTCGCGGCGCGGCTGGTACTTGCCCGGCTGCAGCTGGCCCACGGCCAGCTTGCGCAGCACTTCACCCGGCAGCGGCTCGATCACCGCGGTGGTGGCCTGCACCTGGCTGACCGCGCCCTTCGGACCCAGCAGCGCATCCAGGCCACGGCCGAGGCCTCGCTTCTTGGCTGCCGGCTTGCTGCTGGTCATCAGACGGTCTCCACGGCCTTGGCGGCCTTGTTGCGTTCGTTGTTGCGGCGGATGATCTCGCCGGCCAGGCCCAGGTAGGCCACGCCACCGCGCGAGGCGCGGTCGTAGCCGACGATGCTCTGGCCATGGCTGGGCGCCTCGGCCAGGCGCACGTTGCGCGGCACGATGGTGCGGAACACGCGGTCACCGAAGTGCTCGGTAAGCTCGGCCGACACTGCGTTGGCCAGGTTGTTGCGCACATCGAACATGGTGCGCAGCACGCCTTCGATCTCCAGCGCCGGGTTCAGGTTGGCACGCAGCGCTTCGATGGTTTCCACCAGCGCGCTCAGGCCTTCCAGCGCGTAGTACTCGCACTGCATCGGCACGATCACCGAATCGGCGGCGGCCAGCGCGTTGAGCGTCAGCAGCGACAGCGCCGGCGGGCAGTCGATCAGGATGTAGTCGTACTCGTCGCGGATCGGTGCCAGCGCGCGCTTCAGGCGCTGCTCGCGCTCGCTCTGCGCCATCAGCTGGATCTCGGCCGCGGTCAGGTCGATGTTGCCGGGCAGCAGGTCGTAGCCTTCGGCGGTCTGCACGCGCACATCGGCGGCGCTGGACTCGCCCAGCAGCAGATCGTAGGTGGAGGAGACCAGCTCACGCTTGTCCACGCCACTGCCCATGGTCGCGTTGCCCTGCGAATCCAGGTCGACCAACAGCACGCGCTTGGGTGCGTTGGCCAGGGAAGCGGCCAGGTTGACGGCGGTCGTGGTCTTGCCGACGCCACCCTTCTGGTTGGCGATGGCGATGATGCGGGCCATGCGGGTGTGCCTCGTCGACGTGTGCTGGGACCGGTCATTATGCGTACAACCGGCCCCTTGCGGAAATCGTGAATCGCCAACCCGTTGTTCCACAAGGGGCTGGCGGCGGGAATCAGGGACCTGTAACGGTAACCAGGTGGCGTTCGCCGGCCAGGCCGGGCACGCTCAGCGGGGTCACCTCGCGCACCTGCCAGCCAGCCGGCAGGTCCGAGATCTCCTCATGCGGGTAGACGCCCTTCATGGCCAGCAGCACGCCACCGGGGCGCAGCAGGTGACCACCGACGCGGACGATGCCGGCCAGGGTGTCCATCGCGCGCGCGGTCAGCTGGTCGTAACGACCGGCCTCGTCCAGCGCCTCGGCCCGCGATTCGGCCACGCGGGCGTTGTCCAGGCCGAGCTGGCGCACGGCCTCGCGCATGAAGCGCGCCTTCTTGCCGTTGCTCTCCACCAGGGTGACCTGCAGGCCCGGGCAGGCGATCGCCAGCGGGATGCCGGGCAGCCCGGGGCCGGTACCAAGGTCGGCCAAGGTGCCATCGGCTACGAACGGCTGCATCGCCAGCGAGTCGAGCAGGTGGCGGGTGACCATCTCCTGCGGATCGCGGATGGCGGTGAGGTTGTAGGTGCCGTTCCAGCGGTGCAGCAAGGCCAGATAGCGCAGCAGTGGCGGCGCCAGTGCGGCGTCCAGGCCCATGCTGGCCAGGCCCTGTTCCAGCGTGGCAGCCACGCCGGCGGGAAGTTCGTGTTCGCTCATGCCGCCATTATCGCCGGTTTTGTGCGCTGATTCCCTGCTTCAGAGCGGATACCACGCCAACGCGGCGCGGAAATGCCCGCTGGCCTGCCATTCGTGCAGGTGCCAGCGCGAGGCCTCGCCCAGTTCCGGATCGCACCAGCGCAGGTGCAGGGCGCCATCGTCCCCCGGCGCCAGCTGCAGGCGATGCAGGCCGAAGGAGATGCCCTGCCCGTGCGCTTTCAACATGGCTTCCTTGGTACACCACACACGGAAGAACCAGTGTTCGCGCGCGGATTCGTCCAGACTTTCCAGCCAGGCCACTTCCTCGGGGTGGAAGAAGCGCCGCACGATTTCCAGCAGACGCGGCCGCGGCCGCAGCAGCTCCAGATCCACGCCCAGCCGCACGCCCTCACCCAGCGCCACCAGCAGCACCTCGCCGCTGTGGCTCCAGCCGGTGCCGTAATGGGCCAGCGCGCCGCTCAGCTCGGGGCGGCCCTTGTCGTCGCGGAGCAGTGGCAGCGTCGCGGGTTCAGTGCCCAGCGCCTGCGCCAGTACCTGCCGCGCCTGCGGTTCACCACGATGGCCCGGCACGTGCGGGCGCCGCCAGACCGTTACCGGGCCGAAGCGCCACGGGCCGTCGAGGGTGGCTGGCAGGCTCATCCGCACGCAGCCGTCACGGAATTGCACGACGGTTTCACAGCGTTGCGCGTCAACTGGGCTTGGTTTTCAACCGGAGATTCGATCATGGGCATCATCATCTGGCTGATCGTCGGCGGCATTGTCGGCTGGCTGGCAAGCATCATCATGAGGCGCGATGGCCAGCAGGGCATCATCCTCAACATCGTGGTCGGCATCGTTGGCGCGCTGATTTCCGGCTGGCTGTTCGGCGGCGGCATCAACGAAGCGATCACCCTCCGCACCTTCCTGTTCTCGCTGATCGGCGCGGTGATCCTGTTGGCGATCGTCAACCTGTTCACCCGCAAGAGCCTGCGTTGATCTGAAGGGTAGTACCGGCCGCTGGCCGGCAGACGCATCAAAACGGGGCCCGGCAATCGCCGGGCCCCGTTGGTTCAACCCAGTTGCACCCATGCCGGCGCGTGATCGCTGGGGCGTTCCCAGGTACGCGGCTCGCGGTCGATACCCGAGGCCACCGCACTGCCCTTCAGCGCATCGGACACCAGGGTCAGGTCGATGCGCAGGCCCAGGTTGCGGCGGAAGCCCGCCGCCCGGTAATCCCACCAGCTGAACGTGCCCGCCTCGTCGTTGTGCAGGCGGAAGCCATCGTGCAGGCCCAGCTGCAGCAGCTTGTTCAATGCGCCGCGCTCGGCGGTGGAGGTCAGGATGTGGTTTTCGTTCCACACCTCCGGATCGTGCACGTCGCGCGCATCCGGAGCGATGTTGAAGTCACCCATCACGATCAGCTTCGGGTGGCGCTGCAGTTCCTCGGCGATCCACGCATGCACCGCCTCCAGCCAGCGCAGCTTGTAGTCGTACTTGTCGGTACCGATATCCTGGCCGTTGACCACATACAGGTTGATCACCCGCAGGTCGCCGAAGGTACCGGCGATGACGCGCTTCTGCTCGTCCTCGAAGCCGGGGATGCCGATCTGCACGTCCTGCGCCGGCTCACGCGACACCAGCGCCACGCCGTTGTAGGTCTTCTGGCCGGCGAACACGCTGCGGTAGCCTGCGGCAATCAGCGCCGAATCGGGGAACTTGTGGTCCTCCAGCTTGGTTTCCTGGATACCGACAATGTCCGGGCCGAACTCCTTGAGCCACTGCTCCAGGTGCGGCAGGCGGACATTGAGCGAATTGACGTTCCACGAGGCGATCTTCATGGGGGCCATTCTACCCGGGTGGGCCGCCCATGCCCCGGTAGACGCCAACCTTGGTTGGCGCCGGCAATCACCGTGTGCCAACCAAGGTTGGCACCTACCGGAACCCGATCACCGCACCAACATCTTCAACAACCCCGCAATCTTCGAATACGGCGGCCGCAGCCGGTCGCTGGCCGCCCAGCGCGACTGCCACAGCACCGGCAGCCGCTTGCTCATTGCATCGAACCCGGCCCGGCCGTGGTAGGCGCCCATGCCGCTGGCCCCTACCCCGCCAAACGGCAGGCCATCGGCGGCGAAGTGCAGCAGGGTGTCGTTGACCGTCACCCCACCGGCCACCACCTGGCCAAGGATGCGCTCCACCGTCGCCGTGTCGTGGCTGAAGGGATACAGCGCCAGCGGCCGGTCGCGGGACAGCACGTCGGCCAGCGCGGCATCCAGATCCGGATAGGCGCGCACCGGCAGGATCGGGCCGAAGATCTCTTCGCGCATCAGGTCCAGGTCGTCCGGCGGGTCCAGCACCACGGTCGGCACCAGCAGGCGCTCGCGGTCGGCGCGCACCTCATCCACCTGCGCCAGCGGAATCACCGGCACCCCGCGTTCGCGCGCCTGCGCCAGATAGCCCTGCAGGCGCTGGTACTGGCCTTCGTTGATGATGCGCGTGTAGTCGTCTGCGCTGCTGAAATCGCCGTAGCGCTCGCGTACCTGCTGCTGCAGCGCCTGCACGAACTCACGCTGGCGCACGGTATCGATCAGCACGTAATCCGGCGCGATGCAGGTCTGCCCGGCGTTGAACCACTTGCCGGTGGCCAGCCGCGCTGCGGCTTTATCCAGCGGGAAATCGCGACAGACAATCGCCGGCGACTTGCCGCCCAGCTCCAGCGTGACCGGCACCAGATGCTCGGCCGCGGCCGCCATAACCTTGCGGCCAACCGCCGTCGAGCCGGTGAACAGCAGATGGTCCAGCGGCAGCGACGACACAGCCGCCGCCACGTCCGCCCCACCCTGCACTACCGCCACGCGATCGGGCGGGAACACACTGGCCAGCAGATCGGCCAGGAACGCACTGGTACGCGGGGTGTGCTCAGACGGCTTCAACAACACATGGTTGCCAGCGGCGATGGCGGTAGCCAATGGCACCAGTGCCAGCGTGACCGGGTAGTTCCACGGTGAGATCACCCCGACCACGCCCAGCGGCGTCGGCCGCAGCTGTGCGCGTGCCGGCCACAGTTTCCAGCCTGCACCGACCCGCTGCGGCTTCGACCAGCGCCGCAGATGGCGGCGCAGGTGGTCGATGGCCGACAGCACGCTCATGCCATCGGCCAGCTTCGATTCGACGTGGGCGCGGTGGCCGAAGTCCTCGGCGATAGCCTGGGCCATCTCGTCCAAGCGTGGCTTCAGCGCTTCACGCAGGCGACGCAGGTCGGCTTCGCGCTGGTCGAGCGTGGGTCGCTGCGCCTGCCAGGTGCTGCGCAGGGTACGCAGGGTGGCGGGGAGGTCTGCCGGCGTGGTGGTGGTCATGGGCCGACTATACGGCGTGCTGCGCAACGCGATGGTAGTGCCGGCCGCTGGCCGGCAGCCTTGCATTGGCTGCGGGCGTGCAGTCATTGCCGGCCAGCGGCCGGCACTACCGGAATGCGGGCCGAATGTAAGCGCCCACAAACAGAAAGGCCGCGGTCTGCACCGCGGCCCCTGAAACCCGGTGGGTGCCGACCGTTGGTCGGCACACCGGTTATTTGGTGATATCCACGTCCTTGGTCTCGCGCAGGAACAGGCCGCCAATCACCACCGACATCAGCGCGATGATGATCGGGTACCACAGCCCGTAGTACAGGTTGCCGGTACCGGCCACCAGCGCGAACGAGATCGCCGGCAGGAAGCCACCGAACCAGCCGTTGCCGATGTGGTACGGCAGCGACATCGAGGTGTAGCGGATGCGGGTCGGGAACAGTTCGACCAGGTAGGCGGCGATCGGGCCGTAGACCATGGTCACGTACAGCACCAGCAGCCACAGCATGAAGATCGTGCCGGCGATGTTGATGCGCGAGCCATCGGCCTTGGCCGGGTAACCCGCCGTGACCAGCGCGCCCTTCAGTTCGGCACCGAACGCATCAGCCTTGGCCTTGCCGTCTTCCTTGGTCAGGCCGGCGGCCTCATACGAGGTGACGCTGGCGCTGCCCACGTTCACCATCGCCAGCGAACCGGCGGCGGCGGGCTGCACGTCGTACGGCACACCGGCCTTGGTCAGCGCGGCGGTGGCCACGTCGCAGGAGCTGGTGAACTTGCGCAGGCCGACCGGATCGAACTGGAACGAGCAGGTGCTCGGATCAGCCACGACCAGGGCCGGCGAGTTGGTGCGGGCCTCTTCGATGGCCGGGTTGGCGAAGTGGGTCAGGCCCTTGAAGATCGGGATGTAGGTGACGGCAGCCAGCAGGCAGCCGGCCAGGATGATCTTCTTGCGGCCGATACGGTCGGACAGCCAGCCGAAGAAGATGAAGAACGGCACGCCCAGCGCCAGTGCGGCCGCGATCAGCAGGTAAGAGGTGGTGGCATCGACCTTCAGCATGCTGCTGAGGAAGAACAGCGCGTAGAACTGGCCGCCGTACCAGACCACCGCCTGGCCGGCAGCGGCGCCGAGCAGGACCAGCAGCATCAGCTTCAGGTTGCCGCCCTTGAGGCTGTCACGGAACGGCGTCTTGGAACCCTTGCCTTCGGCCTTCATCTGCTGGAACAGCGGCGACTCGCTCAGCTGCAGGCGGATCCACACCGAGATGCCCAGCAGCACGATCGAGACCAGGAACGGAATGCGCCAGCCCCAGGCTTCGAAGGCCTCGTTGCCGAGGAAGTAGCGGCAGGCCAGGATGATCAGCAGCGACATGAACAGGCCGAGCGTGGCGGTGCACTGGATGAAGCTGGTGTACAGGCCACGCTTGTCTGCCGGGGCGTGTTCGGCCACGTAGGTCGCAGCGCCACCGTACTCACCGCCCATCGCCAGGCCCTGGGCCAGTCGCAGCACGATCAGGATCACCGGTGCGGCGAAACCGATCGATGCGTAGTTCGGCAGTACACCGACCAGGAAGGTCGAGATGCCCATGATCAGGATGGTGACCAGGAAGGTGTACTTGCGGCCGATGCGGTCGCCGAGGCTGCCGAAGAAGGCCGCACCGAACGGACGCACGAAGAAGCCGGCGGCGAAGGCCAGCAGAGCAAAGATCATGCCCGTGGTTTCGTTGACGCCGCTGAAGAACTGCTTGGCGATGATGGCGGCAAGCGAGCCGTACAGGAAGAAGTCATACCACTCGAAGACGGTGCCAAGGCTCGACGCGAAGATGACCTTCTTGTGGCCCTGGGTAAGTTGGGCTTTCGCCGGTGCAGGTGTTGTGGACATGGGACGCTTTCCCTCTGTAGATGCCGACCTTGGTCGGCACACAATCAATTCGGTAGGTGCCGGCCGTTGGCCGGCACGCTCTTAGAAGCTGTACTTGGTGGTGAACTGCAGACGGGTGATGTCGCCCTTGTTGCCGTTCTCCACTTCGCGACGGCCATACATCAGCTCTGCACCGATATCGACCTTGGGCAGCGGCGAATAGAAGATGTTGCCGCGGATGCTCTGCACGCTCTTGGTCACCAGCGGACCGAGAATGCTGTCGTTGTCATAGTCGCTGCGCGCGTAGATCAGGTTGGTGCGCAGCTTCGGCGAGAACGCATGCCGCCAGCCCACGTAGCCGGCAAGCACGCCGGTCGGGTTGAGCTCGTCGCGGGCCACGTCGTAGGCACTGTCGGCGGTGATGCCCAGGCCGATGTAGCGGGCAATGCCCTCGCCACCGGTGAACTGGTAGTGCAGCGAATCGCTGTCACCCATCACCCACTTGCCGCCCAGGGTCAGGCCGCCGGCCACCTTGTCGGCCTTGGCGCCGGTGGCCTGGTTGTCGACCTTCAACTGACGGACGATGCCGCCGACACCGAAGGTGCCCCAGGTGCCCTTCCAGCCATAGCGCATGGTCAGATCGGGCAGGCTGCCGCGATCGGAGTTGGCGCTGGCGTTGGTCCACGCGCCGGTGACCGGGTTGCGGGTGCCGGTGAGGGTGGTGGTTTCCGGGTTTTCCAGCGCGACGCTGAAGCCGCCCTGGGTGTAGCGCACCTGGGCCTGGCGCACGAAGATCACGCCATCGGTGGGGCCGACGAAGTCGACCGCTTCCGGCAGTGCGGCCGCGTCCATGAAGTTGGACCAGGTCTGGCCGGCCATCCAGTTGTTCCAGTACATGTAGGCGTGGCGCAGGGTCACACCGTAGGTATTGGTGGCGGTCTGGTTGCCGAGCGAGTTGCCGAAGAAGTCCATCTCGAAGAACGCACCGGCCTTGTTGCCCGATTCGCTCACGTTGTCGATGCCCAGGTTGAAGCGCGAGAACTTGGCGTGGGCGTTGAAGTCGGTACCCGAACGCTTGCCGCTGCCGCCGGCGCCTTCCACCGGGGTCTGGCCCGGCAGGTACAGCGCGCGGCCGGTGGCGTCGTCGGCCAGCTGGCCGTCGCTGGTCTGGGTGGCCAGGAAGTCGGCCTTGATGAAGCCGCCGATCTTGACCGTGGTGCCCGGCGCGGCGCCCGGGGTGATGGTGGTGATCTGGATCGGCTGCTTGCCGGCCGGCACCGCAGCGACCGGCTTCTGCTCGGCCTGCACCGTGCGGACTTCGGTCACCGCCTGCTGGGTCTGGCTGATCTGGGTCTGTTGTTGTTGCTGCGAAGACAGCAGCAGCTGGACCTGGCGTTCCAGTTCGACAACGCGTGCTTCCAGTGCTTTCTCTTTGGCGGTCTCTGCGAACGCCATGCCCGGTGCGACCAGGGCGACCAACAGGCAGGCCGCCAAAGGTGTGCGCACGGCTTTCAACGTACGGTGGCTCATGTTGCCCTCTCTCCCAAGTGGCAAGGTGATGCCGCGCGTGGGGCACGGTCGAGCCGAGACTGCGGGGCGTTCACGCACAGCGGCTATTGGCCATTGGTCGAACCCGGCCCTGCAGGACGCTCACTTTCGACCATGGTCTAACCAAGGTGGTGACGCGGCCGGGGGTGGATGGGGCAAACTGAGGGGGATCGGTCGTCGCGATGCTGCGACCGCACATACAAAGTCAACGTGCAAGTGAGGGTGCCATGGCTGATATCTACCCCGTCGATGCGCAGTTCGCCGCCAAGGCACGCATCGACAAGACGTCCTACGAACAGCAGTACCAGGCTTCGGTGACCGACCCGGATGGTTTCTGGGGCAAGGCCGCCGAGCGCCTGCAATGGATGCGCAAGCCGACGAAGATCAAGAACGTCAGCTACGACCTGTCCGATTTCCACATCAAGTGGTTCGAGGATGGCGAGCTCAATGCCAGCGTGAACTGCCTGGATCGCCAGCTGGAAACGCGCGGCGACAAGACCGCCCTGCTGTTCGAGCCGGATGGCCCGGATGCACCGGCCCAGCACGTCACCTATCGCGAGCTGTACGAGCGCACCTGCCGCCTCGGCAATGCGCTGCGCAACCTCGGCGTCAAGAAGGGCGACCGGGTCACCATCTACCTGCCGATGATCGTCGACGCCGCGGTAGCCATGCTGGCCTGCGCGCGCATCGGTGCGATCCACTCGGTGGTGTTCGGTGGCTTCGCGCCGAACTCGATCGCCGACCGCGTCAGCGACTGCCAGAGCAAGCTGATCATCACGGCCGACGAAGGCCTGCGCGGTGGTCGAAAGATTCCGCTGAAAGCCAACGTTGATGCCGCGCTGAAGCTGCCCGGCACCAATACCGTGGAAACCGTGCTGGTGGTGCGCCACACCGGCGGTGCGGTGGACATGCAGGCCCCGCGCGACCGCTGGTTCCACGATGTGGTGGACAGCCAGCCGGCCACCTGCGAGCCGGAACGCATGAACGCGGAAGATCCGCTGTTCATCCTCTACACCTCCGGTTCCACCGGCAAGCCGAAGGGCGTGCTGCACACCACCGGCGGCTACCTGCTGTATGCGGCCTACACCCATGAAGCGGTGTTCGACCTGCGCGAAGACGACATCTACTGGTGCACCGCCGACGTCGGCTGGGTCACCGGCCACAGCTACATCGTGTACGGGCCGCTGGCCAACGGCGCGACCTCGCTGATGTTCGAAGGTGTGCCGAACTACCCGGACACCTCGCGTTTCTGGAACGTCATCGACAAGCACAAGGTCACCATCTTCTACACCGCCCCGACCGCCATCCGTGCACTGATGCGCGAAGGCGAGGAGCCGGTGAAGAAGACCTCGCGCGCGTCGCTGCGCCTGCTCGGCAGTGTCGGCGAGCCGATCAATCCGGAAGCCTGGCGCTGGTACTACGAGGTGGTCGGCGACAGCCGCTGCCCGATCGTCGATACCTGGTGGCAGACCGAGACCGGCGGCATCCTGATCTCGCCGCTGGCCGGCGCGATGGACCTCAAGCCGGGTTCGGCCACCCTGCCGTTCTTCGGCGTGCAGCCGGCCCTGGTCAACGCCGATGGCGAGATCAAGGACGGCCCGACCGAGGGCAACCTGATCATCCGTGATTCCTGGCCGGGCCAGATGCGCACGGTGTATGGCGACCACCAGCGCTTCATCGATACCTATTTCCGCACCTACCCGGGCAGCTACTTCACCGGTGACGGCTGCCGCCGCGACGAAGACGGCTACTACTGGATCACCGGCCGCGTGGACGATGTGATCAACGTATCGGGCCACCGCATCGGCACCGCCGAAGTGGAGAGCGCGCTGGTCTCGCACCCGAAGGTGGCCGAAGCGGCCGTGGTCGGCTTCCCGCACGATGTGAAGGGCCAGGGCATCTATGCCTACGTGACCCTGGTGGCCGAAGAGACCCCCAGCGACGAACTTCAGAAGGAACTGGTCGCCTGGGTACGCAAGGAAATCGGCCCGATCGCCACGCCCGACCACCTGCAGTGGGCGCCGGGCCTGCCGAAGACCCGCTCGGGCAAGATCATGCGCCGCATCCTGCGCAAGATCGCCGAGAACGCGCCGGACCAGCTCGGTGACACCTCGACCCTGGCCGATCCGTCGGTGGTGGCGTCGTTGGTGGACGAGCGCAAAGTACGCTGATGTACTACCCGGGGTCGGATCCCTTTCCGCAAGGAAAGGGCTCCGACCCCAGGGGCTTGGCCCCCAAACAGTTTCCCCCACGGTTCCCCCCGACCATGACCACCCTTCTGATTGCCGATGACCACCCGCTGTTCCGCGAAGCCCTGCGTGGGGCCGTGCAGCGGGTCATCCCGGGCGTACAACTGTTCGAGGCCGACAGCGTGGAAGCGCTGTACGCCCTGGCCGACCAGCACAACGACGCCGACCTGGTCCTGATGGATCTCAACATGCCGGGTGCGCAGGGCTTCAACGCACTGGTGCACATGCGCTCACTGCACCCGCAGCTGCCGGTGGTGGTGGTGTCCGCACGTGAAGAAGCCACGGTGATGCGGCGCGCGCTCGACCACGGCGCGCTGGGCTTCATTCCGAAGTCTGCGGATTCGGACACCATCGGTCATGCGCTCGGCACCATCCTCGATGGCGAGACCTGGGCACCGCCGGAAGCGCACAACGTGCCGCCCACCGGCAGCGAAGAACGCGAAGTCGGCCAGCGCCTGCGCGAGCTGACTCCGCAGCAGTTCCGCGTCTTGCAGATGCTGGGCGCCGGACGCTTGAACAAGCAGATCGCTTACGACCTCAACGTCTCCGAAGCGACGATCAAGGCCCACGTCACCGCCATCCTGCGCAAGCTGGGCGTGACCAACCGCACCCAGGCCGTGCTGATGGCCGGCAAGCTGGCGATCGACGACGACGCCATCGTGCTGCCGCCGGAAGAAGACTGAGGTAGTGCCGGCCGCTGGCCGGCAGTCACCTGAAACGGCGTCGCCGCTACGCTCGCCGGGCATGGCCCGGCGCTACCGTACGCCCGTGATATAGCCATCGCTATACAAACCAGCCGTGCCTGCGCGTTTCGCTGGAAATGCGCCACGCGCGAATCGCGGTGCTAAGCTTCGCGTCCCCTTGGGGAGTAGCCGGATTCCTACGCAGGAATCGTCCACGTCAACATACTCGGCCAGTGCGCCGTGGCGTGGACAACCATGATGGTTGGCGAGACCAGCGGCCCGCGCGCGCAACGTCAGGTTGGGCGCGAGCGCAGGCCGTGCGTCCGTCCTAGCCCGACCTCAACAGCCGCCCATGTCCCCCATTTCGATCCTCCTGATCGGCTTCGCCATGTCCACCGATGCCTTCGCCGCTGCAATCGGCAAGGGCGCGGCCATGCGCAAGCCGGTGTTCCGCGATGCACTGCGTGCCGGCATCATCTTCGGCGTCATCGAGGCGATCACGCCCGTCATCGGCTGGCTGCTCGGCCGTGCCGCCCTGCAGTATGTCGAAGCCTTCGACCATTGGATCGCCTTCGGCCTGCTCGGCGCGCTGGGCATCCACATGATCTACAACGGCCTGCGCCCGGACAGCGGCGAGGAGGATGAAGATCCTTCGCAGCACCACGGCTTCTGGAAGCTGGCGCTGACCGGCTTCGCCACCAGCATCGATGCGATGGCGGTGGGCATCGGCCTGGCCTTCATGGACGTGCATATCGGCGTGATGGCCGCGGTCATCGGCCTGTGCACACTGACCATGGTCACCGCCGGCATCATGCTCGGCCGCGTGCTGGGCAGCATGGTCGGCAAGCGTGCCGAGATCATCGGCGGCGTGATCCTGGTGATCATCGGCGCGACGATCCTGTACGAGCACCTGCACGGCGTGGGGTAACGCGCTGGAAGCGAGCGATTACGTGGTTGCCGGCCAGCGGCCGGCACTACCAAACGTCACGTCCACGCATGGCGCGGGTTGACGCGTCATTTACGGTGGCCGCCGGGCATGGCCCGGCGCTACCGGGTGCGCATCCACGCATGGCGTGGATCTACTGCCTGGCATCGTTTCACCGTCATCACCGCGCATCACGCAGCGCGCCAAGGAACGCGCGCAGCGAGGCCGGCTTGATCGGCTTGGTCAGCAGGCGATAGCCACGCTCGCGTGCCATCCGCTTCAACTCATCGCGGCCATCGGCGGTCAGCAGCGCGCCCGGCAGCGGGTAACCGGCTGCTTCGCGCAACGCCACCAGCGCATCCAGGCCATCCATGCGGTCATGCAGGTGGTAATCCACCAGCATCACCTGCGGCCGTTCGGCCACTTTCTCCAACGCCTGATCCACCGTCGATGCCGTAATCACCTGCACCTGCCAGCGGCCGAGCAGCGCGCGCATGCCGTCGAGGATCTCTTCGTCATTGTCCACGCACAGCACGCGCAGGCCGGCCAGCGAATCGCTGCGCACCGGCGCGGCCACGGCCTGTACCGGAGTGGCCAGCTCGGTGTAGCCCGGCAGCGGCGCGACCCGCGGCAGGATGATCGAGAACATCGAACCACGCCCCACGCGGCTGCGTGCATTGAGACGGTGGTCGAGCAGGCGCGAGATGCGCTGGCAGATCGACAGCCCCAGCCCCAACCCCTGCTCGCCCCAGTCGAATGGCTGCTGGTAGCGATGGAACTCGTCGAAAATCTGCCGCATGTGGTGTTCGGGAATGCCGGGACCGGTATCCCACACCTGCAGCTCCACCTCGTCACCGCGTTGGCGTACCGCCAGCACGATGCGGCCTTGGCGGGTGTAGCGCAGCGCATTGGCCATGAAGTTCTGCAGCACGCGGCGCAACAGACGGCGGTCACTGCGCACCCATGCCGGGCGTGCGAACAGGTCCAGGCGTAGCCCTCGGCCGGCCGCGACCGGGGTGTACTGTGCAGCCAGTTCGCGCATCAGCGCGCTCACGTCGAACTCGCCGATGACCGGGTGCAGGCCGCCGGCATCCAGCCGTGACACATCCAGCAGGCCATCGAGCAGCTCTTCGGCCGCTCGCAACGAGGCATCCACGCGTTCGGCCAGGTGCTTCTGCTCGTCGCTCACATGGTCACTGTCGCGCAGTGCCGAAGCAAACAGCCGCGCCGCATTCAACGGCTGCAGCACGTCATGGCTGATCGCCGCCAGGAAGCGGGTCTTCGACTGCTGTGCAACCTCGGCTACATGCGAACGCTCGGCCACGCGCTGTTCCAGCGTTTCGTTGGCTTCCAGCAGTGCGCGCTCGGCGTGCTTGTAATCAGTGATGTCGTTGTAGCTGGTCACGTAACCGCCACCGGGCAATGCCTGGCCGCGCATCTCGATCACCTTTCCGTCGCTGCGGGTGCGCTCGAACACGTGCGGCGAACCGGCGCGCATGTAGCCGATACGCCGGTTGATCTGCAGTTCGATGTCGCCCTCGCCCAGCTCGCCGCGCTCGGCGTTGTAGCGGATCAGATCGGCTACCGGGCGGCCCACGTAGAGCATGCCGTCCGGGTAGCCGAACATATCCTGGTAGCGGCGGTTCCAGGCGGTCAGGCGCATGTCCGGGTCGACCACGCTGACACCAGCGCTGATGTTTTCCAGCGTGGTCGAGAGGATCTCGCGGTTGAAGCGCAGTTCCTGCCCCGCTTCGTCCAGCACCGCCACCACTTCGCCCAGGTCCATGCCCGAGCCGCGCAGCAGGCTGGTCAGCAACAGGCGCGCCGATGCCGCGCCGATCGATGCAGCCAGCAACCGCTCGGTGAACTGGACCCACGGCCGGTCGGCCGGTGCCGAGGACTGCAACTCACGCCCCAGCGACTGCGCCTGCTCGAAGAACGAACGTCGTGCGTGGCGCTCGCCGACCACGCGCGAGGCCAGCGCGAGCAGGTCGCCCACATGCACGTGGCCGGGCCAGCCACCGGCCACCGACGGGCGCTCGGCATAGGGGTCGAGGAACGGCGCGGCGCGCAGGCGCTCGTCGACGCCAGGCCGCCAGCGTGCGGACACCAGCATCATCGTCGCCGCATTGACCAGCAGCGACCAGAACGTGCCATGGGTCAGCGGGTCCCAGCCGGTCATGCCGAACAGCTGCTGCGGACGCAGCCAGGTGATGCCGAACGGGCCGTCCTGGACCCAGCCGGCATCCATCCAGCCGGCCATGGTCATCGCCGGCAGCAACAGCGTATACAACCAGGTGGCAAAGCCCAGCAGCATGCCGGTCTCGACACCGCGGCGGCTGGCACCGCGCCAGTACAGGCCGCCAATCAGGCCCGGCGCGAACTGCGCTACGGCGGCAAACGCCATCAGGCCGTACGAGGCCAGGGTGCTGTCATTGCTGCTGCTGCGGTAGTAGCTGTACGCCATCAGCGCCAGCAGCAGGATCGCAAGGCGTCGGATCCACAGCACCCGCGAGGCGACGTCGGCCGCTTCCTGGTGGTCGCCACTGCGACGCAGCAGCACCGGCATCACCAGGTCGTTGCTGACCATCGTGGCCAATGCGATCGACGACACGATGACCATGCCGGTCGCTGCGGAGAAGCCACCGACATAAGCGATCAACGCCAGCGCATTGCGCCCTTCCGCCAACGGCAGCGCCAGCACCATCGAGTCATCGGCAACGCCACTGCCCACGCCGAACAGGCTGACGCCGGCCGTGGCGATCGGCAGCACCATCGCTGAAATCAGCACCAGGTAGCCACCAAACATCCAGCGCGCACGACGTACATCGCGCACATCACCGCATTCAACCACCGCCACATGGAACTGGCGCGGCAGGCAGATGATGGCGAGGAAGCTGAGCAGCGTCTGCGAGATGAACCCCACTGGCGGCAGCCCGGTGAACAGCGTGTGCACCGACTCCACCACCGCCTCGTTGCGGTCGCTGAGCCAGACGTAGGCGAACACGCCCACCGCCACCATCGCCACCAGCTTGATCACCGATTCCAGCGCAATGGCCAGCATCATGCCGTGGTGGTGCTCGGTGGCGTCTACCTGGCGGGTACCGAACAGCGTGGCGAACAGCGCCATCAGCAGCGCCACGTACAGCGCCGGATCGCTGAGGAAGCCGGTCGGGCCGGTGTTGCCGGTCAGCACCTGCAGGCTCATCGCCACCGCTTTGTACTGCAGGGCCAGATACGGAATGATGCCGATCAGCGCGATGATCGCCACCAACGCCGCCAGCCGCCGCGAGCGGCCGAAACGCGAGGAGATGAAGTCGGCGATGGAGACCACGTTCTGGCTGCGCGCGATCAGCGCCAGGCGCTCGATGATGCGCCAGCCGAACAACAGCAGCAGCAGCGGGCCGATGTAGATGGGCAGGTAGCCCACGCCGTTGCGCACGGCGGTGCCGACCGCGCCGTAGAAGGTCCACGACGAGCAGTACACGGCCAGCGCCAGGCTGTAGACCACCGGCCGCAGCCACGGCCGGTCGGGATACATCGGCCGGCGGTCACCCCACCACGCCACGCCGAACAGCAGCGCGGCATAGGCAACCGAGACCAGCAGCAGGATCCAGCTGGAGACCACGCGCGTGTTTCCGTCGGAAGAACCCGCAGTGTAGGCCAGGCGTGGCCGGGTGTACGGGCTCGTTGGGGGCAACCACCCCCACCAAGGTGGGGGCTTACGCGGTGCGGGCCACGACCGTTGGTCGTGGCCGGCTTCTTACTGGGCCGGCACGCCCATTTCCTTCAGCAGTTCGGGTGCCGGGTAGACCTTGGCCAGCAGCCAGCGCAGGTAGCGCATGTCCACGTGCACGGCACGCTTGTAGCGCGGGTCGAACCACCAGCTGGCGCTGACCGATTCCCAGTTGCTGTCGAAGTTCAGGCCGATCAGTTCGCCCTTGGCGTTGAGCACGGGCGAGCCGGAGTTGCCGCCGGTGGTATCCAGATTGGTCAGGAAGTTGACCGTCTGCGTCTTCAGCGCCGGGTCGGCGGTGCTGCCGAAGTCACCCTTGGCGATCGCTGCCAGCAGCGGCTTGGGTGCATCGAACGGATAGGCGTTGGTGTTCTTCTCGACAATACCGGCCACGGTGGTCACCGGCGAGTAGGTCACGCCATCGCGCGGGTGCAGCGCCTCGACCTTGCCGTAGCTGATGCGCAGGGTGCGGTTGGCATCCGGGTATACCGCGCGGCCCTGCTTGGCACGCCAGGCGAACAATGCCTGCATGTAGGCCGGGCGCAGGCGCAGCTGCTCGCCTTCGCGGGTCTTGCTCTCGTTCTCGATGCGCAGCTGCGCGGCCACCAGCGGGCCGGCCACGGCGATCAGCGGATCGGCGGCCAGTGCCTTGCCTTCGCGCGCAGCTGCGAAGCGCGACAGGCGCTGCGCCTCGTCACCCAGCTGGGTGCCGGCATACAGGGTCTCCAGCGCCTTGGCCAGCTGCTCCGGGGTACGGCCGAAGGCCGCGTCGAACTCGGACACGCGCTGCGCGTCCGGCAGCTGCTGGTAGCGGGTCAGCAGGGTGGTCAGCAGCGCCTTCTCGACCTCCGGTGCGTAACGGCGCTGGACCTGCTTGAGCACGCCTTCGATCATCGCCTGGTCGCGCTGCTGGTAGCCGGTTTCGCGCTGTGCATCCGGCTTGGCCGATTCGATGCGCAGGCGTTCCAGCAGCAGCGCCGAGCGCAGCAGCTGGCTCTGTGCGGCCATCTGGTCCAGCAGCAGGTCACGCTCACCCACCGCCGCGCCCTGCGACAGGTTGGTCAGCAGTGCCTTGATGTCGCCCTGGTACGTGCGGTCGGTGGCAGCCAGCATCGCCGTCTCGTCGGCGGCACGCTGGGCCTTGGCGTCGCTGCGCAGCAGGCCTTCCAACTCGCCGGCGGCGCGCTTGCGGTTGTTCTTCAGCGACTGCAGCTGCGAGGCGTAGCGGGTGCGCGCCTGCGCATCCTTGGCGCTGGCGGCCTCGATGGTGTCGATCATCTGCTGGAACACCGACACGCGGCGCGGCAGCACGGTATCGATCTGGCCGGCGAATTCGGCCGCGGTACGGTGGCGGTAGGTGATGCCCGGGTAACCGGCCAGCATTGCGTAGTCGCCTTCCTTCGGGCCTTCCACCGACATCTGCAGGTGCGCCGGCGCCTGGTAGGGCACGTTGTCCTTGCTGTAGGCGGCCGGCTTGCCGTCCTTGCCCACGTAGGCGCGCAGCAGGGTGAAGTCGCCGGTGTGGCGCGGCCACATGAAGTTGTCGATTTCATCGCCGTAGTTGCCGATCGCGCGCGGCGGTGCGTACACCAGGCGCACGTCGCTCAGTTCCAGCTGGGCGATGCGGTAGAAGTCGGTGCCGTAGTACATGTTGGCCACCGAACAGCGCACGCTGCCGTCCTTCTCGCACTCGGCCACGATCTGCTTGCTGGCCGCATCGACGGCATCGAAGTAGGCGCGGCCGGTCTTGCCACGCGCCTGCGCCAGCACCTGGTCGGTCACCTTGTCGAAGCCGACGGTGACCAGCACACGGAAGTCCGGGTTGGCCGGGCGCTCGTCGGCGCGACCCTTGGCGATGAAGCCACCGTTGATCAGGTCGTGCTCGGGCGAGCTGTTGTACTGGATCACGCCCATCGCCACGTGGTGGTTGGTCAGCAGCAGACCGTCGGCGGACACGAACGAACCGGTGCCGCCGCCAGCACGCACCACAGCGCTCAACGGCGGCGCGGTGACATTGGCCAGGTCGGCCGGATTGCCCTTGAAACCTGCGGCCTGCAGCGGCTTGGCCAGTTCCGGCAGCTGGGTCGGCATCCACATGCCTTCATCGGCGTGGGCACCGGCGGCGAGGGTCAGGCCCAGGGCCAGGGCAGTGGGAAGGGCTTTGCGTGATGACATGAGGCAATCCGGTACGACAGAACAGCCCGGGACCATAGCCGCTGGGGCCGCAGGGGGCAACGGCCGATGGTTGGGGGCACCCATCCGGTAGTGCCGGCCGCTGGCCGGCAACCCACGGAACTCCGGAGATACGGTGCAGTTGCCGGCCAGCGGCCGGCACTACCGCATCGTTATTTCTCCCGCCGCCAGTTGATCGAACCACGGTTTTCCACCGTGCTCGATTCCACTTCCACGTCGAAGCCGCGACGCAGCAGGTACTTCAGCGTGATCACCGAACCGGCACCGACCAGCGACACGCCGTAGCCGACGTACAGCTTGGGCGAGATGTACTTGCCGACGCCGATGACCGAACCACCCAGAGCGCGTGACTGGCTCACGCCGGCATCGTCCAGGCCAAGCTTGGCACCCAGCTGCGAGGCCAGCAGGCCACTGCCGGCCGACAATGCCGCCGAGGCCGCGTTGACCTGCTGGGTCTGGTCGCTGCTGGCACCGGTCAGACTGCGGCCCAGCACCAGGTAGCCCAGCGCTTCGGACTGCGACATCGCCGGCTCGGACCAGACATCGGCACGCGGCTGCTGCGCACGCCCGGTCACGTCGATGCCGGCGGTGACATCACCGATCCGGCGTTCGGCGCGGATGTTGATGCGCGGGTCGGAGACCGCGTTGTAGTTCCAGTTGAGGTTGCCGCGGGTGATGGTCAGGTCCTGGCCATAGGCCTTGTAGCGGCCACTGACTTCCAGGCCGCCGTTGGCGGTCATCTCGCGGCCCGGCTTGGCCCAGACCTGCATCTTGCCGGTCAGCGCACCCTTCAGGCCGAAGCCGGTCATTTTCACCTTGTCGCCGAGGCTGACGGTCAGCTCCATGTCCAGCGGCGAGGTGCGCGACTCTTCCGGGTCGGCCGGATCGAGCACCACGACGTCTTCGGAGACCGAGGTGCCGCGATCCAGGCGCTCCAGGTCGATGTCCGCTTCCGGCACGTGCACCACGCCCCGCAACTCCATCGCCGCCTTGGCCAGGGTGAAGTCCAGGTTGGGGTTGGCGATGATGCGCAGTTCGCTCGTGTTGGACAGCAGCACGTTCTCGCCGTGGATCTTCAACTGCAGCGGCTGTGCATCACCGAACCAGGACAGGCCACCATCGACATACAGCGTGCCCTGGCCGGAGTTGGCCTGCGCGGTGATCTTGGCCGAACCATCGGGCTGGGCGACGAAGCTGCCCTTGCCCTGGTCGAAGGTCAGGCCGAGCGCCGGGAATTCACCCTTGAAATTGCTCAGCTGCGCGTCGCCGCCCAGCGACGGCTGGCCGCGCGTGCCACGCAGGCTGACATGACCTTCGATCAGGCCGGTCGGGCGCACGATGTCTGGTGAGAACAGCTCCAGCCAGTACAGCCGCGACATGTTGAGATAGAGCTCGCCGTTCAACGGCGCGCTGGCTTCCCAGCCGGTCTGCATCCTGGCATCGACGAAGCCGTTGCCCTGGAAGCCCATGCCCAGATAGCCCTTGATGCTGGCCGGGGTCATGTCGAGCTTGAGCGAGAACTGGTCGTAGCGCACCAGTTCGCCGCGGGTGGTGTCCCCCACCGTGTTGCGGTTCTCGCCCAGGCGCACGCCGCCTTCCTTCGAGCGCACTTCCACATGCCCTTCCCAGGCGTTGCCGCGCGGGCGGATCTGTGCATCCAGGCTGACATCGCCACGCAGGTTGATGCGGCGGCCGGACTGCGGCGGCAACCACGGCTGCACCAGCGCCAGCGGCAGCGCATCACTGCGCACCACCAGGCCCTCGCGCGGCCAGTTGGCCTGTGCACACAGTGCGCCGCTGCTGGCAGCGGCCAAGCAGGCTTCGCCCAGCGTGTAGTTGCTGCCGTTGATCGCGAACGCCGCCGGTGCACGCAGCGACCAGGCATCGCCCTTCACCGGTGCGATGCGCAGCGTGGCCAGCTCGCCGCTCCACTTCGCGCCCTGCTGGCGGACGCTGCCCTGCAGCTCGATCGCGCCCATTTCGTTGCGGGTCTGCGCAGCCAGGCGCAGGTTGGAGACACTGCCCTGCGCATCCACGTTCAAGCGTTCCAGCAGCATGCCGGCATTGACCTGCTGGCCCTGGATGGCCAGCGTGCCGCTGTCGCCGCGCCACGGCAGGTGGCCCTTGATGCTTACGCTCTCGGCGCCGTAGCCATCCCAGTTGAGGTTGTTGCCGACCAGGTCGGCGGTGATGTCGGGCGCATCGCGCGGGCCCTTCACCTGTACCTGGCCACGCAGGCCGCCATCGGCGCCCGGCAGCAGATCACTCAGCTGCAGCGGTTCGAAGCGCGCGTCGATATCCAGACGATCACCGACCTTGCCTGAAGCCGTCACCCGACTGCTGCCCAGCGACAGCTTCAGGTCACCCTGGCCTTGCGCGCCCTGCAGCGCGAACTTGCCCTGCGCATCGAGATTGCGCTGGCGCAACACGCCCTTCAGCGAGGGCAGATCGACGGTGGCTTCCAGCGTGCCGGCGGTACCCGGCGGTGCGTTTGCCGGCGGCGGCAGCTGGCGGCCCTTGGAGGCCAGGTTGCCGGACAGGCGGCCGTTCCAGCCCGGCGCGAAATAGCCAGGATCGAAGTCCTTCAGCGTGGCCTTGGCATCCCAGTCCAGCTGCGGTGCCCACGCCACCTGGCCTTCCACCTGCAATTGGCCACCCGGCGTCTGCGCCTGCAGCTGGTGGATCGACGCGGCCTGGTCGTTGCCACGCACATCGAAGCGCAGCTGCGCCTTCTGCGCATCGCGCTCGACCTCTGCGCGGCCGATCGCCGCCCAGGCCTTCAGGGTACCGGCCAGGCCGAAGCGTGCTTCCTTCAGGGTCACCGGCAACGGCGCGCTGCCGGCGGTGTTCGGATCGGGCGCCGGTACGTAGGTCAGATCATGGGCGACCACCGAGAAGTTGAGCTTCTGCTGGTCTTCCTGGCTGAAGTCGGCGGTGCCCTCCAGCCGGGCTTCGCCACCCAGGCCCTTCACCAGCAGCGGCGAGACCTTCAGCACCTGGTCCTGCAGCGACACCACCGACGGTGCCAGTTCCAGTTCCTGATCGCCCTGCTTCACCTTGCCGCGCAGGTTGGCGTTGCCGCCCTTGCCGGCAGCAGTGAAATCCAGCGCCAGCGGTGCGATCACCGAACTCGCCAGTGCCGGCGACAGCAGCGCCAGATCCAGCTCGTCGCTGCGGATGCTGGCGCTCCAGCTCGGATCGGTGCGGCCATCGAACACCAGCATCGCGTGCAGCGGCTTCGGCGCACGCCCGGCCACCGCCACTTCCATGTGCGACAGGTCGCCACGTGCGACCAGGCCGACAGTGGCGGCCGTGCGGCCACGCGGGGCCGGCAGCACCGCGGTGACAGTCACATCGGTGTCGTAGTCCTTGGCCGGGATGTAGCGGCCCTGGGCAGTGAAATTGCCCATGTCGCTGTCCACCACCAGCGTGTGCGCCTGGAACTCGCCATTGGCGATCTCGATGCCACCGCGCACGCGGCTGATATCAATCACCGGCTCGTTGGCCTGGCTGATGCGGAAGCCGTCGATGGCAATGGCATCAGCCTGGATCGCCAGCGGCATCTCGATCTGCGGCAGCGAATCCGGCCACGACGGCAACTTGAACGGTTCGTCACTCTTGGCCAGGTTCAGCGTGGCGTTGGTCAGTTCCAGCTTGTCCAGCAGCAGCTTGCGGCCCAGCAGCGGGCGCAGGTCCGGCTCCAGGTGTGCACGCTCGGCGTGGAAGTGGATGTCGTCGTAGCGGAAGTCGACGTTGTACAGGGTCAGCGGGCCGGCCACCGGGCCTTCCACCTTGTCCCAGGTGAAGCTGGCGCCCACCGGCAGCCGCGCCACCACCTGGGCCAGCAGCACGTCACGGCCGGCCACGGTCTGCAGCAGCCAGTACACCGCCAGCAGGGCCAGCAGCACCAGGCCGACTACGCCCACACCGGACCACGCCCAGAAGCGGCGGCGGCGGTAGAAACGCACGCGCGGCGGCGTGTTCGGGGTCGGCGCGGGCGTGCTCACAGGTCCGCTCCGATGTTCAGGTACAGCTGGAACTGGGAGTCCGGATTGTTCAGGCCATGCGCGATATCCACGCGCACAGGACCCACCGGTGACTTCCAGCGCACGCCGAAGCCGACGCCGGTATGCAGATCAATGGTGTTGTCGAAGGCGCTGCCGGTATCGACGAACACCGCCGCACCCCACGGACCACCATTGAAGTAGTGCTCGTACTCGGCCGAACCGATCACCAGGTTCTTGGCGCCCAGCGCGTATTTGTCCGGCGCAGGGGTCCGCGGGCCGACCTCGCGATAGGCGTAACCGCGGATGCTGCGGTCGCCACCGGCGAAGTAGCGCAGGCTCGGCGGCATCGCCACCAGGTCGCTGGTCCAGGTGGTGCCACCTTCGCCGCGCAGGATCAGGCGGTTGCTTTCACCTACCGGGATGTACCAGCGCAGCACGGCATTGGCCTGCACGAAGCTGGTGTCTGAACCGGCACCTTCGACGCCGGTACGCATCGTCGCGGTGCCGCTGATGCCCTTGCGCGGGAACATCTCGTCGTCGACATGTACGTAATCCGCCACCATCTGCGGATAGACCAGCGTCGAGGTGTTGTAGACCGCGTCGGTGAATTCGGTGCCCGAAGCGTAGCGCCAGCGCTCGCGCAGGGCGTTGATGGACGCAATCGCGGTCCAGTGCTCGTTGATCTCGCCGCTGCGGCTGGCGATCAGCTTGAAGTTGCGCAGATCGATGTAATCGGTCTGCTCGTCATAGGCGCTGGCGGCAAAGGTGTACCAGCCATCAAGCCACTTGAAGGCGGGAATACGGTAGCTGGTCACCAGGCTCTTGCGCTTCTGCGCATAGTCCAGCTGCGTGTTCATCTTGTGGCCGCGGTTGTTCAGGAACCGCCGCTCGATGCCGCCGCGCACACCCGGGCCGCTTTCGCTGCCGTAGCTCAGACCGGCGTTGTAGATGGTGCGCTTGGCGCGGGTCAGCTTCACATCCACTGGCACCTCACCGTTTTCGTCGGCCTGGTCCGGGCGCGGCTGGATGTCGATCACGCTGAAGTAATCGAGCTTGGTCAGCGACTCGCGCAGCCGGTCCAGCTTGCCCTCGTGGAAGTAGCTGCCCTGGTCCCAGTACACCAGTGGGTCGAACAGCTTGTCGACGAAGTAATCCTGCTCGAAGCGCACCGGGCCCATGTTGTAGCGGCGGCCGCTGTCCCAGGTCAGGTCGATGTCGGCGGCATTGTCGGCGCGGGTGATCTGCACCTGGCGCTGGGTGTAGTCGGCGTCGAAATAGCCGCGCTCGGCCAGCCGGCGGGTCACGGTGATCTTGCTGGCTTCGTACTGGGTGTGCACGAAGCGCTGGCCCTTGCGCGGCTTGAACGCGGACAGGTCGTCCTGCAGGTACTGGTCGTACATCGCCGGGCCGGTGATGTCGATGTGCTCGCGGCGCACGGTTACCGGGGTGCCCTTGTCGACATGGATCAGCACACGTACGTGCTCGTCCTCGCGCGGTGCCTCGACCTTGATCACCGGGTTGTAGTACCCGAACGGCTCCAGCGCCTGGCGGGTCTGCCGCTCGGCCTGGGACAGCAGGTACTCCAGGCGCGATTCGCCCTGCTCCTTGCCGATCGTGTCGTACAACGACAGCGATTCCTGGATGTTCTCGATGATTGCGGCGTCGTCGCCCTTGTCCAATCCCTTGATGTCCACCTTGTCGATGGTGCCGCGCGCGTGGGCCACGGAGGTGGCGGCCAGCGACAGGACCATCAGCGGCAGGGCGTATTTCTTTGGCTGCATGCAGCACAGCATACCGACCGAAGGTGACGATGCGAAATGCATCACGTCATTGGGGATCGGTTGTTAAGTGGCAGTCAAAATGCGCGCCTTTGTGGCGATCATCGTGATTGCGGGCGAGGATGCCGGCATCGTGCGCGATGCCGGCAATGACCCCGATGGACATCGATGGTCCATGACCGACGGGCCCGGTAGATCCACGCCATGCGTGGATGGCAGGTACCCGTCAGCTCGACAGATGCTCGATCGCTGCAACCTTGCCCAGGCGTTCACCCAGCATCGTCAGCAGCGCCAGGCGGTTGCCACGCAGTGCCGGGTCCTCGGCATTGACCATCACGCCATCGAAGAAGGCATCCACCTGCGGGCGCAGGCGGGCCAGGCGCGCCAGCACGGCCACGTAGTCCTTCTGGTGCAGGCTGGCGCCGGTGTCGTCGATGGCCGCGGTGACCGCTTCGGCCAGCGCGCGCTCTGCGTCTTCCTGCAGCAGCGCCGGGTCGATCTGGCCCGGAATGTCGCCTTCTGCCTTGCGCAGGATGTTGCGGATACGCTTGTTGGCCGCAGCCAGCGCCTCGGCTTCCGGCAGCGCGGCGAAGGTGCCGATCGCATCCAGGCGGCGGTCGAAGTCGTACAGCGAAGCCGGCTTCAGCTCGGCCACGGCGTTGAAGTGCGTGGCCGGCACGCCCTTGTCAGCGTAGTAGCCCTTCAGGCGGTCGAGGATGAAGTCGTACAGCTCGCCGACGTCGGCCTGCACATTGCGCGCGGCCAGGCCGGTGTTGGCGCTGGCCAGCAGCGCGCGCAGGTCCAGATCGAAGCCGCTTTCAATGATCGTGCGGGCCAGGCCCAACGCGTTGCGGCGCAGGGCGAACGGGTCCTTGTTGCCGGTCGGCTTCAGGCCTGCGGCGAAACCACCGGCCAGCGTGTCCACGCGTTCAGCAATGGCCAGCACCTTGCCCAGCGGCGACAGTGCGATGTCATCGCCACCAAAGCGCGGCTGGTAGGCCTCGTCGATGGCCAGCGCCACCTCGGCCGATTCGCCACCGGTCACGGCGTAGTGGCGGCCGGCGATGCCCTGCAGTTCCGGGAATTCGTTGACCATGCGCGACTGCAGGTCGTTCTTGGCCAGCTCGGCAGCCCGCTTGGCCTGCACTGCGTCGGCGCCGACCTGGGGTGCGATCACTTCGGCCAGTGCAGCCACGCGTGCCACCTTGTCAGCCACGCTGCCCAGCTTGGCCTGGTAGGTCACTGTCTTCAGGCCCTCGCCCATCGATACCAGGCCCTGCTTCAGGTCCTCGTCGAAGAAGAACTTGGCATCGGCGAAGCGCGGGCGGATCACGCGCTCGTAGCCCTTGGCCACTTCGGCCACGTCCTTCGATTCGATGTTGGCGATGCCGATGAACTTCTCGGTCAGGGTGCCAGCGGCATCCAGCACCGGGAAGAACTTCTGGTTGATCTCCATCGTCTCGATCAGCGCTTCCTGCGGTACCGCCAGGAACGCGCGCTCGAAGCTGCACAGCACCGCCGACGGCCATTCGACCAGGTTCACCACCTGCTCCAGGTTGTCGTCGGTGATGCGTGCGCTGCCACCGGCCTTGGCCGCAGCGGCCTCGACCTCGGCGACGATGCGCGCGCGGCGCTCGTTCGGGTCGACCAGCACGAACGCGGCGCGCAGGGCTTCAACGTAGTCCTGCGGCTGTGCCAGCGACACGGCCTGGTCGTGGTGGAAGCGATGGCCACGGCTGACGCGGCCGGCCTGCAGGCCGAACAGCTCGGCCTCGACCACTTTGGCACCGTGCAGCAGCACCAGCCAGTGCGCCGGGCGCGCAAAGCCCCACGCGTGGTCGCCCCAGCGCATCGGCTTGGGAATCGGCATCGCCGCAATCGCCTCGCGCAGGATATCCGGCAGCAGGCTGGCGGTGCTCGCGCCCGGGGTCACCGCACGGTGCACGAAGCGCTCACCCTTGTTGTCGGTGGTCTTCTCCAGCGCGGTCCAGTCGATCCCGGCCTTGGCGGCGAAGCCCTGCAGGGCCTTGGTCGGCTGGCCTTCGGCGTCCAGCGCGATGTTCAGGTACGGGCCCAGCACTTCGCTGTGCTGTTCCGGCTGTTCCAGACCGACGCCAGGCAGCAGCACGGCCAGTCGGCGCGGGGTGGACAGCGGGCGTGCATCGCCCAGTTCCAGCGCGACGCCGCGCTTGCGCAGGCCTTCGACAACACCGTCGAAGAAGGCCTGGGCCAGGCCCGGCAGCGCCTTGACCGGCAGCTCCTCGGTGCCCAGTTCGATCAGCAGGGGGGACAGTTGGCTCATCGGTTCGATCCTGTGGTGGGGGCGCAGCGCGCAACGCGTCCGGCGCCCCGGGTAATTGATGAAAAGCGGATGGCAGTGGAAGCGGCGGTCAGGCCTTCTTCGCACCCGGGAAGCCCAGCTTCTCGCGCTGCTCGTAGTACGCCTTGGCCACCGCCTGGGCCAGCGCGCGCACGCGCAGGATGTAACGCTGGCGTTCGGTCACGCTGATCGCACGGCGCGCATCGAGCAGGTTGAAGGTGTGGCTGGCCTTCATCACCTGTTCGTAGGCCGGCAGCGGCAGGTTCACTTCCACCAGCTTCTGCGCTTCACGCTCGCAGGCGTCGAAACGGTGGAACATTTCTTCCACGTCGGCGTATTCGAAGTTGTAGGTGCTCTGCTCCACCTCGTTCTGGTGGTAGACGTCACCGTAGGTCACCGGCTGGCCGTCCGGGCCGTAGGTCCAGACCAGGTCGTAGACGTTGTCGCAGTTCTGCAGGTACATGCACAGGCGTTCGAGACCATAGGTGATCTCGCCCAGCACCGGGCGGCACTCCAGGCCACCGGCCTGCTGGAAGTAGGTGAACTGGGTTACTTCCATGCCGTTGAGCCACACTTCCCAACCCAGGCCCCAGGCACCCAGCGTCGGCGATTCCCAGTTGTCCTCGACGAAGCGCAGGTCGTGCACCAGCGGGTCGATGCCCAGTGCCTTCAGCGAATCCAGGTACAGCTGCTGGATGTTGTCCGGCGCCGGCTTCATCGCCACCTGGTACTGGTAATAGCGCTGCAGGCGGTTCGGGTTCTCGCCGTAGCGGCCATCGGTCGGGCGGCGCGAGGGCTGCACGTAGGCCGCATTCCAGGTTTCCGGACCGATCGCACGCAGGAAGGTGGCCGGGTGGAAGGTACCGGCGCCCACCTCCAGGTCGAGCGGCTGGATGAGCACGCAGCCCTGCTGGGCCCAGAACTGGTTCAGGGTCTGGATCAGGCCCTGGAAAGTGATCGGAACGGTCGGGGTCGCGGACATGCGGACGAGTCTTGGCCGGCAAGGGGGTGCGCTAGTATAACGGCCGACCTGCGGGGCATTCCGTACCCGGGAGGAGCAGGCAGATGGAGCATCGGCTGCCGGTGGGCACGCCCGGCGAGGCTGGCGGCGTACCGCTGCCCTGGGGGCGCCTGCAGTTCGAGCAGATTGCCGCGGCCCTGGTCGCCGATGATCTGGTGGCCGAACAGGACCGTGAGCGCATGCGGTTTTCGGCGCAGGGCGCGCGCAACGCCAGTGAAGTGCACCCGCTGGTGCTGCTGTCCAACCTCAAGCTGGCCGCCAGCGGCGGCGGCGAACTGACCCTGGAACGCCTGAGCGAATGGCTGGCCCAACGGACCGGTAGCCGCTACCTGCGTATCGATCCCACCCGCGTCGACGTTGCCGCCGTCACCGCACTGGTCTCACATGCGTATGCCCGTCGCCACCGCTTCCTGCCACTGGCGGTGGATGCCGAGCGCGTGCTGGTGGCCACCAGCGAGCCACTGGTGCAGGAATGGCGCCGCGACCTGCAGCACCTGACCCGGCGCCGCATCGAGCTGGCCGTGGTCAACCCGCTGGACCTGCACCGCTACACCATGGAGTTCTACGGGGTGACCCGTTCGGTGCGCGGTGCCCGCGGCGACGTGCGCGGCGAGGCCAACACCACCCTGCCCAGCTTCGAGCAGCTGGTGGAGCTGGGTCGTACCGGCGACGTCAACGCCGACGACCAGCACATCGTCCACATCGTCGATTGGCTGCTGCAGTACGCCTACGAGCAGCGCGCCTCCGACATCCACCTGGAGCCGCGCCGCGAGATGGGACGCATGCGTTTCCGCATCGACGGCGTGCTGCACAAGGTGTTCGAGGTGCCGCCGGCGGTGATGACCGCCGTGGTCAGCCGCATCAAGGTACTTGGCCGCATGGACCTGGCCGAGCGCCGGCGCCCGCAGGACGGCCGCATCAAGACCCGCTCGCCGGGCGGCCGCGAGGTCGAGATGCGCCTTTCGACCATGCCCACCGCCTTCGGCGAGAAGTGCGTGATGCGCATCTTCGACCCGGATGCCGCCTTCAAGAGCATCGACCAGCTCGGTTTCAGCCCGCAGGAGGCCACCGGCTGGAATGCGCTGGTCGAGCGCCCGCACGGCATCGTGCTGGTCACCGGCCCGACCGGTTCGGGCAAGACCACCACCCTGTACTCCACGCTGAAGCGGTTGGCCACGCCGGACGTGAACGTGTGCACGGTGGAGGACCCGATCGAGATGATCGCGCCCGAATTCAACCAGATGCAGGTGCAGACCAACATCGACCTGGACTTCGCCAGCGGCGTGCGCACCCTGCTGCGGCAGGACCCGGACATCATCATGATCGGCGAGATCCGCGATCTGGAAACCGCGCAGATGGCGGTGCAGGCTTCGCTGACCGGCCACCTGGTGCTGTCCACCCTGCATACCAATGACGCGCCGTCGGCGGTTACCCGCCTGCTCGACCTGGGCGTGCCGCATTACCTGCTGGCCAGCACCCTCAACGGCATCCTCGCCCAGCGCCTGGTGCGCACGCTGTGCCCGCACTGCAAGCAGCCGCACAGCCTCAGCGCCGCCGATTGGGCGGTGCTTGCTGATAGCCATGCCGCATATCCAGATGCCGCCACGCCCTGTCGGCCGGTCGGCTGCCTGGAGTGCCGGCGCACCGGATTCCTCGGTCGCATCGGCCTGTATGAGTTGCTGCCATTGGGTTCGCGGCTGCGCGGGCAGATCCGTGCCGACATGGATCTGGCCGGTTTCACCCGTGCCGCGCGGGCTGAAGGGCTGCGAACCCTGCGTCAGGCCGGACTTGAAAAGGTGGCGCAGGGGCTGACTACAATCGAGGAAGTCCTGTCAGTGCTGCCGCCCCCGGATGAACCCAGCCCCGTTCCTGATCCTTGAAACCGGCCGACCGGTGCCGTCACTGCGCCGCTACGGGCGCTTCCCGCATTGGATCCGCGTCGCCGCCGGACTCGAAGAACGCGAGACGGTGGTGGTCGATGTCGAACACGGTGGCGCCCTGCCCGATCCGCATGCCTTCGCCGGCGTGCTGGTAACCGGCTCGGCCGCCTTCGTCACCGACCATGCCGAGTGGAGCGAGCGCAGCGCGGCGTGGCTGCGCCAGACCGCCCACGACAACCTGCCGGTGTTCGGCATCTGCTACGGCCACCAGCTGCTGGCGCACGCGCTGGGTGGCGAGGTGGCCTACAACCCGGCCGGTCGCGAATCGGGCACGATCGAACTGGAGCTGCAGCCACAGGCCGCGCAGGACCCGCTGTTCCAGGGCCTGCCGCATCATTTCGCTGCCCATGCCACCCACCTGCAGACCGTGCTGCGCGCACCGGATGGTGCCGAGGTGCTGGCGCGCTCGCCGCTGGACGGCTGCCACGCCTTCCGCTGGGGACGCCAGGCCTGGGGCGTGCAGTTCCATCCGGAGTTCGCCACCCACCACATGCGCGGCTACGTGCGTGCGCGCGCCGACTGCATCGGTCGCCACGGTGGCTGTGCCCGCAGCATCGAGCGTGCCGTGAGTGCGGCACCGCTGGCCCGCCAGCTGCTGCGCCGCTTCGTCCGCCAGGCGCGATCGTCTTCAGCCCAGCCGACAGCAAAACAGGGATAATCGGCGGCACGGGCGACTGCCCGGCCCCCTTTCTGCCCCTCCCGGATGTCCATGAAAGAGATTCGCAAGCTGCCGGCCTCGGCGGGCGCCCAATGGTTGCTGGATACGTTCTCGCTGTACCGGCGTGCGCCGCTGCAGCTGGCCCGGATCGGCCTGACCTGGCTGCTGGTGAGCTGGGTGGTCACGCTGCTGTCGACGCTGATTCCCGGCGCGGCCGGCATGGCCGTGCAGCTGATGACCCTGGCCATCTCGCCGATCATGTTCGGCGGCATGCTGTACGCCGTGGGCGAGATCGACGAAGGTCGTCCGGGCCTGGCTTCGCACCTGCTGCAGCCGATCCGCGACCACCGCGTCAGCCACCTGCTGGTGCCGTTGGCGATCCAGGTACTGGCAGTACTGCTGCTGGGCGCGCTGCTGTTCCTGATGATCGGCCGCGAGGGCTTCACCGCCTTCAGCGAGGTCATGACCAAGATGGAAGAAATCAGCCGCAGCGGCCAGCAGATCAAGCCGGACGATGCCGCTGCGCTGGTCGCCAACCTGCCGGCCAAGCGCATCGCACTGTGGATGCTGCTGGTGTTCCTGAGTGCAGTGGCACTGTCGCTGGCGATGTTCACCCAGCCGGCGCTGGTGGTGTTCGACAAGCAGAGCGGCATGCACGCGCTGCGCCTGAGCCTGCAGGGCTGCATCGAGAACATCGGCGCGATGATCGTGTTTGCAGCGCTCGGCCTGATCGCCGCGTTCTGCATGTACATCCTGTTCGTGATCGTGATCCAGATCGCGATGCTGGTCGGCGGCCCGCTGGCCGCGGCCTTCATCGCCCAGCTGGTGCTGACCACGGTGCTGATGCCGCTGTATGTCGGCGCGGTCTACGCCGCGTGGAAGCAGATGTTCGTGCATCGCGGCAGCCGCGCGGCGCCGCCGATTCCAACCACGCCGACCTCGAGCGACGTGTTCCACGCCTGACCAGCGCGCAGGTAGATCCACGCCATGCGTGGATAGAAAAAGGGGACGGAGGGGATTAAGTCGTTAGCCGCACAGTGGCGCAAACGACTTAATCCCCTCCGTCCCCTTTTTTCACGCGGCGGGTTTCTTCACCACCGATGACGGCACCAGCCAGCGTGCAGCGTGGATGCCGAGCTCGTAGAGCAGGCACATCGGGATCGCCAGCATCAGCTGCGAGACCACGTCCGGCGGGGTCAGCACCGCTGCGACCACGAAGATGCCGACGATCGCGTAACCACGGCCTTCCTTGAACTGCTGCGGCGTCACCCAGCCCAGCAGCACCAGGATCACCATCGCCACCGGCAGTTCAAAGCTGCCGCCGAAGGCAAAGAAGATCGCCAGCACGAAGTCCAGGTAGGCGTTCGCATCCGGGGTGATCGCGATCACGTCCGGGCTGAAGGTGGTGAGGAAGTGGAACACCGCCGGCAACACCAGGAAGTAGGCGAAGGCACAGCCGGCGTAGAACAGCAGCACCGACGACACCAGCAACGGCACCGCCAGGCGCTTCTCGCGCGCGTACAGGCCCGGAGCGACGAACGCCCACAACTGGTACAGCAGCCACGGCACCGCCACGAACAGGGCGACGAAGAAGGTCAGCTTCAGTGGCGCGAAGAAAGCACCGGCCGGATTGGTGGCGATCATCGTCTGCCCGTTCGGCAGCTGCGAGACCAGCGGTTCGGCCAGGGCGTTGTACAGCTTCTGGGTAAACGGCAGCAGGCCCAGCAGCACCACGCCCAGGCCCAGCAGCGCGCGCACCAGACGGCCGCGCAGTTCCACCAGATGTTCAACCAGCGAGCTTTCGCCGAAATCGTGTTCACTCATGGCTGGCGCTCCGGGCTGCTCTGCGGCGGCGGCGCACCGGCTTCAAGGGGTGTCGCCGGCGTCGGCTCGGGAGCAACGCTCTCCTGTGCCGGCGCATCGGCGTCGGGCGAGGCGCTCATGTGTGGCGGCAGATCCGCAGGCGCCGGCGCGCGTACCTCCTGCGCCAGCGTATCGCTCTGCTGCTGTGCCTCCTGCGCTTCGCGGCGGATTGCCTCACCGCTGGCACGCAGCTGGTTCTCGGTGTCCTGCATGCCCTGGCGCACGTCCTGCATCTGCCGCTTGATGTCCTCGGCCTGCAGTTCGCGCTCCAGTTCCTGTTTCACCGAATCCCACTGATTGCGGGCGCGACGTACCCACAGGCCGGCAAAGCGGGCCGCCTTGGGCAGGCGCTCGGGACCGAGCACCACCAGGGCGACCACCGCAATCACCAGCAGTTCGCTGAAGCCGATATCAAACACCGCAACCGCTCCGGATCAGCGTGGGTTGCGGTCGTGCTCGTCCTGCGCGGTGCGCGAGGCGTCCTGGCTGCGCGATTCATCGCCCAGCTGCGCGTTCGGCTTGTCCTCGTCGCGCATGCCCTTCTTGAATTCCTTGACCGCCGAACCGAGATCCTTGGCGCCGCTGGTCAGGCGCTTGGTGCCGAACACCAGCAGGACGATGGCCAGCACGACCAACCAATGCCAGATGCTGAAACTGCCCATAAAGACGCTCGTTACGTTAGTGATCAGGCTGTCGAGCATAGCGCACCGGGTGTTAGCCGGCGCGCGTGACGAAAGTCAGTTTCCGCCCAGCGTTTCCGTGCGGATTTCGCCGTCGGTAACCGGCTGGAAGCCCTGCTGCTGCGGCGGCGGGGTCTGCGGCACGTTCTGCAGCGGCGCGGTGGTGGCTTCGGCCGGTGCGGCCGGCGCTGCCTGAACAGGCGCCGGCGCGGCGGCCGGGGCGGCTGCCGGGCGCGGGGCGTTGCCACCATTGCCGTTGCGGTTGTTGCGTGCGGCGTAGGTGGCCTCTTCCAGGCGGTCGCGGAAGGCGACCACATCCATCGACGGCGAGCCTGCGGCGCGGCCCTCGAAAATCATCCGCGGCGTGGTGTTGCTGCCGTAGGCGTCGAGGTTGGCCGAATCGTCGATCTGCAGGATCGCGCCATCCAGGGCCACGCCAGCGAACAGGCCACGAGCGCGCGACCACGACCAGATCTCGGCCTTGAGCTGCCCATCGGTCGCCGCAGCGGCGTTGCGGCCAACCGGGCCCGCCGCGACACCGGCATCGGCGCCCAGGGTGAACTTGCCGTTGACCAGATTGTCCAGGCTGCGGTCGTTGCGGAACACCAGCACCACGTCGGAGGACTGCACACCGGCCTGGAAGCCGATGCTGCCACCGGTGAGCTTGATGAACACCGGGTTGGACCAGGCGCCGTTGGGCATGCGCACGGACATCAGGCCATGGCCACGACGACCGCCAATGACCAGACCGGCCTTGATCGTGTCGGGAATGACGATGACCGCGCGGCCTTCGTCCAGCAATTTGTCAGGAATGCCCTGTTCAGGGATTCCCTGGATTTCAGCCAGCACACGTACCGCGTTGCGGGCACGCTGGTCTTCCTGCGGTCCGGCCATGGCCTGGCTGGACAGCAGACTGGCGGCGATCAGCAGGGCTTGGATCGGGCGACGCATGGCAGGCTCCAGAAGTCAGTCCATAGGAAGATATAGCAAGTGACTGAAATTAGTAGTGTTGTCATGAATCTCCAATGAGCGCTGCCTGCTCACATTGGTCCGCGCTATGACTGCAATCCGAACCCTGCATGCCGACGCGACAGCGGAATCGGCGACAATACCGCCCATGCTCGACGCACCCGATACCGCCGTGCTGGCGGTCAACCTAGGCACGCCCGAGACGCCGACGGCACCCGCCGTACGCCGTTACCTGGCTGAATTCCTGTCCGACCCCCGCGTGGTCTCGATCCCGGCGTTGTTGTGGCAGCCGCTGCTGCGCGGCCTGATCCTGCCGCTGCGCAGCAGCCGTTCGGCGGCCAAGTACGCCCAGGTGTGGCTGCCGGAAGGCTCCCCGCTGATGGTGTACACCCGCCAGCTGGCGCAGGCCATGCAGGCCCTGCTGCCCTCTCTGACCGTACGCCATGCGATGCGCTACGGCGAACCGGCGCTGGCCGGCGAGCTCGACCGCCTGGCGGCCGAGGGCGCGCGCCGCATCGTGGTACTGCCGCTGTACCCGCAGTACTCGACCACCACCACCGCCTCGGTCGAAGACCGCGTCGACACCTGGCAGCGCCGCAACCCCGGCGTGACCGTCAGCCTGGTGCGCGACTACTCGGTCGATCCAGGCTGGGTCGAGGCGGTTGCCGGTTCCATACGGCGCTACTGGGAGCAGCATGGCCGCGGCCAGACGTTGATGTTCTCCTTCCATGGCATCCCGCAGCGCCTGGCCGATGGCGGTGATCCGTACCCGCAACGCTGCGAGGCCAGCGCCCGTGCCATCGCCAACGCACTGGGCCTGACCAGCGACCAATGGCAGCTCGGCTACCAGTCGCGCTTCGGCCGCGAACGCTGGCTGCAGCCGTACGCCGAGCCAAGCCTGTGGGCACTGGCCGAATCCGGCGTGAAGCAGATCGACGTGGTCTGCCCGGGTTTCGCCACCGACTGCCTGGAAACGCTGGAAGAAGTGGCGATGGGCTTCACCGAAACACTGGCCGAACGCGGTGCACGGATGCGCTACATCCCCTGCCTCAACGCCGAACCGGAGCACGCGCGTGCGCTGGCACGGCTGGCTGTGGCCTCGCTGGCATGAGCCTGCAGCCGTTTGAGCTGGAGGTGGGCGGCGCGCGCGTCGCCGGTCTGCGCAACCACGGCGACGGCCCGCGCGTGCTGGCCCTGCATGGCTGGCTCGACAACGCGGCCAGCTTCGTGCCGCTGGCGCCGCATCTGTCGTCGCTGCACCTGGTGGCGATCGATCTGCCCGGCCATGGCCACAGCGCACATCTGCCGACGGGTGCCAGCTACACGACCGCAGCGGCGATCTGCCACGTGCTCGATGTCGCTGATGCACTGGGCTGGGACCGCTTCAATCTGCTCGGCCATTCGATGGGCGCCGGCATCGCCAGCCTCACCGCGTCGGTCAGCGACCGTATCGAGCGGCTGGTGGCGATCGAAGCACTCGGTGGCCTGCGCGGGCCTGAAGAAGAAACCGCCAACCGCCTGCGCGAGCATGTAAATGCCGCGCGTGGGCTGGCGCGCAAGCAGCTGCGTGTATTTCCCGACCTTGCCGCACCGATCCGTGCGCGGATGATGACCAATCAGCTCAGCGAACGCTGCGCACGGCTGCTGGTCGAGCGCGGCGTCGAGCCCGTGGAAGGCGGCTACCGCTGGTGCAGCGATCCGCGCCTGATGCTGCCCACTGCGATCCGCCTCAGCGAAGGCCAGATCGACAACCTGCTGCAGGCCATCGCCTGCCCGACGCAGGTGATCTATGCCACGCCGGCGCAGTCCTACTATCCGGAGCCGATGCGCAGCGATCGCCTGCGGCACCTGCGCGATGGCCGGTTGGCGGTGTTTCCCGGCAACCACCACCTGCACATGGAAGACCCGGCACGGATCGCTGAAGTGATCCTGCACTTCTTCAACAACGACAACGGCGGCTGAGTCCGGGCCCGCGCGCGCTTCACTCTGCGCGCTTGCGGCCGATACACCAGTTGCGGGCCCCTGCGCCCGCGGCACGCGGGTCCGGTCGGGCCTGCGGCGTGTGTTTGGTTCTGCAAGGAAGTCTGCATGCCCGCTCTACTGCACCGTCACCCACAGGATGTGGTCACGGCGCCCCGTCGCTGCGGCGTTGATTGCGTCGCATTCCCCGAATTCCCGGTCCATGTCATGAGCACGCCCTTGCGCGTGCGCCAGGGCGTGGCCGTTGTCGTTTGCTGATCCAGGAGTCGCCGATGTCCGTTGCATCCTCCCGCCCCCCCGATACCGTCCGCCTGCCACATCTGCAGCAGCTCGCGCGTGGTGCTGATCGTCGCCTGCTGCTGGGCAGTGCGGCGCTGGCCGTGGCCGGCCTGCTGCTGGCCCTGCGTGGCCCGCAGGTGCTGAATGCCTCGTTGGCCGCCGCGGCGGTAGTGCCTGCCGTGTGGCTGGCCGGGCCGCAGGCAGGCCGGGTCGTCGCCCGCAACGGCCTGGCACTGCTGCTGTCACTGCAACTGGCGCTGGTGTGTGCGATCGTCGGCCTGTCGCCGGCGTTGCCATTCGCACTGCTGCTGGGCGCGCTGCTGGGTCATCGCGATCGCTTGCCGGTGTTGTTGGCTGGCGGTGTCGGCACACTCGCACTGCTGGCACCGTTGCTGGCTGGCGCTGCGGTGCTGCCCGCCGTGCTGCAGGCCGCTCTGTTGGCCGGCCTGACCCTGCTCCTCGGCGAGGTCGCGCTTCGCCTGCGCCAGCAGACCGAGGCGCTTGGTCACGGCCCACGCCGCTTGGCTGCACTGGCGCGCGATATCGCCACCGGCGCCGATCTGAGCGCACATGCGGATACAGCGGCCTATGCACCGGGCTCGCTGGCGCATGCGCTGGCCGATACCGCGCGCCACGTGCAGGCGCAACGCGGCCGCGAAGCCGAGGCCAATGCCGAGAACGCGCAGATCCGGCAGGCGCTGGATGCATCGCGCACGGCGATGATGATTGCAGACAATGATCACGTGATCCGCTACGTGAACCGATCGGTGGTGGCCCTGCTGCGCAACCAGCAGGCCACCCTGCGCCAGGCGTTTCCCGATTTCGATGCCGAACGCCTGGTCGGCAGCAGCATCCATCGCTTCCATGCCAACCCGGACCGCATTCGCGCCATCCTCAACGGCCTGCAGGTGACCCATCACGGCAAGGTGCGGATCGGCCCGGTGCACTTCGCGCAGGTGGTTACCCCGGTGTTCGACGCGCAGGGCGCACGGCTGGGCTTCGCCGTGGAATGGCACGACCGCACCCATGAGCTGGCGCTTGAGAATGCCGTGGCCGGCATCGTCGCCGCGGCCGCCGCCGGCGATCTCGATCAGCGCCTGCAGGCCAGCGAGGGCGCCAGCTTCCTGGATGGTCTGACCGGTGGCATCAATCAGCTGCTCGATACGCTGGGCGGCACGGTCGATGAAGTGCGGCAGATGCTTTCGGCCCTGGCCAACGGTGATCTCGACCGGCGCATGCGCGGTGAATACCACGGTGCCTTCGCCGCGATCCAACGCGATGCCAACGCCACCGCCGGGCAGCTGGCGCGGATGGTGGGCCACATCCAGCAGTGCGCAGCCTCGATCAATACGGCAGCCAGCGAGATTGCCGCCGGCAACGGCGCGCTGTCCGAGCGTAGCGAGCGCCAGGCGGCGCACCTGCAGGAAACCGCAGCATCGATGGAGGAACTGACGGCCACGGTGCGCCAGAACGCTGCACATGCGCGGGAAGCCAGTACATTGGCGGCGTCCACGCAGAGTGCCGCCAGCGACGGCAACGCCGCCATGCAGCGAGTGGTCGACACCATGCAGGCCATCGAGGACGCATCGAAGCGGATCGGCGACATCACCGGCGTCATCGACGGCATCGCCTTCCAGACCAATATCCTGGCACTGAACGCCGCAGTGGAAGCAGCACGTGCCGGCGAGCAGGGCCGCGGCTTTGCCGTGGTCGCCAGCGAGGTTCGCGTACTGGCACAACGTTCGGCCGCAGCGGCCCAGGAAATCAAGAAACTGATCGACGAAGCCGGTCGCCAGGTCGGTGACGGTGCACAACTGGTGGCCGACGCGGGCCAGCGCATGCAGGGCATTGTCGGCGGCGTGGAGAATGTCAGCCACCTGATGCGTGAGATATCGGCCGCCTCCCAGGAGCAGTCGATCGGTATCGAACAGATCAACCAGACCGTGGTGCAGATGGACCAGGCCACCCAACAGAATGCTGCACTGGTGGAGGAAGCGACCGCCGCGGCGCGCGAGCTGCAGTCGCAGGCGGGGACGCTGACCGAGGCGGTATCGGTGTTCCGCCAGCAGGAACCGCGCGAGGTCGCCCTGGTCGCTTGATCCCGGCCTTCAACTCGATGCTGATCAAGACGGCGCCCGCAGGGCGCCGTCTTTGTTTGCGTGGTTTGCGTGATGGGTCAGGAAAAGACCTTTCCGGACCCCGGGTAGTGCCGGCCGCTGGCCGGCAACCACCGCAACACGCGTCGCGTTGGCCTGGCTCTGGTAGCTGCCAACCTTGGTTGGCACCGCTCATCCCATCCACGCATGGCGTGGATCTACCACGGGGGCGTAGGACCCGGATGCTCCCGATCAACGCATGGCGTGGATCTACCACGGGGGCGTAGGACCCGGATGCTCCCGATCCACGCATGGCGTGGATCTACCACGGGGGCGTAGGACCCGGATGCTCCCGATCCACGCATGGCGTGGATCTACCACGGGGGCGTAGGACCCGGATGCTCCCGATCCACGCATGGCGTGGATGTACCGCGGGGGGAGAACTTTGGGCTTGACGGCCAGCCGTCGGCATTACCGGGTATTTCCTGCGCACAAAGAAAAACCCCGCTGCGTGAGCAGCGGGGTTTT
>NZ_JBLYPK010000013.1:0-132542 GCF_051861585.1 Stenotrophomonas sp. ATs4 | reverse complement strand
GTAGATCCACGCCATGCGTGGATGGGGCAGTGCGGTGGTAGATCCACGCCATGCGTGGATGGGCCGTACCGATCACGCTTCACTGACCATCGCGTTGTGCGCACAAAACAAAACCCGCTGCCTGCGCAGCGGGTTTCCGGTCCTGCTCTCCTTGTGTTGCCGGCCAGCGGCCGGCACTACCGGGTCCATGTCGCCGGGCATGGCCCGGCGCTACCGAGGGGTTGGTTGCCGGCCAGCGGCCGGCACTACCCGGTCGTGGTCAGAACTTGTAGTTCACGCCCAGCATGTAGGTGCGACCCCACTCGATGTATTCCAGCGGGCGGTCCTTGCTGCCGGCGTAGGTGCGGTACGGCTCGTTGGTCAGGTTGCTTCCCTGCAGCAGCAGGGTCAGCCCGCGCAGGCTGCTGCTATCGCTGAAGGTGTAGCTGATCTGCGCATCGGTCACGTTTTCGCCGACGACATAGCGCAGGGTACGGTTGCCGTTGAAGTTGCCGATCTCACCAATGAAGTCCGAGCGGCGGCGCTGGCTCACGCGTGCTTCAAAGCCACTGCGCTCGTAGTAGGCAGTGAAGTTGTAGACACGCTTGGACAGGCCCGGCAGGCTGATCGGGTCACTGCCCACGCTGGAGGCGCTTTCCGGATCCAGGATGGTGATGTCGCTCTTGTTGAAGGTCGCGCTGGCCTGCACGCCGAAGCCGCGCAGGCTGTCGGTCAGCATCTCCAGCGGGAACGACCCGGTCAGCTCCAGCCCCTTCAATGTGCCGCCCTTGCCGTTCTGCGGCGTGGAGAAGGTGCCGGTGGTCAGCACCGGTGCGATCATGCCCGGCGGTGGTACGTAGTTGCCCAGCAGGCCGCTGAAGTCGTAGTTGTCCACCGACTGCGTGTAGACGTAGCTCTTCAGGTCCTTGTAGAAGATGGCCGCAGCCACATAGGCCTTCTCGCCGAAGTACTTCTCATAGGACAGGTCCAGAGCGGTCGCGCGCCACGGATCCAGCAGCGGATTGCCGCCGCTGCCGCCGGGGCGGCCGTTGTTGGTATCCACGCCGAATTCCAGGCCGGCGCGCAACTGGTCCACGCGCGGGCGCGCCACCTGCTTGGCGGCAGCGAAGCGCAGCGTCTGCTGGTGCGGGAACATGAACACCAGGTTCAAGCTCGGCAGCCAATCCTTGTAGGTCTTGCCGGCAGAGAAGGGCTGGATGTTGCTGCCCGCCGGCTGCGAGCTGTCCCAATAGCGCGAATCCGAGCTCTGGTCGGTGTGTTGCATCTGCACGCCGATGTTGCCGCGCACGCCGACCACGCCGATGTCGGTGTTGATGTTCAGGCGTGCCCACGCAGTGGTGATCTTCTCCTCGACCGTCCACGACTTGGGAATCAGGTAGTCCAGATTGTCGACCGGGTTGAAGGTCATGTAGCGGCCCACGGCTGCCGGCACGTTCCACGACGGGATGTAACCGATGCCGGCGAAGCCGAGGTTGACCGGGCGGTACTGCAGGTCCGGGGCGATGGTGGATTCGCCTTGGGCGCCGAGCAGGATGTTGCCTTCGGCCTGGGCCTTCTGCTTGCGACGGTCGGCGTAGTTCACGCCCACGTCCACATCCGAGAACCAGCTGGACATGGCCTCGGGAACCGGCAGCGTCGCCGCCAGCTTGGCGCCTTTCAAGCGGTCTTCGACCTCCGGCACCTTGCCGTAGCCGGAACCATAGATCGTGTTGGTCAGGAACAGGCTGTCCGGATTGGAGTAGTCACGCCCCGGCGTGATCTGCGAGAAGCTGTTGTTGTTCACCACCAGCCCGATCGTGTCGAACTGCGGGCGCGGCACCAGCTGCAGGTTGTTTTCCAGGTTGATCTCGCGGCGGGTCGCCTTGGAGTAGTTCAGGTCGGCGACCAGCTTCACGCCACCGACGTTGAACTCGTTGTTCCAGCCGAACGCATCGATCTTGTCCTTGCGCTTGTTGTACATGCCGCGGACCAGCGGGTACGCGTTGCTGATCGTGCCACCGGTGAAGCTGCCATCGGCATTGCGGCCGACATTGCTGAACACCGGCAGGATCGCGTTGGGATTGTTGACGTCTTCGCCATTTACACTGAGGCTCAGCTCGAACTGGTTGGCGGTGTCGATCTGCTCGGCTTCGGTGTGGAACGCATCGAAGGTGCTGGTCCAGCTGTTGTTCGGGCGGAACTGGATCGTTGCCATCACACCGTCGCGCTTGTTGTTGCCGGTACGGCGCAGCGCCTTGATGCCATCGGTGAAGTAGGTGCCTGGCGCGATTCCGCGACGCTCGCCCTTGTCGGTGTGCTCGGTGGTCCAGGGCTCGTACAGGCCGACCTGGTTCTCCTGGATCGGCATGTCGCTGTGCGCGTAACCGATGGCGATGCCCAGGGTGTTGTCGAAGAACTGGTCGATGTAGCTGGCGCTGAAACGATTGCCATACGGATCGATGTTGGCGGCGCGGCCCAGAGAGCTCTTCTGGTAGCGGCCGCTGACCGCGATCACGCGCTCGCCGAAGCTGAGCGGGCGTGCGGTCTGCATGTCGATGGTACCCGACAGGCCCTGGCCGACCAGCGCCGCGTCCGGGGTCTTGTAGACGGTCACGCCGTTGACCAGCTCGGACGGGTACTGGTCGAACTCGACACCGCGGTTGTCGCCGGTGCTGACCACTTCACGGCCATTGAGCAGGGTGGTGGCGAAGTCGGGTGATAGGCCTCGCACGCTGATTACCTGCGCACGGCCGGCAACGCGCTGGGCGGCGAGGCCGGGCAGGCGCGAGATCGATTCGGCGATGCTGACGTCGGGCAGCTTGCCGATGTCTTCGGCGGAAATCGCCTCGACCACCGAGGTGGCGTCCTGCTTGATCGCGATCGCGTTCTCGATGCCGCGGCGGATGCCGGTGACCTGCACCGTATCCAGGTTGGTGGCGGCAGTGGCGGCCGGCGTGGTGGTGCTCTGCGTGGACTGTGCCGACGCCAGCGTCGGCGCCAGGACAACGGCCAGCGCGATGCTCAGCGCGCTGCGCTTGTGGTTCAACATTTTCCCCTCCCAGGCAATGTTGTAGTGCGATTCGTGGTCGTCCCGGAGTGACCGTGGACGTGCGACGCGGTGGCCGCTGTCGTCGCCGCTATGGTAGGCAGCGCGTTCTTCGCGGGAATCACCCTGCATACGTATTCAATGGCGTTTGCAGGGATGTAATCGCTTTCAGATCCTGCTTGCGGTGGTGCCGGCCGCTGGCCGGCAGCCCGGTGAATGTGATTGCCGGCCAGCGGCCGGCACTACCCAGGCTTTCAAAGCGGTGTGAAGCGAACGGCCTGCCCACCGCCCGGTGCCAGTACCAATGTCAGTGCATCGGCGCTGGTCACCTCGCGGGTTTCGCGCGCGAAGGCGAATGGCTTGCTGCGGAAATCCGCGCCCTCGCCATCGCGGTAGATCTCGGCGCGATAGCGCACGCCCGGCTCCAGGAAGCCCAGCGATACCGGCAGCACGCGGCCGTGTTCGTCGGTGATGCTGCCGAGGAACCAGTCGCGGCTGTTGCGGTCGCGGCGCACGATCGTCACGTAGTCGCCCACTTCGCCATCGAGCACGCGGCTCTGCTCCCAGTCCACCGCCACGTCCTCGATGAAGCGGAATGCCTCGCGGTGCTGCAGGTAGTGCTCGGGCAGGTCGGCGGCCATCTGGATCGGGCTGTACAGCACCACGTACAGCGCCAGCTGGCGGGCCAGCGTGCTGGGAATGGCCTGGCCGTGGCGGCCCTTCAGGCTGAGGATGCCGGGGGTGTAATCCATCGGCCCGGCCAGCATGCGGGTGAACACCAGGTTGACCTCATGCTCGGGTGGATTCGGTGGTTGCCCCCAGGCGTTGTATTCCATGCCGCGTGCACCTTCGCGCGAGATCCAGTTGGGGTAGGTACGGCGCAGGCCGGTGTCCTTGATCGGCTCATGCGGATTCACCGACAGATGGCGACGCGCTGCTTCCTGCACCACCTTCAGATGGTGGCGGGCCATGAACTGCCCGTCATGCCACTCACGCCACAGCGGGCCACCGGCGGGATTGCGGCGGTCGACCTGGCCGTCGTCGCAGACGTAGCCCGTCTTGAACTGGTCCACGCCCAGCCGTGCGTACAGGTCCAGCGCAGCGCCCAGCTGGTTCTCGTAGTGTTCGATGGCGCAGCCGGTTTCATGGTGGCCGATCAGGTGCACGCCCTTTTTCAGGCCATACGCCGAAAGCGCTTCGATATCGAAATCAGGCGTGGCGCGGGTGAAGTCAAAGTCGTAGCCATTGCCCACCCACATGCCGTCCCAGCCGGGATTCCAGCCTTCCACCAGCACGCCACGGAAGCCGTGGGCGGCGGCGAAGTCGATCACCTTCTTCGTCTTGGCGGTGGTGGCCGCATGCTTCGGCCCGGTTGCCCAGCTTTCGTTGTCCAGGTGCATCGACCACCACACCCCCAGGTACTTGGCCGGCTTCACCCAGCTCACATCGCCCAGCGCATTGGGTTCGTTGAGGTTGAGGATCAGGTCCGATTCGACCAGGCCACCGGCACGGTCGGCGATCTGCAGCGTGCGCCACGGCGTGGCGAAGGGCAGGGTACGGCGCACCTTCCAGCCTTCGGCCGAAGGCGACAGCTGCGCGCGCAGGCGCTGGCCCTCGGTGCGGCGCAGCCACATGCCGGCGTAGTCCACCAGTGCTGCCTCGTGAATCGCCACGTGCAGGCCATCGCGGCTGCGCAGGGTCATTGGCGTATGCACCAGCGGCACTTCGCGCAGCGGGGTGCGCTGGTACAGGTATTCGTAGTGGATCGGCTCGCCGGCGGGAATCCACCAGGCGGTTGAATCCTGCGCGATGGCGAACTCGGTCAGTTCGTCATCGATGATGGCTTCGCGCAGGTTCGGCTGCTGGGGGAACACATAGCGGAAGCCGAGCCCATCATCGTAGACGCGGATCACCACATCCAGCCGCCGCTTGCTGCCGGTGGTTTCGGCCAGCTGCACGGTCAGCTCGTTGAAGTGGTTGCGGGTGACCCGGCGCTCGCCCCACGGCTGCTCCCAGCTGTCGTCGACGCTGCGCCGCTGCTGGCCGAGCAGGGCGAAATCGCGGTCCAGGCGGCCATCGCGCAGGGCGAAACCGAGCTTCGAATCCTCCACCACGGCCTCGCCGAAGCGCTCGACGCGATAGCGGGCGGTGCCGCCGTCGAGTACCAGGCTGACCTTGAGCACCTTGCCGGGTGATTCGACGCTGGCCACCTGTGGCGCGGCCTGCGCCAGCGTGGCCAATCCCAACAGGCCCAGGCCGAGCAAGTGCGCGAACAGCGCGCGTACAACCGTGTGTGACATCGGCATTTCCCCTCCCAAGGCGCCGTTGGCAGACCCGGACCATAAGCCAGCGCAGCAGGCGCGCTACCGCGTGGCGCCATGAATACGTATGCAGCTGGACGCAGCCGACAGCCCCGCGTCTACCATGGGGCCAAGGCACCTTGAGGGAGGGGCCGCGCCCGCCCGCCGGCAACGACGGTGCGGACCTACAACGCGTGCAGAGAGGGAGGGAGGCCGACGGGCGCAAGCCGGTCCGCCGCTTCGATGCTGAAGATCATTTGCCTGACCGCTGCCCTGGGGGCAGCGCTGGGATCGACCGCGCAGGCGGCCGACCTGCAATTCGACGGCCGCCATGCGCGCGCCGAAGCCGCTGCCAAGGGCAGCTTCGTGCTGCATGCGACGAAAGGTGAGGTGCACATCGCGCCGATGCCGATGCGCAGCCAGACCGGCAGCGTGATGTTCGATGCGTTGTTCGCGCTTGCCCAGCAGGAGATGGACCAGGACCGCGTGGATGCGATCCGCGATCCGTCGTTCGACGAAGGCCGGCCGGTGCCGTGCGAGTGCTTCCAGACCGGTGCGCGCTGGCCCTATGTGTGGACGCGCGATGTCAGCTTCGCCGCCGATCTGGCGCTGGCGCGGCTGGATCCGCAACGCACGCGGCAGTCGCTGCAGTTCAAGTTGTCGGCGGCACGCGACGGGCACACGCCCGGCCTGTTCGTGGCGCAGGACACCGGTTCCGGTGGCAGCTGGCCAATCAGCAGCGACCGCGTGGTGTGGTTCCTGGCGGCGCGTCACCTGCTGGAGGATCGCGCGTTTTCCGATCAGGTCTGGCAGGCACTGCAGGGCACGCTGGCGCAGGACCGCGCGATGGTATTCGACGCGCAGATGGGCCTCTATCGCGGCGAGACCTCGTTCCTGGACTGGCGCGAGCAGACCTATCCGGACTGGACCCGCGAGGACGTGCGTTTCATTGGCGATTCCTATGCGCTGTCCACTAATGTGCTGCACTATCAGGCGCTGCGCCTGGCCGAACGCCTGGCCGGCCAGCGCGGCGATGTCCGCGCGGCTAACTACAAGGCGTGGGCCGACGTGCTGGCGCAGCAGATCGATGCACGCTTCTGGCGCGAGGAGATCGGCCAGTACATGAGCTACATCGGCGAAGCCGCGCACCCGGTGCCGTACGCCAAGGTCGATCTGCTCGGCCTGTCGCTGGGCATCCTGGCCGAAGTGCTGCCGCCCGAGCGTGCGCGCCGTGCGCTGGCCGCCTACCCGATGGGACCGGCCGGCAGCCCGGTGGTCTGGCCGCAGGAGGCGCAACAGCCGATCTACCACAATCGCGCGATCTGGCCGTTCGTCAGTGCCTACTCGCTGCGCGCGGCGCGGCAGCTGGATGATGCGCCGCGCATCGCCGCCGAAATCCGCTCGTTGATGCAGGGCGCCGCGCTGGCCGGTTCCAACATGGAGAACTACGAGCTGGTCAGCCAGGCCGTGCATGTCGAGGAAGGCGCACTGAGCGGCCCGGTGGTCAATTCCGAACGCCAGCTGTGGTCGGTGGCCGGCTATCTGTCGATGGTGGTCGAAGGCGTATTCGGCGTGCAGGACGATGGCCGCGTGCAGCCCAAGCTGCCGGCCGTGCTGGTGCCCGAACTGTTCGGCACGCACCCCCGCATCACGTTGGAAGCCAACGGCAAGCGCTATGTGCTGGAGCGGCCGAAGAACCTGGGCGATGGCCTGCTGGTGGCCGGCAGAACCACCACGTGTGGCATGACCACCACGGTGCAGCTGGTCGCCGCCCAGGCAGCAACCGGTTTGACTGCCACGACTGCGGATGCCAACGCGCGTGCGCCGGCAACACCGGCGGCACCGCTGGCCCTGCGCAAGGGCGCGGGCTGGAACGTTCCGGTGGCAGCCGAGCAGGTGCTGTGGAAGGACGGCAGGGTTGTCGCCGGCAGCAATGGCCAGGTGCACATCAGCGACGATGGCCTGCAGCATTGCCTCAGCCTGACCCGACGCGAGGGCGCGTTGGAATCGCTGCACAGCCCGATGCTCTGCGTCGGTCCGCAGCAGGTGCTGAAGGGCGAGGAGCGCTGGCAGTTCACCTCGGCCAAGGCGGGGCAGGTGCGTCTGCGCCTGCAGTACCGCAACCCGAACGGGCCGATCAACACCGGCGTCACCGCTGCGGTCAAGCAGCTGGTGTTGCAGTGCCCGGGCCAGTCGTTGCAGCGGCACACGGTTACGCTGCCGCACAGCGTGGCCGTGCAGGACTCGACCTCGGCAACGTTCGCTGTGCCCAAGGGGCAGTGCACGGTCGCGCTTGAACAAGGTTTCAACATGAGCGCGTTGCAACACTTCGCGCACTACACGGGAGGCAAGGGCGGTCGCGATGGCGTGCTGAACCAGGCCCAGGTGCAGGCATTGACGGTGGCGCCGGTGGCCGACCTCGAGGACGCACGATGAATCGCCCCGCCAAACCGCAGCTTTCGTTCTGGCAGATCTGGAACATGTGTTTCGGCTTCCTCGGCATCCAGTTCGGATTCGCCCTGCAGAACGCCAACGCCAGCCGCATCTTCGAGACGCTGGGCGCGGACATCGAAGCGGTGCCGGGTCTGTGGATCGCCGCGCCGCTGACCGGACTGCTGGTGCAGCCGGTGATCGGCTACCTGTCCGACCGCACCTGGACCCGCTGGGGTCGCCGTCGTCCGTACTTCATGATCGGTGCGGTGCTGACCACGCTGGCGCTGCTGGTGATGCCGAACTCGCCGACGCTGTGGATCGCGGCCGGCACGCTGTGGGTGCTGGATGCCTCGATCAACGTATCGATGGAGCCCTTCCGCGCCTTCGTTGGCGACCAGCTGGCACCGCGCCAGCGTCCGGCCGGCTATGCCATGCAGAGCTTCTTCATCGGCGTGGGCGCGATCGTCGCCAGCTTCCTGCCGTTCATCCTGGCCCACTTCGGAGTGGCCAATACCGCGGCCGCGGGCGAAGTGCCGGATACCGTGCGCTATGCGTTCTACTTCGGCGCGGTGGTATTGCTGGCCGCGATCACCTGGACGGTGGTCAGCACCCGCGAGTACTCACCGGCGGAACTGACCAGCTTCGATGATGCAGAGCCGCCGGCACATCATGCGGCGGCCGCGATCAGCGGTCCGGCTCCGTGGGCCCAAGTGATCGTATGGCTGGGGTTGGGCGTGCTGCTGGCGCTGCTGATCCTGTGGCGGCAAGGCGACAAGATGCTGTACGTGCTGGCCGGCCTGTGCGCCGGCTACGGCCTGCTGTTGGCGCTCGCGCGGGCCTTGCCACCCACGCATATGCTGGCTGCCATCGTCGGCGACCTGCGCGCGATGCCGGTCACCATGCGTCGCCTGGCCTGGGTGCAGTTCTTCTCGTGGTTCGCGCTGTTTGCGATGTGGATCTACACCACCGCAGCGGTGGCCGGCGCCCACTTCGGTTCGACCGAACCGGAGTCGGCGGCCTACAACGAGGGCGCCAACTGGGTGGGCGTGCTGTTCGGCGCCTACAATGGTTTCGCCGCGTTGGCAGCGGTGCTGATTCCACTCATGGTGCGTGCGATCGGCCTGCGCTGGAGCCACCTGGTCAACCTGTGGCTGGGCGGTGCCGGCCTGGTCTCTCTGATGTTCATCCGCGATCCGCACTGGCTGCTGCTGTCGATGGTCGGCATCGGCTTCGCCTGGGCGTCCATTCTTTCGCTGCCCTATGCATTGCTGTCCGACAGCGTGCCGGCCTCGAAGATGGGTGTGTACATGGGCATCTTCAATTTCTTCATCGTGATCCCGCAGCTGGTCGCGGCCAGCGCGCTCGGCTTCGCCCTGCGTACGTTGCTGGGTGGCCAGCCGATGCATGTACTGGTGCTGGGCGGCTGCAGCCTGTTCATCGCCGGCCTGTGCGTGCTGTGGGTTCCGTCCCGTCCGGAGGTGGTGTGATGCGTGGTGCGCTGTCTGTTGCTGTTTCCCTGGCGCTGGCCGGTCACGCAGTGGCCGCGCCGCGTCCGGACTATGTGGGTACCACCGAGCCGTTTGCCAGTGATGCGGTGTATTTCGTGGTCACCGACCGCTTCGTCAACGGTGATCCGTCCAACGACCATCGTGACCAGGGTGGCGCGCACCGCACCTTCGACATCCCGGTGCCATGCCCGGACAAGGTGGACGGCAATATCGGCTACCTCGGCGGCGACTTCCGCGGCGTGCTCGACAATGCACAGTACATCCGCAACCTCGGCTTCGGCGCGGTGTGGATCACGCCCATTGTCGACAACCCGGACGAGGCCTTTACCGGCAGCAAAGCGATCAGCTGTACCAGCACGCTGACTGATCGCGGCAAGACCGGTTATCACGGTTATTGGGGAATCAATTTCTACACACTCGATGAGCACCTGCCCAGCGAGGACCTGGACTTCGCCGGGCTGACCAAGGGCCTGCACGGTGCTGGCTTGAAGGTCGTACTGGATATCGTGGGCAACCACGGCTCGCCGGCCTGGACCATGCCGACGCGGCAGCCGCAGTTCGGCCAGATCTTCGACAAGGACGGAAAGCTGATTGCCGACCACCAGAACCTGCCGCCGCAGAAACTGGATCCGAAGCACAATCCGCTGCACGCGTTCTACAACAACATCGGTCCGGTCGACGGCAAGGACGGTTCGATCTTCGACGGCAATCTGGCCGAGCTGTCCGACTTCAACCAGGACAATCCGGCGGTGATGGACTACCTGGTCGGCGCCTACCTGCAATGGACCGCGCAGGGCGTGGACGCGCTGCGCATCGACACCATCGGCTGGCTGCCGCACCCGTGGTGGCACGCCTTCGTCAAGCGCATCCGCGCCGAGCATCCGGGCATGTTCATGTTCGGCGAAGCCTTCGACTACAGCGCGGCGACCATTGCCGAGCACACCTGGCCGGCCAACGCCAATGTCAGCGTGCTCGACTTCCCGCTGCGCGGTGCACTGGAGCAGACCTTCGGCACCGCCGGCAAGGGTTTCGAGACCCTGGCCGAGCCGCTGCACCTGAGCGGTGGTCCGTACGCCAATCCGTACGAGCTGATGAGCTTCTACGACAACCACGACATGCCGCGCCTGCAGGCCAGCGACAGCGGTTTCATCGACGCGCACAACTGGCTGTTCACCGCGCGCGGTATTCCGGTGGTCTACTACGGCTCGGAAACTGGCTTCATGCGTGGCCGCGCCGAGCATGCCGGCAACCGTGCCTACTTCGGCCAGCCGCGTGTGGATGCTGCTCCGAAAAGTCCGATCTTCGCGCCGCTGCAGCGAATCGCGCGACTGCGCGAAGCCACCCCGGCGCTGCAGCGTGGCCTGCAGGTGAACGAGCGCCTGCAGGGTGATGAGGCGGTGTTCTTCCGCGTGCTGCAGCATGGCGAGGTGGCGCAGACCGCGCTGGTGCTGCTGAACAAGGGCGACAGTGCGAAGGCCTTCGAGGTCAATCGCTATGTACAGCCGGGCAGCTGGCGCGATGCGCTGGACGGTGGCTCATTGACGGTGAGCGACGCTCTGAAGGCCGATGTGCCGGCGCACGGGGTGAAGGTCTATGTGCTGGATGCCGCCGTGCAGCAGCCGGCGCTGCAGGCCGAGCTGGACAAGGCGATAGCCGACCAGAAGGCGCGGGACCGCCGTCTGGGGCGGTAGTGCCGGCCGCTGGCCGGCAACCCATGAATCCATGGCACCTTCAGGTGCCGGCCAGCGGCCGGCACTACCGTGTGTGACCGCATCCGGCACAATAGGCACCCCTCACGCCCCGCCGTATCGCCATGACCGACCTCGCCCCGCAGACCCCGATCGAAACCCTGCTGAAGGCGGCGATGGACGGTGCAGTGCCGATCCGCGCCTTCATGGAGGCCTTCGTCGCTTCCGAGGTAGTGCTGCTGACCGGCAGCCTGGTCACCCCCGACGGCAGCGGCTTCGACCCGCTGCTGTTCGACAAGCAGGGCACCCTGCACGTGGCCGTGTTCACCGATCCGTCGCGGGTAGGCGTCTACAGCCAGCAGGCCGAACACCAGATCCGCTGGCTGATGCTGGACGTGCTGCGTCGCGTGCCGGGTGGCTACGGCGTGGTGATCAACCCGGGTACTTCGCTGGGCTTTGAGATCTCGCCCAGCGGCGTGGGCGAGATCCTGAAGGACTTCGCCCAAGGCTGAGTTGCCGCCGCGCTATTTGTAGAGTCGAGCCGTGCTCGACTGCCTTTCGCGCATGGCCTGATGAGTCGAGCATGGCTCGACTCCACAGAGGGCTTCCCTTCGAGCGCCGTCCGTGATCCTCTTGGGCAATATCGGGATCAAGGCATTGCCATGGAATTCAGGGTATTACCCGCTGGCGCACCGGAACGGCAGCAGCTGGCCCAGTGGTACCACGCACAATGGGGCCAGGACGCCGGCTTGTCGTTGGAACAGGAACTGCAGCGGCTGAACCCGCCGCAGGATGCCGACGGCTTTCCGAATCTGATCGCCGCTTTCGATGGAGACCGGTTGGCCGGTGCCGTGCAGCTCAAGCGCAGAGAGATGCAGGCATTCCCGCAGTACGAGCATTGGCTGGGCAGTGTGTTCGTGGCCGACAGTCATCGGGGCCGCGGCTTGGCCAGCGGACTGGTTGAACAGGCTGCGGCGCAAGCCGTGCGGATGGGGGTTTCCGACCTGTACCTGCAGACCGAAGCGTTGGATGGAGGCTTGTACGCGCGGCTGGGCTGGAAACCGCTGCAGGAAGTCGACAACCGCAGCTATCGTGTGCTGGTGATGGTGCGTTCACTCTAAGGAAGCACCTTGGTGCTCCGTCCAGGCGGTAAGCTGGATGTGCCCGTTGAATAAGCGCGGGAGCTCCGGCTCGCCGCTGTCGGAACAGAGGCAGCCACAGGGTTTGCAGACTTCGGGTATCGAATGCTCAATCGGCAGTCAGGTTGCCCGCCACGAAGACAGCATTGTGGCGTACATCGTCGCGCTCGATGTATCGCAGGAGGTCCTGTGCGAGAACGCGTCTGCTGATTGCTGCCAAGCGCTCATTCTCCGCATCCGATTTTCCCGATGAGCTGGCTGAGAGCAACAGCATATTGACGATGTAGGATGAGATCCTGGACTGTAGCTCAGCTTGGGATCTTGCTTCGCCATCCTCGTCGAAAAGCAGATGGATGGACATCGCGAGATCATCGCTGTACTGGCGCTTCAGACTGGGTAGTCCATGGGTGATGTGAAATGCCCCCAGAAGCGAGAATGCGATGGCGACCAGGGAATGCGTTACCAGCTGCATCCATATCTTCATGGCGGATCTCCTAGCGGGGACGGATCCATTCGCAGCGATCCAGCCTCCCGTTTACCGATCCGCATCGGTAGTAGCCGCCACTGAAGTTGTAGCGGATCTCGCGAGGCCAATCACCCTTGTCGATATCAATATCAATCTGTCCCCCATTCTTGATGGTGTTTGATTCAGGCAACGCCTGGCCGAAAACATCCTTGGCCGTGCCTTTGATCAGTCGAGCCGCACCTCTTGCCATTGGGTTGATCTGCCAGCAAGCAGTGTCGCCGTTGTCCATCAGCAGGCAGCCGCCAATGCCTCTTCCGAAGAAATGCTCGAGTGACCGGAAGAGCGAGCCGATGAGGTTTCCATTGATCTGTCCATGTTGCCAGGCCGGATTGTTTGCCGTGTGCGCGATCCGGATCGCATCATCTACTGCCGGAATGAATTGGATTGCGACATGCAGGCTTGAGAAGTGGCCGCTGTCGTTTACGGGTTTTATGAATACCCATTCTTTCGACATGCGGACGATTGCTTCAAGCTGAAGTCGTTCGCCGTCTGCCAGGCCCTGTGAACTGCTGTCGAAGTCACCTTGCCCATGCCGGCTCAGCACCGGTTGGCTCGGCAGGCGCCAGCTTGGAACGATGACGTCAGCAGTGACTTCCAAACTGCCTTGGGGAGGGGCCTGGTGGAAGCGTCTGGGAACCTCGCCAGGAGGAATGTAGTTGACGGTGACGTAAAGCGCTTCGGCGGTGTTGGGGTTGACCACGAGGTAGACCTCCCAGCCACGACGGAACCCATGAGCCATCTCGCCAGCGGACTCGTATTGCCAGGATTGAGTGCAATTGCCACAGGTGACTACCTGGACCGCGTGCGCCTCGAACGGGGACAGCGCGGAACCTGCCAGAATCAAGGCGGCTGCAGAGATCATTTTCACAAACTGACTCCTTGGACGAGTGGGTGTACCTGCGGGTACACCTTCCTGATCCACGGTGTTCCCCCTGATTCACCTTGCGCTTCGTGGCGACTGCCGCGTATCGGTAACCGCCGCGCGGTTCGTCAGAGATCTGAGGATCTTGATGTCAGGCATCCAATCTGGCCCCGATGGGGCCATCTGCTGCAACCAGGGTCAGTCAGCGTTATTCTGGAAGCGGACTCCCTCTTCTGGCGGCTGATATCGTGACCATGGCCGGACCCCGCCATTCCCGCTCCGCGCTGATTTTCCTGATCGCGGCCATCGTCGTCGCGCTGGTGTCCATGCCCCTGCTGCGCGCCGTGGGCATGGTGCTGTGGCCGGTGTTCGCCATTGCCTGGCTGATCAACCTGGGCGCGGCCTGGCATCTCGCGCAGTGGGCACGCCAGCAGGGCCGCTCAGCGTGGGCATTCGGGTTGCCGGCGGTGCTCGGCACCGTCGCCTCGATCGTGGTCTTCGTGCTGCTGGCGTTGCTGGGGCCGAAGCCGGGTTCGCAAAGCCCCGCAGCGTAGCCGACGCGGTAGACCATGCCGCGGAACGGCATCCACGCATGGCGTGGATCTACCTCGGCATCATCTTGCCCGTGGACACCCATGTCACGCGTGGATGCTTCTTCGAACGATGCCGGCCCTCGGACCGGCACCACCACACCCCTTACATCGTCACCTTGCGCCGGTTGTCATCGCTCACCCGGTCGATCAGCTTGTTGTAGGGATCGAAGCCTGCTTCGTCCGGCTTTTCATCCACCGTCACCGTGATCTTCGGCTCGCCGCTGGTGATGTGGTGGCGCTGCAGGTACAGCACCTTCTGGTCGCGCTCCTTGCCCGATGGCCCATTGGCGAACACGCCGACCTCGACCCAGTCATCCATCTTCCCGTCGCTTTCCTTGCCCTTGCCGTCGGCGTACTGCTTGGCGGCGTGCAGGTCCAGGGTCACGTCGTAGCGGCCGTCATCGCGCTTGCGGGCGGTGGCGGCCATCACGCGGTTGTCGTAGAAGCTGATCTTCTCGAACAGGTCGGTGACCAGCTGCTGGCGGTCGGCCGGGGTCTCGTCACGGATGTAGCCCAGCAGTTCGCGTGAGGTGGTGTACGGCGGTTGCTGGTACCCCTTGTCCTGCAGGAAGCGCTTCAACGCGCGGTTCAACGCCTGCTCGCCGATTTCCTCACGCAGCCGGTAGAACACCAGCGAACCCTTCTGGTAGTGGATGTACTGCTGGTTCTCCACGCGTTCCAGCGGCTGTTCCTCGATGGCCTCGCCACCGCGACCGGACAGATAGCTGTCCAGTTCGCGCTTGAGGAACTGGCGCATGTGCTGGCGGCCATACTCCTGCTCCATCACCATCAGTGCAGAGTACTGCGACAGCGATTCGGACAGGACCGTTGCGCCCTGCACGTTGGCGCCGATCACCTGGTGCGCCCACCACTGGTGCGCGATCTCATGCGCGGTCACGTAGAACACGTAGTCCACCTTGTCCGGGTCACGCAGGTCGGCGATGAAACCGATGGCTTCGGAATAGGGAATGGTATTGGCGAACGATTGCGCGAAGCGGGCATAGCCCGGGAACTCGATGATGCGCACCTGGCGGTGCTGGTAGGGCGTGAAGTTGGCCTCGTAGTAGGCCAACGATTTCTGCACCGCTTCGATCATCCGGTCCACGTTGTAACCGTGCGCCGGGTCGAAGTAGACCTCCACCGGGATGTCCTTGTACTTGGCCCTGCGCACTTCCCAGCGTGCCGACAGGTAGGCGTAGAAGTTCAGCATCGGCCGGTCCATGGCATAGCTGAAGCAGCGCCGGCCATTGACCGTGGTCTCGTGCTGCAGGTAACCCGGCGCCAGTGCAACCTGGTCCGGCGCAGTGCAGACCGTGGTGCGGAAGTCGAGCCAGTCGGCATCGTTGGAGATGTAGGTGTTGGCCCGTGCGGCTTCGTCTTCCAGCTTGGGCATGCGCCGCGGCTCACCCAGGTCGCGCTTGCGGCGCTCGTTGCGGTCGCTGATCTCGGCGCCTTCGTTGTAGCCAAACGAAGGCAGTACGCGGCTGTTGAAGAACGTGCCGTTGTCCACGATGTTGCTCGGTGCCTGGCCGGCGGTGATGCCGTTGGGCTTCTGCACCACCCGGAAATGCACGCTGCGGGTTTCACCCGGTTGCAGCGGTTTCTGCAGGCGGTAGATGCGGTAGCCGAGATCGGCATCGTGCATCGCCAGCGTCTGTCCGCCCAGGTCGACCGCGACCAGCTGCTTGTCATCACCCATCGAGACGTGCACGTCCTCGATCGGTGTGGCATGGGTGTTGCGCATCGTCCAGTTCGCATCGATCACCATCGACTGCGATTCCGGGGACAGGTCCACGCGGTTGTCCACCGCCACGATGCGGGGCTGCGGCAGGTTACGGTACTTCGACAGCTCGCGCTCGTAGCGGGCCTGCAGATCCAGCTGCTGGTCGGGCGCGATGAACTCGTTGCGGATGTTGGTGCTCCAGTACAGCCAGCCACCTACGCCGAAGAAGGCCAGTGCCGCCAGCCCGGCGCAGGCACCGGTCGGACCGCGCAGGCGACGTCCGGCCAGGGTCATGCGCTGGCGCAGGCCCTGGCTGACACCCCGTACCCAGAAGGCTGACGCAAGGCACATCAAGGTCAGCAGGAACAGCGCCCAGTAGCCCTGGAACGCCAGCTGCCCGGTCAGGAAGTGGCCGTAGCCGTTCATGTCCGAATAGGGCGCGTTGGGCCAGCTGCCGAAGTTGTACAGGTTCTGCGTGTAGTCGAGCAGGCCCAGCACACCCTGGCCGATCATCACCACGATCAGCAGTGCGTAACCGACGAACTTGTTGTTGGTGAGCACCTGCAACACCAGCGCCAGGCCCCCCATCAGGATGTAGACCACCGAATCCAGCGCCAGGCTGCGCAGGTACAGCAGCGGCTCCAGATGCGTGTAGCCCTTGGCCAGCTGTACGCCCATCGCGGCCACTGCACCGGCCGCCTGGAAGCAGACGATCACCGCCAGCAGCGCGGTGAACTTGGCCAGCAGCGGTACCCAGTTCGGCACCGGCATGGCGTCGGTCACTTCGTTGATGCGCGCGCTGCGTTCCTTCCAGACCAGCTCGCCGGCGAAGAACAGCACGATGATCACCAGCAGCCAGCTGAAGGCGCCCTGCAGGGCCATGATCATCTGCGAGGTGACCGGCCAGATCGAGGTGCCGTACAGGGTTTGCCGGAACAGTGCGCTGGGCAGGAAATTGGCCAGGCCCAGCACCAGCAGCACGATGAATGGCACGCTGCGCAGCACGCCGCGCGTATCGAAGCGGACCTGACGCAGGAACTGCTGCCACGCCGTAGCGGCGGTGAACACCGGCACCACGCGCGGCAGCCTTGCGCGGGTGGGGCGGACGGCGCCGGCATCGGCAACCGGCTGCGCCTGCCTGCGGCCCCATCGACGACGGCCGCTGCCGCTGCGTTCGGTGCGGAACAGTGCGAAGGTCGCGGCAAACAGCGCGGCCGCCACGCCCAGCCACAAGGCGCGGTTGGCCAGCAGATAACCGGCCAGTTCGGGAATTCCGTTGTTGCGTTCTGCGGTAGACCAGTAGCGGATGGTACGACCGAGTGCGCGCATGCCCAGCGGTTCGCTCAGCACCGCGATCCACGTGTTGTCGATGTCACGCAGCAACGCGGCGCTGGCACCGTACAGCACCAGGTAGGCCACCAGGCCGATGTAGACCCACAGGATCGAACGGGTCAGGGCGGCCAGCAGCGACAGTAGCGCGGTGGTGAACAACAGGTTCGGAATGACGATGACCGCGAACGTCCAGGCATAGCCCTGCCAGCTGATCGGGCCCATGCGTTCGGGATCGACCCAGGGCATGAACGGCGCCAGCCATAGGCCGAAGGCAATCAGGACGTAGACCAGCAAACCGGCAGCCAGGGCGGCGGCGATGCGCCCGGCCAGGTAGTCGCGGCGCTTTACCGGGCTGGCGAAGATCAGTTCGGCGGTACCGAGTTCGAAGTCACGCAACAGCGCGTTGCTGACGAACAGCGCGGTGACCAGCATGCCGAGCAGGGTGAAGATGCCCAGCATCTGTGCGATCACGGTGGGTGCGTTGCTGTGCACATTGCCGGCGCCACCACCGATCTGCACCGCATCACTGGAGGCGGCGGCGAAGGCGAGCAGGGCGAACAGCCCGGCCAGCAGCCACAGCAGCGGGGAGCGCAGCTGCTCGCGCAGCTCGAAACGGAAGAAGTTGAGGATCATGGTGTGCTCCGCTCAGGCTGCCGCGCGGGCACGGGCCTGCAGGCGCAGGCGCTGGAAGTACACATCCTCGAGATCGGGAGCCACGGCCGCGAAGCCATCGCCGGGGTCGTTGGCGCTGTGCACGTGGATCACCGGGCGGCCACCGACCAGGCGGGTGGACAGCACCACGTAGCGTGCCTCGTGGTCGGCCAGTTCCGAAGGATCGACCTGCTTGCGCCAGACCTGCTGCTGCAAGGCCTCGATCGCATCGGTAGGGCGCCCGGTCAGCAGCACCTGCCCCTTGTTCATGATCGCCATCGTCGGGCACAGGTCGGTCACGTCCTCGACGATGTGGGTGGACAGGATCACCGCCACGTTCTCACCAATGGCCGCCAGCAGGTTGAGGAAGCGGTTGCGTTCCTCCGGGTCGAGGCCGGCGGTGGGTTCATCGACGATCACCAGCCGCGGGTCACCCAGCAACGCCTGGGCAATGCCGAAGCGCTGGCACATGCCGCCGGAGTAGGTGCCCAGCTTGCGTTTGCGCGCGTCCCACAGGTTCACCTGCTGCAGCAGCCCATCGACCACCTCGCGGCGCTGTGCGCGCTGGGTCAGGCCCTTGAGCACCGCGAAATGTTCCAGCAGGTCCAGCGCGCTGACTTTCGGGTACACGCCGAAATCCTGCGGAAGGTAGCCCAACCGGCGGCGCACCGCGTCCTTGTCGCGCAGCACGTCGATCGGTGCCTCGCCCGGAATGCTGAGGGTGGCGGTGCCGCTGTCGGCCTCCTGCAGGGTGGACAGCGTGCGCATCAGCGAGGATTTGCCGGCACCGTTCGGACCGAGCAGGCCGAACATGCCGCGCGGGATGTCCAGGGTAACGTTGTTGAGGGCATGCACGCCGTTGGCGTACGTCTTGGACAGCGAGTCGATCTTCAGCATGCGACGTACACCTTTCCCTGTAGTGATCTGCCGTTTATCGCGCTGAACGGGGGCTACGTCATGCGCCGTTGGTCACGGTGTCTTTGGCCAGTCTCCCCGCCGTGGCCACGCCGTGAAGCATTCCTGAATGCGTTGGTATCGGTGCTCGGGATCACACAATGCCTCCACAGCGCCACCGCTAGGCTCGGACCCTCTTTCGTCATTGCCATGCAGGCGCACATGCGGACCGTAACCGGAGTAGAGGGACTGGACACCATCCTGGGCGGCGGGCTGCCGCAGGCACGCCTGTATCTGCTGGAGGGTCCGCCCGGCTCCGGCAAGACCACGTTGTCGCTGCAGTTCCTGCTGGAAGGCCTGCAGCGTGGCGAGCGCTGCCTGTATATCACTCTTTCCGAAACCGCCGAGGAGCTGCGCGAAGTCGCTGCCGCCCATGGCTGGTCATTGGAGGGCCTGCACCTGTTCGAGCTTGGCTCGGCCGAGGGCGCAATGGGCAATGGCCGCCTGCAATCGGTGCTGCACTCGTGGGAAATGGAACTGGATGAGACGGTCAACCTGATCATGTCCAAGGTGGACAGTATCGGGCCGACCCGGGTGGTGTTCGATTCGCTGTCGGAGCTTCGCCTGCTGGCGCAGGATTCATTGCGCTATCGTCGTCAGATCCTCGCACTCAAGCAGTTCTTCGCACCCAAGAGCGCCACGGTCATCCTGGTCGATGACCTGACCTCCACCGGCGATGAGCGCGATGGCCAGCTGCACAGTCTGTGCCACGGCGTAGTGTCGCTGGAGCGCCTGACCCTGGATTTCGGTCCTGCACGCCGTCGCATGCAGGTGCAGAAGCTGCGCGGTGTCGATTTCATCGCTGGCTACCACGACATGGTGATCCGTCGCGGCGGCCTGCAGATCTTCCCGCGCCTGATCGCCTCGGAACACCATGGCCGCTTCGTGGGCTCGCCGGTCAGCAGTGGCGTGGATGAGATCGATCGCTTGCTGGGCGGGGGGCCGCTGCGCGGTACCTCTACCCTGCTGACCGGCCCGGCCGGCAGCGGCAAAACCAACGTGGCACTGCAGTACGTGTGGGCGGCCTGCGAACGTGGCGAGCGCAGCTGCATCTTCGAATTCGATGAGCGCATCGGCACCTTGCTGGAGCGTGCCGCCGCACTGGATATCGACCTGGAGAAACATCTTCAATCGGGCCTGCTGGAGATCCTGCAGATGGATCCGGCCGAGGTATCGCCGGGCGAGTTCTCCTGGAACCTGCGCAAGGCGGTGGAGGAGCGCAACTGCAGCGTATTGGTGATCGACAGCCTGAATGGTTACGTGACCGCCATGCCGCAGGAAAAGCAGTTGATGCTGCAGCTCCACGAAATGCTGTCCTATCTCAACCAGAAGGGTGTAGCGACGTTCCTGATCAATCCGCAACACGGCCTGGTCGGCACCATGTCCACCGGCAGCCTCAACGTTTCCTACATCGCTGATGCGGTCGTGCTGTTCCGCTTCTTCGAGGCCAAGGGGCGCATCCGCAAGGCGATTTCGGTGATCAAGAACCGCGGCGGTGCGCACGAAGACACCATCCGTGAACTGAAGATCGACGGGCGGGGCATCACCGTCAGTGCGCCGTTGGCAGACTTCCAGGGCATCCTTACCGGAACGCCCGAATTCGTAGGTGACAGCGCGGCGCTGCTGGGCCAGTCCGATGCTCGATAGCGGCGAGGGCTTCACGGTTGTCCGCATCGTGGCTCCCTTTGGACGCGATGCCGACAGCATTGCTGCGGTACTGGAAGGGGCAGGGCTGGCAACGCGCATCGCAGGCAACCTGGAGGAGCTGGCCGAGCATCTGGATGATCGCACCGGGCTGGTGGTGGTGACCCAGGAAGCATTGGTGCGTGGTGCGGACGGCATGCTTCCGGCATTGCAGCAGCAGCCGGCCTGGTCGGATATCCCGTTCATCCTGCTGCGCTCGGCGCGATCGCACCGCCGTTCCACCCGCGAGGCATTGTTGCCTGTTTCGATCAACGTCGTTGAGATGGACAGGCCGCTTGGCAGCATGTCGCTGATCAGTGCCGTCCAGGGTGCACTGCGGGCTCGCGACAAACAGTTTCTTGTTCGTGACCAGATGACGGCGTTGGCAGACGGCCGTGCCGCGCTGACCCGCAGTGAGGCCGAGCTGCGCGTGATCGCCGATGCGATGCCGGTCCTGATCGCCTTCATCGACCGTTCGATGTGCTTCCGTTTTGCCAACCGGGCCTATGAGACCTGGTTCGATCTCGCCGCCGGCGAAGTGATCGGGAGGCATGTTCGTGAGGTGATCGGCAAATCTGTATGGCAGCAGCGCAGAACGGCGATGGAGCGCGCTCTGGAGGGGCAAGCGGCGGTCTTCGAGATCACCTGGCCACATCCGCAACGGGGCCGGCGCGACTGCGAAGTGCGCTACTCGCCACGTACCGATACCGAGGGCAGGGTCGACGGATTCCATGTTTTCGTCACCGACATCACCACAGCCAAGCTGGCACTGGCCAGCAGCCAGCAGCACGCCCATGCGCTGGAGGCGATGGTGGCCGAGCGCACGCGGGAGCTGGAAGCGCAGATGGCTGCGCGCGAAGCCAGTGAGGCGGCATTGCGGCAATCGCAGAAGATGGAGGCGATCGGCCAGCTGACAGGTGGCATCGCCCACGACTTCAACAACATGCTCACCGGGATACTGTCGGCGCTGGACATCGTGCGCCTGCGCCTGGACATGGGGCGGGTGGACGATCTGGAGCGTTTCCTGGATACCGCCACCACTTCCGCACAGCGTGCCGCTGCATTGACCCAGCGCCTGCTCGCGTTCTCGCGCAGGCAGTCGCTGGACGCACGGCCGGTGGAGATAAACACGCTGATGGTATCGGTACAGCAGCTGCTGCACAGCACGATCGGGGAAACGGTGCGCCTGCGTACCGAGACCTGCCCGGTGCCGCTGCATGCCACGCTGGACGCCAACCAGTTCGAAAGTGCGATCCTGAACCTGGCGATCAATGCGCGTGACGCGATGCCCCACGGCGGTGAACTCACCCTGCGCACGGCGCAGGTGAGCGTCGGTGAGGGGCAGTATCGCGCGGTACCGGTTGGCGACTACGCGATGGTGACGGTGGCCGACACCGGCGCCGGCATGGCACCGGAGGTGGTCGAGCGCGCGTTCGAGCCGTTCTTCACCACCAAACCCATCGGCAAGGGCACGGGCCTGGGCATGTCGATGGTCTACGGTTTCATGCAGCAGTCCGGCGGCCATATCGCCATTGAATCGAACGTGGGTGAAGGCACTGCGGTGTTGTTGTTCATTCCCTTGGCACAGGAGGCTGAGGTATCGCAGGAGGCCGCACCCGCGCAGGCGATCCGGCGTGGTGCGGGGCAGTCGATCCTGGTGGTGGAGGACGACGAGCAGGTGCGGATGCTGGTTACGGTCGTTCTTGAAGATCTGGGGTACCACGCCCAGGTGGTTGGCGATGCCGACGCGGCCATCCCGATTCTGGCCTCAGCTGCGACCATCGACCTGCTGGTGACCGATGTCGGGCTGCCGGGGCTCAACGGTCGCCAGCTGGCGGAAATCGCGCGCCAGTCGCGGCCGGCACTCCCGATCCTGTTCATGACCGGCTACGCGGAGAAGGCGCAGGAGCGCTCGTCCTTCCTTGATACGGGCATGGCGATGATCGCCAAGCCGTTTCTGCTGGATGAGTTCAGTGCAGCGGTCCGCACCGCGATGCCGGGCGGCGCGTAGTGGCGTAGGTCCTGTAGAGCCGAGCCCATGCTCGGCTGCGGATGGCGTTGCGTCTCATGCATTCCGCCGAGCATGGCTCGGTACTACGGAAGGCTACGTGCGCAGCGACGATTCCCGCACCACCAGTTTCACCGGGATGCTCTGGCTGTCCACCGGCTGCCGGCCGATCAACGCCAGCAGGCGCTCCACCAGCAGCTGCCCGGCCTGCTTGGTGTCCTGCTGCACCGTGGTCAGCGCCGGGGATACCGACGCCGCCAGCGGGATGTCGTCGAAGCCGGTCACCGCCACGTCCTGTGGCACGCGCAGGCCGGCTTCGCGCAGGGCACGCATGGCGCCAATGGCGATCAGGTCGCTGGCGGCACAGATCGCATCAATCGGCTCGCCGCGCGCCAGCAGCGCCTGGCAGGCCTCCTGGCCGGAGGCCTCGGTGGTGATCGCATCGTGCTGCAGCGCCGGATCGGCGGCCAGGCCGTGTTCCTGCAGGGCCGCGACATGGCCACGGTAGCGCTCCTGGAATTCGGGGTAGTGGCTGGAGGCATGGCCGAGGAAGGCGATGCGGCGGCAACCCTGCTGCAGCAGGTGGGTGGTGATGTCGTGCCCGCCCTGGAAGTTGTCGCTGCCGATCGAGACGCCGGGCTGGCCGGGCAGGGCGGCGCCCCAGCGCACGAAGTGCGTGCCCTGTTCGACCAACCGCTGCAGGCGATCGCGTGATTCGTGGTAGTCGCCGTAGCCGAGCAGGATGATGCCGTCGGCCTTGTTGCTGTCCTCGTAATCGGCCTGCCAGTCGGTGGACAGCTGCTGGAACGAGACCAGCAGGTCCTGCCCGTGCAGGGCGCAGGCGCGGGTGATCGAGCCGAGCATCGAATGGAAGAACGGGTTGATCAGCGAGTCGTCGTTGGTCGGGTCCTCGAAGAACAGCAGGGCCAGCGTGCCGGCATTGCGCAGGCGCAGGCTGGAGGCGTTCTTGTCGACCTTGTAGTTCAGCTCACGGGCGATGCGCAGGATGCGCTCGCGGGTCTCGGCGTTGACCATCGGGCTGCCACGCAGGGCCCGCGACACGGTCGGCTGGGAGACCCCGGCCAGGTGGGCGATGTCCAGGGAGGTGGCTTTGCCTTTGATCGTCATGGGCACGCGGAAGGGGGCAGGGTGGAGGGTGCTCGGGCCATGATGCCATGGGCAGACGCGAATGCCCCTCCGGATGTCTGCCGAGGCGAAGGTAAGTCATTGCCGGACAAGGAAATCGGTTCAATCCTCGGGTGCGGCCGGGGTCTTCTGACCGGGCGGACGGCGGCGGCAATGCTAAGATGCATCGTTCTCGCATTCCCCCAAATTTCAACAGGGGCGGCCCAGCGTACTGCACCCCCGACCGGGGCTGTGCTATCACTGGCGGCCTGCCCTGTACAACGGACGAACACACCTATGGCGCGCGGCATCAACAAAGTCATCCTGGTCGGCAATCTCGGCAACGACCCGGACGTGAAGTACACCCAGGGCGGCATGGCGATCACCCGCATCAGCCTGGCCACCACCAGCGTCCGCAAGGACAAGGATGGCAACCAGCAGGAACGTACCGAATGGCACCGTGTGGTGTTCTTCGGCAAGCTCGGCGAAATCGCTGGCGAGTACCTGCGCAAGGGCAGCTCGGTCTACGTCGAAGGCAGCCTGCGTTACGACAAGTACACCGGCCAGGACGGCGTGGAGAAGTACTCCACCGATATCATCGCCGATGAAATGCAGATGCTGGGCGGCCGTGGTGAAGGCGGCGGCGGTGGTGGTGGTGGTGGCAACTACGGCGGCGGCGAGCGCCCGCAGCGCCAGCAGGCTCCGCGCCAGGAGTACGGTGGCGGTGGCGGTGGTGGCCAGCGTGGCGGCCAGAGCGGTGGCTATGGCAACCAGGGCGGCAACCAGCGCCCGCAGCCGCAGCAGGCTCCGCCGATGGACGACTTCGCTGACGACGATATTCCGTTCTGATCGGACGCTCGTTCGCAGCAAAAAGAAAGCCCCGCTGATGCGGGGCTTTTCTTTTTGTGCGATGTCATCGACGTTGTGCCTCGCAGCATCAGTTTTTCGTGCACCGCGACTTGCAAACAGACAATTTCCTCCCCTATGGTGCAATCGATTGCATTGCTGTGAATCGTTGCGTTTGATACCGGTTGGGAGGCCGGCAGGTGGATGTCCATCCATTCGATCAGACCGGCCCCGGCGACGGGGCTCACGCGGCGCGATGCGCTGCGCCTCGCAGTTGCCGGCAGCATTGGCCTGGGGGCCGCGACAATCGCGGGCACGTTGCCCGCATTCGCCGCCACGGCGCCGCTCAAAGGCAACCTGAAGCACTCCGTCGCGCGCTGGACCTTCCCGCAGCTGTCGGTCGCCCAGCTCTGCGCGACGGTGAAAGACATTGGCTTTGCCGCGATCGACCTGGTCGGCCCGGAAGACTGGCCCACGCTGAAGGCTCATGGCATCTACAGTTCGATGTGCAACGGCGCAGAACTGGGTCTCACCAAGGGTTTTGCCGGACGCGAGTTCCACGACCAACTGGTGGAGCGCTACACGCGGCACATCGATCTGGTCGCCGATGCCGGTTATCGAAACCTGATCTGCTTCTCCGGCAACCGCAACGGCATGGACCCCAGAGAGGGCATGGCCAACGCCGAAGCCGGGCTCAAGCGCATCCTCGGGCATGCCGAGAAACGCGGCGTGGTGCTGGTGATGGAATTGCTCAACTCCAAGGTCGATCATCGCGACTACCTGTGCGACCACTCTGCGTGGGGCGTAGAGCTGTGCCAGCGGCTGGGCTCAGATAATTTCGGCTTGCTCTACGACATCTACCACATGCAGATCATGGAGGGCGACATCATCGCCACCATCGGCAAGCATCACGCCTGCTTCAAGCACTACCACACCGCAGGCGTGCCCGGCCGGAACGAGATCGGAGACCAGCAGGAGCTCCACTATCCGGCCATCTGTCGCGCGATCCGCGACATCGGTTTCAAGGGGTATCTGGCGCAGGAGTTCACGCCTGCAGCGCCCGATCCCGTTGCCTCATTGCGCGAGGCGATCCGCCTCTGCGACGTCTGAAACGATATCCACCCAGGTGAGAAACCCATGGCAGATAATCACTACGACGCCATTGTTGTTGGCTCGGGAATCAGTGGCGGTTGGGCAGCAAAGGAGCTGACCGAGAAGGGCCTGAAGGTCCTGATGCTGGAACGTGGTCGCAACATCGAGCACGTCAAGGACTACGTCAACGCGATGAAGGAGGCGTGGGACTTCCCGCACCGGAACCGGCCAACGCAGGCGATGAAGGCCGACTTCCCGGTGCTGATGCGCGACTATGGGCTGGCCGAGAATCTGGAAGGGATGTGGGCCAACGAACAGGACTCGCCCTATATCGAGACCAAGCGCTTCGACTGGTTCCGTGGCTACCACGTCGGCGGCCGCTCGCTGCTGTGGGGGCGGCAGAGCTATCGCTTCTCTGATCTGGATTTCGAGGCGAACCTCAAGGACGGGATCGCCGCTGACTGGCCGATCCGCTACGCCGACATCGCGCCGTGGTACGACTACGTGGAAAAGTTCGCCGGCATCGCCGGCACGCGCGAAGGACTGGACGTGCTGCCGGACGGCGAGTTCCTGCCGCCGATTCCCTTGAACATCGTCGAGAAGGATGTGGCCGCGCGTATCAAGAAGGCCTTCGGCGGAACGCGCCATATGATCCACTCGCGCACCGCCAACATCACCAAGCCGATGCCCGAGCAGGGGCGCGTCAACTGCCAGTACCGCAACAAGTGCATCCTGGGCTGTCCCTTCGGTGCCTACTTCTCGACCCAGGCGGCGACGCTGCCAGCGGCGATGAAAACCGGCAACCTGACCTTGCGGCCGTTCTCGATCGTCAAGGAAGTGCTCTACGACAAGGATCGCAAGCGTGCGCGTGGCGTGGAGGTCATCGACGCCGAGACCGGCCAGACCTACCAGTACACAGCCAAGGTGATCTTCCTCAACGCGTCGTCGTTCAACTCGACGTGGCTGCTGATGAATTCGGCTACCGATGTCTGGGACGGCGGGCTGGGCTCTTCGTCGGGCGAGCTCGGGCACAACGTGATGGACCACCATTTCGGTGCGGGTGCCTCCGGTCGGGTCGAGGGCTACGAGGACAAGTACTACTTCGGCCGCCGTCCGTGCGGCTTCTACATTCCACGGTTCCGCAACGTCGCCGCCGACAAGCGCGGCTACCTGCGCGGATTCGGCTACCAGGGCGGTGCCAGCCGCACGGGCTGGTCGCGCGAGATCGCCGAGCTGAACATCGGTGCCGATCTGAAGGAGGCGCTGACCGTGCCGGGTGACTGGCGCATCGGCATGACCGGGTTCGGTGAAATGCTGCCGCACCACGACAATACGATCCGCCTGGACCACGACCGCAAGGACAAGTGGGGCCTGCCGGTGCTGGCGATGGACGTTGCCATGCGTGCCAACGAACTGGCGATGCGCAAGGACATGGCCGCCGATGCCGCTGAGATGCTGGAGGCGGCCGGCGTCAAGGACGTGAAGATGCACGACAACGACTACGCCCCGGGCAAGGGCATCCACGAGATGGGGACCGCGCGCATGGGACGTGACCGGAAGAGCTCGGTATTGAACCAGCACAACCAGGTCTGGGATGCGCCCAACGTGTACGTCACCGACGGTGCCTGCATGACCTCCAGCGCCTGCGTAAATCCCTCGCTGACCTACATGGCATTGACGGCCCGTGCCGCCGACCACGCGGTACGCGAACTGAAAGCGGGGAACCTCTGATGGATCGCCGCGAACTGTTGAAGATGATCGTCGCCGCCACTGGCGCGGCCATGGTCGGCCTGCCTGCGCTTGTGCACGGGCAGGCACCGGCGGGCGCCACGAAGATCCATTTCTCCGATGCCGATGTCGGCACGCTGGACGAGATCGCCGAGACCATCCTGCCGCGGACCCGGACACCTGGCGCGAAGGATGCTGGCGCCGGCCTGTTCATGGCGACGTTCGTCAGCGACTGCTACACCGCCCGGCAGCAGGCGACGTTCCGCGCCGGCCTGGCCGACATCGACAAGCGCGCCGGCGGCCGCTTCGTGTCGCTCACGCCGGAAGCCCGCACCGGCTTGCTGCGCACGCTGGACGCCGAAGCCAAGGCACGCCATGCCGACGTGACCGAGACCGGCACACCAGAAGAGGGCGAGGCGATGCCGCATTACTTCACGATGATCAAGCAGTTGGCCATCTTCGGCTTCTTCACCTCCAAGGTCGGCGCAACAGGGGTGCTGCAGTACGTCGCCGTGCCGGGTCGCTACGACGGCGACTTGGCCTATGTCCCCGGTACGCCGGCGTGGGGGACCAGCTGATGGACGACACCCTGATGATCCGCTCACTGTTGATTGCCACCGGCCTGCTGGCCGCAGTGCCTGCATTCGCGCAGGACAGTGTCGACGCTGCACGCGATCCGAAGAAGACCGAGGTGTGGACGCCGGTGCCTGCAGTCGTGGCAACGCCAGCGGGCAAGGCGCCGTCCGACGCCATCGTGCTGTTCGATGGCAAGGATGTCTCCGCGTGGGAGGCGGAGCAGGGCGGGCGTGTGCCCTGGACGGTTGCCGATGGCGCGATGACCGTCGTTCAGGGCAGCAAGGGCATCCGCACCCGACAGCGGTTCTGCGATGTCCAGCTGCATGTCGAGTGGCGCACACCCACCGACACCAAAGGCTTCGACGGCCAGAACCGGGGCAACAGCGGCATCTTCCTGCAGGAACTGTATGAACTGCAGGTGCTCGACAGCTACAACAACCCGACCTATGCCAATGGCCAGGCGGGTTCCATCTACAAGCAGGCGATGCCGTTGGTGAACGTCTCGCGCGCACCGGGGCAGTGGCAGGCCTACGACATCCTCTGGAAGGCCCCACGCTTCTCGCAGGGCGGCGGGCTGGCGTCACCCGCGCGCATTACTGTGCTGCACAACGGTGTGCTGGTACAGGACGATACCGTGCTGGCAGGCAGGACCGAGTACATCGGTGCGCCTTCGTACGCGCCCCATGCGTGCGCGCCGCTCTATCTACAGGAGCATGACTCCAAGGTCAGCTACCGCAACATCTGGGTGCGCGAGCTGTAACGGCACACGGCCGGCGTGGTCGCCGGCCGCTTACTTCGCCAGATAGCTGGCGATGTCATCGATTTCCTGTTGCGACAGCTGCGGGAAGGGCGGCATCAAACCGCCGCCCTTCCTGATCTTGTCCTTGATCTGCGCGGCGTCCAGGCGCTTGCTGACGTCGGTGAGCGCAGGGAACGCGCCCGGCATGCCCGCGCGATCCGCACCATGGCAAGCCGTGCAGTTCGCGGTGTAGAGCTTCGCACCGGCGGCGGGGTCATCCTTGCACCAGGCCGTGGTCGCCAGCGCCGTGCCGCACAGAACCAGGGCCAGGGTGAAGCTCAGTTTCAAGCGAGTGTCCAAGCAGGGCTCCTTCGCGCGCTAGCGCTGTGCGCTGGCCGGCAGGCTGACGGTCAGGTGTTGACGCAGATAGTCCGCGCCGGTCCGGATGACCTTGGCCGGATCGCGTGGCTGGTCGTGTTCGACGATGTACCACTGCACGTTGGCGGCTGCAGCGGCGGGCAGGATCGCGTTCCAGTCCAGCACGCCCTGGCCCACGGCGGCGAATCCGCCTTCGTCCTGGGCCTGGCCCTTGGGCGCATTGTCCTTGGCGTGCACCGCGAACAGGCGGCCGCGGAGTTTTCCCAGCATCACCACCGGGTCCAGGCCGGCGCGCGCGACCCAGGCCAGGTCCAGCTCGGTCTGCAGGTCGGGCCCGGCCGCTGCGAACAGCAGCTCCAGCCCGGTCCTGCCATCGAAGTCGACCAGCTCGAAGTCGTGGTTGTGATAGGCCAGGCGCATGCCCTTGGCTCGTACCTGTTTCGCGATCCTGCCCAGCTCCTGGCCCAGTGCGGTCCAGCCCGCGGCGTCTGTCGGCCGATCCTTTGCATCCAGGTAAGGCACGACCAGGGTGGTGTTGCCGATTGACCGGTTGAACGCCACCACGCCGTCCAGGTTGTCGCGCAGCTCGGCCAGCGGCACGTGCGACGAAACCGCCTTGATCGAATACCTGTCCAGCAGCTGCTTGAGCTCCGCAGCGCTGGCGTTCTGCGTGCCGACCGTCTCCACCGCGCGCACACCCGCGTCGTGGACGATCTTCAGCTGCTGGTCGAGTGGGCCAGCGTCGCGCAGTGTGTACATCTGCACGGCGATGGGCTTCTGCGGACCGGCGGCATCACGTGCAAAGGCGGGCAGGGTAGCAAGGAGCAGCAAGGCGAGCGTTGTGGTTCTGCGAGCAGGGGTTTTCATCAACAGATCCTCCCGGGATTCAACCGATGGGGGTCCAGGCGTGTGACCTGGCCGATGCAATGACACGATCGACGATCTGCGCCGAGCGCAGGCCGTCTTCGAAGGTGGGTAGGCCCTGCGGCCGCTCGCTTTCAATGGCGCGATAGGTGTCGGCGACAAATGCTTCGAAACACTGGGCGTAGCCCTGTGCGTGTCCGGCCGGCAGCACGGAAAGGCGGCGTTGATCGGCACTGCCGGCAGCGGGGCCTCGAACGAAGATTTCCTCGCGCTGGTCGGGATGTCCGATCCAGAGTCGTTCGGCATCCTCCTGGTTGAAGGCCACACTGGCCTTGGCGCCATCGATCTCGAACCAGAGGCGGTTGTGGCGTCCGGCCGAGACCTGGCTGACCGTCAGTGACGCCAGTGTGCCGGCGCCGGTCCTGAACATCGCCGCGGCAACGTCTTCGCTCGCGACCGCCTGCATCGCACTGGCTGTGGTTGGCGTACTGAAGCTCTGCGCACTGACGGCGCCGCGCTCAGCGATCACGGTGGCGAACGCCGCGCTGACTTCGGTGAAGCGCTCGCCGCTGACCCATTCCACCAGGTCACACCAGTGCGAACCGATGTCGGCGAACACGCGTGATACGCCGCCCAGCGCCGGGTCTACGCGCCAGTTGTTGCTGGCCGGGTCCAGCAGCCAGTCCTGCAGGTAGCTGCCGTGGATCAGGTGCAACGGCCCCAGGTCGCCCTGCGCGATGCGTGCACGGGCCTCGCGGACCACCGGGTGGTAGCGGTAAACGAAGGGCACCGTGGTAATCAATCCGGTCGATGCCGCCAACGCCGCCAGTGCCTGCGCATCGTCCAGCGTCGTCGCCAGCGGTTTCTCGCAGATCACATGCTTGCCGGCTTCCAGCGCGGCCTGCGCCATGGCACGGTGCAGGTGGTTGGGCGTGCAGACGTGCACCACCTGCACCTGCGGATCGGCGATCACCTCGTCGATGTCCCGGTAGGCGCGTGGGACATTCCAGGACTGCGCGGCCTCATGCGCGCGCTGCGGAGACGAGGCGGCCACGCCACGGATTTCGGCACCGGCCAGCAGTGCCGCACGACGATGCACGGCGCCGATCATGCCGGCGCCGATGATGGCGATTCCAAGCGTGGGCATCGGCTCAGGTCCTCAGGGTGTGGAGGGCGCGACGGCGGCCACCGGCCGGTCGCGGAACAACAGCAGGAAGGCGATCAGCACCACCAGTGCAACGCCGGCGGGGAACAACCAGATCTGCTGCCAGTCGGGGCCGGCCTCGGTGGTGAAGTGCTCCACCACCGCGCCGGACAGGAAGGTGCCGATCAACATGCCTACGCCATAGGTGGCCAGGGTGATGAACCCCTGCGCGCTGCTGCGCGCGGCGGGGCCGGCATGTGCATCGGTGTAGATCTGGCCGGTGACGAAGAAGAAGTCGTAGCAGATGCCGTGCAGCACGATGCCGATCACCAGCAGGGAGAAGCCGCTGCCCGCATCACCAAAAGCGAACATGACGTAGCGCACCACCCACGCGGCCATGCCGACTGCCAGCATCGTCTTCACCCCCAGCCGCACGAACAGGAACGGCATGGCCAGCATCAGCAGCACTTCGGAAACCTGGCCCAGCGACTGCAGGCCGGCGGCACCGCGCACGCCCAGGTCGTTGAGATACGGATTGGTGAAGTTGTAGTAGAACGACAGCGGGATGCAGATGGCGATGGAAGCCAGGAAGAACACCAGATAGGCGCGCGACTTCAGCAGCCGCAGTGAATCCAGCCCCAGGATCTGGCCGAGCCCGGCGTCGCGCTGCTGCGCCAGGGGCGGCGTATGCGGCAGGGTGAACGCATACAGGCCCAGCACCAGCGATGCCACTGCCGCCATCTGGAAGGTGAGCGCGAGCCGATGTGCTTGTTCCCAGCCCAGCCAACCGATCAGCACGCCCGCCACGATCCAGCCGATGCTGCCCGCCACCCGCACCAGTGGGAACTGTTTCTCGGGCGACTGCATGTGGCGCATCGCCACGCTGTTGGCCAGTGCCAGCGTGGGCATGAACAGCAGCATGTAGCCCATGACATAGGCGGAGAAACTACCGAAGTCCGTTGCAGTGGAGGCCAGCCACAGAAGTACCGCGCCGGCCAGGTGCAATACGGCAAGGATGCGCTGTGCCGCGAAGTAGCGATCGGCGATCAGGCCGACCAGGAAGGGGGCGACGATGGCACCGACGGACTGGCTGAGGAAGGCTGTCGCCACCTGGCTCGCGCTGGCCTGCAGCGGGCCCTGCACCAGATAGGTACCCAGGGTGACGAACCACGCCCCCCAGATGAAGAACTGCAGAAACATCATCGCGCCCAAGCGCGACATGGCGTGCGTCATGGCTTGCCCTCCCGGGGCGGTATCGGCTCAGATTCCCAGCATGCGGTGCAATGAAGCGGCGTCGGTGCCGCTGTCGGCAAAGTCGTCGAAGGCGCGTTCGGTCACGCGGATGATGTGGTCGCGGATGAAGGCGGCCCCCTCGCGTGCGCCATCCTCCGGGTGCTTCAGGCAGCACTCCCATTCCAGCACCGCCCACCCGGGGAAGTCGTACTGGGCGAACTTCGAGAAAATCGCCTTGAAGTCGATCTGGCCATCACCGGGTGAACGGAACCGCCCCGGACGATCGATCCAGTCCTGGTAGCCGCCGTACACGCCGCTGCTGGCGCTCGCGTGGTACTCCGCATCCTTCACGTGGAAGACGCCGATGCGCGCGTGGTAGCGGTCGATGAAACCGAGGTAGTCCATCTGCTGCAGCAACAGGTGGCTGGGGTCGTACAGGATCTTCGCGCGGGGATGGTGATCCACTACATCGAGGAAGCGCTCGAAGGTCGCGCCGTCGTGCAGGTCCTCACCCGGATGGATCTCGAAGCACAGGTCCACACCGCACGCGTCGAACGCATCCAGGATGGGGCGCCAGCGGCGGCCGAGTTCGGCGAAGGCTTCTTCCACAAGACCCGGCGGTCGTTGTGGCCAGGGATAGAAGTAGGGCCAGGCCAGCGCGCCGGAGAAGGTAGCGTGCGCGGTCAGCCCCAGGTGCTGGCTCGCTTTGGCGGCCAACAGAAGCTGCTCCACTGCCCAGGCCTGGCGGGCGGCCGGGTCGCCGCGCTTGTCCGCGGGTGCGAATCCGTCGAACAGACTGTCATAGGCGGGATGGACGGCGACCAGCTGCCCCTGCAGATGGGTGGATAGCTCGGTGATCTGCAGGCCATGGCCGGCCAGCATGCCGGCAATGTCGTCGCAGTACGCCTGGCTGCGCGCGGCCTCGGCCAGATCGAACAGGTGGGGCGCGCTGGTCGGCACTTGTACGCCAGAATAGCCCAGACCCGCGGCCCACCCGGCCAGCGTGTCCAGCCGATCAAAAGGAGCTGTGTCGCCGATGAACTGCGCCAGGAACAGCGCTGGACCCTTGAGCGTCTTCAACGTGATTCGCCCTCGATGCAATCGATTGCATTATCCTAGCAGGGGCTCACGCAGGACCTGTTGTGCACTGCACAGCGGGCAGGAGAACTAACGCCATCGCCACCATCTACGACATCGCAAAGCGCGTCGGCGTCTCCGCAGGCACGGTGTCGCGGGCGCTTTCGCGACCGGACAAAGTCCTGCCAGCCACCCGCGCGCGTATCGAGCAGGCCGCCGCCGCGCTGGGCTATGTTCCCAACACGGTAGCCCGCACGCTCAAGACCCAGCGCAGCGGCAAGATCCTGGTCACCGTTCCGGACATCGCCAATCCCTTCTTTGCACAGATCCTGCAGGGTGCGGAGGACGCTGCACAGGCCGTCGGCTACGCCGTCCTGCTCGGCGATACCCAGAACCTGCCCGAGCGCGAGGAGCGCTACGCGCAGATGCTCCGGCGCAACGAGGCCGACGGCCTGATCGTGCTGGGGCATCGGCTGCCGCCGACGGCGCGCGACATCGTGCAGCAGCGGGGTGCTGCTGCGCCGGTGGTCAATGGCTGCGAATTCGATCCCGCGCTGGGCATCCCCAGTGTCCACATCGACAACGCGGCTGCCGCGCGCGCGGTGATGGACCATCTGTATGGACTGGGACACGAGCGCATTGCCGTGGTGGGCGGGCCGCCGGACAATCCGCTGCACCAGCAACGCATGGAAGGGGTCCGGGCTGCCGGCAGGGCGCGCGGCCGCCTGCGCCACCTGAGCATCGTGCCGGGGGACTTTTCCCTGCAATCCGGTCATGCGGCCGCGCAGGCGCTGTTGGCCTCGGCCACCGCGCCCACCGCGATCTTCTGCTTCAGTGACCAGATGGCGCTGGGTGCCTTGTCGGCCTGCCGGGAACTGGGCATCCGCGTACCGGATGATCTGTCCATCGTCGGCTTCGACGATCTGGCGTCGTCGCGCTACCTCACGCCGCCGCTGACCACCATCAGGCAGCCCATGCGCGAGATTGGCGAGCGTGCGGTCAACCTGCTGCTGGCCATCATCGAACAGGTCGATGTGCCGCTTCAGCAGACGCTGGATTTCAGCCTGATGCTGCGGGCCTCGACGGCTGTGCCAAAGCGCGGCTGACGGCAGTGCGGTGGGCTTGCCGCCGCCGGCCGGCGCCATTGCAGGCTGGAGCCCTTGATCCGGAATTGACGCGAAGCTGTCAGACTCGCCACAGGCAGCCCGCCAGGCTGCCAGGGGGGAACGTGCGATCGCTCAAGGAGGCCGGCCATGCCGTTCTTGATTGACGCGACGGAAGTCGCAGTCGAGGGCATCGGCGCGGCACGGCGCATCGGCTGGATGCGCTTCGTTGGCAATGGGTTGGGGGCGATTCCCATCGCTTCGATCATTCTTGAACGCCAGGATGGCCCGCTGGCGTGGGCCCTGCTGTTGTTCAATGCACTGGTCTGGCCGGCGCTCGCGCTGCTGCTGATCCATCGCTCGCGGCAACCCGCGGTGGTCCAGTTCCGTTGCATGGTGGTCGATTCCTTCTTCGGCGGCGGCTGGATCGCCTTCATGGGGTTGAGCGTGGTGCCCAGTGCGTTGTTCGCCGCGCTGCTGGTCGCCGACAAGATCGCCGCCGGCGGGGTACGTCTGGCAGTACGGGCGACGCTGGCACTGGTGGTGGGTTTCATGTCCATCTGGTGGGTGCTCGGATTCCCGTATCAACCGGTTTCCTCGCAGCGCACGATCGTGCTCAGCGTGCCGTTCCTGTTCGTCTATGGCATTGGCCTCAGCATCCTCAGCTGGCAGCTGGCGCGCCGGGTCAAATCACAGAACCGCCAGTTGCAACGGCTGAGCCGGATGGATCCGCTGGTTGAGCTGGCCAACCGCGGCTTTCTGATCCTTCGCGCGCAGCAGGTGCTGGACAAGGCGCAGGGTCAGGGCGGTTTCGCCTGCCTGCTGATGCTCGACGTCGACGACTTCAAGCGCATCAACGATTCGCATGGGCATCGGGCGGGGGATGAGGTGTTGCGGCAGATCGCGGCCACCCTGCGTGAATTCGCGCGCCCGGGCGACATACCGGCACGGTTGGGAGGTGACGAATTCGTGGTGCTGCTGCGTGACTGCACGACGCGTGACGCGATGCAGGTGGCCGAGCGAATCCGGCTGCATCTGCTTGAAGCGGCAAGGCAGGTAGCACCGGGCGTAGAGGTCAGTGTCAGTATCGGTATCGCAGCGACGCCGGGCCAGGGGACCGTGGAAGACTGGCTGGCCACGGCCGACAAGGCCCTCTATCACGCCAAGCGCCACGGCAAGAACACGGCGAGCTGGGCAGATTGATGCACGGCATCGCAGGCCATGCGCATGAGGTGGGTATCAGAGCATCCGTTCCCAGACCTGGCCCAGCAGATCATGGCCAAAGCTGTGGTGAGGTTCTTCCTGTACCAGCTGGAAGCCCGCGCGCTCGTAAAGCCGCCGGGCATCGGCCAGTACGCTGTTGGTCCAGAGCGTGATCCGCGTGTAGCCGACGGACGCTGCGAATGCGATGCACTCCTCGACCAGCCGGGCACCGATGCCCATGCCACGCGCAGTGGCGTCCACATAGAGCAGGCGCAGCTTGGCGGTCGTGTCGTCCTGCCTGACCACGAAGACCGAGCCCACCATGTCGCCGTCCTTTTCGGCGATCCAGCAGCGTTCGCGCGCTGGATCCAGCTCGCGCAGGTACCGGGCAACGATCTCCGACACCAGCGCTTCATACTCCGCATTCCAACCGAATTCGCGGGCGTACAGTGCGGCCTGCCGCGAGACCACCAGTCCCATGTCTCCCGGCCGCGGATCCCGCAGCAGGTAGGAGGGCGGTTTGTGGCCCAGCACGCTTTCGATCTGGCCCATGGCCGAAAGCAGCTTCAGCTGCGCCATTTCGGGCAACGTTGCCAGCAGTTCGACCATTTCCTGCCGAGAGGTCTCTTCCAGTGGCGCGAACACGCTGTGCCCAAGCGGCGCCAGGGTCAGAACGACCACGCGCGCATCCTCGGCCGAGCGGCCCTTGATGAGATAGCCCTGCCGCTCGAACCTGGCCACTACCCGGCTCACATAACCGGCATCCAGGCCCAGCTCGCGGCACAGGTCAGACGGCGACAACGGTGCGTGGTGGGCCAGTTCATACAGGATGCGGACTTCGGTGAGGGACAGGCCACTGCGCAGCAGCGATTCCTGCAGTACGCCGATCTGCCGGGTGTAGAAGCGGTTGAAGCGTCGCACCGCATCGGCGCGTTCGGAAAGCGTGCCCGTTGTCATGGTAGTGAGAAATAATTGACTGAGGCAGATAATTACTTGCCTCGGTCAAATAATCAAGAGCGCACTTCGGTGCTGCCGGATGCACAGTGAAGGAGCGCCGCTGCCAGTGCGGGAGGCTGGCAGCGCACGGCCAGCTGCAGGGCGGTGATCGGCATGCCCAGTTGCAGGGCAACGAAGGCCAGCCCCGGCCGATGCAGGGTCTGCATCGAGGCAGGCACGATGGCGATGCCCAGGCCCGCTGCAGCCAGATTGATGGCCGAGGCCACCTGCGGTGCTTCCTGCTGGATGGTGGGTGTGAAGCCGTGGCTGCGGCAGGCGGCGACGACATCGGCGCTCAGGCCATAGCCGGATTTCCGCGAGAACAGGATGAAGCGCTCATCGCGCAGCTCGGTCAGTGCGATGCTGGCCCGGCCGGCCAGGGGGTGTTCGGCTGGCAGCACGGCCACCAGTGCTTCGGCACTGAGCTGCTGGATCACCAACTCCCCAGGATGCGAGTACGGTGGACGGACGATCACCGCGTCCACTTCGCCGTTGTCCAGGCGCCGGATCAGGGATTCACTGCCATCTTCGACCAGTTGCAGCTGCACAGCCGGATACGCTTGCCGGAACCTGCGCAGCAGCGCGGTCACCGCTTCGTTGTATGAGGCTGATTCGGTCAGTCCCAGGGTCAGCGTGCCGACTTCACCGCGTGCAGCGCTCAGCGCCTGTTCCTTGGCCTGGTCGACGCGGGCGAGGATCTCCACTGCCGCCGCCCAGAACACCCGCCCGGCATCGCTGAGCACAATGCCGCGTCCCTGGCGATGGAACAGCGGCGTACCGATCTCTTCCTCCAGCGCACGGATCTGCTGCCCCAGCGGCGGCTGGGCAATGTGCAGGGCCTCTGCAGCCTTGGTGAAACTCTGCAGCTGGGCGGTCATGACGAAGTAGCGCAGGTGGCGCAGTTCCATTGAAACCTCAGACGTTCTGATGCTGTACGAACACGGTATTGGACGGTCGCCGGTGGCGGCAACATCATCGGTATCCCACCGCAGATGTCCACCTGGAAGGGAGATCATATGAAGAAGACACATCGGTTGCGTGCGCTGCTGCAGCAGGGCAGCGTGATTGCACCCGGCGCATTCGACGGGTTGTCGGCGCGGCTGGTGGAACTGGCCGGGTTCGAAGCGGTGTATGCCAGTGGCGGCGCCATCGCGCGTTCGGCCGGCGTGCCAGACATTGGACTGCTCGGGATCACCGAAGTGCTGGCGCAGGTCGAGCGGATCGTCGATGCCTGCGACCTGCCGGTGATCGCCGACGCCGACACCGGCTTTGGCGGCACCGCCAATGTGGAGCGTACGGTGCGCGCGTTCGAAAAGGCGGGGGTTGCCGCGCTGCATATCGAGGACCAGGCCTTCCCCAAGCGCTGTGGTCACCTGGATGACAAGACGCTGATCGATGCACGCGAGATGTGCACGAAGATCAGGGTGGCCTGCCAGTCACGGAACGATCCGGAGCTGATGATCATCGCGCGCACCGACGCCATCGCCTGCGAGGGCCTGGACGCGGCCATCGAACGTGCACAGGCCTATGTGGACGCGGGTGCGGACATGATCTTCGTCGAGGCACCGGAAACCCTGGCGCAGATCGAGGCGATCTCGCTGCACGTGCCGGGGCCCAAGCTGATCAACATGTTCCACAGTGGCAGAACGCCGCTGGTGCCGGTCCAACGGCTGGCCGAACTCGACTACCGGCTGGTGATCATTCCCTCGGACCTGCAGCGGGCCGCGATCCGTGCCATGCAGCGCACGTTGCAGGAGATCGCCGCGACGGGGGACAGCGGACGCATCGCCAATGCACTGGCCAGCTTCAGCGAGCGCGAGGCGATCGTGCGTACCGGTCGTTACCTGGCCCTGGATCGAGCCTGAGCCGAGGGGGGGCGGCCCGATGCGGGCCGGCTGCCTCTGCAATCGCGGCGTAACGGCCATTCATCCTGCACGCGGCATCACCACGGCAATCCTCTACCATGGGCCACCCCGTCCGGACCTGCCCTGATGCAAGACGCGCTCGTTGCCCAGCCCAAGCCCCCTGTCCCGAGGATCGCGGCCTGGCTGATGATGCTGCTGGGCATGTGGCTGGCGTTGAAGCTGGGCCTGGTGGTGACCCTGCTGTCGGGCCTGCTGGTGTTCCAGCTGACCCACCTGCTGGCCTCCACCGTGGAAGGCAAGCTGCCGCCGGGACGGGCGCGGGCGATCGCGGTGATCGTCCTGTCGGCAGTCATCATCAGTGCACTGGTACTGGCCGGGATCGGCGTGGCTTCGTTCTTCCGCAATGAAACCGGTGGCCCGGACGCGCTGCTGGCCAGGCTGATGGACATTCTCAATTCTTCGCGGCATCAGGTACCGGCGCTGTTGCAGCCCTATATTCCCGAAGACATGCCGGCGCTGCGCACGGCACTGAACGACTGGGCCGCCGAACATCAGCGCCAGCTCGGCGTCGCCGGTACTTCGGTGGTACAGGTGGGCGTGCGCGTACTGATCGGTATGGTGCTGGGCGCGATGATCGCGCTGTATGACGAACTGCCGCTGCCGAAGATGGGGCCGCTGGCGCAGGAGCTGATCGGCCGCACCAGCCGCCTGGCCACCGCGTTCCGCCAGGTGGTGTTCGCGCAGGTGAAGATCTCGCTGCTCAATACTGTGTTCACCGCCATCTTCCTGCTGGGCGTCCTGCCGTTGTTCGGCGTGCACCTGCCGCTGTCCAAGACCCTGGTGCTGATCACCTTCATCGCCGGCCTGCTGCCGGTGGTGGGCAACATCATCTCCAACACCATCATCAGCATCGTCGCGCTGTCGGTCTCGTTCTATGTGGCGGTGGCGGCGCTGCTGTACCTGATCGTGATCCACAAGCTGGAGTATTTCCTCAACGCGCGCATCGTTGGCGGCGAGATCCAGGCCCGTGCCTGGGAGCTGCTGCTGGCGATGCTGGTAATGGAAGCCGCCTTCGGCCTGCCGGGCCTGGTGGCCGCGCCGGTGTTCTACGCCTATGTGAAGCGCGAACTGGTCGATCAGCGCTGGATCTAGCAGGGCGGAAAGTGACGCTTCAGAACCGGTCGCGTAGCCCGGGCGCCCTGGCCCTCGTGTTCGCGGCGCCTGCGGTACACCGGTGCCTGCGGTTCGCACGTTGCTGGCTTGGCGCTGCCGGAACCGGCCGGTACAGTGATCCGCACGTCAGGGGAAATTTGCATGGCCGGCAAGGCATCGCCCATCAGGTTGCGGACCTGGGTCTGGATCCTGGCTGGGCTGTTCGTGGTCTGTACGCTGCCGTTGATGGCCATCGCCCTGGTGCAGGGCACGCTGCGTTACACCGCTGCCGAGGACAATCTGGCCAGCCTGCGACAGCTGCGGCAGACCTTCGACCTCGCCAATCTGGCGTCGGCCGAACGCGGTCCTGCCAACAGCCTGCTCGGCGCCGATCCGGTCGATGAAGTTGAACAGGCGCGGCTGGCCGCGCACCTGGCCGTCGCGCGCAGGCGCGTGGATACCGCGCTTGCGCAGCTGGATACGGTCTTCAGGGCCGACCCGGGCGTGGTCGACGCGCATGGCCTGCTGGTCGACGCGCAACGTCGCCTGCAATCAGCGCGTGCCGCGGTGGACCAGGTCGTGGCGCAACCCCATGACGCACGCCGCGTGGAAGAGGTGGAGCGTGCAATCAACAGCATGTTCGCAGTGGTCGATCGCCTGCACCTGCTGACCTCGGCGCAGATCAACCTGCTGGTCAGCGCCGACCGTGAAGCAGCGATTCCTGCGATGCAGGGCCAGGTGCTGATCGACCTGCGTGAGCATGGCGGCCGCCTCGCCTCGAACGTCATGGCACCCGTGGCCGTTCCCGGTGCCTGGCGCGAGGAGCAGGTACGCGCGGCGCTGCAGACCGAGGGCCGCCTGCTGGAGCTGTGGCGGTTGGCGGGAAGCCATGAGTCGGTGTTCCGCAGTGACCCGGAATTGTCATGGCACTGGGACATGGCGCGTCGGCAGTTCTTCGGTGAATCGCTGCCGATGATCGAGCAGCTGATCGAGGATGGCCGCCGTGGCGTACCACCGCCGTGGACTGCGGCCGAATTCACCACGCGCTACGTGCCGACCCTGCAGTCGCTTGAGGCGTTGCGGGATGGCTATCTGAGCGTGTCCATCGCGCGGTTTGAAGATGCCCGAAATCGCGAAGCAACACGACTGGCGGTGCTGGTGGCCACCGCACTGGGCACGCTGGTGGTGCTGGGCGTGGCGCTGCGTATTGCCCATCTGCAGATCCTGCGTCCACTGCTGCAGGCGCAGAATCAGGTGATCCAGATCGCCTCGGATGCGCCGGGACCGGAGCAGCACGTCACCCATCCGCTGGCCGAGATGCAGCGCCTGTTCGATGCCATCGAAGTGCTGCGCGAGAAGTCACGCGAGCGATCGGCGTTGACCAGCGAGCTGCGCCAGCTCGCTGGCACCGACGAACTGACCGGATTGTTGAACCGGCGCGCGCTGGACGAGGTGGTGCAGCAGAGACACGCCGGGGGCGACGCAAGCGCAGTGGTGATCCTGCTGGACGTGGATCGCTTCAAGGCGATCAACGATGGCCATGGCCATGAAGCCGGCGACGAAGTGCTGGTGCAGGTCGCGCAGTTGCTGCAGCAGCACCTGCGCCGCAGCGACAGCATCGCCCGTTATGGTGGCGAGGAGTTCCTGGTGCTGCTGGCCGACGGTGATCTGGCCGGTGGCCGCCAGCTGGCCGAGTCGTTGCGACTGGCCCTGCAGCGGTTGGACATCGTGCTGGCCGCTGGCACCGTACTGCGGGTGACCGCCAGTTTCGGCGTGGCCGAGGGCGGCACCGACGCGCTGGGTTGGCGCAGCCTGCTGCGTGCCGCCGATGCGGCGATGTACCGGGCCAAGGCACAGGGGCGTGATCGGGTACGAGTGGCGGGGGGCGGTCGTGGCGCCCGCTGATCGTGGCATTCATCGCCGGCGCACGTGGTCCTGCCTAGACTGGCCCTCCGATCGTTGCAGGAGCCTTCCATGATCGTTCGTCCCGTTGTTGCCACGGCACTGCTGGCCGGGTTGTTGGCCGGCTGTGCTTCGACCGCGTCCCAGACGAGCGCCGACGCGCCTCGCCATCCCTCCATCGCTGCCGACCTGAGTCCGGTGCCGGCCTTTACCGGCGGTGGCGCGGGGTGGAGCATCGAGATCGCCTCCACGGGCAAAGGCAATCACGACGCCAGCCTCAGTGCCGATGGCCGCACCCACAAGGGCGTGCTGCGCTACCTCGGCCAGCCGGCCGATGCACCCAGTTCGCTGATCGTGCTCAACGGTGAGCTGGACAAGCAGCCGGCCATCGTCGAGATCAAGCATGAGTCGTGCCGCAATGCCGAAGGCGTGGACACGCTGGCCAGCGTGCAGGTGACGATGGAAGGGCAGCCCCAGCGCCGTGGCTGCGGCCACGTGGCGGTGTATTGAGGTTGCGGCGGCATGCTTGAGATTCCCACGCTTTACACCGAGCGCTTGCGCCTGCGTCCGCAACGACTCGAAGACTTCGAGGTCTACGCGGCGTTCCTGGCATCGTCGCGCGCGGGCGGCATGGGCGGTCCGTTCGGCGAGGTTGCCGCGTGGGGACAGTTCTGCCATGACCTGGCCAGCTGGCAGTTGTTTGGTCACGGTGCGCTGATGATCGAGCGCGGCGACAGCGGTGCCTGCATCGGCCAGGTCGGTATCAACCACGGTCCGTTGTTCCCGGAAAAGGAGCTGGGCTGGTTGCTGTATGACGGCCATGAGGGGCAGGGGTTTGCCACCGAGGCGGCCGGCGCGCTGCGCGACTGGGCCTTCGTGGTGGCGCAGCTGCCGACACTGGTCAGCTACATGGCGCCGGACAATGTGGCGTCGCAGGCCGTTGCACGGCGGCTGGGCGGCGTGCTCGATGCGCAGGCCGTGCGCAGCGATGCGGACGATCTGGTGTACCGCTACAGCGTGGGGTAGTGCCGGCCGTTGGCCGGTATCACCGTTGCGCCGGCTGTGTTACCCACGCATCCATGTCGGCCAGCTCCGGCGCCAGTGCATGCTCGACCGCACGCCGCAATAGTGCCGGTGCGACGTAGCGGCGATGGGTGCTGTCGATCAGCGCCATGTAGACGCGACCGAACGCATTGTGGGTCTGCACGCGCGAACCGAGGCTGATCTCGATACGGCCTTCGGCATGCAGCTGCACGCGCACGCTGCTGCGGAAGCGCAGATGGCGATCGTCGGCACCGAGCAGGACTTCCGCGCAGTGGTCATCTGCATCGACGCGCGAATCCAGCACCGGGTAGCGGGCGGCGAACAGCCGGCTGCGGTCATTGGACAGCAGCGACGAAATCGGGCAACCCAGCGGTGAGGTGCGTAGTCGCAATGGCGCAACCAGACGGTTGCGCAGCGCCATCAAACGGCCCACGCCGGTGGGTGGATTGCGCAGGAAGCCTTCCAGTACGTCGGCCAGCAGTGCCGACGCAGAACGGTGGAGTACGTGGCTGCGGTCCAGCTGCAGCGTCGTCAGGTCGTGGTAGTGGCTGAGCGGCAGCGCGGTGGCCAGCAGGCCGTCGCTGGGTGGCATCTGCGATTGGATGGGATAGGCCGGCGTAGCGCGTTCGACGAATCCGCGCAGCGGCTGCAATGCGATCCGCCGCAGCGGGCCGAACATTGCACGGGTGCGCGCGCACAGTCGAGCGCGCAGGCTGGGGGGCGCCGCCTGCAGTGACAGCTGTACCAGCGGCGTGGCCGCCAGTGCGGCGGCCGTCGGCCAACATGCTTCCGGCAGCACATCGGTCAGGCTGGGAATGTCGGCGGCATTGCACCGTACCTGCGCACGGGTGTGCTCGCTCATCGCACCGGCCAGTTCATTGCTGTGGCACGACAACGCGAACAGCGCGGGGTGTGCGCGATGGTTCGATGCGAACTGGTGCCACGTCCCGCCACCGAAGCGCACGGTGAACAGGCAGTCCGGCGGTATACGGATACGCCGCAGCGTGCGTGCGAAGACGCCAGGGTCGCTCGCCAGCTGTGCGTCGGAAGCGCTGGCGAAGCGCAGCTCGGCGCCGGCGCTGCCGGCAATGGCGGTGAACATGCGGGGGCCGGCATGGCGATGGAACGGATGGCCACCGGCTCCGACAGAGAAGCTGTACAGCGAGGATGGGTCGTCCTGTTGCAGATGCATGCCGCCCAGCCGCGCGGAGGGTTCATCCAGCGCATCGATGAAGGCCGGGTGGTGGCGTTGGCGCTGGCTGGCGTCGCCGATCAGCGCATCACCAGCGCCGATGCCCAATTGCGCGATCAACGTGACTTCGGTCGGACTGGCTCCTTCCCGGGCGGGAAGCTGGACAGCTGGAAACGAACGGCGGTCACGGGTCGAGCCAGGCATGGTCGCGCTCCTTGGCAGGGATGCTCAGCGGGCAGGGGACTTGCGGCGGGCACGCGCTTCGCGCTTGAGCGGGCCGCCGACCGGGCAGACTTCAGCGGCCCAGGAGAACAGCGTATTGGCCAGGCGGTCGGGCACCTGCCGGAAGTACACGAACTGGCCGCGCTTCTCGCGTTCGATCAACCCGGCTTCCTCGAGGATGCGCAGATGGCTGGACAATGCTGGCTTGCTGAAATCGAAGCGCTCGGCCAGTTCGCCCGCACTGAGCTCACCGGCGCTGAGGTAGGCCAGGATCTGCCGGCGGGCGGTGGAGGCGAGGGCTTCGAAGATACGGTCCATGGCGATCTAATTAACTAATTCGTTAATTAATAGTCCTCCCGCCGCCTCCGGCTGTCAAGCATCGGCCAGTTGCATGGCCTGCATGCCCTTTGCCATCCTCCCTGCTGCTTCCCGTCCCTGGAGTTCCGATGCGCCCTGCGTTCTGGCTGGCCCTGGCCCTGCTGCCTACCCTGGCAGTGGCACAGCCTGCGCGCGCGCCCAAGGCCAAAGTCACTGCACAGGACCCCTTCAGCGAACTGTTCGATACCGCCTGCATGCAGCACATCGGTGCCCCGGCGCGGCTGCAGTCGCTGATGGAATCCAATGGACTGTCGCCGTTGCAGCCTGCCGAAGCGGCCACGCTGTTGCAGGGGCAGCCGGGTGTGGCCTGGATGGTGCCGTTGGCCAGTGGCCGCTATGCAGTGAGCTGGGCCGACGATGGCACCTGCACGGTGTATGCGGAGAAAGCCGACGCGGCATTGGTGCAGAAGGGATTCGCACGGTTGGTGCAGGCCGCACCGAAGCCGTTGCAGGTGCGGTCGCTGCCAGGGCGCGGGCCACTGTCGGCCGATCAGGTGGCCATCCAGTACGGCTGGGCCATGCCGGGGCAGGGCAGGCTGCAGGTGCGTTTCCGTCTGGTCACGCGGCAGGCCGCCGAAGCCGGGGTGCAGGCGATGGCATCGGCAACCCCGGGCGAGGCGATGCTGGAGCAGGGCGTGCCTGGGTCCTGACTGGGGCCACGCTCGCGATTCAGCCTTTCACACGGCATGTGGTATATCGTTTATCGATAAATCCACCCCGGGGCGGCGAGGCCACCCCAATGCCGGAGGCCGCTTGACCGCTCGTCCCGCCCGCGCCAGACCCGCGCGAGGCTTGTTCACCCTGGCCCAGGCCGCCGTACAGGCCGTGCGGGCGATGTGCTGGCTGGGCATCCTGGCCGCACTGCTGGCGGTACCGCTGGTCGCCCACGACCGCCGCTGGCTGCTCGACAGCGTCCACGACGCCAATGCCGCGGCCGCGCATGGCAACGACCTGTTCCTGCATTTCTGCCTGGGCCTGGGTGCGATTGTCGCGCTGCTGGTGCTGTGCCTGGTGTTCCTGCGCCACCTGCTGCGGTTGCTGCAATCGGCGGCGCGCGAGCGCCCGTTCACCCACGCCAATGCGCAGCGCCTGCAGCGCATGGCGTGGTTGATGCTGGCGATGGAACTGCTGTCGATCCTGATCGGTGCCTACGCGGCGTGGATGGGGCCGGACTTCACCTGGATGGAGGTTGGCGGCGGCATGTCGATCACTGGCCTGGTCGCGGTGCTGATGCTGTTCGTGCTGGCACGCGTGTTCGCGGTGGGTGCGGCGATGCGTGATGACCTGGATGGTCTGATCTGATGAGCCTGCACTGATGGCGATCGTCATTACCCTGGACCGCATGCTGCAGGAGCGGGGCATGACACTGTCCGAGCTGGCCGGGCGCATCGACATCACCCTGGCCAACCTGTCCATCCTGAAGACCGGCAAGGCGCGCGCCATCCGCTTTTCCACGCTGGATGCGATCTGCCGTGAGCTGCAGTGCACGCCCGGCGACCTGCTCGGGCATGACCCGATGCAGGCGCAGGACGCTGACTGAGTGGTTTCCCTTTTCCCTTACCTACTGACGAAACGGACCTGAAATGGAATGGTTGGCTGACCCCTCGATATGGATGGGCCTTGCAACCCTGGTCGTGCTGGAGATCGTTCTCGGCATCGACAACCTGGTGTTCATCGCGATCCTTGCCGACAAACTGCCGCCGCACCAGCGTGACCGCGCGCGGGTGATCGGCCTGGCACTGGCCCTGCTGATGCGGCTGGTGCTGCTGGCCGCGCTGGCCTGGATCATGAAACTGACCGAACCCTTGGTCACCTTGTTCGACCACAGCTTCTCCGGGCGTGACCTGATCCTGCTGGGCGGTGGCCTGTTCCTGCTGTTCAAGGGCACGATGGAACTGCACGAGCGTCTGGAAGGCCGCGAGCATCACGAGGATGGCAAGAAGGTCTACGCCAGCTTCGCGATGGTGGTGGCACAGATCGTGGTGCTTGATGCGGTGTTCTCGCTGGACTCGGTGATCACCGCGGTCGGCATGGTCGACAACCTCGGCGTGATGTACGCCGCAGTGACCATTGCGATGGCGCTGATGCTGGTGGCCAGCAAGCCGTTGACCCGCTTCGTCAACAAGCATCCCACGGTGGTGGTGCTGTGCCTGGGCTTCCTGCTGATGATCGGTTTCAGCCTGGTGGCCGAGGGCCTGGGCTACAAGATTCCGAAGGGCTACCTGTACGCGGCCATTGCCTTCTCGATCCTGGTCGAGGCGTTCAACCAGTGGGTGCGCTTCAATCGCGAGCGCAATGAGCGTCGCCAGCCGTTCCGCCAGCGCACCGCTGACGCGGTGCTGCGGATGCTCGGCGCGCGTCCGGCCAACGGCCATGATGACGAAAACGCCGACGAACACGTAGACGCTGAAGAACGCCTGCAGCCGGCCGAGCACGAGATGATCCGCAGTGTGCTGGGCCTGGCCGATCGACCGGTGTCGAGTGTGATGACCGTGCGCGCAGACGTGCAGTGGATCGACTTGGCGCGCGGCGAGGAGGATGTGGTGGCACGCCTGGTGGCGTCACCGCACACCCGGCTGCTGGTGGGCGACGGCGATCTGGACAGCCTGCGCGGCGTGGTACAGAGCCGCGATCTGCTGGCCGATCTGCTGCAGGGCAAGCCGCTGCAGCTGGAAGGCAATCTGCGCGAGCCGCAGTACGTGCTGTCCAGCGCCAGTGCGCTGCAGGCGCTGGAACTGATCCGCCAGCACCCGGTGCCGCTGGCGGTGGCGGTGGACGAGTACGGCAGCGTGGAAGGCCTGGTGACCGCCAACGATCTGCTGGCGGCCATTGCCGGTGACCTGGTCGACACCCAGGACGAACGCTATGGCGTGGTCGCGCAGGGCGAAAGTTGCTGGGAGGCCGATGGCGCGTTGACCCTGGACGATCTGCAGCGCCTGGCCGGTGTATCGCTGCCGCGCAGTGCCGACTACATGACCATCTCCGGGTTGGTACTGGAGCGTCTGGGGCGCCTGCCGGACATTGGTGATGCGGTGGAAATTGCGGATGTACGCATCACCGTACTGGCGATGGAGAAGCGTCGTATCGCCCGCCTGCGCGTGGAACGCATCGACGGAACGGCTTGACCAACGCCTCGTTGTAGAGCCGAGCCCATGCTCGGCTGCATTTTGAGAAGCCGAGCGCAGGCTCGGCTCTACACAACACCTCCCGCAACCGTCACCATGGCGGGCCCGCTTTCTTTCCCGGATGGTTGCAGTGCTGAGTACGATCGGCTTGTTGATGGGCCTGTATGTGGCCTGGCGCCTGTTCTGGCCACTGCGCATGCCCATCTGGATGAAGGTCGTGCTGTCGCTGCTGCTGGTGGGCGTGGCCGTGCAGCTGCGCATCGTCGCCATGTTCTGGGGCACGATGGCCTCGCCGGAGATACCGAAGCTGGCCATCGCCACGCTGGCCACCGGCTCCACGGCGGTGTTGCTGCTCGCGTTGCTGATGCTGGCGCTGGACGTGAGCCTGCTCGCTTCCCGCCTGCTGCGCTGGCCACGCGCGGTAGCCGCATTGCGCACGCGGACTCTGCGACCGGCGGCCGGCATGCTCGCCCTGTTGGTCAGTGGCTATGGCGTCAGCCAGGGCATGGCGGTACCCAAGCCCCGGCAGATCGAGGTGAGCATCGCCGGATTGCCGGCTGCGTTCGACGGCTATCGCGTGCTGCAGCTGACCGACATCCATGCCAGCCGCCTGCTGACCGGCGACTGGGTGCGCAAGGTAGTGGACGAGAGCAACGCACTGACGCCGGACCTGATCGTGATCACCGGCGATCTGATCGACGGCAGCGTCGAGGCGCGTCGCGAGGACGCGCGCCCGTTGGCTGACCTGCATGCACCGGACGGTGTCATTGCCATCACCGGCAACCACGAGTACTACGCGCAGTATCAGGAGTGGATGCAGGCGTTCCGCGCGCTGCACATGCAGGTGCTGGAGAACAGCCACATGCAGGTGCGGCGCGGCGATGCGGCGCTGACCATCGCTGGGGTGACCGACCCGGTGGCGGCGCGTTATGGCCTGCCGCTGCCGGATCTGGAGGCGGCACTGAAGGGCGCCGATGCCGCTGCGCCGGTGATCCTGCTGGATCATCGCCCGCGCAATGCGCGCGACGCAGCCGCGCGTGGGGTGAAGCTGCAGTTGTCCGGGCATACCCACGGCGGGCAGATCATCGGCATGGCCCAGCTGGTGAAGCGAGCCAATGGCGGTTTTGTGTCCGGCCGCTACGACGTGGATGGGATGACGCTGTACGTAAGCAACGGGGCTGGCCTCTGGGCCGGTTTCCCGGCGCGCATCGGGGTGCCGTCGGAGATCACGTTGATCACGCTGCGTCGCGCGCCGTGACAGAGTGGGGTCGGATCCCTTTGCCAGCGGCAAAGGGCTCTGACCCCGTTTGCCCAGGGGGACATCCACGCATGGCGTGGATCTACTGCTTCCCCTCCGGGGCATCCACGCATGGCGTGGATCTACTGCATCGTCACTGGCGGCATGACACCCTGCGGCGATGAAGGAAAGCACGCAATGACCGCGGCGCGGCAGCGCTCGATGTGGGTGGCGGGCCTGTCCACGGTAGTGGAGTGGTACGACTTCACCCTGTACCTGTACTTCGCCACGGTGCTGTCGCGGGTGTTCTTCGGCGGCGGCAAAGAGGCGATGCTGGTCACCCTTGCCGGGTTTGCGGTGTCCTATCTGATGCGTCCACTGGGCGCACTGTGCTTTGGTCACCTGGGCGATCGCCTGGGCCGACGCTGGATGCTGCTGGCCTCGATGGCGTTGATGGCAGCGGCAATGCTGGCCACTGCGCTGCTGCCGACCGCGGCCATGGCAGGCACCACGGCGGGCGTGCTGCTGCTGATACTGCGCTGCGTGATGGCGTTCTCGGTGGGCGGTGAATACACCGGCGTGGTGGCGTACCTGCTGGAAAGCGCGCCAGCGCGGCGGCGTGGCCTGGTGACCTCACTGGCCTCGGCGGCCAGTGAGGTGGGCGCGCTGCTGGCGGTGGCGATCTCCGCACTGACGGTTGCGCTGCTGCCCATCGCGCAGCTGGACAGCTGGGGCTGGCGTATTCCGTTCTTCTTCGGTGCCGCGCTCGCACTGGTGATCCTGATTGCACGCTCGGGCATGCACGAGTCGCCGGAGTTCGAGCGTCAGCGACGCGAGGGCAGCATTCCGGCCACGCCGCTTCGCCATGTCCTGCGCAACCATCCGCTGGCGGTGGCGCGCACGTTCGCGATCTCGGCGCTGGGCTCGATCACCTACTACGTGGGCATCACCTATGTACCCGCATTCCTGCATGCACGGGGCCACGACGAGGGGGACGCACTGTGGTTGTCGACGATTGCAGCGGTGGCGGTGATCGCGATCACGCCGCTGTGTGGGGCGTTGTCCGACCGCTTCGGGCGTCGGCCGATGCTGTTGGGTCTGACCGTGCTGGCAGCGCTGTTGCCGCTGTCCCTGTTTGCGTGGATGGCGCAGGCGACGGCGGTGGGCATCGCACTGGCCGCGGTGCTGCTGGCGTGCGTAGCCGGTGGAGTGAGCGCGGTGGCGGCGCCGGCCACCGCCGAGCAATTTCCCGGCGAAGGCCGCGTAAGCGGGCTGGCACTGGGTGTGACCATGGCCACTGCATTCTTTGGCGGTGCAACACCCTGGCTGGCGCAATGGTGGGTGGAACGCAGCGGCTGGGCGGCGGCGCCGGGCGCGATGATCGCGCTGGTGGCGGTACTGGTGCTGCCGGTGTTGTGGACCCTGCCCGAGACGGTCCCGGGCAGGGCCAAGCGCTAACCGGTCAGACCTTCAGGGTCTGCTCGATGTCGGCCAGTACCGCGGCCGCATCGACGCCAATGGCAATCGACTGCAGTACGTGGCCATCCCACACGCTGGGGCCGAAGCCCATGCCTTCCGGCTTCGGAATGGTCATGCCGCGGGCGACGCCGTCGGTGGCCACGCGCACGCTGGCGCGCTCGAACTGGAACAGCTCCGGGCGGGTCAGCGCGATGCAGGCGCAGCAGTCGTGCACGACCATGCCCTTGTGGCCGGCCTGCAGGTAGAAGTCCACGTAATCCTGCGACAGCGCACGCACCAGCTCGGCATCGGCACCACCGATCGCAGCAAGCTTGTCCAGGCCATCACGGTTCATTTCCACGCGGGTGGTCACGTCCAGGCCGATGGCGGTGACCGGCCACTGCGCGGTGAACACGATGTCGGCCGCTTCGGCGTCACCCCAGATGTTGGCCTCGGCGGCCGGGGTGATGTTGCCGTTGACGTGGAAGGCGCCGCCCATCAGTACCACGCCGCGCACCAGGCCGGCGATGTCCGGTGCCTGCTGCAGGGCCAGGGCCAGATTGGTCATGCGGCCGACCGCGACCAGGGTCACTTCGCCCGGATGGGCGCGGACCAGGTCGATGATCAGCTGCGCGGCCGTGCGCGGGTCCACCGCCACGTCCAGGGTTTCCGGCACCGGGTGGTTGCCCAGGCCGTTGTGCCCGTGGATGTGCACCGGCCAGGTTTCCGGGGTGGCGTCGGGCTGCAGCGGGCCTTCGGCACCGCGCGCGACCGGCGCGGTGAAGCCCCAGGCCTGCTTCAGGTACAGCGCGTTGTGGGTGGTCGATTCCACCGAGGCGTTGCCGAAGGTGGTGGTGACGCCGATCAGGTCGATCTGCGGGTGCTTGTGCAGGTACAGCAGAGCCAGCGCGTCGTCGACGCCCGGATCGGTATCAAAAATGACTTTCAACATGTTGTTGTTCTTCTTCTTCCGTGTGATGCAGGGGGGCCGGCGGCCCCTGGGGGCAGGCCGGCGCGCCCTACATTGTCCCATCTTCATGACAGGCAGGGCGAACTGGGGCGCCGGTGGGGCATATCATCGCCTTCAAGGCAGGGTATCGACCGGAACCGTTTGAGGGCTGTCCTGGCAGACTCCGAACCATCTTCATTGATGACGAGCCAGTGCCACTTTGCATTGCCGACACCTACTATGCAGAGAACGGCAGCAGTTCCGTATTTGAAGAGCGCACCTGGCTCATCGGCAGCAGGTAACTCCTTGGTGGAAGCAATTGCAGAGAGATTTAGGAAAATAGCTATGAAATATCAACTAACAGAAGGGCAACTCAATGGTCCAGCTCAACTTTCGACTATTGATGGCCTGTCAAAAGAATTGGGAGCGGCACTCCCTGAGAGCTACATTGAATTCCTTAAGATTCACGACGGCGGCGAAGGATTCATTGGCGATAACTACACCATTTTCTGGAAAGCAGAAGAGCTGGTTGATTTCAATCGTGAATATGAGGTCGAGACAGATGCGCCCGGTGTATTTTTGTTCGGCTCCAACGGCGGAGGGGAAGCGTATGGATTTGACATATGGGATGCGACGATTCCGGTGGTTAAGATTCCGTTTATAGGAATGGAACGTCAATATGCCATCTTGGTAGCAGCCGACCTTCCCGGTTTATTTGCTCAATTGGCAGAGCAGAGTGATTGACCTGGGTAAGCACTTACGCCCTAAAGGCATGGAGCTGTTCGAGCTTAAACCCGCTATCGTCGGCGGTGATCCGGTCAGCCCTGAGAATAAAATTTGGTTGACGAGAGAGCAGCATTTTGAGGCGGTGCGCTACTGGAATAGGATTGTCAGAAGTCTGCGTGATGGGTCGAAGTAGCTAGAGGTGGAAAGGTGCACAAGAGGCAGGTCAGAAGCTATCAGCTGCTATATCGGACATCTTGACTTGCCAAGCGAACCGGAGGATATCCGGCTGGCGCAAGATGGTTTCTGGTCAACAGTTCTCCCTAGCCCTGCAGAATATTTCTTCGAACTGAAATTCGATGAAAAGCCCGCGCTGCAACCAATGGATCAGTCGCGGTAGGTATGCCCACTCGCTCAAGGAGCTGCGCCATGCTGGTGGTGACCCTCGTATTGATCGCCCTGGTGCTGGGGCTGAATCTGGTGGCCTCGTTCGTGGTGCTGCGCCGCGACGACCTGGGCGGTGGCAGCCGTGCCGGTCAGCTGCTGGTGGTCTGGCTGCTGCCGCTGGTAGGGGCGATCGTGTGCATGGCGATGGCCACTGCAGACGGATCAACGGGGCGAGCCGACGGAAGCGCGGTCGGTGCCTACGATTCCGCAGGCGCCTCCTCTGGCGACAGCCACAACAGTCATAGCCACAGCTTCAGCAGCGCGGACTGCAGCAGCGATGGCGGTGGTGGTGACGGTGGAAGCTGCGGCAGCGATTGAGGTGGCGTTCCGGGTTGTGTGCCAGGTCATGCCCCGGTAGTGCCGGCCGCTGGCCGGCAACCCCATGAACTCAGCCGCCGCCCGCGGTCGGCAACGGCGCCGGCACGTTCAACAACCCGCCACCGGCCACGTAAGCAGCCAATGCCTGGCCCTGGCTCAGCAGGTGCCGCTCCATGGTGCGCTCGGCGCCGGCCGCATCGCGGCGACGGAAGCAGTCCATCAGTTCCTGGTGTTCGGCCAGCGATTGCGCGGTGCGCCCCGGTGTCAGCAACTGGCGGCCACGGTGCATCTTCAGGATGCGGTGCAGGTCGTGGGTGATGCGGATCAGCCAGGGGTTGCCGGCGTAGTGCTGCACCGTCTCGTGGATCAGATAGTTGTTGCGGTAGTACTCGGCAATGTTGCCGCTGGCAGCGGCCGCTTCCATTGCCGCATGCAGATCTTCCAGCAGTTGCACACCGGCATCGTCGATGTGCTTGACCGCTTCATGGGCGCAGCGGCCTTCCAGCATCGCCATCACCGGGAACAGCTGGTTGAGGTCTTCCAGGGTAAGGCGGGTGACGCGGCTGCCACGGCCGGCGTCGATCTGCACCAGGCCCTCGGCGGCCAGCAGTTTCAGCGCTTCGCGCAAAGGCGTGCGGCTGATGGCCAGTTCCTCGCACAGCGCGGGCTCGTCGATCCACTCGCCCGGCGGCAGGCGATAGTCGTAGATCCGCTCGCGCACGTGTTCGGCCACCTCTTCGTACAGAGGGGCACGCTTTTTCGGTGAACGCGGGGCGGGAGCAATGGCCATGGAGGAAGTGTACCGCCAGGTAGGGCCGGCCAGCGGCCGGCACTACCGTTGGGTGGTTACATCCAGCCCGGCACCACGAACACCAGCCAGGCCAGCAGCGGGCCAAATGCCACCACCAGGCCGCTGTAGATCAGGAAGCGGCGGAACAGCGTTTCACGCTCTTCCTTCGCGGCCGAGGCCACCACCAGCGCGCCGTTGGTCGAGAACGGGCTGACATCGACGATGGTGGAAGACACCGCCAGCGCGCAGATCACACCCGCCGCACTCAGGTGCCCCTGCATCAGGAACGGCACCGCCAGCGGAATCGTGGCGCCCAGTACCGCCGCCGACGAGGCAAACGCAGAGACGATGCCGCCCACGTAGCAGACCAGCAGCGCGCCCAGCAGCGGAATGCCGATGCTGGAAACACCGTGGCCGATGAAGTCCACCGCACCAGCGTGTTCCAGCACGCCGATGTAGGTGACCACTCCGCAGATCAGCAGCACTGTGGACCAGCTGATGCCATCCACCGCGCCCTTCTGGCTCTGCGGCGACAGCAGCGCCAGCACCACTGCCACGGTGATCGACACCAGGCCGACGTTGAGGTTGTAGATCAACGCCGCCACGCCCAGGCCGAGCAGACCGATGAAGGTGAACAGTCGCTCGCGGGTCAGGCCCACTGCATCCAGCGCGGCCGGATCGTTGGACAACGTGCCGCCGCCAGCGGCGACCAGTGCGCCGTGGCCTTCGATGGCGAACTGCCGCGACGACGCCAGCGGACCACCGGCCATTGCCAGCTCGCCGCCACCCACCGCACCTGCAGCGGTGATCGAACCACGCCGCAGCAGCGCGATGCCGCCGAAGGCGAAGAAGCAGATCGTGGCCATCATGAAGTTGAAACCGAGGCTGGTGAGGAACACCGCCATCTCGGTCACTTCCAGGCCGGCCTTCTGCACCACGCCGTTGGTGATGCTGCCGTACACGCTGATCGGCGAAAAACCACCCGCCTGCGCACCGTGGATCACCAGCAGGCCCATCATCAGCGGGTTGATGTTGTACTGCTTGGCAAAGCGCAACGCGACCGGGCCGATGATCGCTACCGCTGCCGGGCCGAGCGCACCAAAGGCGGTAAGCACGGCGGTGATGATGAACATCACCCACGGAATGGCCACGATATGGCCGCGCACCGCTTTCACCGCCCAATGCACCAGCAGGTCGATGGTGCCGTTCTTCTGCGCAATGGCGAACAGGTAGGTGATGCCGACCAGGGTCAGGAACAGGTCACCCGGGAACCCGGCAAGGACCTCCTTGCCGCCCATGTCGACCCACAGGCCGCCGATGATGAAGGCCAGCGCGAAGGCAACCGCGCCCATGTTGATCGGCATGGCGGTGGCGACGATGAACATGATCACCAGACCGATGATCGTTGCAATTTGTGGACTCATGCGCCCTCCCAGACACCTGATTCGCGTACTGCACGGATGGAAGCCCGCCATCCACGGGTATGGCCTGTTACGTACTGCGCGTTACGTACTGCTCAAACCCGTTACTGCTGCCGCTGCAGCGCGCTGCGGACCCACGCCGCCGCCCCTTCCAGGCTCTGGAACTCTTCCACCGCACGGACTTCGCAGCACGGATAGGCCGGTGCAACCATGCGCGCCAGTGCGTTGCCCGGACCCAACTGCAGGAACACCCGCGCGCCGCGCTCGAAGGCCTGGCGCATCACCTGCGCCCACTCGATGGTCTGCGCCAGCTGCGCTGACAGGGTGTGCACCACAGCAGCGGTATCGCGTACCGGGCGGGCGTCGATGCCGGCCAGCAGCGGCAGGCGGGGCGGTTGCAGCGCGGCCGCCCGCAGCGCATCGGCAAACGATGCAACGGCCGCCGACAACAGCGGCGTGTGCGCCGGCACATGCACCGGCAGGGGCTTTACTTCGGCGCCCTGCGCAAGCGCTGCGGTAGCCAGCGCATGCAGCGCGGGCAGCCTGCCGCCCACGATGAAATGGTCGTGGCCGTTGGCGATGGCCACGTGCGCACCCCGGGCATCGCACAACGGCTGCAGCGCACGGCGATCCAGCCCCAGCACCGCCTGCATGCCCGCATCGGCCGGGCTTGCAGCGTCCATCAGCCGTGCACGCTGTACTGCCAGGGCCAGGCAGGTGCCTGCATCAAAACTGCCAGCGATCGAATGCGCGGCCAGCTCGCCGATGCTGTAACCGGCCACCAGCAGCGGAGCGGGCAGGGCGTCACGCAGGCCCTGCCAGTGCGCCAGGATTGCCGCACACAGCAGCGGCTGGGCCTGCGCATTGTCAAAGCGGTTGTCGCGTGCTGCGGCAGCGATCACGTCGTGGCCCAGCACGGCGCTGGCCGCCTCCAGCACGGGGCGCGCGGCGGCAACATCGCGCACGCGGTCGAACATCGCCGGATGCTGTGCACCTTGTCCGGGGCAGAGCAGGGCCAGGCTCATGCGCCCTCCTGCTGCAGCAGAAACCATGCGCAGGCCAGCAGGTCTGCACTGCCGCCCGGGCTGAGCCGGCGTGCGGCGAAGGCATCGCCGATGCCGTGCAGACGCGTGTGCCAATCCGGTGCGAATGCGCCGCCGCAGGAAAGGAAGGCGGCGGCCTGCTGCTGCGCCCAGCGCAGGCCATCGGCGCCGCCACGGTGCAGCAGGTTGAGGTCATCCACCTGCGCGATGAGCTGCATCAACGTGTGGCACAGCGCGGCATGGGCAGGCAGGCCACTGCCCAGCGCGTGGCGCAGGGTGGGCAATGCCAGTTCGCGCAGGATGGGGTAGCCGGCAGCGGCCTGCTCGCGCACACCGGCCACGCCATGCAACGTTCGCGCGCGCTGGCCGGGGCTGTCTGCATTCAATGGTGCTGCTGCCAGTGCATCGTTCCACTGCCGTACTGCCAGGCATACCTGGGCACCGGACGGGGCGTGGCCCTGCTTACGTCGGCACGCTGCCGAGGCAGCCACCAGCAGGCCAAGGCTGAAGATCGCGCCGCGATGGGTGTTGATGCCGCCGGTGGCGCGCAGCATCGCTGCTTCGGCGGCGATGCCGTGTGCGCGCAGCACCGCGAACGGTGCGCCTGCCGCGCCCTCCCGCGCCACCGCAGTGAAATAGTGGCGCAGCGCAAATAGGCTGCGCAGGAACGTGCCTGCATCCATATCGTCATGGCTGCCGCTGTCGAACGGTGTGACCAGGCCGGGCTTGGGCGCACAGGCCAGTTCGGTGTGCAGGCTGGCGACCGCCAAGCGGCCCAGACGCGCGCTGTCGACCTGCGCGGTTGTGGGCGTCGATAGGCGCACGACGGCGTTCATGCCGCCGCTCTTGCCGCAGTGAACAGCGATATACGAGGTTCCAGCGCGGCGCCTTCAAGGCGCTTCACCAGCACTTCGCGGGTGGGGCCGGCGTATTCGCGCCAGTTCACCGCACCGCCATCGGGCAGGCACAGTTCGCCGTCCACCCGATGGGGATGCTGGCTCTCCCAGTGGCGCAGTTGCGCAATCAGCGCATCAACCTGCGCGGCATCGGCAACCTGCCACAGCAGATCGATGTCGGAGTGGTCATGCACATAGGCAAGGCCGGTCAGATGCTGCCAGGCGAATGCACCAAAAACGCGCGCTGGTGCGATGGCCGCAAGTGCCTGCAGCGGCGCATGCCAGCCGGGGGCAATGATGGGATCAGTCACCGAAAGCAGCTCTGCTAAGGTCGGCGGTTCCTGCACACGCTCAACATCCTGCAGGGCAACGCGCAGGGCCAATCGCTGCTTGCCGTCGGCCGGTGGCAGCGGCACGCCCAACCGCAGGCGCGGATCGGGGTCATCGGCCGCGCGCCGCGCCACCATCGCCGGCAGGCCCTGCGCGAACCACGCGGCAAGGCGCGGCTCCTGCGTAGCCACGTCGGCGCGCCAATCGGCGTGGGCCGACAGCCAGACCAGCATGTGGCGGGCGGGATGCTCAGGCATTGCCGTGGCTCACCGCTTCCACGACCTGCGCGGCCAGCAGGCGTCCACCGCGTTCGGCACCCAGAATGGCACGCCGGTCGCAGTCGGCAGGTGCGCGCAGCGCCTGCAGCAGATGCTGCGCAAGGTCGCCGTCCCACAGCGACTCCACTGCACCCATCGCCACATAGTTCTCCACGCCCGGTGCAAATACCGGCGAGGTCTGGCTCAACGCCTGCAGTTTTTCCAGCGGCTGCTTGGTCACCCGTGCCATCGCGCGCAGGTCCATCACCCGCACCTGTGCATCGGGCAGGGCATGGATGTGGTCGGCCATCAGCCCGAACGAGAGGAAGCCGCCACTGACCGATTCGCCGTAGACCAGGGTGATCAGGCGCGCGCCGCGACGGCGGGCAAGATCCAGCGTCTGCGCCAGGTGCGCGAAGTAGCCGTTGATGCCCAGCAGTTCATCGCGGCGGGCCAGGCGCTGGCCCGCGGTATCGACCAGCATCACGATCGCGCGTTGCGGGTAGGCGGTGGTGCTGGCCAGCACCGTATCTGCCAAGGCCCACGCATGGTCCACACCTACTTCGATCTTGTCGGTGGTGCCGATAACGGTCACTACGCCGTCAGCGGTGGTGGCCGTACCGGTCAGCACCGAATCCTCCACGGCGATGGTGTGCCCCTGCGGGAACAACGCGTCCAGCAGGGTGTGCAGGGGCGCAGTCATGGCAGGCTCCGGTGCGCGGTGGCGGCAAGGAAGGCATCGGTTTCCAGCAGCGGCAAGCGCTCCGGGTCGGCAATGCCCTGGCGCGCCCAGATCTGCAGGCCATCGGTGCAGTCACCCCAGGCATCCACGCGCGCCTTCAGCGCCGCGTGGCGTGCCTGCAGGGCCGCGAGCGCGGCATCAGGATCGGCGCTTTGGATGTCTGCCTGCAGCGCCTCGAACGCAGCCTGGGCGAACGCGCTGATCGCATCGGGTACCAGCACCTGGGCCTGGTCAATCAGGTAGCGGTGCTTGCCACCGGTCACCCGCCACACCAGCGCGCGGTCGCGCGAGTCGAACTCTTCTACGCCGCGTACGGTTTCGATCACCTCCGGGCCGGACAGCGACAGCCGGCCCTCTTCGGACATGATGACCGTACTGCAGCAGCGGGCGACGATGCCCATGCCGCCGAAGGCGCCGTTGCCACTGCCGATCAATGCCAGCACCGGCACGCCTGCCGCGCGCGCAGCCAACGTGGCACGCATGATCTCGGAAATGGCGATCAGCCCGGCATTGGCCTCATGCAGGCGCACGCCGCCGGTATCGAGCAGCAGCAGCACGCCATCGGGCCGGGTCTGCGCGGCGCGACGCAGCAGGCCGGTCAGCTTGGCGCCGTGCACCTCGCCTACGCCGCCGCCCATGAATTCGCCCTGCTGCGCCGCCACCAGCACGCGTTTGCCGCGCACTGTTGCCTCGCCAACAACGATGCCATCGTCGAAGGCGGCGGGTTGGTCCAACTGTGCCAGGTGGGGGCTGATGACGCGTCGGGCCGGACCGAGGAATTCGTGGAAGGAGCCCGCATCGAGCAGTCCGGCCAGACGCGCGCGCGCATCGGCTTCGTAATAGCTGTGGCGCGGGGCAAGGCTCATGGCTGGCCTCCAGCACGCAGAGTTTCCACGGCCTGGTCCAGGCGCAGGCTGACCACCGCCGGGGTGGCGCCGGCATCGTTGATCGACACGCGTACATCGCGCAGGGGATGGCGGCGGGCGAAATCGGCAATCACCGCCTGCCACACCGTGCCGAAGCCGCGTGCGGCAGTGATGATGCGCACGCTCATCGCACCGTCCAGCGCGGCCGGTTCCAGCAGGATTTCCAGGTTGCCCGAGGCCAGCACGCCGACCAGCACCGCATCGCGCGGGAACTGCACTGCGGTGTGTCCTTCGAATCGATAGTCGAGGGTTTCCATGCTCTGCCCCTTACCAGTTGCGGAAGCGTTTGGGTGGGTCGTACAGGCCACCTGACCAGCGCACCAGGTCCTTCACCGAACGCGCTGCCAGCAGGTCACGGCTGGCATCGCGCACGGAGATACCAAGGTCATCGGGACGGCGGATCACGCCGCGGTCGCGCAGGTTTTCCACCACCGCGCGGTCGCGGCCCATGCCCACGGCGGTATAGCCGGCCACGCCGCGGATCGCCTGTTCGCGCTCCTCAGGGCTGCGGCACAAAAGCAGGTTGGCGATGCCTTCTTCGGTCAGCACATGGCTGACATCGTCGCCGTAGATCATCACCGGCGGCAGCGGCATGTCCGCGCGCTCGGCCAGGTCCCAGGCATCGAGGCGATCGACGAAGGCCGGCGCCATGTGTTCGCGAAAGGTTTCCACCATCTGCACCACCAGCTTGCGTCCGCGCGGCATTTCGCCGGGGCGTGCGGCCTGCTGCCCGGCCTTGATCCAGGCGTCGCTGGCGTGGCGGCGGCCGCGTGCATCGGAACCCATGTTCGGCGCGCCACCGAAGCCGGCGATGCGGTCGCGGGTGGCGGTGGAGCTGTTGCCCTGCAGGTCGATCTGCAGCGTGGAGCCGATGAACATGTCGCACGCATACAGGCCGGCGGTCTGCGAGAACGCACGGTTGGAGCGCATCGAACCATCGGCGCCGGTGAAGAACACATCGCTTCGTGCGGCGATGTACTTCTCCATGCCCAGTTCCGAACCGAACGAATGCACCGATTTGACGAAGCCCGATTCGATCGCCGGAATCAGCGCCGGGTGCGGATTGAGCGCCCAGTGCTGGCAGATCTTTCCCTTCAGCCCCAGCGATTCAGCGTAGGTCGGCAGCAGCAGTTCGATGGCCGCTGTATCGAAGCCGATGCCATGGTTGAGGCGGTTCACGCCGTACTCGGCGTAGATGCCCTTGATGGCCATCATCGCCATCAGCACCTGGATCTCTGAGATCTGCGCCGGGTCGCGGGTGAACAGTGGTTCGATGTGGTTCGGCTTCGGCGCCTGTACCACGAAGTTGACCCAGTCAGCGGGGATATCGACGCGGGGGAGGGTGTCGACGATTTCGTTGACCTGGGCGATGACGATGCCGCCACCGAAGGCGGTGGCCTCGACGATCACCGGGGTGTCTTCGGTGTTGGGGCCGGTATAGAGGTTGCCGTTTCGGTCGGCGGCCTGCGCGGCAACCAGTGCGACGCGCGGGGTCAGGTCGATGAAGTAGCGGCCGAACAGTTCCAGGTAGGTGTGGATGGCACCGATCTGGATGCGCCCTTCGGCCACCAGATTGGCCAGCCGCACCGATTGCGGGCCTGAGAACGAGAAATCCAGCTTCGAGGCGATGCCACGCTCGAACACATCCAGGTGCGAGGGCAGGGACAGCACCGACTGCACCATGTGCAGGTCGTGGACCCGGGCCGGGTCGAGGTCGGCCAGTGCCTGGGCGAGGAAGTCGGCCTGCTTCTGGTTGTTGCCTTCCAGGCAGACCTTGTCGCCTGGCTCCAGCAGTGCGTGCAGAAGCGCGCCGACATCGGCGGCGGCGACCTCGTGGCTGCGGGCCCAGGGCGCGGCGCGCTCCAAGCGCGCCCGGCGGTCGCGTTCCAACGTGTCCCAGCTCGGGTTCATCAACCTGCTTCCGATTGGCGTTGAAATAATTACGGCATAATTATGAAGGGGGTTGCAACCTGCAGTGCAGCAAATCTGGCCGCCCTGCGCATTCAGTAGAGCCACGCCATGCGTGGATGGTGCCTGGCGTGCCGACCAACGGTCTGCACCCACCCAAAAGAAGGGCCCGCGCAGAGGCGGGCCCTTTCTCAGTGCCTGGGGTCGGAGCCCTTCCCTGCGGAAAGGGATCCGACCCCGGTCATGACCGTTTCCAGTTGCTCAGAACTTCCAGCGTAGGCTGGCCGACACGAAGCGCGGCTCGCCGTAGTTGTTGTAGTCCAGGTTCGCCCAGTAGGTCTTGTCCAGCGCGTTGCGCACGCTCAACGTTGCGGTCCAGCTGTCGCTGATGCGGTAGTTGGCGTTGAACTGCACCAGCATGTAGGCCGGCTGGTTCACCGTCACCGTGCCCCCCAACGGGTACTCGATGTTGTAACCCTGCACCTTGCTCTGCCACTGCACGCCACCGCCAATGCTCAGGCGTTCCAGCGCGCCGCGCAGCTGCAGCTGCGTGTTGAGCTGCAACAGATCCTTGGGCGGATTGGCGTACAGCAGGTCGGTCGCCGCGCGGGTCACCTTGACGTGGGTGTAGCCGGCATTGACCGTCCAGCCCGGCAGGATCTCGCCGTTGACGTCCATTTCCCAGCCACGCGCCTTGGTGCCGTTGACGCCGACGTAGGCGGAGGTGCCATCGCTCAGCGAACCTTCCGGCACGCCCATGTCGCGCACCGCGTAGTTGTCCTGCTTGGCCTCGAACACGGCGGCATTGGCGGTCAGGCGGCCATCCAGCCACTGCGTCTTGATGCCCGCTTCCAGGTTCGAACCCTGCACCGGTGCCAGCAGGTTCTCGTTGCGGTCCTTGAAGTTCTGCGGATTGAAGATCTCGGTGTAGCTGGCGTAGGCGGACACGTTCGGGGTGATGTCGTAGACCAGGCCCACATACGGGGTGATTTCATCGCTCACCTTGTATGCGCCACTGGTAGCGGTGTAGGCACCTGCCGCGTTGTACGAACGGCTGAGGGTTTCCCAGCGGCTCAGGCGCGCGCCGGCAATCAACGACAGCGGATCGGCCAGGCGCAGGCGGGTCGCCAGGTAGACGCCGCTCTGCGTGGTCTTGGCGACGCGGCGCGCGCCGGTACGGCGGTAGGTCACCTCGGAAATGTCGCCGTTCCAGGCGTGCACGTTGGGGATGTAGTAGCAGCGATCGCCGCCGCAGCGTGCCCAGTCGTTCGGGTAGTTCAGCGCCAGGGTGTTGGTGGTGCCTTCCAGGTCCGACCACTGTGCGCCGAGGGTCACGTCGTGGTCACGGCCGAACAGAGGGAAGCTGCCGGTCAGATAGGCATCGACGTTGCGACGGGTGTCCTTCGAGTCACCGGCGGCGGCACGCAGGTAGATGCCCGAACCGGTGACCGGGTCCGGGTTGCCGGTGCCGTACAGACGTACGTTCTGCACGTTGCCGCGGGTATAGGCCGTGTTGATCTTCAGCAGCCAGTTGTCACCGAAGCGCTGTTCCAGGTTGGCGAAGGCGGTATTGCTCTCGCGCTTCCAGTAGCTCCACTTCGGCGACAGGTTGGTCGAGCGCGGCAGGTGCGCGAAATTGCCTTGGTTGTCGAAGAACGGCACCGTACCCCAGGTTGAGCCGGTCGGGTTGTTGTCCTGGCTCTGGTAGCCGAGGGTGACGGTGGTGCTGTCGGTGACATCGCCTTCCAGCACCGCCATGCCGGCCATCTTGTTCTCGTCGTAGCGGTCGTAATAGAGCCCACGATCGGTATAGGCAGCGACCACGCGGCTACGGAAGCGACCGTCGGCAGTCAGCGGTGCGGTCACGTCGGCTTCCATGCGGCGGTAGTCCCAGCTGCCGGCACTGACCGAGAACGATGCATCGAACTCCTTGCCCGGACGCTTGCGCAGCAGGTTGACCGTGGCCGAGGGCACGCCGGCGCCGCTGAGCAGGCCGTTGGCGCCGCGGATCACTTCGATGCGGTCGTAGAAGGCGGTGTCGTATTCCTGGTTGGTGGAGCCGCTGTAGGTCGGGATGCCATCGACCTGGAAGTCGGTGATGGCAAAGCCGCGCGCGTAGTACAGCGGGCGCTGCGTGTCATAGAAGGACACGCTGACGCCGGTGACGTTGCGCAACACATCGTTGATGCTGAACAGCGATTCGTCCTGCAGGCGCTTCAGACTGATCGCGGTGGCGGACTGCGGGGTTTCCTGCAGGGTGATCGGCAGGCGCGTGGTGCTGGCCGGCGGTGCCGACTGCTCGGCGCGCACGCTCACCCGGTCCAGGGTCTTGGCATCGGCAGCGCCATCAGCGGCAGCGAAGGCGCTGGGCGTGGCCAGCAGGGTCAGTGACGAAAGCAGGGCAGCCGGCAGCAGCGCGCGGCGGGGCAGGCGATTACGGAGGGGCAGGGACATGGTGGGCTCGAGGCTTGTAAGCGGGGAAGGGCGGCAACAGTCGTCCAGCACCCGGGGCGGCGGCTTCGGGCACATCAGGTCCATCTGGTAGGCGCGCGGTCACTGCGCAGGACGCAAATGTAAATAATTCTTAACAACATTACAATTCGCGTCACTGGGCATCGGCTTTCCGGCGCTGAGGAGTGGTTGAGCGGGGCCGGATCCCATTGCCCTGGACAATGGGCTCTGACCCCGTTGCGGCCTCCTGAGAGCGGGTCAGAGCCCTCTCGTGCGGGAGGGATCCGACCCGCCCCCCCACAAAAACAAACGGCCACCCGAAGGTGGCCGTCCATCTGCATCGCAAGGAGCGCGCAGGCTTACAGCGCCTGCAGTTCCTCGTTGGCGTTGCGCTTCTCCTTGGCCGGTGCCGGCACCGCTGCCGGAACCGCAGCCGGAGCGGGCGACGTCGCGTTCGCATCCACCGGTACCTCCAGGTACGGCAGGCGCAGGGTCTGACTGGTCAGCGTACGGATCTCGTTGACCAGCGCGGCGTTGTCGTTGAGCTTGCGCCCGTACGACGGCACGATCTCGCGCAGGCGGGTTTCCCAGCCGGCCTTCATCTGGTCCGGGAAGGCCTTGGCCATCAGGTCCAGCATGATCGGCGGCGAGGTCGACGCACCCGGCGAGGCACCGAGCAGGGCGGCAATGGTGTGGTCCTTGTCGGTCACGATCTCGGTACCGAACTGCAGCACCGGGCCCTTCAGCGGATCGCGCTTGATGATCTGCACGCGCTGGCCGGCGGTGACCAGCTTCCAGTCACCCGGCTTGGCATTGGGGAAGTACTTGACCAGCTCGGCCTGGCGGTCGGCATCGTTCAGGCGCGCCTGGCCCATCAGGTACTGCACCAGGTCCAGGTTGTCCTTGCCCACTTCCAGCATCGGGCCGACGTTGTTGTGGTTCACCGACGAGTACAGGTCCCACCACGAGCCGTGCTTGAGGAACTTGGTGCTGTACAGCGCGAACGGTCCAAACAGGACCACCGGCTTGCCGTCCAGCTTGCGCGCATCCAGGTGCGGCACCGACATCGGCGGCGAACCGGTCTCGGCCATGCCGTAAGCCTTCACGCTGTGGCGCGAGGTCACGTCCGGGCCCTGGAAGGCGAGGAACTGGCCACCGACCGGGAAGCCGGCGTAGTCCTTCGATTCCGGAATGCCGGACATCTGCAGCAGCTTCAGCGCGGCGCCACCGGCACCGATGAACACGAAGCGGGTGTGGGTAGTGGTCTCGGTGCCGGCCTTCAGGTCCTTCACCGTCACGTTCCAGCTCTTGTCGGCGTTCTGCCGCAGCGCGCTCACTTCATGGTTCAGGTGCAGGTTGAAGTTCGGGCTGCGCTGCAGGCCGGTGGTCAGCTGGCGGGTGATCACACCGAAGTTGACGTCGGTGCCGAGCGGCATCCAGGTCGCGGCGACCTTCTGCTTCGGATCACGGCCTTCCATCAGCAGTGGTGCCCACTGCTGGATCTGCTTGGGATCCTCGGAGTACTGCATGCCGTAGAACAGCGGGTTCTTGACCAGGGCCTGCTGGCGCTTGTGCAGGTAGGCGATGTTGTCATCACCCCAGACGAAGCTCATGTGCGGCGTCGGGTTGATGAAATCGCTGGGCTGGCTCAGCCGGCCTTCCTTTACCTGGTGCGACCAGAACTGGCGCGAGACCTCGAACGATTCGGCGATGCCGACCGCGCGCTTGGTCTCGATGCTGCCATCGGGCAGTTCCGGGGTGTAGTTCAGTTCGGCAAAGGCCGAGTGGCCGGTACCGGCATTGTTCCAGCCGTCGGAGCTTTCACCGGCCACGCCGTCGAGGCGTTCATAGACCTGGATGTTCCAGTCCGGCTGCAGTTCCTGCAGGTAGGTGGCCAGGGTGATGCTCATGATGCCGGCGCCGACCAGCACAACGTCGACAGGCTTGTCATTGCTGGCGGCGGGCACCGAGCGCTTGGTCAGCGGCCAGTACAGGAACAGTGCGGCGGCCAGCAACAGCAGCACGAGCAGGGCGAGCAGAACCTTGCCAAATTTCTTCATGGGGGCGGGATCGTTGGCGGAGGGGAGGGGGTCAGGATGCGCGTGGGGCAGGGAAAGGGCGTGAAGAAACAACGCCTTGCGCCATCCATCCGCGATTCTAACCGGATCTGGTCCGTTTTTGATGCAACGCAGCATCCGACGTTTCGCGGCCCCGTCACCGGGGCGGCGGGCCCGGGTCCGCTCTGGCGATCGCAGCTGTAGTAGCGCCAGCCATACCCGGCGACCTCAGCTCCAGTAGCGCCAGGCCATGCCTGGCGACGCCTTCAATCAGACCAGCTCAAGAATCTCGTCGCCGGCCTCATCAATTTCGCCGGTCGGGCGCCAGCCCAGGCGCCGGTAGAAGCCATGGGAGCGAGAACGCGGATCGGCCGAACAGGCCAGGAACAGCCGTTGGTGGCCGGCATCGCGGGTCAGGCTGACCACCTCCTGCAGCAGCTGGCGACCGATGCCGCGGCCTTCGTAGTCCGGCAACAGGGCCAGCACCAGTATCTCGCCACCGTCGCGGTCGGCGAAGCAGTAGCCGGCCATGCGTTCGCCTTCCCAGGCGATGCGACCGATCGAATCGCCCCGGGCGATGCCGGCCGCCCAACTGTCCCCGGTAATGCCCAGTTCCGCCAACTGCGCGGCACTGAAGGCGTTCTCACGGGTGCGTCCGCGCAGGTCGATGCAGGCGGCGGCATCCTCGGGGCGGGCATCCCGCACGGCTATCGGCATACCGGACATCCTTGTAGTGATTGGCCCGCCAGTATCCGCATCACGCATGGACCCGGTGTGGAGGTTGCGTGGAGATCCGATGGAGCAAAAAGGGGACGGAGGGGATTAAGTCGTCTTTGCCCCGGATGTCGTTTGGGCCTTAAACGACTTAATCCCCTCCGTCCCCCTTTCAGCGCTTGCGCCGGATCAGCGCCGAGGAGGCATCCAGCACCGCGCGGGTCAGCAGCGCCATGGTCTGCACGTCGCCCTTCCAGTGCTGCCAGTACAGCGGCACGTCTTCCCACGCGCGCTGCCGCACATAGACCAGGCGGCCAGCATCCAGATGCCGCTTGACCAGCGGCAGCGGGTTCATGGTCCAGCCCATGCCACCCAGGTTGGCCTGCACGAACGCGCGGGTGGAGGGAATCCACCAGGTCGGCGCGGTGCTGGGCAGGTCGTCGCCGGCCATGCGCCGGGCGAAGCGCGACTGCATTTCGTCCTTGCGGTTGAACACCAGCACCGGCGCAAGTGCCAGCGCCTGCGCGGTTACACCCTTGGCAAAGTGGCGCTCGCGGAACTCCGGGGTGCAGGTGGCGGCGTAGCGGATGCTGCCCAGCGCATGGATCTGGCAGCCCTGCACAGGCTCGTCCAGCGTGGTCACCGCGCCCAGCACGGTGCCCTGGCGCAGCAGTTCGACGGTGTGGTCCTGGTCCTCCACGCGCAGGTCCAGCGTGGTGCCGGTGCTCTGTGCGAACTGCGAGGCGGCCTGCGGGAACCACGTTTCCAGGCTGTCGTGGTTCACCGCCACCGGAATACTGGCCTGGGGCAGGTCCTCGTCGGCCAGGCCCATCCGGTGCAGCGCGTCGTGTTCGAGCAGGGCGGTCTGCTCGGCCAGCTGGACCAGTACCTGGCCCTCGGCAGTGGCGGTGGCCGGGGTGCCGCGCTTGACCAGCAGGCGGCCCACCCGATCCTCCAGCGCCTTGACCCGCTGCGAGATAGCCGAGGGCGTGACATTGAGCGACTGCGCGGCGCGGTCGAAGCTGCCTTCGCGGATCACCGCAGCCAAGGCGCGCAGCTGGGCATGGTCGATGCGCATCGAATTAAGTTCCGCTAATGTTGGTTTAGTAAGTTTAGCTCGTCTTTTTCATGTTGCGGCGCGACAATGGCGCCTGTTCCGGTGCTGTCCGCCTTCGCGAGGCACCGTCCCCCAAGCAAGTAAAGGCAGTGAATCCCATGTTCTCGGTCATCTCCGCCAGCACCGGCCTCGGTGCCTGGTTCTCTGGTGCAGCCACCGGCATCGGCCTGTTCGCCGTGGTCGGGGCCCAGAGCGCCTTCATTCTGCGCCAGGGCATCCTGCGCAAGCACATCGTGCCGGTGGTCGCCACCTGCGCGGCCATCGATGCGATCTTCATCTTCGCCAGCGTGGCCGGCCTGCGCACGCTCACCTCGGCGCTGCCGTGGCTGACCACCGCCGTCCTCTGGACCGGCGTGGCGTTCCTGGCCTGGTACGCGATGAAGTCGGCACGTCGGGCGATCGCCGGTGGCGGCGGCATGGGCGAGGCTGACAGCGACGACGGCAGCCGCCGTGCGGTGCTGATGGCCGCGGTCGGCTTCTCGCTGATCAACCCGCACTTCTGGCTGGACATGATGGTGATCGGCTCGATTGCCGAAAACTTCGGCAACGCCCGCATGGCCTTCGCCGCCGGCGTGGTTACCGCCAGCTGCATGTGGCTGACCGCGCAGGGCCTGGGCGCACGCCTGCTGGCGCCGCTGTTCACCAAGCCCAGTACCTGGCGCGTGCTCGATGGCACCATCGCCGTGATCCTCAGCATCCTGGCCCTCACTCTGGCGGTGCGCGGGGTCCATTGACCCGGCGCACGCCCCCCGAACCCACGTCCTGACTCTCTCTCCAAGGTAGTGGCAACAACGGCACCGGCAACGGTGCCGTTGTCTTTTCTGGATCTGGCCCATTGGCCTCTGGCGGGAAATGCGGAGGCCTGCCTAGAATCGGCAATCAGGACAAGGTGTCCGAGGAGCAGGGGGAAGGATGCGCAGGACGACGTTGGCGGCCGCACTGGCCGCTCTGGGGTGCGTTGCCATGGGCAACGTAGGTGCGGTGGATCTGTCGCAGTACGTGCGGCAGGAGGCCTTCACCGACATCAAAATTTCACCGGCAGGCGAATACGTAGCGGCGACCGTGCCGCTGGAGGACGCCACCGCGATCGTGGTGCTGCGCCTGAAGGACAAGCAGATGGTCGGCAATTTCCGGCCGCCGGACAAGAATCACGCCTACCAGTTCGACTGGGTCAGCGACGAACGACTGCTGATCGGCCTGGCGCAGAAGTGGGGTTCGCTTGATCAGCCCAATCCCACTGGAGAGCTCTACGCGATCAACGCCAACGGCAACCGCGGTGAGCTGCTGGTGGGCTACCGGGTGGAGAGCAAGGGCCCAGGCACCCTGATCCAGCCGAAGAAGGTGGAGGCTGTCGCCGCCTTCCTTGCTGACGATCTGCCGGGCGACGAGCGCAATGTGCTGGTGACCGTGTGGCCACTTGCCGAAGACCCTTTCACCCGCGTCGATCGGATGGATGTGACCAGCGGCCGCCGCTCGAGGGTGGCGTCGTCGCCGGTACGGCGTGGGGAGTTCACCACTGACGGTGCCGGCGAAGTCCGCTTCGTGCACGGCGCCGGCAGTGACAACGTCAACAAGCTCTACTTCCGTGAGCGCTCCGGCGACAACTGGAAGCTGATCAACGACGAAGCGGTCAGCAAGCGCATCGAAACGGCCATTGGCTTCTCCGCTGGTGACGGCCTGGCCTATCTCAATGTCGAGCAAGCGCAAGGGCCCAACGCGATCGTCAGCTGGAATCCGCAGACCGGCGAGCGCGCCACCCTGCTGCGCGACGAGGTGGTCAATCCGTACCGGATCATCCACCGACCCGGGACCCATGTGCCCGTGGGCGCGCTGTACCTGGGGGACAAGCCGCGGACCCGCTTCTTCGACGACAGTTCAGCCGATGCGCGCCTGTACCGCAGCCTGGAGGCGGCGTTCGGCAGCGCGGTCTACATCACATCCAGTACCCGCGACGGTCGCGTTGTCCTGGTGGAGACCTGGTCGGGCACGAACCCTGGCGACTTCTATCTGTACGACACGGTGGCACGCAAGGCCGAGCACCTGATCAGCCGCAGTGAGTGGATCGATGTAGACCGTAGTGCCAGCGTGCGCCCGGTTGCATTGAAGGCTCGCGACGGGCTGCCGCTGCATGGTTTCCTGACCGTGCCGGCCGGCAGCGACGGGCGCAACCTGCCGATGGTGGTGATGCCGCACGGCGGGCCCTTCGACATCTTCGATTCGGGCGAGTACGACCGCGAGACGCAGATGCTGGCCGCCGCCGGTTACGCCGTGCTGCAGGTCAACTTCCGTGGCTCTGGCAACTACGGCCGCGCGCACACCCAGGCCGGTGCGCAGCAGTGGGGCGCGGCGATGCAGGACGATGTCACCGATGCCACCCGCTGGGCCATCGCAGAAGGCATTGCCGATGGCCGTCGCATCTGCATTTACGGCGCCAGCTACGGGGCCTACTCGGCGATGATGGGCGCCGCCCGCGAGCCAGGGTTGTACCAGTGCGCGGCCGGCTATGTCGGTGTCTACGACCTGCCGATGATGTACACCCGTGGTGATATCCAGGACCGCGGTTCAGGCGTGACCTACCTGCGCGAATGGCTGGGTGATCCGGCCAAGCTGGGTGCGGTGTCGCCGGTGAACCTGGCCGAACGGATCAAGGTGCCGGTGTTCCTCGCAGCGGGTGGCGAAGACAAGCGCGCACCGATCCTGCACACCGAGCGCATGGAAGCGGCACTCAAGCGTGCCGGTACGCCGGTGGAAAGCCTGTACTACAAGACCGAAGGCCACGGTTTCTACACCGAGGCACATCGCAGCGAGTACTACGGCAAGCTGCTGGCGTTCCTCTCGCGCAGCCTGGGTGGCAAGACCGCGACGACCGCACCTGCGGCCGGCAAGGACAAGGCGCCCTGACGTGAAGGGCGGCGGATGCTCTGTCCGCCGCCCTCGATATCCGCCTGCGGGGCGGGCTACTTCACCCCGTGCATCATCCGCTTCAGCAGCGGTGCGGCAATGAAGGCCAGCACCGCACAGCCCAGGCCGATCCACATCAGCAGCCAGAACAGGTGCGCATAGGCACCAGCGGCGGCCACCATGTCCAGCGATTCGCCTTCCGGCACCTCGATCGCGGCCAACTTGCCGAACAGGGCCGCCAACGTTTCCGAGAATGCCGTGGCCAGGAACCAGGTGCCCATCATCAGGCTCATCACCCGTGGCACGGCCAGCTGGGTCACTGCCGACAGGCCGACCGGCGACAGGCACATCTCGCCGCTGGCCAGCAGGAAGTAGGCCAGCACCAGCCACCACACGCTGGCCATCTCGCCGGTGGCGCCCACCTGCTGTGCGGCCAGCGCCAGCGGCACGAACGACAGCGCGCCGATCACCAGGCCCCAGGCCGACTTCACCGGCTTGCCCGGCTCCCAGCCACGGCGGTCCATCCACGTCCAAAGCGCGGCGAAGGCCGGCGCCAGCAGCACCAGGAACAGGCCGCCCAGGTAGGTCAGCGAACCGGCGGTCTGCGGGATCACCAGGCAATCGCGTACCAGCAGCACCAGCATCAGCGCGACGATGGCGATGAAGAACGCACGCGGTGCGTTCGATCCGGGGCGGCGTTCGGACAGTCGCGCGCTGACCACGAAGCCCAGCGGCGCCAGCAGCAGCGAGATGATCGACCACGGCAGCGGGGTACCGCCGGTGATCACCAGCGAGGGCACGATGTCCTTGGTCAGCAGGCGGTCGGTGAAGGTCACCCACGAGCCGTAGGACTGCTCGTACATGGTGAAGAACACCAGCGCCATGAAGATCAACACCATCAGCGCGATCATCTGCTGGCGCTGCACCGGCGTGCACTTGCTGCCGGTGAACCAGGCGAACCAGACCAGCACGCCACCCAGCACCAGCAGCATCAGCATCAGTGCCAGGCTGATTTCACCGCCCAGCGCGAACGCACCATTGCCTGCGGCCCACATCAGCCACGCCACCGGCAGCACACCGAGCACCGCGCACAGATAGATGAGCCATTCGCGCGGCAGGCCCAGCACCTTCTGCTTCAACGCCGCCGGTTGCGGCGCTTCGGCGTGGCCCTGCAGGTACTTCTGGCCCCACAGGAACATCGCCAGGCCGGCCAGCATGCCGATACCGGCGGCGCCGAAACCGTACTTCCAGCCATAGGCCTCGCCGAGGAAGCCGCACACCAGCGAAGAGAACAGCGCGCCGAGGTTGATGCCGGCGTAGAACAGCGAGAAGCCCGAGTCGCGGCGCGGGTCGTCCTTGGGGTAGAGCTTGCCGACGATGGTGGAGATGTTCGGCTTCAGGAAACCGACGCCCATGATGATCAGCGCCAGTGACAGGTAGGTCACCGCCAGTGCGGAGGTGTCGCGCACCACTTCGCCGTTCACCCGGTACGCGGCGTGCCCCTCGAAGGCCATGCCCAGATGGCCGAGCACCAGCAGGATGCCGCCGAACAGCACCGCCCGGCGCATGCCCAGCCAGCGGTCTGCCAACATGCCGCCGAACACGGGGATGCAGTACACCAGGCCGCCATAGGCACCGAGCAGGTCGAGCCCGGCCTTGTCGCCGAACAGGTGGTACTTGGTGAGATAGAGCAGCAGCAGCGCCTTCATGCCGTAGAAGGAGAAGCGCTCCCACATTTCGGTGAAGAAGCAGACGTAGACGCCCTTGGGATGGCCCAGGAAGTCGTCGGAAGCGATAGCGGTGGAATTCATCGCGGAATTATAGGCGCGCGCCCGCTTTCAGTAGATCCACGTCGTGCGTGGATGGCCGCCCAGATGGCCTCCTACAGATACCGCAACCACGCAAGATCGCGTCGCCGTGCCTTGAACCGCGCAAACGCCCGCGTCGGCGGGTACAGCACCACCGCCAGCGCACAGGCCACCAGCAGCAGGCCGGCCACCGAATCCAGTGCGTACAGGTCGCCGTGCGTCGGCCCCCAGATCGCCAGCGCGCCCAGGTACAGCCCCTTCAACACGTACAGATGCAGCAGGTAGAAGAACATCGGCGCCGCACCGATATCGGCCAACGGTCGCAGCGCACGCGCCAGGGGCGGCCATTCGTACAGGCGCAACAACAGCAGGCCCACGCCCAGGGTCAACAGCAGGAACTGCAGCGACGGCGGGTACTTGGTGATGTTGAACACGCTCATCCAGGTGCGCAGCGTGGTCTGCTGGTACTGCCAGGGTGCGTCGCCATACTGGTTGGCGAAGCGCAGCAGGGCGAACAGGACCAGCGCGCCGACGCCTGCCCACAGCAGCCAACGCTGGCGCTGCGCCGGGTCGCGCTCGCGGGCGAACCACGGTCCCATCAGGTAGCCCAGGGCGATCACCCCTATCCACGGCAGCACCGGGTAGGAGGTGCGCAGGCGCAGCACGCCGGCCTCGATCCAGTCGCGCTGGTGCAGCACCTTCCACAGCACCGCCAACAGGCCATTGCCTTCCACGCGAACGCCGTCGAACAGGTTGTGGCCGGCCACCAGCAGCACCGCCAGCACTGCCAGCGCCGGGCGCGGCAGCCACAGCAGGCCGGCCAGCGCGATCATGCTCAGGCCGATGGCCCAGATCACCTGCAGGTACACCGTGTCCGGTGGAAACTGGAAGGTCCAGGCGAAGTTCACCAGGGTCAGTTCCAGCACGACCAGGAACAGGCCGCGCTTGAGCAGGAACGCGGCGGTGGCCCGGCGCGGATCCGCCTGGCGCTGACCGTACAGCCAGGCCGACAGACCGGTGAGCAGCACGAAGGCCGGCGCGCACAGATGCGCCAGCAGGCGGCAGGCGAACAGGGCCGGCGAGACCGTGGATGCATCCATCGGGTCGCTCACCTGGTACTGCAGGAAGAACGTCTCGCGCACGTGGTCGAGCAACATCAACAGCATCACAGTGCCGCGCAGCTGGTCGATGGAGGCCAGGCGGGGGGAGGGGGAAGAAGGCATGCGATGCAGTAACAACAAGGTAGCATTAAGATATAACATATCATTTGCGGTGCGCCCAGCCGGACTTTGCCGGGTCGGTCGGTTGCCGGTTCGCGGACGGGTCCATTGCGCTGCAGCACACGCCCCCATCCTTTGGCACGCTGGACTTGATCTGCCCTGAACGCTAGCGTGGCAGGGATTTTTTGCCAGCAGGGGCTTTCATGAACCATGACGCTGCGCCCAAGCAGCTCACTTTCCGCGCGGTGGTCCTTGCCATCGTGCTGGCGGTGGTGCTGTCGGCCGCAAACGCCTACCTCGGTCTGTTCGCAGGCCTGACCATCGCCACCGCCATTCCCGCCGCGGTGATATCCATGGGCGTGCTGCGCCTGCTGGGCGGTGGCTCCATCCTTGAAAACAACATCGTGCAGACCGGCGCTTCGGCCGGCTCCTCGATCGCCGCCGGTGTCATCTTCACCATCCCGGCGCTGGTGATCATGGGCTACTGGCCGGACTTCAAGTACTGGTGGGTACTGGGCATCGCCGGTCTCGGCGGCCTGCTGGGCGTGCTGTTCTCGGTGCCGCTGCGCCGTTCGATGATCGTCGAAGATCCGCTTCCGTTCCCGGAAGGCAAGGCCGCGGCCGAAGTGCTCAAGGCCGGTGAAAACCCCGGCCCGGGCCTGAAGATCCTCGGCCTGTCGGCGGTGATCGGTGCCTTCGTCAAGCTGGCCGCGAAAAGCGGCATGAACCTGATTCCGGATGCGTGGTCGACCTCGGCCTACATCGGCAGTTCCAAGGTCACAGCCTTCATCGGCACCAATCTGTCGCCGGCGCTGCTGGGCGTGGGTTACATCGTCGGCCTCAACGTCGGCATCGTGGTGGTATCCGGCTCGATCCTGACCTGGCACATCGCCATTCCGGTGTACCAGGCGTTCTTCATGAATACCGATCCGGGCCTGGCCGCGTCGATCGCCACGGCCTCGGCCACCGACGCCGCGGGAGCCATCTGGAACGTGAAAATGCGTTACCTGGGCGTCGGCGCGATGCTGATCGGCGGCATCTGGACCCTGATCTCGTTGCGCAAGTCGTTGCTCAACGGCGTCAAGAGCGGCTTTGCCGCCGCCCGCAAGAGCGGTGGCCCGGTGCTGGCGCACACCGAGCGCGACCTGCCGATGAAGTGGATGCTGGTGGCCCTGGTGGTCTTCGTGCTGCCGCTGCTGGCCCTGTACCAGGCCATCGTTGGCCAGTGGCACGTGTCGATCCCGATGACCATCATCATGATCGTCGCCGGCTTCCTGTTCGTGTCGGTCTCGGCCTATCTGGCCGGCCTGATCGGCTCGTCCAACAACCCGGTATCGGGCATCACCATCTCCACCATCCTGTTCGCCTCGGCCGTGCTGGTCGTGCTGCTGGGTGCCGACGGCCTCAAGCCGGTCGGTGCCGGCGGCGCACCGCTGGGTGCGGTGGCGGCGATCATGATCGGCGCGGTGGTGTGCTGTGCTGCCGCGGTCGGCGGTGACAACCTGCAGGACCTCAAGGCCGGTTACATCGTTGGTGCCACCCCGTGGAAGCAGCAGCTGATGCTGGGCATCGGTGCGTTCTCGTGCGCGCTGATCATGGCCCCGGTGCTGAACCTGCTGGCTACCGCCTACGGCATCGGCGTGAAGTCCGAGCTGCACCCGAACGCGCTGGCCGCACCGCAGGCCAACCTGATGGCCTCGGTCGCCAAGGGCCTGTTCGGTGGCGAACTGCCGTGGACCTTCATCGGCATCGGTGCCTTGATCGGTGCCGCCATCATCGCCTTCGACAGCTGGCTGAAGTCGCGCAACGCGCGCTTCCGCGTGCCGGTGCTGGCGGCCGCCATCGGTATCTACCTGCCGCTGGAGCTGATGGTGCCGATCTTCCTCGGTGGCCTGATCGCTTACCTCGTCGAGCGCTTCCACAAGGTGCGTGCCGATGACGAAGAAGGCCGCGACCGCGTGCACAAGCCGGGCGTGCTGTTCGCCGCCGGCCTGATTACCGGTGAAGCGTTGATGGGCATCGCCATTGCGGTGCCGATCGTGGTCAGCAGCCGCGCCGACGTGCTGGCCGTGCCGTTCCATCTGCCGGCCGCACAGTGGATCGGCCTGGCCGTGCTGTTCCTGGTCGGTTGGCTGATCTACCGCACCGGCAAACGCGCCGTGGCGTAAGGGAACGGGTAGTGCCGGCCGCTGGCCGGCAACCCTGGAACCCGTGACGCCCCATGGTTGCCGGCCAGCGGCCGGCACTACCGTTGTCCCAAGCAAACCGTGCTACGGCGCGGTTTGCCTTTTCTGGCGGCGGGGCCAATCCCTACGGGCGGCCATGACCGATGGCCTTGGCAGCCCCGGCCGCACGGGCCTACCATCGGTTTTTTTTGCCGTCCTGCGGAGACCCCGATGAAACTGCGTCATGCCCTGCTGCCACTGAGCCTGCTGGCTGCCCTGCCCAGCGTTGCTGCTGCCCGTGGCCTGGAAGTCCGCGACATGGTGGCCATGGACCGCGTCTCCGCGCCGGTACTGACCGCTGACGGCGGCACCGTCGTGTTCGCCAAGCGCAGCGTGGACGCCAACCTGAAGGCCTCCACCGCGCTGTTCGCGCGCAACCTGCGTACCCGCGACGCAGCGCCGCCGAAGCAGATCACCCCGGCCGGCTGGAGCGTCAATTCCGCTTCGCTCTCGGCCGATGGCCAGACCGTGTACTTCCTCAGCGCCAAGAACGGCAGCCAGCAGCTGTACGCGCAGCCGATCAATGGCGGCACCCCGCGCCAGCTGACCGACTTCCCGGTCGACGTGGACAGCTACCACGTGTCGCCGCAGGACGACCGTGTGCTGTTCAGCGCCGGCGTGTTCCAGTCCTGTGCCTCGGACCTGGCCTGCACCGAAAAGAAGCTCAAGGACGTGGCCGGCGCCAAGGCCAGCGGCAAGGTCTTCGATTCGCTGTTCGTGCGCCACTGGGATACCTGGAACGACGGCCGCCGCAACACCCTGTTCGTGGCACCGCTGCCGACGACCAAGGCCGGCGCGGTCAAGGGCGCATCGGCGCTGAGCGCGACCATCGATGGTGATGCACCGTCCAAGCCGTTCGGCGGCAACGATGATTTCGCGTGGTCGCCGGATGGTGCCAGCGTGGTGGCCAGCATCCGCGTGGCCGGCAAGCAGGAGCCGTGGTCGACCAACTTCGACCTGTACCGCTTCGACGCTGCGGGCAAGCAGGCGCCGGTCAACCTGACCGCCTCCAACCCGGCCTGGGATGCCGGCCCGGTGTTCAGCGCCGACGGCAAGACCCTGTTCTACCGTGCGATGAAGCGCCCGGGCTTCGAGGCCGACCGCTTTGGCCTGATGGCCATGGACCTGGCCAGCGGCAAGACGCGCGAGATCGCCCCGCAGTGGGATCGATCGGCCGGCGGCATCGCGCTGTCCGCTGATGGCACCAGCATCTACACCACCGCCGACGATCTCGGCGAACACCCGTTGTTCCAGATCGACGTGGCCAGCGGCAAGGCCACCAAGCTGATCGGCGATGGCAGCGTGACCTCGGTGGACGTGGCCGGCACCAGCGTGGCGATCACCCGCAACAGCCTGAAGAGCAACGACCAGGTGCTGGTCGGCCTGCTGCCGGCTGCCGGTGAGCCGATCGGCGAGCTGCGCGCGCTGACCCCCGCCGCCGGTGACGTGCTGAAGGACGTCAGTTTCGGCGACTACGAGCAGTTCGAATTCAAGGGCTGGAACAACGACACCGTGCATGGCTATGTGGTCAAGCCGCACAACTACCAGGAAGGCAAGTCCTACCCGGTCGCGTTCCTGATCCACGGCGGCCCGCAGGGCAGCTTCGGCAATGGCTGGAGCTACCGCTGGAACCCGCAGACCTATGCGGGCCAGGGCTACGCCGTGGTGATGATCGACTTCCACGGTTCCACCGGCTACGGCCAGGCCTTCACCGATGCGATCAGCCAGCACTGGGGCGACCGCCCGCTGGAAGACCTGCAGAAGGGTTGGGATGCGGCGCTGAAGAAGTATTCCTTCCTCAACGGTGACAAGGCCTGTGCGCTGGGCGCCAGCTACGGTGGCTTCATGGTCAACTGGATCGCCGGCAACTGGAACAGCCCGTTCAAGTGCCTGGTCAACCATGACGGCGTGTTCGACCAGCGCATGATGGGCTACGCCACCGAAGAGCTGTGGTTCACCGAGTGGGAGCAGGGCGGTACCCCGTACCAGAAGGCCGCGAACTACGAGAAGTTCAACCCGGTCAACCACGTGGCCGACTGGAAGAAGCCGATCCTGGTCATCCATGGCCAGCAGGACTTCCGCATTCCGGTCGAACAGGGCCTGGCCGCGTTCACCGCCGCCCAGCGTCAGGGCATCGAATCGAAGTTCCTGTACTTCCCGGACGAAAACCACTGGGTGCTGAAGCCCAACAACAGCATCCTCTGGCATGACACCGTCAATGCCTGGCTGAAGCAGCACATCGGCAACTGATGACTGCAGCGCCGCCCTTCGGGGCGGCGCTTTTGTTTACTGGTAGTGCCGGCCGCTGGCCGGCAACCACATGCTGCTTCCCACCCATACCGGATTGCCGGCCAGCGGCCGGCACTACCAAGAGCACCTGCATGATCCAGAACGACATCGTCGTCTTCGGTTTGATCGCCGCCACGCTCGGCGCCGTGTTCTGGACCGCTTCGCGCGAGCAGGGCTTGTGGAAGCGCTTCTACACCTTCGTGCCGGCACTGCTGCTGTGCTACCTGATTCCCGGCATCTACAACACCGTCGGCTTGATCGATGGCCAGAACACCAAGCTCTACAACCCGATCGCGCGCGACATCCTGTTGCCGGCGGCGCTGATCCTGTTGACCCTGGCGGTGGACATCAAGGGCATCCTGCGGCTCGGCCCGAAGCTGGTGCTGATGTACCTGGGCGCTTCGGCCAGCATCATGCTCGGCGCGGTGGTGGCGTTCCTGGTGATGCGCGCGATCCATCCCGATACCGTGGCCGGTGATACCTGGGCCGGCATGGCCGCACTGGCCGGTAGCTGGATTGGCGGTGGCGCCAACATGCTGGCGATGCGCGAAGTGTTCGACGTCAATGCGACCACCTTCGGCCAGTTCGCGGTGGTCGATGTCGGCGTCGGTTACGTGTGGATGGCCGCGCTGATCTTCCTGGCAGGACGTGCAGCGAAGATCGATGCACGCAGTGGCGCTGATACCTCGGCCATCGATGAACTGAAGGAGCGCATCGCGCGCTTCCAGGCCGAACACGAACGTATTCCCAGCCTGACCGACCTGATGCTGATCGTGGCGGTGGCCTTCGGTGGCGTCGGTCTGTCGCATGCGATCGGTGCGCCACTGGCGGCATGGTTCAAGGCCAACGTCGGCTGGGCGTCGCAGTTCAGCCTGGACGCACCGTTCGTGTGGGTGGTGGTGCTGTCGACCACGCTGGGCCTGAGCCTGAGCTTCACCCGTGCACGCAACCTGGAAGGGGCGGGTGCGTCGCGGCTGGGCTCGCTGCTGCTGTACTTCCTGATCGCCTGCATCGGCATGCAGATGGACCTGCTGGCGTTGCTGGACCGCCCGTGGCTGTTCCTGCTCGGCATCATCTGGATCAGCGTGCACATCGTGTTGCTGTGGTGCCTGGGCAAGCTGCTGAAGGTGCCGTTCTTCTACTTCGCCATCGGTTCGCAGTCGAACATCGGCGGCCCGGCCTCGGCACCGGTGGTGGCCGCCGCGTTCCATCCGGCGCTGGCGCCAGTGGGCGTGCTGCTCGGCACGATGGGCTATGCGACCGGCACCTACCTGGCCTACATCGTTGGCATCACCCTGCGCGCGCTGGCCGGGCAGGGCTGATCCGGGCTGCCGGCACTACAGTAGATCCACGCCATGCGTGGATGGTGCGGACCAAGGTCCGCACCCACCGGTGATCTAAGCCACCGGCAAGCCGCGTTCGATCAACCACGCTTTCGCGTCTTCCGCATCCTGCTCGAACCGCGCCGAGTGAAAAGAATGGCGCCGCAAGGTCCAGCGCGTCGCCACGCGCCCATGGCCAACCGCTCCCGCGGCTTTACGCCACCGGCAAGCCGCGTTCGATCAACCACGCTTTCGCGTCTTCCGCATCCTGCTCGAACCACGCTTTCGTAGATCCCAGCCGATACGTATACCCCCACGCATCCATGTCGGCCATCAGCTGTTCGCTGCCAACACCGGGCAGCAGCCCGGCCAGCACGATCTGCAGGTAGCAGGTCGCATCCTCCTCGGGGACCGAGTCGGTGGCGTCGGTATGCACCTGCGCGCGCCGCTCCGGCGGCAGCACGATCAGGTGGCAGGCCTCGTGCAACATCGAATGCACGGGGGTGTCATCGCGCACATACACGTTGCTGGCGATGATGCCGGCCTCGGGCTCGCCCCAGTAACTGCCGGGAATCGGTTCACCGGCCGCGACGTGGTGCAGCAGCAGGCCATGTGCGGCGAGCAGGCACTGCGCATCGGCGAAGGCGATATCGCCGACGCGGGTGACGTTCGGTTCGGGCGTGGTGTCGGTCATGCGGGCCATGCAGCCCCGCCCGTGCAGGCACGGGCGGGGCCGGGGATCAGGGTTTGTCCGGGCCTTCCGGCAGCGCCACGGAGATATCCAGTACGTCGTGCTGGCCATCCTTGACCAGGTCGACCTTTACCGCATCGACGTCGATGTTGACGTACTTCTTGATCACTTCCAGCAGCTCGCGCTGCAGCAGCGGCAGGTAATCCGGACCGCCGCGGTTGCTGCGTTCCTGCGCGATGATGATCTGCAGGCGGTTCTTGGCGGTTTCGGCGGTGGTCTTCTTCGCTTTGAGGAAATCAAACAGGCCCATGCTTACCCTCCGAACAGCTTGCTGAAGAAGCCCTTCTTCTCGACGTTGGTGAAGCGCATCGGGCGTTCTTCGCCGAGGATGCGCGCGACGGCGTCGTCATAGGCCTGGCCGGCAGCGGATTCGACATCCAGGATGACCGGCTCGCCCTTGTTGGAGGCGTTGAGCACGTCACCCGACTCGGGAATCACGCCGATTGCCTTCAGGCCGAGCACTTCCTCGACGTCGGCAATGCTGAGCATCTCGCCGCTTTCCACGCGCACCGGGGTGTAGCGGGTCAGCAGCAGGAAGGCCGGCACGTCCTGGCCGGACTCGGCCTTGTGGGTCTTCGAATCGAGCAGGCCGATGATGCGGTCCGAGTCGCGGACCGAGGACACTTCCGGGTTCACCACGACCACGGCGCGGTCGGCGAAGTACATCGCCAGGAAGGCACCCTTCTCGATGCCGGCCGGGGAGTCGCAGATGATGTAGTCGAAGCCGTCGGCGGCCAGGTCCTTCAGGACCTTGCCCACGCCTTCCTGGGTCAGTGCGTCCTTGTCGCGGGTCTGCGAGGCGGCCAGCACGTACAGATTGTCGAAGCGCTTGTCCTTGATCAGGGCCTGCTTGAGGGTCGCTTCGCCGTGCACGACGTTGACGAAGTCGTACACCACGCGGCGCTCGCAGCCCATGATCAGATCGAGGTTGCGCAGGCCGACGTCGAAGTCGATCACCGCCACCTTCTTGCCGCGCCGTGCCAGGCCGCAGGCCAGGCTTGCGCTGGAAGTGGTCTTGCCGACGCCGCCCTTGCCGGAGGTGACTACGATGATTTCAGCCAAAGGACTTCTCCTGATGATTCTGTTTGGGTGCTGCGTCAGTCCAGCGCAGCGATCTTGATCTGGTCCTGTTCCAGCCACACCTGCACGGCCTTGCCGCGCAGGTTGTCCGGGACATCGTCCAGTACCTTGTAGTGGCCTGCAATGGCGACCAGTTCCGCATGGAAATCACGGCAGAAAATGCGTGCCGCGGTGTTGCCCTGGGCCCCTGCCAGCGCACGTCCGCGCAGGGTCCCGTAGATATGGATGCTGCCATCGGCGATGACCTCGGCGCCGGCGCCGACGGTGGCCATCACGGTCAGGTCGCAGTTTTCCGCGTACAGCTGTTGACCCGAACGCACGTTGCCCAGCTGCATGCGGCCAGGCTGCGGTGCGGCCGCATCGGCGACCTTGGCCACCGGCGTGGCCGGGGCCGGCTTCGGTTCGGCGCGGACGGCACGGCGCGGTTCCGGTGCGGGCGGCGGCGGGGCCGGTTCGGCCTCGGCACGCTCGTACTGGGCGCGGAACTTGGCCAGCAGCGGCAGACCGAGCTGCTGCGAGAGCAGGTCGACCGCGCTGGTGCCATAGGCCAGAGCCACCGGCAGCACGCCGGCGCTGCGCAGGCCATCGACCAGCGCTTGTGCCGTGGCCACGTCCGGCACCTGGCTGAGGCCACCGAAGTCAAGGATCACCGCCGCGCGGCCGAACAGCTTCGGCGCACGGGTCACGCGCTCGTGCATTTCCTGCACGAGGCGTTCGACATCAAGGGTACGGATGCGCAGGTTGGCGATGCCCACCTGGCCGATCTTCAGTTCACCGGCCTGTTCGTAATCGAAATTCACCGCCACGCTCAGGTCCCCGTCGGCCGCTGTGCCTGCGCCGGCAGCTGCCGGGCACGCGTCCATGCCACATCCGGCAGCTTGTCACCGTAGGTCTCCTGGACCCACGGGTAACTGCACAGTTCCTTGGCCAGCATGCTGGCGCGCACATCGACGTGGGGCATGGTGTTCTGGCCCAGTTCGCGGAAGCCGAAGCTGCCGTGGAAGAGCAGGGCGGCATCGGCGCCATGGTCGAGGAACACTTCGCAGGTCATCTGCGGATAGCGCAGCTCGGCGAAGCTCTGTGCGTCGGCATAGAACGCACGGCCGACGCCACCGCCGCGACGGCGGCTGGCGACCACGATGCGGTCGATGTAGAAGAACGGGGTGTCCAGTTGCTGCTTGAACCAGGCGAAGTTGCTGCTGTCGTGCTGGCTGTCGCTGCCGAAGCCGATCAGGAAACCGGCCAGGTTGCCGTCGCGCTCGGCGACGCGGAAATATTCAGCGGTTTCATGGAACAGGCGCAGGCGTGCCGCATCCAGGGGAAGGATGGCCAGGCCAGCGTTGTTGTTCAAAGCCAGGACGGAATCGAGCTCGTGCTCGCGCACGTCGCGGATGACAATCGACATTGTGACTCCGTGGGGTAACGCGGTTGGTCCATCAAAGGACCCTGCGCACGATTATTGCATGCCCGGGGTGGGCTGCGGCATGAACAGGCGACCGGGCGGGCATGACTTCCGTGGGGTGCGGGACGCAGGCCGGGCCCGTAGAGTGCTGGCATGTTGGGAGTCCTCAGCCATACACGCGTCCTCCGCCTGGCCGGCCTGTTCACCTGGGTCATGGTCGGGTTGCCGTTGGCGTACTCGCAGTTCGAGAACCTGCACAGCCGCAATGACATGGGCGGCTGGGCGATCCTGTTGTTCGTCGCCTACCTGTCCTTCGGCACCGCCTACTACTGGTTGACCCGCACCCTGCGCAGCGACAGCCATACCACCTGGCTGGACCGCGTCCTGCTGCTGCTGCTGACCGTCTCTGCGCTGGCGGTGAGCTTCCTCAGTGGCTCGGGCCTGGGCAGCATCCTGATGATGGTCGCCGCCAGCGTCATTCCGTGGATGCTGTCGGTGCGCCTGGGTGTGCTGTGGCTGCTGGTCAGCCAGCTGGCGGTGGCCCCGGTCTACTACATGCTGCTGCGCTTTTCGCTGTTCGAGGCGGTGATGCAGTCGCTGCTGTACGGCGGCTTCTCCATGTTCAGCTTCGTGACCAGTCTGGTCGCCCGCCAGCAGACCGAGGCCCGTGACGAGCAGCGTCGACTGAACTCGGAACTGCGCGCGACCCGGGCCCTGCTGGCCGAGAGCGCCCGGGTCAACGAGCGCACCCGCATCTCGCGCGAACTGCATGACCTGCTGGGCCACCAGCTGACCGCGCTGACCCTGAACCTGGAAGTGGCCAGCCACCTGGCCGAGGGCCAGGCCCTGGAACACGTGAAGCGTTCGCATGGCCTGGCCAAGCTGCTGCTGGGCAACGTCCGAGAGGTGGTCAGCCAGCTGCGCGAGACCGGCGCCATCGATCTGGCTGCCGCACTGCGGCCGTTGACCGAGAACGTGCCTTCGCTGGACATCCAGCTGGAGATCGAGGACTCGCTGAACGTGGAGGACCCGCAGCGGGCCCACGTACTGCTGCGCTGCACCCAGGAGATCATCACCAACGCCGTACGCCATGCCGGCGCGCGCCACCTGTGGATCAAGGTGTACCGTGAAGCCGCCGATCGGGTCGTGATCGAGGCCCGCGACGACGGTGTCGGCGCGGAAATGGTCAATGTAGGCAATGGCTTGCGCGGCATGCGCGAGCGCCTGCAACAATGTGGTGGCCAGCTGCAGGTCGAGACCCGTCCCGGCGAAGGCTTCCGCCTGCGGGCGACGGTACCGGCAACGCTGCCGGTGGCCGCCCTTACCAAGGTTCCTGAAGGAGTGCGTTGATGATTCGCGTCTGCCTGGTCGACGACCAAACCCTGGTGCGGCAGGGAATCCGCTCCCTGCTGGCGCTCGACGACGGTATCGAGGTGGTGGCCGAGGCCGCTGATGGCCGGCAGGCGGTCGAGCTGATACCGCAGGTCCGGCCGGACGTCGTGCTGATGGACATGCGCATGCCGGTGATGTCCGGGCTGGAGGCACTGCAGATGCTGTCCCGGCAGGAGCAGCTGCCGCCGACCATCATCCTCACCACGTTCGACGACGACCAACTGGTGCTGGCCGGGCTCAAGGCCGGCGCCAAGGGCTACCTGCTCAAGGACGTGACCCTGGCGCAGCTGGTCGGCGCCATCCGCACGGTGGCCGACGGAGGCTCGCTGGTGCAGCCGGCAGTGACCCAGCGCCTGTTGTCCGGCCTGGAGCACATGCGCAACGACTTCGTCAGCCTCGATCGCCCGGACCCACTGACCGACCGCGAGACCGAGATCCTGCGGTTGATGGCCAGTGGTTTCTCCAACAAGGAGATCGCCAATTCACTGGGCGTGGCCGAAGGCACGATCAAGAACCACGTGTCCAACATCCTCTCCAAGCTGGGCGTGCGCGACCGTACGCGCGCCGTACTGAAGGCGTTCGAACTGCAGCTGGTCTGAGAAAAATCGTTCCCGGACAACAACTTGGCTGGTAGCCCCGGACCCTGGCCGGGGTTGCCCCCTACTTGCCGGGCACCGGTATGCGTTACCCTTCGAATTCTTTGTCCATACAAATGCGCAGCCGGCAGGGAAACCGGTGCGCCAATCCCGATAAACAATGCCCGCGAAGCCTGCTAGGATTGGCGCTTCGCTTCAATCAACCCGGCCGTGGGATCGGCCCCGGAGACTCTCTGAATGACCCGTATTATCGAGTTCCTGATCGCCTTGGGGATCGTGGCTGGCCTGTTCGTCATCATTGGCGTATGTCTGCCGGGCGAGCGTCACATCACCGAAAGCATCGAGACCAACCGCAAGATGACGATCGTGTACGACACGGTCAGCAGTCTGCGCCGCTTCAAGGACTGGAACCCGCTGGTACTGCGCGATCCCGCCGTTGAACTGAAGCTGTCCGGCCCGGTCTCCGGCACCGGTGCCACCCTCGACTTCACCTCCAAGGACCTGGGCACCGGTTCCTGGAAAATCACCGAAGCCGAAGAAAACAAGCGTGTTGTGATCGCCATCGACGACGCCACCAAGGGTCACGACAAGGTCACCACCTTCACCCTGGAGCCGACCGGCAAGGGCGGTCGCAACGTCAAGATCACCCAGGATTACTCGGTGAAGTACGGCTTCGACCTGTTCGGCCGTTATGCCGGTCTGTATGTCAGCCGCCAGATCGGCGACGACATCAAGATGGGCCTGTCGCGTATGGCCAACATGCTGGCCAGCGTTCCGAACGTGGACTACCGCACCCCGGAAGCCCCGCTGACCGATCTGGCCATCGTCAATGTGCCGGCTGAGGATCTGCTGGTGGTCAACGCGGGCAACGTGGACCGCGGCCAGGACAGCATCACCAAGTCCATCAAGGACAACCAGGAGTGGATCAAGCGCGTGATCGAGGCCAATGGCCTTGAAGCGGCGGGCCCGTTCCGCATCATCACCACGGACTTCGGTCAGGAGAAGTACGCCTTCGACATCGCCCAGCCGGTGAAGAAGAAGGGTGCTGAAGGTGCCACTGCTGAAGCCCTGACCGTCAAGATCGACGGCGGTGCTCCGGTCAAGTACGTGCACGTTGCTCCGCACCGTTCGGCGCATGCGGCCTACACCGGCCACATGGCGGGTCTGGACGTGGCCCGCAGCGGCCTGCGTGCCTGGGCCGTGACCTCGGGCAACGAAGTCATCGACCGTCCGTACGAGACCTGGAAGGACGGCATCGACAAGTCGTTCACCCCGGAAGCCACGTACGACATCTACTGGGCCGTCAAGTAAGCCTCGGCTGACCCATGTAGTGCTGGACACGAAAACGCGCCGCTTCCTGCGGCGCGTTTTTTTTCATCCCGCGCCCGGCATCGGGCGCTGCGCAAGGAGCAGTCATGTTCAATCTTGAACGACGTGCGCGTAAGCCCTCGCTGCTGGCCTGCCTGGGGGCGTTGCTGGCGGCGGCTTCCATCGGCCTGTCCGCCTACGCTTCGCATGGAGTGGCCGATCCGCTGGCACAGCAGCATCTGAACATGGCAGCGCTCTATGCGTTCGCACATGGCGCGGTGCTGGTGGCACTGGGGCCACGCGCGCAGGGGGCGATCGCGCACCTGGCGCTGTACGTGCTGCTGCTGGGCGTGCTGCTGTTTTCCGGCAGCCTGGTGGGCGCGGCGTTGTGGCAGTGGCCAACGCGGCTGGCGCCGATTGGTGGCACCAGCATGATGGCCGGGTGGCTGCTGCTGGCGATCAATGCGTTGAGGCGATGACGGCAATGCGGTGAGCGACCGCGCACGACTCGGCCCTGCATTGGATTGTTGCGCGGTAGCTTCTGTAGCGCCGAGCCATGCTCGGCTTCGAGCGAAGCGACCCGTTTTTGTCTTTGCTCGCTTGATTCATCCCGTCGCGGACGGCTCCATGGAGTTCGCCTTGCGGCCGCCACGAGCGGCTCAGCCGCTGGCCGGTCTCCAGCACCAGTGCCACGGTTCGTAGACGATCCCGTGCCGGTTGTCGCGCGGGTAGCTCAGATGGAAGCCATGCCCGCCCGCGTGTTCCTGCAACCACGCAAATGCTGGCGTGGCCTCGAACGATTCTTCGGCAGGGGCGTCGCCCGGTGTGCCGATGTCCAGCGCGTGGCCGCTGTGGTGTTCGCTGAACCCCGGTGCGGCATTCACCTTCAGGATCTCCGCCACGCTCAAGCCGCGCGCCAGCTTCCGTTCGAAGATGCCGAGCTGGTAGGCATGGCTGCGGAAGCCGGAGATCGCGTCCAGCGCAATGCCATCCTGCGCGGCATGCAGGCGCATCCGTCGCCAGCCCTGTGCGGCGCCGCGGCGCAGCCACAACGGACGGGCGAAACGGTCGCGGCCCGCGAAATGCAGCAGGCAGGGCTCCGGTTCCAGCGGCAGGCCGCTGTCGTCGGCATAGTGATGCGCATCCAGGCCCAACTGCTCAAGGCGCCGTTCCAGCCCGGCCAGCGGCAGCCACTGATCTTCCAGCGTTGCGCCGAATGGACGCGCCGCCGCTGCATCCAGCAGGGCCAGTGCTTCTTCCACCCCGGGCTCCCGAGGCAGGTGCGGCACCAGCGAATGCACGCCGTGCACCAGTACCGTTGCCAGGTAGCGGCCATCGCGCTTGCGCCGCAGCACCCAGTTCGCCCGCGACAGCAGGCGAGCATCCAGATTGCTGCGCGCACGCAGCAGGTCGGCCGGCCACAGCTCGATGGCCTCGGTATTGATCAGCAGGGGGGGACGTCGTTGCATCGCCGCAGCTTACTGCCGTGGCGCCGATGCGGCCACCTTGCGTAGTGCATCGAGCAGTGCCTGTGGCCGGTCCATGCTGAGCAGCAGCGTGCTGCCATCGCTGACCGGCAGGGCCAATACGTGCGCACGGTCAGTGACCAGGGCGAATCCCTTGCCGCCGCCCAGCAGGCGGAAATGGCCGGAATGGAAGCCGGGCATTGAATAGCCGTTGGTCTTGAAGCGGATGCCATAGCGACGGTCACGGCTGAGATCGACCAGCTCGGCCTGGTCCAGCCGCAGTCGCGTGACCGGTACGCGCCGGCGGTACATCGTCGAGCGCACGTCCAGTACGTCGCCGGCCAGTTCCACCCGGCGTCGGAAGAAGGCCGCGCCCAGCCCGATACCCATCAGTGCGATCACCACCAGGCTCCACGCCGCGCTGCCGCCCATCCGGAACCAGGGCGGCGAGAACGTGACCTCGATCCAGGGCGCAGTGGCCGGTGCCTTGTACAGCTGTGCATAAACGCACGCCACGAATGCCAGCAGCAATGGCAGCACGACCCAAAGCACCCGCAGCGGCGAGCTCTCGGCCACATCAAACGGTTTCGGGTCACTGCCGCCCACGGCTCAGGACTCCTTCTTGAACACCAGCATCGCCGGGCGCATCGGCGCCGGGATGATGACGTTGACCAGTTCCCAGCCCAGCTGGCCCTGGCGGGTCAGTTCGCTCTGGATGTCCTCGGCCTTGAGAACGCCCATCATGGACGTCTTGACCTCGATGGTCTGGTAGCTCCAGCGCTTGCTCATTCCTTGTCCTCCGGCGATGCCTTGGGTTTGGGCAGGCGTCCTGCCTTGCGCAGCGCGTCGCGCAGCACGTACTCGATCTGTGCGTTGAGGCTGCGCAGTTCGTCATCGGCCCAGCGCTGCGCCGCAGCCAGGACTTCGGCATTGATGCGCAGCGGGTAGGCTTTCTTCTCACTCATGGGGGCTCCTGGCGGGGCGGTGGGGCGCCCCGTTGCGAGTGTGGCTCAATACAGCGAGCCGGCATTGACGATCGGCTGGGTGCCGCGGTCCGAGCACAGCACGGTCAGCAGGTTGCTGACCATGTGCGCCTTGCGCTCCTCATCCAGCTGCACCACGCCGTTCTTCTGCAGTTCGGCCAGCGCCATTTCAACCATGCCCACCGCACCGGCAACGATGCGCGTGCGTGCGGCGATCACTGCGTTGGCCTGCTGGCGCTGCAGCATCGCCTGGGCGATCTCGGCGGCGTAGGCCAGGTGGCTGATGCGCGCGTCCAGGACCTGCACGCCGGCATCGGCCAGGCGTTCGGCCAGTTCGTTCTTCAGGTGCTGGGAAATCTCGCTGGCGTGGCTGCGCAGCGCCAGCTGGCCTTCCTCGTGCTGGTCATACGGGTAGCTGGTGGCCATCGCGCGCAGCGCCGATTCGGACTGGATGTGTACGAAGCTCTCGTAGTCGTCCACGTTGTAGACCGCCTCGGAGGCATCGACCACCTGCCAGACGATCACCGCGGCGATCTCGATCGGGCTGCCGTCCAGCTCATTGACCTTCAGCTTGCCGCTCTCGAAGTTGCGCACGCGCTGGCTGACCCGGCGCTTGCTGTAGAAGGGGTTGTTCCAGCGCAGGCCGTTGTCCTTGACGGTGCCCACGTACTTGCCGAACAGGCTCAGCACCGCCGCCTGGTTGGGCTGGATGGTGTACAGGCCAGCCATGGCGAACAGTGCCAGTGCGCCGATCAGCAGCCCGCCGAACAGCATGACCAGGTTCGGCGAACCGGTGGTGGCCTTGGCTGCGATTCCGAGCACGAACAGCGCGCCGCCGGCCAAGGTGACCAGCAGGGTGACGGCCAGCATGCCCAGACCGCTGGGGGAGGAAAGCGACTTCTCTTTCATGGCAGTACGTCCTTGAGGGTTCGAAGAAAAGATATCAAAGTGATATCACTTGTCGACTACCGTTCGTCGGATGCCGTGGCCGGGGTGCCCGGCCAGCTAGAATGCCCACCCGCCTTCACATCGCTGCTGGAACTGCCATGGCCAAGCTTGGAACCCCGCTGTCTCCCTCCGCCACCCGCGTGCTGCTGCTGGGCTCGGGCGAACTGGGCAAGGAGGTGGCCATCGAGCTGCAGCGGCTGGGCGTGGAAGTGATCGCCGCTGACCGCTATGCCGATGCCCCGGCCATGCAGGTCGCGCACCGCTCGCATGTGATCGACATGCTGGATGCGATGGCGCTGCGCGCGCTGATTGCCCAGGAGCAGCCGCACCTGGTGGTGCCGGAAATCGAGGCGATCCATACCGAGACCCTGGTCCAGCTGGAGCAGGAGCAGGGCCTGCGGGTGATCCCGACCGCGCGCGCCGCGCGCCTGACCATGGACCGCGAAGGCATCCGCCGCCTGGCCGCCGAGACCCTGGGCCTGCCGACCTCGCCGTACCGCTTCGTGGATTCCGAGGCCGAGTACCGCGCCGCGGTGGCGGCCATCGGCCTGCCGTGCGTGGTCAAGCCGGTGATGTCGTCCTCGGGCAAGGGCCAGAGCACCCTGCGCAGCGAGGTGGACATCGCTCCGGCGTGGGATTACGCACAGACTGGTGGCCGCGCCGGTGCCGGTCGTTGCATCGTCGAAGGCTTCATCGATTTCGACTACGAGATCACCCTGCTGACCGTGCGCCATGCCGGCGGCACCTCGTTCTGCGCGCCGATCGGGCATCTGCAGAAGGATGGCGACTACCGCGAAAGCTGGCAGCCGCAGCCGATGTCGAGCGCGGCACTGGCGCGTGCCGAAGAGATCTCGCGTGCGATCACCGACGACCTCGGCGGCTGGGGCCTGTTCGGTGTCGAGCTGTTCGTGAAGGGCGACGAAGTATGGTTCAGCGAAGTGTCGCCGCGCCCGCACGACACCGGTCTGGTGACGCTGGTATCGCAGGAACTGAGCGAGTTCACGCTGCATGCGCGGGCCATTCTCGGCCTGCCGATCCCGGTGATCCGCCAGAGCGGCCCGTCGGCGTCGTGTGCGCTGCTGGCCCATGGCGAGGGCGTGCCGTACTTCAACAACGTCGCCGCTGCATTGCAGGTGCCGGATACCGCCGTGCGCCTGTTTGGCAAGCCGAGCGTGCACGGCCATCGCCGCGTGGGCGTGACCCTGGCGCGCGCGGAAAGCATCGACGAAGCACGTTCGATCGCGCGCGACGCCGCCGACGCCATCGGCGTCGAACTGCGTCCTTAAGCCTGCATCTGCTTTTCGCAGAGCCGAGCATGGGCTCGGCTCTGCAACCGCCGTTGCAAGTACTAGCGTCTACGCCAGGGCAGCACGGTCACATGAATGATGGCCACGATGCCCAGCGTCGAGCCATAGAGCCACCAGGTACCGAAGCGGTCGGCGTAGCCCTTCCAGCAGGCAACTGCGGCCGGAATCAGGCCGATCAGCACCAGGGGCAGCAGGGTGAATACCCATCCTTGGCGCATGGCCATCAGCAACGCGATCACCGCAGCAACGCCGGCGATGATCAGCAGATTCTTCTTCAAGTGCGGCTCCCCTTGCTGTTCCGTTGCAGGACTCTAACAAAGGGGCGCCGCCTTCTGTAAAGACGCCTTACGGCTTCACGTCCACCCACACCAGGTGGTGGTCGCTGCCGTCGGCGATCTTCGCTTCCGGGCTTTCATTGGCTGGCCAGAACACGCCGCTGCCGATGTACTCGAAACCGGTCGAGGGCAGCACATAGTCCAGGCGCATGGTGCCGGATTTCGGGCCGAAATCGCCGGTGGCGTGGAACGGTGCGCCCTTGCGCTCGATACCCTTGGCCGCATAGGCCAGGCTGGTCTGCTCGCCACCGACGCTGCGCGGGGTGGGGTAGCGCAGCACGCGGGCGTTCTCGATCAGTTCGACGATGGCCTCGTGGCGGCCATCACCATCGACCGGATCGTTGTTGAGGTCGCCGAGGATCACGAAGCGCGCGTCCTGCGCCAGGCCGCCACACTGCCCCTTGTCGTCGCACAGCCACGGTTTGTCACCCTTGGACAGGTATTCCTGCCACAGGCGCAGTTCGTCATGGTTGCGCGCGGCATTGCGCTTTTCCGGGCCATCGAACACCGGCGGGGTCGGGTGCGAGACCAGCGCGTGCACCACGCCGGCCGGGGTCTTCACCGGCACGTCCCAATGTGACTTCGACGACAGGCGCAGCTGCGACCATACGTGGTCGTTGTAGAAACTCTGGCCGGTGCGCGGGTCAACCGGACGGATCGCACCGGGCATCGCGCTCCACTTCAACAGTTGGAAGCTGCGCACTTTGGCTTCATCGATCGGGTAGCGCGACAACACCAGCATGCCGTACTGGCCCGGGTGCAGGCCGTAGCCCCACGCATCGTTGCCGCGGCTGCGGCCTTCACCGCCGACCACGCCGTTGTTGTCCAGGTCCAGGCCACTGGGCACGCCGGTGTTCACCGGTGCCAGATAGCGGTAGGCGAAGTGCAGCGGCTTGCCGCCACCGGGCTGGGCCACTTCCAGGTAGCGCTTCTGGAACAGGTCGGCGGCGCGATGGGCGTCATCGAAGTCGAATTCATTCAGCAGCACCAGGTCCGGGCGCGCCTGCTGCAGCACCGCGGCGATCTTGCGTGCGTGCTCGCTGTCGCCTTCCAGTTCCTTGATCAGGCCGCCGGTCTCGTCGGAGTACAGCGAGGTGTTGTAGGTGGCCAGGCGCAGTGTAGTGGACGGCGTTTCGGTCATCACAGGGGACTTGGCGAAAGCGGGGGCGGTGGCGCCACAGAGCAGGGCCAGGGCGAGGAGCAGGGGATGGCGGCGAGTCATGTTCATGGGCCGTATTGTGCACCTGGCCCGGTGTCAGTGGTTTGTCAGCGCCCGTCCAGTTCGTCGTCGAAATCGTGCCAGCGGCGTCCATCGTAGGCCTCCAATGGACGATAGCGCCGTTTGTAGTCCATCTTCTGGTGGCCGCGGATCCAGTAGCCCAGATACACGTGCGGCAGGCCCTCGCGGCGGGCCCACTCGATCTGCTGCAGGATCGCGAAGGTGCCCAGCCCGCGCGCGGCGTGGTCCGGGTCGAAGAAGGTGTAGACCGCCGACAGGCCATGCTCGGTGACGTCGGTCACCGCCACCCCCAGCAGTTGGCTGGGCTGGCCGTCGTGGCCGGGCAGGCGCATTTCCATGAAGCGGGTGTGCGACCAGCTGCCGATCAGGAACTGCTCGAACTCGTGCGGGCCGTGATCATCCATGCCGCCATTGGCGTGGCGGTGCGCCAGGTAGCGGTGGTACAGCGCGAACAGATCGTCGCGGGCGGTGGCGGCGGTGATCCGCACTTCCAGATCGGCATTGCGGGCGGCACAGCGGCGCTGGCTGCGGTCCGGGGCAAAGCGGGCCACCGGGATGCGTACCGCCACGCAGGCCTGGCAGTGCGCGCAATGCGGCCGATAGACCAGGTCGCCGCTGCGACGGAAACCCCAACTGAGCGCCAGCGGGTACAGGCCACCAAGGCGGCGGTCGTGCGGGTCCAGCACCAGGTCGCGTGCCACCCGGTCCGACCAGTACCCGCAGGGGTGCTCGCCGGTCTGGAAAAGTCGCAGTTCGTCGTCTCTGTCGCCGTGCATCGCCATGGGCACAGCATAGCCCCAGGTTGTCGCAGTGGCGGCGACTGTCCGCCGGATGAATGGAACCGGCAGCGGCGTCAACCGATGTCGCGCCCGGGCGTTGTTGTCTCCCGAGGGTGAAGTGATCACCCCGACGCAATCCCCATCCCCAGGAGTGACCCCATGATCCGTACCCCCCTGCTGCTGGCCCTGCTGCTTGGCACTTCCGCTACCGGTATCGCGCTGGCTGCCGATGCCCCGACCACGCCGGCACCGCGCCCGGCCAAGCTGGACACCAACGGCGACGGCGTCATCGACCGCAGCGAGGCCGCTGCCAACCCGCGCCTGGCCGCGAAGTTCGACGAGCTGGACAAGAACAAGGATGGCAAGCTGTCGCGCGATGAACTGCCGCGCTGGCAGCATGGCCGCCGCGGCCATGGCGGTGAGCGCTGGGCCAAGCTGGACGTCAACAAGGACGGCCGCATCAGCCGCGAGGAAGCCAAGGCCGACCCGCGCCTGGCCGCGCGCTTCGACCAGCTTGACCTCAACAAGGACGGCTACCTGGACAAGGCCGACCGCGAGCTGCGCATGAAGCAGCATCGTGATGCCTGGTTCGCTGCCGCCGATACCAACAAGGATGGCCAGCTGAGCAAGGCCGAGTTCGATGCTGCCAAGGGCTCGATGCACCATGGCCCGCGCAATGGTGGCCCGCGCGACGGTGCCGCACCGAAGCCGCAGCGCTGAGTTTCAGCACAGTGGAAGAAGACAACGCCGGCGTCCTGCCGGCGTTGTCTGTTACAGGCGGCCGCTGCGCAGCAGCGAATACGTGACCAGGCCGATGACCATCAGGCTCATCGCAATGATGCCGGTGCGGCCGTACATGGACTCATATTTCCAGTTGATGCCGGTACGTCCGCGTCGTGCCGAGTCACGCGCGATCATCGGTGCCATCAGCCGTTGCAGCGGCACCAGGCACTGGTAGTTGATGACGAGCAGGCCCACCGCGAGTACCAGCAGCTGCGTCCAGACCGGTGTCTGCAGCACGGCCGCGAGCAGCAGCGCCAGGCACCAGACCAGGCTCGAGCCTACGTTGAGATAGAGGAAGCGGCGTACGTCGCTGCGCTCGGTTTCGGTCTGGGTGTAGGACATCAGCACGCGCCCGCCCACATAGCTGCCGACCGCACCGCCAACAACGCCGCCGATGATTGCGGCCCAGCTTTCGACCGGCAACAGATGCAGTTGGCCCAGCGTGGCGGTCAGCGAACCCAGCGCAGTGCCACCGGCAGCACTGGCACCGCCCAGCCCAAGCTTGCTGCCACCCACGCTGACACCGGTACCGAGCAGGATCGCGGCGCTGGCGGTGCCGGGTGCGGCCACCAACACCATCGACACCACCGCCGTGGCGAAGGCTGCACTCGGTGCGCTGCTGCGCGCGAATTCACCGAAGCGCTGCAACAGGCCGTCGCGCACCAGCACGCGGGCACGTGACAGGCGTTTGCGCACGGCGGCATCGCTGAGCCCGAGCAGATCGGCCACCTGTTGCGAGCGCTGGCCTTCGCGGTAGTACAACAACAGCACTTCGCGGCTGTCGGCGGGCAGGGAGGAGATGATGTCCTCGGCGGCGATTTCTTCTTCCACCCGCTGCAGGCGGTCGGCCGCTCCCGGGGTCGGGTCGGCGGCCATGCCCAGTGCCACTTCGGCGGCCTCGCCGGTCAGGGGCCGACCGCGCTGCGCGCGCAGCCAGTCGCGTGCCAGATTGCGGGTGATCTGCCGCAGCCAGGGCAGGAAGCTGGTCGAACTACGTAGCTGGTGCAGCTGCTGCCAACCCTTCACGAATGCTTCCTGGGCGATGTCCTCGCTGGCCTGGCGGTCGCGGGTGATGGCCAGCGCGATGGCGGTGACCGTGTTCTGGCAGGCCAGCACGATGCGCCCATAGGCATGCTGGCAGCCGCCAGCGGCCGCAGGCAGTTCGTGTTCCAGGGTCTGGTCGATCGATGCGGCGAACGTCGTCATGGCGGCGGCTCTCCTGCTGGGATTGTGTCCCATGACGGAGCCGCGTGCGAAGTGTGACCGGCCTTCTGCACGGGTAGTGCCGGCCAGCGGCCGGCACTACCCGTGCGTCATTTCGACGGCTGGATGCGGACCCGGATTTCTTCCTCTTCCGGTGCTGCCTGCGGTGCCTGCTGCGGTTGTGCCTGCGGGGCGGCGGCAGGGGCCGGTGTGGCGGCCGGCGCCGGGGCGCCGCGATGGCGCAGGCCGATCACCAGCGCCACGCCGGCAATCACCACCAGCAGGCCGATACGGATGCGCCAGGCCCAACCGCGGCCGCCGCTGCCCTGTTCCTGCGTGTCGCGGAAGGCGAACTCGGCGGTCGGGTGATCGCGGCGGGTGGTATCGAGCAGGCGTGCATCACGCAGGATCTCGCGGGCGCGCGGCTGGTCGTCGGCGCGCACGATCCACACTGCCGGGTAGGCGTTGGCGTTGCCCAGCTCGGTATAGCTGAACTGGCCACGGCGACGGGTCTTGTACGAACGGCCATTGGTCACCTTGACCTCGATGCCATGCTCGCGGAGGAGCTCGGCAACGCCTTCGACGGTTTCCACGCGCTGGCTGCTGAAAATCTGACGCATCGGATCAATCCTTGGCCGGCACGGCGGCGGCTGCGGCCTGGTCGGGAACGACGCGGATCAGGCCTTCCTGCGCGGTGCTGGCGACGAGTACGCCATTACGGGTGAAGAACTGGCCACGGGCCAGGCCACGCGAATCCTGCGCGCTGGGGCTGTCCAGCGAGTACAACAGCCAGTCGTCGGCGCGGAACGGGCGGTGGAACCAGATTGCGTGGTCGAGCGAGGCCATCTGCACGTGCGGGTGGTAGTAGCTGATGCCATGCGGGAACGTCGCCGTGCCCAGCAGGTGGAAGTCGGAGGCGTAGGCCAGCAGGGCCTGGTGCAGCTCGGGCGCATCACCGACCGGCTCGCTCAGGCGCAGCCACACCTGGTGGTAGGGCGGGCGCTTGGGCGGATTCAGTTCATCGCGCGGATAGACATGGCGGAACTCGAACGGGCCGCCGCGCGACAGCCAGCGCTGCACCTTGATCGGCAGCCGTTCCAGCACTTCGGCCGGCAGTGGGCGGTTCGGCTCGATGTCTTCTGGCTGGGGCACTTCGGGCATCTTGTGCTGGTGCTCGGCGCCGGTTTCGGCCTGCTGGAACGAGGCCGCGCAGAAGAAAATCACCTTGCCGTGCTGGATTGCAGTGACCCGGCGCACCGAGAAGCTGCCGCCATCGCGGGTGCGGTCCACGTCGTAGACGATCGGGTGATCGATGTTGCCGGCGCGCAGGAAGTAGGCGTGCAGCGAATGCACGTGGCGGCCGTTGTCGACCGTGGCCTGCGCCGCAGCCAGCGCCTGGCCCAGCACCTGCCCGCCGAACACGTACTTGGTACCGATGTCGCGGCTCTGCCCGCGGAACAGGTTGTCCTCCAGCCGCTCCAGGGTGAGCAGGTCGATCAGCTCGGAGACGACGGGTTCGGGCGTGTCGTTCAAGGGGGCGGCCACAGCAATGAAGAGGCCCCGATTATACCGGTCAGGGGTCGGATCCCTTTCGCTTTGCGAAAGGGCTCTGACCTCGGGCGGGGGGCGGCCGTTACTTGCCCAGCCGGGCGACCAGCGCCTGCAGGGCGTTCTGTGCGTCCGGGGCGAACCAGGCTTCGACGAAGCGGTCGAGCTGGATCAGGTCCGGCTGCAGCGCTACGTGCAGGTCCGCACGGGCGATCGCGCGGGTCAGCAGCATCGGCTGGCGCGGCTGCTTGAGCAGGTTCTGCAGCCAGGCCACCGCACGCGCGACCACCAGGTCACCCTCGGCCAGTTCATCGACCAGGCCGATCTGCACCGCCTGTTCGGCCGGCACCAGCGAGCCGGTGGTCAGCAGGACGCCGGCGCGGTGCACGCCCACCGCACGGCGCAGCAGGCGCTGGATGCCCTCCGGTGCGATCAGGCCGACCTGTACTTCGTTCAGGCCGATGGCATACGGCCGCGACGGATCGGCGCTGCGCGCCATCACCCGGTAGTCGCAGCACAGGGCCAGCACGCAGCCACCCGCCGGGGCGTGGCCGGTGATCGCCGCGACCACCGGGATGCGGCTCTCGGCCAGCGTGCGCACGGCGCCAAAGAAGGCGTTCCAGGTGTCCAACAACTTGTGCTTGTCATCGCCATGCGAGAGCAGATGGGGCACATCCATGCCGCCAGTGAAGACGCGCTCGCTGCCCGACAGCACAATGCCGTGCGCGTCCTCGGCCATGGCCAGCTCGATGGCGTGGATCAACTGCCGGCACAGTTCGGTGTCCAGTGCGTTGACCGGCGGCCGCGCCAGGCGCAGTTCGCGGATGGGTCCATGGTTGATCACCTCGATGAGCGTCGTCATGCTGCGGTCTCGTTGCGAAGAAGGAACCTGGGCGATGATAACCAAACCATGCGTTGGCGTACTGTTGGTTCTGTGTGCGGCTGCAGCACCGGCTTCGGCGGCAGAACCTGCGTGCGTCACGGTGGAGCAGGGCTGGGCGCGGTTGCCGCCGAATCCGGCGATGCCGATGACGGCGGGCTACGGCGTGATCCACAACGGCTGCAGCAAGGCGGTGGCGATCACTGGTGCGAGCAGCAGCGGCTTCGGTGATGTGTCGCTGCACGAGACCACGATTGTCGATGGCGTCAGCCGGATGCGCGCGATCGAGCGCCTGCCGCTGGCACCGGGCGCGCGCGCTGAACTCAAGCCCGGTGGCCTGCACCTGATGCTGATGCAGGGCAAGGGTGCATTGAAGGAGGGGCAGGCGCTGCCGTTGCGGCTGCAGCTTGAGGGGGGAGGTGAAGCCGGCGCGACGTTGATCGTGCGCAAGGCCGCGCGTTAACGCGGCGCTCGTTCCGCCGGGCATCATGGGCAAATCGACCGCGGTAGCGCCGGGCCATGCCCGGCGAGCGCGCAGCGCGGTAGAGGCTTACGACCAGTCGTACGAGAACAACACCGTGCGGCTTACCGGCTCGTACAGCATCACGATCGCATCGGCGCCGGTGGCGCACCAGTTGTAGCCGGCCACTTCGGCCACGGCGAAGAATGGGTGGCCGTCGCGGGTAATGATCGCGCGCTCGGCATCGTCCGGCGCATGCCGATCGTCCGCAGCTTCAGTGAATTCAAGCGTGAAGGCGACTGGAATCTCTGCAGTCTCGATCCAGTTGCCGGTCGAAATCTGCCCGCCCAGCACATCGAGATAAGCCTGCTCGCCTGGCTCACCATCGCCATAACGCGAGTAGCTGGCCAAGCGCCGATGTTGCTGGAAGTACGCCTGCGCCTTGCTGTAGCTCTGGCGCATCTCTGTGATGTGCTTCAGGGCGTGCTTGTCCTGCACCTGGTCACCGATGAAATAGCCCTCGTCACCGAGAAAGCGCATCTGGTTGCCGGCGGTCAGTTCGAAGGCGATCCAGTTGGTACCGGTGAAATCGTTGTGGTGTTCTTCGGTGGTCTCGCCGATGCAGCCGTCATACGGCTCGATCGGGCACAGCATCGTTGCCACTTGGCCCGCCAGTTCCGGTCGCAGCGCACCCAGGTCAATCCTCAGCAGCGGCAGCAGGTGCTGGCCGAGCCAGGCCTGGTCGGCAGGGAAGACATCGGTGGGGAAGGGGACCATGCCGGGCAGCAGGTCGCGCAGTTCAGTCTGGTGGATCATGTCAGTCCTTTGATCGGTGTCGGTCGTGCCGGCCGCTGGCCGGCAACCTCATTGCCGCCGAAGCGTGCCGACCAAGGTCGGCACCCACCAGAGCGTTTCAGGTAGATGCGTTGCGGATCGCATCCGGCAGCGGCGCGCTCTTGCCGGTCTGCGTGTCCATCCACACCACCACCACGTTGCCGTCGGAATACAGCTTCGAGTCGTCCTGCTGGTCGACGATGCGATGGCCGATGGTCACGCTGCTGTTGCCCAGGCGCTCGACGAACAGTTCGACCAGGATGTCGTTGGGCCACACGATCGGCAGCCGGTAGTTGACGTTGGTCGCGGCCACCACCGGTGCGATGCGGTCGGTCATCGACACGCCGTCCACACCCAGCATCCAGCGCACGCGCGCTTCCTCCAGATAGGAAATGTACTTGGCGTTGTTGACGTGGCCCATGCTGTCCATGTCACGCCAGCGCACGCTGATCGGGATGCGGGCCAGGATCTTGTGTTCGCTGCTCATCAGGCGTCCTTTTTCTTCTTGCTGGCAGTAGCGGTCTTGCTGGCCTTGCCGGTGCTCTTGGCGGCGGCGGCCTTCTTCGCGGGCTTCTCAGGCTTCACCTTACGCGGCGGGCGCGCATCGGGCTTGTTGGCCACGGCGGCCGGTTGTTCCGGGCGTGCGTTGGTGGATGGCAGCATGCGGGCCAGGAACTGGCCGGTATACGACTGCGGGCAGGCCGCCACGTCTTCCGGCGTGCCGGTTACCAGGATCGTGCCACCGCGGTGGCCGCCTTCCGGGCCAAGATCGACGATCCAGTCGGCGGTCTTGATCACATCGAGGTTGTGCTCGATCACCACCACCGTGTTGCCTTCGTCGCGCAGCTTGTGCAGCACGCCCAGCAGCGCTTCAATGTCGTGGAAGTGCAGGCCGGTGGTCGGCTCGTCAAGGATGTACAGGGTGCGGCCGGTATCGCGGCGCGACAGTTCCTTGGACAGCTTCACACGCTGCGCTTCACCGCCGGACAGCGTGGTCGCGCTCTGACCCAGCTTTATGTAGCTCAGGCCCACGTCCACCAGCGTTTCCAGCTTGCGTGCGATCGACGGCACCGGCTCGAACAGTTTCAGCGCGTCCTCGACGGTCATTTCCAGCACGTCGCTGATGTTGAAGCCCTTGTATACGATCTCCAGCGTCTCGCGGTTGTAGCGCTTGCCATGGCACACATCGCAGGGCACATACACGTCCGGCAGGAAGTGCATCTCGACCTTGATCAGGCCGTCGCCCTGGCAGGCCTCGCAGCGGCCACCGCGCACGTTGAAGCTGAAGCGGCCCGGCGAGTAGCCGCGCGCACGCGCCTCGGGAACCTGTGCGAACAGTTCGCGCAGCGGCGTGAACAGGCCGGTGTAGGTGGCCGGGTTCGAACGCGGGGTGCGGCCGATCGGCGACTGGTCGATGTCCACCACCTTGTCGAACAGGTCCAGGCCATCGATCTCCTTGTACGGGGCGATCGGATGCGAGGCACCATTGATCTCGTTGGCGGCCAGCGAGAACAGCGTGTCGTTGATCAGGGTCGACTTGCCCGAGCCGGACACGCCGGTCACGCAGGTCAGCAGGCCTGACGGAATCGCCAGGTCCACGCCCTTCAGGTTGTTGCCGGTCGCCCCGCGCAGGTGCAGGGTCATCTTCGGGTTCGGCGTATGCCGGCGCGCCGGGATCTCGATCGCGCGCTTGCCCGACAGGTACTGGCCGGTCAGCGAGCGTGGTGCCTCCAGGATGTCCTGCAGGGTGCCCTGGCCGACAATCTCGCCACCGTGCACGCCCGCACCCGGACCGATGTCCAGCACGTAGTCGGCCAGGCGGATCGCGTCTTCGTCATGCTCGACCACGATCACCGTGTTGCCCAGGTCGCGCAGGCGGGTGAGGGTGCCGAGCAGGCGCTCGTTGTCGCGCTGGTGCAGGCCGATCGACGGTTCGTCGAGCACGTACATCACGCCGACCAGGCCGGCGCCGATCTGGCTGGCCAGACGGATGCGCTGTGCCTCACCACCGGACAGGGTGTCGGCCTTGCGCTCCAGGGTCAGGTAATCCAGGCCCACATCGACCAGGAAGCCGAGGCGTTCACCGATCTCCTTGACGATCTTCGATGCGATCTCGCCGCGCCAGCCCGGCAGGCTCAGCCCGCTGAAGAACTTCAGGGCCTCGTCGATCGGCAGCACCACCAGCTCCGGCAGCGGACGGTCGGCCACGAACACGTTGCGCGCAGCCTTGTTCAGGCGTGCGCCGTTGCATTCCGGGCACGGCCGTTCGCTGATGTACTTGGACAGCTCCTCGCGCACCGCCGGCGATTCGGTTTCCTTGTAGCGGCGTTCGAGGTTGGGAATGATGCCTTCGAAGCGATGCTTGCGCTGGGTGCGGCCACCGGCCTCGGTGAAGTAGGTGAAGGTGATCGCTTCATCGCCGCTGCCGTACAGCACGGCCTGCTGGACCTTGGCCGGCAGCGAGTTCCACGCCGCGTCCACGTCGAACGTGTAGTGCTTGGCCAGCGAGGCGATCAGCTGGAAGTAATAGGCGTTGCGGCGGTCCCAGCCACGCACGGCACCTGCGGCCAGTGACAGCTCCGGGTGTACGACCACGCGCGAGGGATCGAAGAACTCGGCCATGCCCAGGCCGTCGCAGCCGGGGCAGGCGCCCATTGGTGCGTTGAACGAGAACAGGCGCGGTTCCAGTTCCGGCAGCGAGTAATCGCAGACCGGGCAGGAATACTTGGAGGAGAACAGCGTCGGGGTTGCATCTGCCGCATCCAGCGACTGCACCGAGGCCATGCCGTCGCCCAGCTTCAGCGCGGTTTCGAGGCTCTCGGCCAGGCGCTGCTTGATGTCCTCGCGCGGACGGAAACGGTCGATCACCGCTTCGATGGTGTGCTTCTGGCGCAGCGCCAGCGCCGGCACCTCGTCGATCTCATACAGTTGGCCATCCACGCGCACACGCACGAAACCCTGCGCGCGCAGCTGGTCGAATACCTGGGCATGCTCGCCCTTGCGGTCGCGGATCACCGGCGCCAGCAGCATGTAGCGCTGCTCCGGGTCCAGCGTCAGCACGTGGTCGACCATCTGGCTGACCGTCTGCGCTTCCAGCGGGTAGCCGTGGTCCGGGCAGCGCGGCGTACCCACGCGTGCGTACAGCAGGCGCAGGTAGTCGTAGATTTCGGTGATCGTGCCGACCGTCGAACGCGGGTTGTGCGAGGTCGACTTCTGCTCGATCGAGATCGCCGGGGACAGGCCCTCGATGTGGTCCAGGTCCGGCTTTTCCATCACGCTCAGGAACTGGCGTGCATAGGCCGACAGCGACTCGACGTAGCGGCGCTGGCCTTCTGCATAGATGGTGTCGAACGCCAGCGACGACTTGCCCGAACCGGACAGGCCGGTGATCACGATCAGCTTGTCGCGGGGCAGGTCGAGGTCGAGGTTCTTCAGGTTGTGCGTCCGCGCGCCGCGGATGCGGATGAAATCCATCGCCATGGGGGATCCGGTTGTGGGGGCGTTGGCTGGATGCCGGGCCAGCAGGGAACGGCAATCGGTCAGCCTACCGAGGTGACCAGATGGGGGCAATGGGCGACAATGCCAGCCCGGTGTCTCACCTGCTGAGACCGCCCGACAGGCAGGGGTCAGATCCCTTTTCACAATGTGAAAAGGGATCTGACCCCGTGCCGTGCCGGCCGTCCCGGTCGTTCAGGGGGTTGACTTGACCCGCCTTGGCGCCTCTGCGTACAATTCCGCTCCTGTCCGCCCTCGATGGCGACAGTCCATAGACCACAATAACTACAGAGGAAGTCTGGTCATGTACGCAGTACTGGTCACCGGCGGTAAGCAATACCGCGTGGCGCAGGGCGAAAAGCTCCGCATTGAAAAGCTCGAAGTCGAAGTCGGCAGCGAGATCAAGTTCGACAACATCCTGCTGCTCGGCGACAGCGATGGCATCAAGATCGGCGACGCCCTGAGCGGCGCTGCGGTCACCGCCACCGTCCTGTCCCAGGGTCGTGCTGACAAGGTCCGGATCATCAAGTTCCGTCGCCGCAAGCACCACATGAAGCGCCAGGGTCACCGTCAGTACTACACCGAAATCGAGATCACCGGCATTGCCGGTGGCAGCAAGTAAGGAGATAGGTCATGGCACATAAAAAAGGCGTAGGCTCTTCGCGCAACGGTCGCGACTCCAACCCGAAGTACCTCGGCGTCAAGATCTTCGGCGGCCAGGCCATCGAAGCCGGCAACATCATCGTGCGTCAGCGCGGCACCCAGTTCCACCCGGGTTCCGGCGTTGGCCTGGGCCGTGACCACACCCTGTTCGCCCTCGTGGACGGCAAGGTGGAGTTCTCGGTCAAGGGCGCCAAGAAGCGTCGTACCGTCAGCATCGTCTCGGTCGAAGCCTGATACGGCTGCGTCCAGCGGCCGTGCTCCGGCATGGCCGTGCTGGATGAAGAGAGCGCTGCATGAAGAGCCCCGCTTTGGCGGGGCTTTTCGTTGGAATCAGTGGTAAAACGGGCATCGCCCGGTTGCAGGGCAGGGCCCGGCACTACATTCAAGGCGACGGCGCACAGGCCGCGCCCATCGCAGGCATCGAAACAATGAAACTGGTAGACGAAGCAGAAATCGAAGTGTTCGCCGGCAACGGCGGCAACGGCTGCATTGGCTTCCGTCGCGAGAAGTTCATTCCGCTCGGCGGCCCGGACGGCGGCGACGGCGGTGCGGGCGGCAGCGTGTACATCCGCGCCGACGAGAACCTGAACACCCTGGTCGACTTCCGCCATGACCGCATCTTCAAGGCGCAGCGCGGCGAGAACGGCATGGGTCGCCAGGCCTATGGCAAGGGCGGCGAAGACCTGACCATCACCGTGCCGGTCGGCACCGTGATCATCAACGTCGCCACCGATGAAATCATCGGCGACCTGACCCAGCATGGCGATCGCCTGCTGGTAGCCCAGGGCGGCCGTGGTGGCCTCGGCAACATGCATTTCAAGAGCTCGACCAATCGCTCGCCGCGCCAGGCGCTGCCGGGCGAGCCGGGCGAAGAGCGCACGCTGAAGCTGGAGCTGAAGCTGCTGGCCGACGTTGGCCTGCTGGGTTTCCCCAACGCTGGCAAGAGCACCCTGATCCGCGCCGTTTCAGCGGCGACGCCGAAGGTAGCCGATTACCCGTTCACCACGCTGTACCCGAACCTGGGTGTGGTGAAGGTGGAGAACTACCGCAGCTTCGTGATTGCCGATATTCCCGGCCTGATCGAAGGTGCCGCCGACGGTGCCGGCCTGGGCGCGCAGTTCCTGCGCCACCTGCAGCGCACCCGCCTGCTGCTGCACCTGGTGGATATTTCCCCCATGGAAGGCGGCGTCGAAGGAATTTCCCCGGTCGAGCAGGTGCGTGCCATCGAGCGCGAGCTGGAGAAGCATGATCCGGAGCTGCTGCAGAAGCCGCGCTGGCTGGTGCTGAACAAGGCTGACCTGATGTTCGAGGACGAGGCCAAGGCAGCCGCCGAGCAGATCGTCGCCGAGCTGGGTTGGAAGGAGCCGTGGTTCCTGGTCTCCGCGCTGGGTCGTGAAGGCACCTTCCCGATCATGAGCCGGATCATGGCGTTCTTCGATCGCCAGAAGGAAGACGAGCTGGAAGCCCGCAACGCGCAGTAATGCCTGTTGTGGTTCCGTGCGAAAAACCCGGCTTCGGCCGGGTTTTTTGTTTCCCGGTAGTGCCGGCCGCTGGCCGGCAATTCACTGGGGTTGCCGGCCAGCGGCCGGCGCTACCGGGCCAGATCGCAGGCAACAAAAAAACCCGACCTGGGCCGGGTTTTTGCGTGCTGCCGGAGCCAGGGCCCCGGCAACCAACCGGATCAGGCGGCCTGGAGGGCCTTGATGCGGTCGTTCAGGCGGCTCTTGTGACGAGCAGCCTTGTTCTTGTGGATCAGGCCACGCGCGCTGAAGCGATCCAGGATCGGCTGGGCAACGGCGAAGGCGGCTTGGGCGCCGGCGGCATCGTTGGCGTCCAGCGCCTTGATCACTTTCTTGACAGCGGTGCGCAGCATCGAGCGCTGAGCCACGTTGCGCGCGTTGCGCACGACGGTCTGCTTGGCGCGCTTCTTGGCGGACTTGATATTGGCCACGGTGGTGGTTTCCTGAAAAAATCGGTGTTATGGGAACAGCAAGCTAGCTAGTATGATGGCCCGAGAAATGCACGTCAAGTCGATTGTCAAGAGGGACGCTGAGTGAGTTCACCGAAGATGTTGCGAGGCCTGCTGTCGTTCAGCAGCATGACCATGGTCTCGCGGGTACTCGGACTTGTCCGGGACCAGGTGATCACCACCACGTTCGGCACCAATGCGGTCACCGATGCGTTCTGGGTTGCCTTCAGGGTACCCAATTTCCTGCGCCGGTTGTTCGCCGAAGGCTCTTTCGCCACCGCTTTCGTGCCGGTGTTCACGGAAGTGAAGGAGACCCGCAGCCACGCCGAGCTGCGCGAACTGATGGCCCGTACCGCCGGCACCCTGGGTGGGGTGCTGATGCTGGTCACCGCCGTGGCGCTGATTTTCGCGCCGCAGCTGGCCTCGGTCTTCTCAAGTGGCGTTGATACCGATCCGGTGAAGCAGGGTCTGCTGGTCGACCTGTTCCGCCTGACCTTCCCGTTCCTGCTGTTTGTCTCGCTGACCGCACTGGCCGGTGGCGCGCTGAACAGCTTCCAGCGCTTCGCGATGCCGGCGCTGACCCCGGTCATCCTCAACCTGTGCATGATCGCCGGCGCGCTGTGGCTGGCGCCGCGGCTGGGCGGCACCCCGGAGAAGCAGATCCTGGCGCTGGGCTGGGCGGTGCTGGCCGCCGGCGTCCTGCAGCTGCTGTTCCAGCTGCCATCACTGAAGGGCATCAACCTGCTGACCCTGCCGCGCTGGGGCTGGAGCCATCCAGGCGTGCGCAAGGTGATGACGCTGATGGTGCCGACCCTGTTCGGTTCCTCGGTGGCGCAGATCAACCTGCTGCTGGACACGGTCATCGCCGCCAAGCTGACTGACGGCTCGCAGTCCTGGCTGTCGCTGGCCGACCGCTTCCTGGAGCTGCCGCTGGGGGTGTTCGGTGTGGCTCTGGGCACGGTGATCCTGCCGGCGCTGGCCCGTCATCACGTCAGCACCGACCGCGAGGGCTTCTCGCGCTCGCTGGACTGGGGCCTGCGCATGACCCTGCTGATTTCGGTGCCGGCCATGCTAGGTCTGCTGCTGCTGGCCGAACCGCTGATCGCGACCATCTTCCAGCACAACCAGTTCAGCGCCTTCGATACCCGCATGACTGCGCTGTCGGTGTACGGCCTGAGCTTCGGCCTGCCGGCGTTCGCCCTGCTGAAAGTGGTGCTGCCGGCGTTCTATGCGCGCCAGGACACCAAGACTCCGGTGCGTGCAGGCGTGGCTGCGCTGGTGGCCAACATGGTGTTCAACTTCGCCCTGCTGGCGGTGCTGTACCAGGTGATGGTGCCCGACGAGCTGAAGGCGCAGGGCGTGATGACCGCGCTGGGCAAGCAGCCAGGCCTGCATCTGGCGCTGGGCATTGCCAGCGCGCTGTCCAGTTACCTGAACCTGGGGCTGCTCTGGTACTGGCTGGGCAAGACCGATGTCTACCAGCGTCGGCCCGGCTGGAGCGGCTATCTGCTGCGGCTGGTTGTAGCCTGCATGGCGATGGTCGGCGTGCTGCTGGCGCTGCTGTACTGGCTGCCGGGCTTCTCGGCGATGGGCGTGTGGGAGCGGATCGGTGCCCTTGCATTGCTGGTGGGCGGCGGTGGCGCGACCTACGCGGTGGCCATGGTGGCGATGGGCTTCCGCCCACGCGACCTGCGCGGGCATTGATCGCGGCCCGTGGCGGCTATACTTCAGGGTTACACCATTGAAACGGCGGCCCCGGTCGGGCCGGAACGAGAGTTGATGAGCAGGCTGTTCAGAAGCGTCGAGGGCGGGGAGCTGTTCCCCAACGGAAGCGTGGTCTGTATCGGTGCATTCGACGGCCTCCACCTGGGCCATCGAGCGCTGGTCCGCCACGCGGTTGCCCGCGCGCGCGCCTTGGGCGTGGCCGCAGTGGCTGTGGCCTTCGAGCCGCTGCCGCGTGAATTCTTTGCCCAGGGCACGCCGCCGCCGCGGCTGACCCTCGCACGCAGCAAGGTCGAGATCCTGCGCGAACTCGGTGTCGATGCGATCGGCCTGCTGCGTTTCGACGCGGCGATGGCGGCGATGCCGGCCGAGACCTTCGTGCGCCAGCTGCTGACCAAGCGTCTGGGTGCCCGCGAAGTGTGGATCGGCCCGGAGTTCTGCTTCGGCAACCGCCGCCGTGGCGACCTGGCCCTGCTGCAGGCGCTGGGTGCGGAGCTGGGCTTCACCGCTGGCGAGATCGAAGCGGTCGACCTGCACGGTGAGCGCATTTCCAGTACCCGCATCCGCCAGCTATTGCAGGACGGCGACTTTGCCCGTGCCGGCGACCTGCTCGGTCGCCCGTACGCGATCAGCGGCCGGGTGGTGCGTGGGCGCCAGCTTGGCCGTACGCTGGGCTTCCCCACCGCCAACCTGCGGTTCCCGAAGACCCCGGCGCTGTCGGGCATCTACGCGACCTGGGTGCATGGTGTGTTCGATCAGCCCTGGCCCTCGGTCTCCAGCTTCGGCACGCGGCCGACGGTGGAGGGTGTGGAGCCGTTGCTGGAAGCCCACCTGTTCGATTTCCAGGGCGATCTGTACGGGCGCCACATCGAAGTCGAGTTCGTAGCGAAGTTGCGCGACGAAGAGAAATTCAATGATCTGGCGGCATTGACCGACCAGATGCACCGCGACGCCGAACAGGCGCGTGCCATCCTTTCCGAACATAGATTGCGAGCCACTGCGTGAGCCAGGACTACAAGACCACCCTGAACCTGCCAGCCACCGAATTCCCGATGCGCGGCGATCTGCCCAAGCGCGAGCCGGGCATTCTGGCGCGGTGGGAAGAGCAGGGGCTCTACCAGCAGCTGCGCGACAATGCCGCCGGCCGCCCGCTGTTCGTGCTGCATGACGGCCCGCCGTACGCCAACGGCCGCATCCACCTGGGTCACGCAGTCAACAAGATCCTGAAGGACATCATCGTCAAGTCGCGCTACCTGGCCGGCTTCGATGCGCCCTACGTGCCGGGCTGGGATTGCCACGGCCTGCCGATCGAAATCGCGGTCGAAAAGAAGTGGGGCAAGGTCGGCACCAAGCTCGACGCCGTCGAGTTCCGGCAGAAGTGCCGCGAATTCGCCGAAGAGCAGATCAACATCCAGCGCGTGGACTTCAAGCGCCTGGGCGTGACCGGTGACTGGGACAACCCCTACAAGACCCTCAGCTTCGATTTCGAAGCCAACGAGATCCGTGCGCTGGCCAAGGTCGTGGCCAACGGCCACCTGCTGCGTGGCGCCAAGCCGGTGTACTGGTGCTTCGACTGTGGCTCGGCGCTGGCCGAAGCGGAGATCGAGTACCAGGAAAAAGAGTCGCCGGCGATCGACGTGGCCTACGCCGCACGCGATGCGCAGGCCATCGGCCAAGCGTTCGGCGTGAGCGTGCCGGCCGACGTTGAAGTGGCCGTGCCGATCTGGACCACCACCCCGTGGACGCTGCCGGCCTCGCTGGCGGTGTCGCTGGGCGCGGAGATCCGCTACGTGCTGGCCGAAGGTCCGGCCCACAACGGCAAGCGTCGTTGGCTGGTGCTGGCCGCGGCGCTGGCCGAGCGCGCACTGCAGCGCTACGGCGTGGACGCGGTGGTGCTGCACGGTGAAGCCGAGGGCTCGGCGCTGGAAAACCAGCTGCTGTCGCACCCGTTCTACCCGCAGCGCGAGATCCTGGTGCTCAACGGCGAACACGTGTCCGACGAAGACGGTACCGGTGCGGTGCACACCGCCCCCGGCCACGGCCAGGAAGACTACGTGGTCAGCCAGAAATACGGCCTGCTGGACAAGTACAACGCCGGCCAGATCACTCCGGTCGACGGCCGTGGCGTGTATCTGGAATCGACCCCGCCGGCCGGTGACGTGGTGCTGGCCGGCCAGCACCTGTGGAAGGCGCAGGAGGCCATCGTCGGCGTGCTGCGCGACAACGGTTCGCTGCTGGCCTTCCATCCGATCCGCCACAGCTACCCGCACTGCTGGCGCCACAAGACGCCGGTGGTGTTCCGCGCTACCCCGCAGTGGTTCATCTCGATGGACAAGGCCAACCTGCGCAACGATGCGCTGGCCGCCATCGACACCGTGGGCTGGTTCCCGAGCTGGGGCAAGGCGCGCATCCAGAGCATGGTCGACGGTCGCCCGGACTGGACCATCTCGCGCCAGCGCACCTGGGGCGTGCCGATCGCACTGTTCACCCATCGCCAGACCGGTGAGATCCACCCGCGTTCGGTGGAGCTGATGCAGCAGGTCGCCGACCGCGTCGAAGCCGAGGGCATCGACGTGTGGTACTCGCTGGATGCCGCTGAACTGCTGGGCGCCGAGGCGGGCGACTACGAGAAGGTCACCGACATCCTCGACGTCTGGTTCGATTCGGGCGTCACTCACGAAGGCGTGCTCGCCGCGCGTGGCTTCGGCAAGCCGGCCGACCTGTACCTGGAAGGTTCCGACCAGCACCGCGGTTGGTTCCAGTCCTCGCTGCTGACCGGCGTGGCGATCGACAAGCGCGCGCCGTACAAGCAGTGCCTGACCCACGGCTTCACCGTGGACGAGCACGGCCGCAAGATGTCCAAGTCGCTGGGCAACGGCATCGAGCCGCAGGACATCATGAACAAGCTGGGCGCGGACATCCTGCGCCTGTGGATCGCCTCGGCCGACTACAGCAACGAGATGTCGCTGTCGCAGGAGATCCTGAAGCGCAACGCCGACGCCTACCGCCGCCTGCGCAACACCGCACGCTTCCTGCTCGGCAACCTGGACGGCTTCGATCCGGCCCAGCACCTGCAGCCGCTGGACCAGATGGTCGCGCTGGACCGCTGGATCGTGCACCGCGCGTGGGAGTTGCAGGAGAAGATCAAGGCAGCCTACGACGGCTACAACATGGCCGAGATCGTGCAGCTGCTGCTGAACTTCTGCAGCGTGGACCTGGGCTCGCTGTACCTGGACGTGACCAAGGACCGCCTGTACACGATGCCGACCGATTCACACGGTCGCCGTTCGGCACAGAGCGCGATGTACCACATCGCCGAAGCGTTCACCCGCTGGGTCGCGCCGATCCTGACCTTCACCGCCGACGAGCTGTGGGGCTATCTGCCGGGCGAACGTGCCGGCCACGTGCTGTTTGCCACCTGGTACGACGGCCTGGCGCCGCTGCCGACCGATGCACAGCTCAACGCCGCCGACTTCGACCAGCTGCTGGCCGTGCGTGAGCAGGTGGCCAAGGTGCTCGAGCCGATGCGTGCCAACGGTGCGATCGGTGCCGCACTGGAAGCGGAGATCACCATCGCCGCCAGCGAAGAGCAGGCCGCGCGCTGGCAGCCGCTGGCCGATGAGCTGCGTTTCCTGTTCATCAGTGGCGACGTGCAGGTGCGCCCGGCGACCACCGACGAGGTGTTTGTCAGCGCCCAGCCAACCACCAAGGCCAAGTGCGTGCGCTGCTGGCATCACCGCGCCGACGTCGGCAGCAGTGCCGATCATCCGGAGCTGTGCGGCCGCTGCGTGAGCAACATCACCGGTGCCGGTGAAGTGCGGAGCTGGTTCTGATGGCCGCGCCCCGTCCGCATCCGAACGCCCTGGTCTGGCTGCTGCTGTCGGCGGCCATCATCGGCCTGGACCAGTGGTCCAAGGCCTGGGTCCTGTCGAGCCTGCCGGAGTTCCAGCCGGTGGTGGTCATCGACGGCTTCTGGAACTGGTACCGCACCTATAACACCGGTGCGGCGTTCAGTTTCCTGAGCGACGCCGGTGGCTGGCAGAAGCACTTCTTCACCGTGCTGGCGATCGCCATCAGCGGCCTGATGGCCTGGTGGCTGCGCGGCACTGCCCGTGGCAACTGGAAGGCCGCGGTGCCCTATGCGCTGATCATCGGCGGCGCCATCGGCAACGTGATCGACCGCCAGGTGCACGGCCACGTGGTCGACTTCATCCAATGGTACGTGGGCAGCTACACCTGGCCCTCGTTCAATATCGCCGATTCGGCCATCGTGGTGGGTGCCATCGGCATCGCCCTGTTTGGCCTGTTCGAAGGCAAGTCCGCCAAAAAGGCGGATAATGCCAACCCGAAACCGTAAGCCGGCCGCTGCCGGGAGACCTGACTGATGGATGTGTTGCTCGCCAACCCGCGTGGCTTCTGTGCCGGTGTCGATCGTGCGATCGAGATCGTCAAGCGCGCGATCGAAACGCTGGGCGCGCCCATCTATGTCCGTCATGAAGTGGTGCACAACCGCTTCGTGGTCGACGACCTGAAGCAGCGCGGCGCGATCTTCGTTGAAGAACTCGACGAAGTGCCGGACAACAACACGGTCATTTTCAGCGCCCACGGCGTGTCCCAGGCCGTGCGCCAGGAAGCCGAGCGCCGTGGCCTGAAGGTGTTCGATGCCACCTGCCCGCTGGTGACCAAGGTCCACTTCGAAGTCGCCCGCCACTGCCGTGCCGGCCGTGACGTGGTGCTGATCGGTCATGCCGGCCACCCGGAAGTGGAAGGCACGATGGGGCAGTGGAACCGCGAAGCCGGTACCGGCCAGATCTATCTGGTTGAAGACGTGGAGCAGGTGGCCACGCTGCAGATCAACCAGCCGGAAAATTTCGCCTACACCACCCAGACCACGCTGTCGGTGGACGATACGCGCGGCATCATCGAGGCCATGCGTGCGCGTTTCCCGGCGATGCAGGGCCCGAAGAACGACGACATCTGCTACGCCACGCAGAACCGCCAGGACGCCGTGCGCGATCTGGCCAAGCGCTGCGACCTGGTGCTGGTGGTCGGTTCGCCGAACAGCTCCAACTCCAACCGTTTGAGCGAGCTGGCCCGCCGTGAAGGCGTGGAGTCGTACCTGATCGACGGCGCGCACGAGATCGATCCGGCATGGGTGGTGGGCAAGCAGCACATCGGTGTCACCGCAGGTGCCTCGGCGCCGCAGGTGCTGGTCGATGGCGTGCTGGCACGCCTGGCCGAGCTGGGCGCCAACGGCGTGGGCGAGCTGGATGGCGAGCCGGAGTCGATGGTGTTCGCACTGCCGAAGGAACTGCGACTGCGTCTGGTCGACTGACCGCGGGCTGATTCGGGTGGGTGCGAACCTTGGTTCGCACGGCTTCTGGATCCATCCTATCCACGCATGGCGTGGATCTACTGAAACTGTTGTGGTGAGTGCGAACCTTGGCTCGCACGGCTCCTGGATGCATCCATCCACGCATGGCGTGGATCTACTGAAACCGTTCTGGTGGGTGCGAACCTTGGTTCGCACGGCTTCTGGATCCATCCATCCACGCATGGCGTGGATCTACTGAAACCGCTCTGGTGGGTGCGAACCTAGGTTCGCACGGCTTCAGGATCCATCCCATCCACGCATGGCGTGGATCTACTGCTCACGGCCTTGTTGCCGGGTTTGCCGCTTCTGGTGGGGTTTGCGCGGGCCATGACCTTTGGCCATGGGGCAGGGCACTGCACAGGCCTAGCATCGGAAGATTCTCCGTTGTTGGAACCTGCCCGATGAAGACCCGTGCCCTGGCGATGTCGTTGCTGTTCGCGCTGGCAGCAACGCCTGCACTGGCGCAGACCTCGCCACCGCCGAGCGCGGCGGCTCCCGGCCTGCTGCGCATCGATGTGGACGCCCGCGATCTGGCCCGGCGCATCTTCAAGGTGACCGCCACCGTGCCGGCCAGGCCCGGCCCGATGACCCTGCTGTACCCGCAGTGGATTCCCGGCAACCATTCGCCCACCGGCCCGATCGACAAACTGGCAGGCCTGCGCGTGACCGCCAACGGCAAGCCGCTGGCCTGGCAGCGCGACCAGTTCAACGTCTACGCGTTCAAGGTGAACGTGCCCGAAGGCGTGAGCGAGATCGTCGCCCATTTCGATTTCCTGTCCTCGCAGGGTGGCAGCCAGGGCCGGGTGGTGATGACCCCGGAAATGCTCAACCTGCAGTGGAACGCCAATTCGCTGTATCCGGCCGGCGTCGATGCGCGCAACCTGCAGGCGCAGGCCAGCGTGACCCTGCCCAAGGGCTGGTCATTCGCCACTGCACTGGAAACCGCGCGCCGCGACGGCGACACCGTGGTGTTCAAGCCGATCTCGTATGACCACCTGGTCGATTCGCCGTTGTTCGCCGGCGAGCATTACCAGCGCATCGATCTCGATCCGGGCGCGAAGGTGCCGGTGCACCTCAATGTGTTTGCCGATGAAGCCAAATCGCTGAAGCCGAGCGATGCGCAGATCACGATGCACCGCGCGCTGGTGCAGCAGGCCGACAAGCTCTATGGCGCGCGCCACTACAACCACTATGAGTTCCTGCTGGCATTGACCGACCGCCTCGGTGGCATCGGCCTGGAGCATCACCGTTCCAGCGAGAACAGCGCCGATCCGGGTTACTTCACCGAGTGGGACAGCAATGCGTGGATGCGCGATCTGCTGCCGCACGAGTACACCCATTCCTGGAACGGCAAGTACCGTCGCGGCGCCGATCTGGCTACCGCCAATTTCAACACGCCGATGGGTGACAGCCTGCTGTGGGTGTACGAGGGCCAGACCCAGTTCTGGGGCCAGGTGCTGGCGGCGCGCTCGGGGCTGTGGTCGGCCGCGCAGGCGCGCGACATGCTGGCCAATGTGGCCGCGACCTATGACCGCGGTCGCCCGGGGCTGGCCTGGCGACCGCTGCAGGACACCACCAACGACCCGACCATCGCGCAGCGCCGCACGCTGCCGTACCGCAACTACCAGATGAGCGAGGACTACTATTCCGGCGGCCAGATGCTGTGGCTGGAAGTGGAGGGCAAGCTGCGCGAACTGAGCGGCAACCGTCGCAGCCTGGACGATTTCGCGCGTGCGTTCTTCGGCGTCGGCAATGGTGACTGGGACGTCAATCCCTACACCTTCGACGACGTGGTTGCGACCTTGAACGGCATCGCCCCGTATGACTGGGCGACGTTCCTGCGCGGCCGCCTGGACGGCCACGGTTCGTTGACCGGTGGCCTGGAGCTGGCGGGCTGGAAGCTGGTCTATCGCGATGCCCCGAACGATGCCTACAAGGCGCAGGAAAAGCGTGCCAAGGCGGCGCTGCTGGCTTACTCGCTGGGTGCGACCGTGCTCGACAACGGCACGGTTGGTGACGTGATCTGGGACAGCCCTGCCTTCAATGCTGGTCTGGCACCTGGCATGAAGGTGATCGCGGTGGGCGGCCGCGAGTACAGCAGCCAGCGCTTGAAGGATGCCGTTGCCGGCGCGGCGAAGGACAAGGCACCGATCGTGCTGCTGGTGAAGCAGTTCGACCGCATCGAAACGATGAACATCGCCTACCACGGTGGCCTGCAGTACCCGGTACTGGAGCGCATCACCGGCAAGCCTGATCGCCTGGCGGACCTGTGGAAGGCGCGATGAAACCGCGCGCCCGCGATGGTGTGATCCTGCTGATGGCGACGCTCGCCATCATTGGCGCGTTCCTCCACGGTGACGGGCGCTGGCTGCATTGGCTGGCCAAGCCGACCACCACGCTTCTGATTGCCGCCATCGCCTGGCGCGTGCACGATCCCGCGCAGCCGTTCTATCGACGCGCGGTACTGGCCGGTATGCTGCTGTCGTGCGTGGGGGATATCGCGCTGATGTTGCCGATGGACGCGTTCGTGCCGGGGCTGGTCGCGTTCCTGCTGGCGCATGTCTGCTACATCGTTGCCTTCCGCGATGGCCTGCGCGCCGGGCGCGGCTTGGCTGGCGCCAGCGTCCTGCTCGGTGCGTTCGCTGCGCTCAATGTGATTGGCCTGTGGCCGCACCTGCCGGCGCCGATGCGCGTGCCGGTGCTGGCGTACGTGGTGGTGCTGGCGTCGATGGCGGTGCTGGCCCTGGCACGACAGTGGCGCAGTCCGCAGCCCGATGCCGTGGAAGCCAGCAGTGCGCGCTGGGCTGTCGCCGGTGCGTTGCTGTTCGTCGCCAGCGATTCCCTGCTGGCCTGGGACCGCTTCGCCGGCGGCCTGCCGCTGGCCAGCCTGCTGGTGCTGTCCACGTACTACGGCGCGCAGTACGCCATCGCCCGCTCGGTTGTGCCTGGCCATCGGTAGCCTGGCCTCGTTATGATTTTCTGATGGATAGGGAAATCAACGCGCTGGCTGCAGTTATCGATGCCATACGGGCGGAGTGGTCGCGGCCCCGGGTCGCCATGCATCAGCATGGGGAGTGTCCTTTCCTGCTTCGATCTTCCTTTGTGCAACGTAGTGCTGCGGTACCAGCAGACCGACGATTCCAGGGCTGTTCAGCGCAGTTGCTCGCATTCTGGGACAGGTACGCTTCGGCGGAATTGTTCAAGGACGAGCAATTCGGTCAATGGGGCATGGAGATGCTCAGCGTCGAGGATGCACACGTTCAGACGGCCTTTCTCGCTGGTTCGCGTCCGTTGGATTTCCGGAGCGGCGATGTCGTATTTGGCCGCTTCTACGGCGACTCAGATCTACTGGTGATGAACGCCTTTGGTTCGGTGCTGGTCTGCCTGCCTTTGGACGAGCGAAAAGACTGGCCTGAAGCATCGGACTCGCTTGCAGGCTTCCTATCCCGGCTGCATGAAGCCCAAGGTTCCAAGTACTGGGAGTTGTGATCCATTGAGGGCATCCGTATTGGCTGCCCGCTAGTCCCAGTCTTCTGGTCAGCGAACAAATGGCTTGCTCTACCTGCTGGAGCACCGGCTGCCGGGGCTGGACTGGATCGCGCTGTCTACCGGCGACTAACGCCGCGCAGCGCACCCTGCGCATCGAACTGCAGCCGCACCGAGTCACGGTCGCCGGCGACTTCATCCGGCAGCCACACCAGCTTGCCGCCCTTGCGCACGATCACGTAGACGTGGCCGACTTCGGATGCGGGGTTCTGCAGGGCATTGCGTTGTTCCTGCAGTGCCTGCGCCACGCGCGGCACGGCGTCGAAATCGATGCTGGCCAGGGATGTGCTGCTGCGCTGCAGGCTGATGGTCGGTGCGAACTGCTGTGGGTTCACTGGATTGCCCTTGCGCCACTGGCCACGCTCGAAGTGGTAGCTGTCGACGTGGCTTGGCTGCTGCGGATCGACCAGATCCAGGTTGATGCGGCCATCGTCGTAGAAGTGGATGCTGTGGAACACGGTCAAGCGTTGTCCAGCCAGTGCCGGCAGCTGCTCGAGCGCCTGGCGTGCAGCCAGCAAGTAGTCCGCATCGAACAGGCGGTTGTTGCGTTCGGGAATCGCGATGGGGTGAGGCTCAGGGACGGGCGCAAGTGATGCGGTCTTCTCGCGCTGCGGCTGTGCGGTGGCCGGTGCTGACCCCCGGTCTGCCTGCACCGGATGCCCCAGCGTTTCGCTGATGGTCTGTAGTGCGCCGCCGGCAACGGCCACGCCCGCCAGAACCAGCAGCAGCACCAGGAAGACGGCGCGGGTGGAGGGCGGCTGTTTCATACACCCTCCAGACGCACGTTGCTGCGGTCATCCGGGTCGTACAGCAGCGTCACGTGCTCGCGCGGGATGTTGGCCAGTTCAATCAGCGGGATGAAGCGGCGCACGCGGGCCTGCTGCACGTTGCCTTCGCGGTCGATGTATTCCAGCTGGAACTCCACCTGCGGTTGTTCGTTGAGGTAGGTGCCGGTCTGACGGACCTTCAGCACTTTGGCCTCCGCGCCGATGCCCCGGTACTTCAGCGCATCGCCGCGCGCATCGGCGTGCAGCAGGCGGCCGAGCAGGCGCAGGCCCAGCACATAGCCACACAGCACCAGCGGGCACACCAGCAGCGGGTGACCGAACGACAGAAAGGTCCAGCCCAGCCCCTCACTCTGCAGGCGATAGACCCCCACGTAGGCAACGGCAACCGCGATGATGCCAATGCCAGCACCGATGCCACGCCGCCACAGGCTCGCAACATTCAGTTCGGGCTGGGCGCCGTCCAGCACCACGTTGGGGAAAGCACCTGGCGTCCGCCCGAGGCGCGCATCGATGTACTTGCCGGCGCTGAAGCGCTGCAGCTGCGGTTTGCTGTCGACCACCCGCATCTGTTCGCGGATCGGCGTACCGGACAGATTCTTGAAGGACAACTGCAGTTTCCATTGTGCGAAGCCGCGCACCTGCACACCGGTCTGTTCGGCCTGCTCGATCAGCGCACTGCGCGGTTCACCGTCGGCCAGGATCGACTGCACCCGGTGCAGTGCGCGCGGCGGCCCCAGCAGCAGGTAGTGCAGGAACGCCCACAGCAGCGTCAGCCACAGGGCGATGGACAGTGCGAGCAGCAACAGTGCCAGCCACGGTGCGCTGCGGTCGACCAGCGCCACCGGCCACGAGGTGCCGAAATAGAGAATGCAGGGAAAAGGCAACGCGAAGAACAGCAGGAACGCGCCCCAGAACCAGAGATAGGCTTTCATGGGGGAAGGGGACCGCGGTGGAACAGGTCGCGTAGATTACTACGCTTCAGCGGAATTGCAGGGTCAGCAGGTAATAGCGGCCGAGTGGGTCGTCCAGCCCCGGCATCTGTCCCCCATTGCCAACCAGATAGTTCACCGGTTGTGCATCGAGTACGTTGTGCACATCCAGCGCGGCGACGATGCGCGGCCCCAGCCGACGTGCGAGGTGCAGGTTCCAGCGCAGCTGCCGTGGGTTCATGCAGTGGTTCCGGTCGACCTGCTTCTGTGGGCACTCGGCCCCCGGCAGCCATGCGCGCGTGCGCCCGGTCTGGTTACCGCGCAGTGCGATGTCCCAGCTGCTGTTCTGCCATTGCACGTTCAACACGGCGGCGATCTCCGGCGTCACATGGCCGCGCAGGTCCACTGCGGCCTCGTGGTCACGGCGGCGACGCAGTTCCTGCTGTTTCAGCGCATCGAGCGAGAACAACCATTGGCCATTGCTGCCGCTGTCGATGCGGTACTCGCCACGCAGGACCCAGTTGCGGGAAGTGGTGCGGCCGATGTTGTCGAACGACAGGCGCAGGCTGCTCAGGTGGCCGTCTTCATCCAGCTCCCAGGTGCTGCGATTCCACACCGCGTCGCTCGGCTGCAGTGCAAGGATCTCGTTGCGCAGCTCGACGATGTTATGGGTCAGCGACAGCGAGAACGTATCGTTGGGCGTCCATGTGGCCGCCAGCGAATGGCTGCGTGATCGCTCGGCCTTCAGTGCATCGTTCTCCACCACGTTGGCCGTGACGCTGCAGCTTCCACCGCGTGTGGCGATTGCACATTCCGGAAGGGCACTGGAAACCGGAAGCGAGATCGAGCCGAAGTAGCCGGGAGGCCGCCGTTGCTCGAACAGGCTCGGTGCACGGTAGCCGCGCCCGCTGGCCAGCAGGAACGACCAGTGGGGCGTCGGGCTCCAGCGCAGCCCGGCACGTGGCGAGAACGCCATGAAGCCGCCGTCGCGGTCCCAGCGTGCGGCCAGGTCTGCGCGCAGCGTGGGTGCCAGCGGCAGGCCCAGCTCGGCGTAGACGCCGCTGCTTTGTCGCGACAGGCGGCGTTGCTGCTGCGGCAGGCCCAATGCGAGGTCCCCCTGGCTGAGCAGCGCATCGGGGCGCGAGGTCCAGCGTTCGTGGCGCAAGTCGATGCCGGTGGCCAGCTGTGCAGGACCACCAGGCAACGCCATCAGCTCACGCTGCACGCCCCACCAACCCTGCCACTGTGCAGTGCTGCCGCGGTTGCGGATGGACGGAAACAGCGTGTCCACCTCGGCCGCCGGAGGTGCGTCGAAGCCGGGAGTGAACCTGCGCGCCTGCGTTGCTTCAAGCAGGCGCGTCGTGCGTACGGTGCCAGCAGTGGACAGTGTGACTTCGCTGCGCTGCGCGCTGATGCCCGCCTCCCAGCTGCGCCGGCCCTGGTCACGGCCGATGCCGAAGGTGACGTCCGCATCGGTGGCGCGGACGCTGGGGCGCACGTTGCCGGCCTCACGCAGGACGCTGTTGAAGGTGATCCCCCGCGAGACAACCGCAACGGCGGTCGGGCCCAGGTCGAAGCGCTGGCGGTTGTGACTGGCCCGTGCCTCGACATAGGCGTAGCGTCCCTCATCGCGTTCATGCCGGTAGTGCAGGTAGGTCGAAGCGGTATCCGAGGCGGGTTGCAGCGAGCGCGGCCGCGCGCTGTCGAACCAGCAGCCGTCCTCGCGCCGCTTCAGGGGCGGCTCGCAGCGCCGGGCGGGCACGTACCAGTTGCCGAAGATCGCGCCGATGGGATACAGCGAGGTTTCCGCATGCCAGTCGCGCTGGTCGCCGGCGACATGCTCGACGCGGTGCAGATCGAGGCCGGCAAACCAGCGGTCCCCGTTGCCGCGCACGCCGCCGGTGGCGGCCTGCAGGCGGTACTGGCCCGCATCGCCGCGGCTGCTGAGTCCAGTCTGCAGCATCGCTTCGGGTCCATCGGCCTGATCGCGCAGGATGATGTTGACCACGCCGGACATGGCATCGGCCCCATAGATGGCCGAGGCACCGCCGCGCACCAGTTCGATCCGGTCGACGAAGCTCAGCGGAATGCCGCCGAGGTCGGTGAGCCCACCCTGTTCCAGCGACACCATCGGATAGCGCGGCAGGCGCCGGCCATTGACCAGGAACAGCGTCGCCCGCGGGCCCATGCCGTCGAGACTGGTCGTGGCCGCTGCACCCACTGGCAGGTACTGTGAATCGCCGCCGCGCGAGGTGCTCATGGCAGGGTGGCCGTTCATGCCGGGCAGATGCCGCAGCAGGTCGAACAGGTTGCCGTAGCCACTGCGCAGGATGTCATCGCGATCGATGGTGGTGACCGGCAGCGTGGTCTGCACCGAGGAGCGCGGCAGCCGGCTGCCGGTGACGTGGATGGGCGCCAGTTCCACCTGGTGTGGGGTGTCGATGGGCTTGGGCGCCGGGCGCGGGAAGCGCGGGGTCGCGATCACTTTCGGCTGCTCGGCAGTTGTTTCGGGATGGACCCGCCGCACGACAAAGGCACCCGAGGATGTGCGCAGGATGTTCACCGGCAGGCCGGCAACCAGCTGCTTCAGAGCGGCGCCGGTATCGCGCTGGCCACGGCTGCCATCGGTGCGCAGATCATCCAGTTCACGTGCGTCGAACAGCAGGGCGGTGCCACTCTGCCGTGCCCATTGCTGCAGTGCCGGTAGCAGTGGGCCGGCATCCACGTCGATCTCCAACGTGCCGGCAGGCTCGCTGGCACCGGCCACTGGTAGTGCCGCAATGCCCACTGCGAGGCAAAGCAGGGCGCGGAGCAGCCCCCACTGCAGCGCACCCGGACCTGCCTTCACTGCCGGCCTCCTCAGTAGGTGCGGCGCAGTTCCAGCGCGCCATCCGGACGCGTCTGGCCAGCCACGGACCAACCCAGTTCCAGTGCGGACAGCAACTCCTGTGCGTCGCCCGCGCGGAACGTGCCACTTACCGCCAGCCCGGCGATCTCCGGATCGGCGATCACCAGCGGCGTGCGCCCATAGCGGTTCATGCGCTCGACCACGATGGACAGTGGCGTGGCATCGAAGACCAGTTGCCCGTGCAGCCACGCTTCGGCGGCCACGTTGGACGACAGCGCCGGGCCGGGCTGGATGCGCCCGGAGGGCAGCACCTGCAGCTGCTGGCCGGGCGCCAGCATGTGCTGGGCCGTGCCGTTGCTGACTTGCACCGCGCCTTCCAGCAGTGCGACTTCAACCAGGCCATCGCGCAGGCGCTCGACCTGGAAGGTGGTGCCGATGTCACGGACCGTGCTGTTGCCCGCCCGCAGCTGCAGCGCCTTGCTGGACGGCGCGACCTGCAGCTGCAGGCGCCCGCGTTCCAGATCCAGTTCGCGATGTCGCCAGCCGAAGCGGGCGCGCAACGTGGTGCCGGCGTCGAGGGTGGCGAGGCTGCCGTCGGCCAGGGTCAATTGGCGTGGCAGGAGGGTGTCATTGGCATACAACTGCGGTGTTGGATTGCCATCCACCGCAACCATCCATCCGATGCCGATGGCCAGGCAGACGCCTGCGGCGGCAGCAAGGCCGGGCAGCAGGCGGCGGCGGGCAGGTCGCGCGGCACGCGCTGCGGCGGTCCGCAACCAGGGGTCGGCCGCAAGCCCTTCGCCCTGCTGGAACAGGGTTTCAGCCTGTATCCAGGCGCTGACGTGGGCCGGATCTTCGGCCAGCCAGTCCTCGAACCTTTCGCGTTCTTCCGATGTGCAGTCCGGGGCTTCCAGGCGGGCTACCCATGCGCTGGCGCGTTCGAACATCAGTGCATCATCCCTGTGCGCGGTGCCACTCATTGGCCATCCCTGTCGTTGTGCAGCGGATCCGATCCCAACTCCTGGCGCAGGCCCTGCAGGGCACGGGCGATATGTTTTTCCACGGTCTTGGCAGTAATTCCACAATGCCGCGCGATCTGGGTATAGCTCATGCCGGTGATGCGGTTGAGCAGATAGACCTCGCGTGCGCGTTCGGGCAGCTTGAACAGGGCCTGCCGCAGCAGGGAAAGCATCTGCCCTGACTCGGCCTGGCGCAATGGATCGGGCGAGGTACTGGAAGGCTCGTCGCTGCCATCGTGCTCGGCCAGCGGCAGGTGCGGCCGCGACTGCGGCGAACGGCCGCGGTCTGCCAGGCGGTTGCGGGCGATACGATACAGCAGCAGGCGCAGTTCGTCCGGGCCCTGCGCGCGATAGCGGATCAACCGCTCCATGCAGTCCTGTGCGATGTCCTCCGCGTCCTCGGGCCCGACTCCCCGCGTGCGCAGGAACGCGCACAGCGGCGCGCGTTCTTCGCGTACGAACGCGATGAAGGCATCCGCAGGCGCGGGCAGCTGCGGCGCGCGATGGAGCAGGGGGGACGGGGTGGACAGGGCAGGCCTCGCGTGTCGGTGGCAGATGCGTCATCGAGTTTTACGCGACGATGACCGGATGGGGAAGAGTGTGCATCGATCGAATTCTCATTGTGAATATATTCATATTTCGGCGCCGGATCCACTGGGGGAGATCGCCCCGCTGCGGCGTTGATCGTTCTACCCGCGTGTTGCGGGTGGAGAGAGAACACATGAAGTATTCGAAGTTGAGCCTGGCCCTGGCCGGGCTGATGGGTGTCGCCACCATGTCCGTGGCTGATGACGTCATGGCAATGAATTATCACGTGCTGGGCGATCGCATCTTCCTGAGTGGCGATGTGACCTACGCCGACGTGGTGTCCCTGCCGGCACTGCTGGCCAAGGCACAGGCCGAAGGCCGGCCGATCCGCGAAGTGGTACTGCGCACCTCCAATGGTGGCGCGTTGATCGCCGGCGAGTGGCTGCAGGGGGTGATCCGCACCTCTGGCCTCAACACCATCGTGTCCGGCAACTGCATTTCATCCTGCTCGATCATGCAGTCCGGTGGCGTCGAGCGCTATCTGGCCGGCGACCTGCCGATCATCGACTCGGTGCAGATCCACGCGGCCAGCAGCGGCGGCAAGGTGATCTACACGCCGTCGCCGCGCATGACCCAGATCTACACCGGCAACTATGGCGGTGGCATGGATGCCGGCCTGCTGCACAAGGCCATGTATGAAGTGGTACAGCCGAACGGGCTGCTGGTGTTCCGCGATCCGGCCCGCAGCACCGGTTCTTCCATCACCTTTGATCCAGATGGCAGCGGCAGCAAGCTGGAATCATTCCCGGGCCAGGACATCTACAGCAACAGGATCATCACCGCCAACGGGTACCGCGATCCGGGCGACACGTTGAATGTGAGCGCGAACGTGAGCGGCGATATCAACCCCGGCTACCTGCGTACCGGGCGCCAGCTGCAGGCCTTCGTCGATGATGATTTCGCGCGCTGGAATACCGACTGGCAATCCACCTACATCAACCTTGCACAGAGCATCTACAACGCTTCAAGCCGCGGCCCGCAGGGCATCGGCCCGCTGTCGGTGCAGGGTTACCTGAATGACCCGGATATCCAGGACCTGCTGCTGTCCAAACTGCGGCTGGCGGATCTGGATGCCTCTACGCTGGACAACGCCATGGGTGTGATCCGCGTGACCAATGGCGCCACCTGGCGCACGTCCGCTACCACGGGTGCGGACTTCATGCTGGTGGACAACGGCACCATCGCCCTGGAAGGCGGTGCCCTGCGCGCCTCGGAAGTGCGTGTGCTTGGCGCAGGCATGCTGGTTGGCCACGGCGACGTTGCCGGCACGGCGATGGATCTCAATGCACTGGGCGAAGGCACTGGCCCGTCCTACCGCGAAGACGGTTTCAACCGCCTGCGCGTGTTCGGCACGCTGATGCCGCGCGGTGGTGATCTGGTCACCCATGGCTACGTCAACATCATGCCGGGCGGCAAGGTGCTGTTCGATGTCACCGAGAATGGCGGTACAGCTGCAGGCCGCCTGCGCGTGGGTACCTTCTTCGATGACGAGCAGGCCGAAGGCGCACTGGTGATCTCCAAGGGCGCCTTCCTCGAACTGAACGTGGCGCAGGGCTACTACGGCCAAGACTTCCGTCGTGATCTGGTTGAGGGGCCGATCTACCAGGGCGGTTTCGAAGAGGCCGTGCGCCTGGGCGACACCGGCTACAGCGCCAGCATCAGCGGTGATGTGTTCCGTCCCCGCCACAATTCGCTGTTGAGCTTCAACGTGAAGCAGACGGCTGACGGCCTGTGGCTGACCGCCAACCCCGGCTTCGACCAGTTGGGGTTGTTCGCCAACGGCACGTCCGGCGATGGACTGGGCCGCGCGCTGGCGACTGCCTCCGATCGCCAGGACAACGGTCTGAAGTCGCTGTTGGGCGCACTGCAGTTCGCCGACCGCGATGTGATCGCACAACAGGCCGGTGCCCTGCGCGGTGATGTGCATGCCAGCTTGCGCCTGGCCGACAATGCGCTGGTGGGCAGCATCGGCAACGTCGTGCAGCAGCACCAGTCGGCCATGCGCAGCGGCGGTGATGCTGACGGCCTGGCTTCGCAGGTTGCACAGTCGGTGTCGTCGCAGCCGGGCATGCGCCATGGCAGCCTGTTCAACCAGCTGGCCATGCACTTGGTCGAGCCGGCGTCGGGCAGCGTTGCGGGCAGCGGTGATGCTGGACGCAGCCATGGTATCTGGGCGCGTGGTTTCGCCAGTCATGGCCGCATCGATGCCGACGGTGGTGTGGCCGGTCTGAGCCACAACATCGGTGGCATCGTGATCGGTGCCGACACCCGCGTGGCCGATGACCGCGTGACCCTGGGCGTCAGCGTGGCCGCGGCCGACATGTCGACCAAGGCCAGTGATGGCTCTGGTTTCACCGGTGATGTCCGCGCGCTGGACGTCGGCGGCTACCTGGATGCGACGTACTCGCGGGGCTATCTGTCTGCGGCGGTGCGCTACACCGATCTGCGCCACGATACCCGCCGCAGCATCAACGGCATCGATGGCCTGCAGCAGCCGCTGCGTGCCAAGTACAGCAACGATGCGATCTCCGCGCGGGTGGAGCACGCGTTCTCGTTCACCACCGGCAAGGGCGTGGTGATCCAGCCGCTGCTGCCGGTGGTGGACTATGCACGTACGTCGGCCACCCGCTTCAATGAAGGGCAGGGTGCCGGTGCATTGGTTGGTCGCAGCGGTAGCCTGGAGAGCATCCGCGTGGGTGCCGGTCTGCAGCTGTTCAAGACCTTCGAAGGCAACAACGGCGAGCGCATCACCCCGCGCGCCCGGGTGGTCTGGCAGAAGGAACTGGGCGATTCCCAGGCGCGCTACAGCACCGGCTTCGCCGCAGCACCGGATCTGGTGTTCGGCGCCAGCAGCCAGGCGGTGGGCGAGCAGGTGCTGGCCTGGAACCTGGGTGTGACCAGCCGCGCCAGCGAGCGGCTGTCGATCATGGCCGATTACGTGGGCGAGCGCCGCGACGGGCAGATCCAGAACGGCGTGATGCTGGGCCTGGGCTACAAGTTCTAAGTGGCACCCGGCACCGGCGATGACGGCATCGCCGGTGCCATCCCATCAGGGCAGGTGCTGCGGTATGGTCGGTAGGGCATTCCACCCAGGCCCCACCATGCAGATCGCCGTTTTCAGTGCCCGCCCCTACGACCGCCGTTTTCTTGATGAGGCCAACCAGCGCGACGCGTCCGTGCAGGGCTTCTCGTTCGTCTACTTCGATGCCGCGCTGGACGTGCATACGGCTGCGCTGGCGCAGGATTGCGCGGCGGTCTGTGTATTCGTCAACGACCGGCTTGATGCGCCGGTATTGCATGCCCTGCATGCGTTGGGTGTGCGTGCCGTGTTACTGCGCTGCGCGGGCTTCAACAACGTGGATCTTGCGACCGCCAAAGCACTGGGCATGTTCGTCGCACGCGTGCCGGCCTACTCGCCCGAAGCCGTGGCCGAGCATGCGCTGGCGCTGGTGATGACGCTCAACCGCCAGACTCATCGCGCCTACAATCGCGTGCGCGAAGGCAACTTCATGCTCGATGGCCTGCTGGGACGGACTCTGCATGGCCGCACGGTTGGCATCGTCGGTACCGGCAAGATCGGCCTGGCTACCGCGCGCATCTTCAAGGGCATGGGTTGCACGGTACTGGGGCATGACCCGTATCCGTCGGCGGCCTTCGCAGGTGTCGGCGAGAGGGTGGGGCTGGATGCACTGCTGGCGCGCGCCGACATCGTGTCGCTGCATTGCCCGCTGACACCCGATACCCAACACCTGATCAGCGACGCCTCGCTGGCGCGGATGAAGCCCGGCGCGATGCTGGTCAATACCTCGCGTGGCGGGCTGGTCGATACCCACGCGGTGATCCGTGCGCTGAAGTCGCGCAGGCTGGGGCATCTGGCGATCGACGTGTACGAGCAGGAAAGCGCGCTGTTCTTCCAGGACCTGTCCGGCGAGATCATCGACGACGAGGCCTTCCAGCGCCTGATGACCTTCCCCAACGTGCTGGTGACCGGCCACCAGGGCTTCTTCACCGTGGAGGCACTGCAGGAGATCTCGGCGATCACGCTGGGGAATCTGCAGGATTTCGCGGGTGGGCGGGTGTGTGCGAACCGGGTTGAGGTGGGGTGACCCCGCTTGCGGACACGGCCTTCGGCCTAAGTGGTAAGCCGGGGTATTTACTTTGAGTGAGTATCATATGAAGCTGTCGTGAGAGGAGGGATTGTTCCTCCCAGAGATACAGGGGGCGCAAGGGACGGCGCAGCTGTTTTCCGGCCAGAACATGACGCCAGTACAGGTCGGTGAATTGCCGAGCCATGGCGATCGCCGGCGCATTTGGACAAAAGGATGTTCCATGCGTATCTGGCAGTGGCAGGCGTTGTTGGGCGCGGCATTGGTCGTGTCGTCCGGGGCAAGCTGGGCAAGCAGCCCGGTCACGCCGCATACCGAGTACTACAAGAGGATCAAGACGGGTGAGGGGCAGGCGCCGCTGACCTCGAGCCTGTTCGGGGACAGCATCAGTCCGAGCTCCGGATCGACAGAGTTTGTCGTTACTGACATTGACCTGCCAGGAAACAACGCGCTGCCGGTGAGATTGCAGCGTCGTCTCGCCGTGCAGTCCTTCAAGGATCGGCAGCCATTGGGGGGATTTGGCAGCTGGGACATCGAGGTCCCGTTCATGCACGCCACCTTCGACTCCATCTGGAAGTGGAATGAATCCGGTAACGGAGCGACGCAGCGTTGCTCGCAATCGTTCTACCCAAAGACACGTACCGGCGTAGGCACCTTCGAGATATGGACTGGCGTGCAGGTGCGTGTCCCCGACCAGGGCGAGCAGGAGATGCTGCTGATCGCCAACGCGTCCAACCCGAAGCCCACCAATGGCGAAACGTATCGCTGGGGTACTCGGAGCAACATGCGCCTCAGTTGCCTGGGCTCGACGGCCAATGGCTATCCCGGTGAGGGATTCCTGGGCGTGGATGCTTCGGGGAATCGCTACTTCTTCAATGTGGGTATTGAACGAACAGCGGGTTTCATGGATCTCGGCCAGGGCGTAGGTTCAAAGCTGGTGCGCGTTCTGCTGATGGCCAGCCGAGTCGAAGATCGCCATGGCAACTGGGTTGCCTATGACTATTCGGGCGACAAGCTGGTTGGCATCCGTGGCAGTGATGGTCGCGCCATCTCCATTGCCTATGCCGGGGATCGCATTGCCAGCGCGACGGCCAATGGCCGGACCTGGACCTACGAGTACAACGACGGCAACAATGCAATGGGATTTGCGCGCTGGCCTGCACTGCGCGCCGTGCAGCAGCCGGATGGTGCTCGCTTCGGCTATGAGTACAGCTGGCAGGACGGCGGGTTTGGAGGACTGAATCCGGAATATCAGAGCTGGGACGGAGAGCCCAAGCTCTGTACCAAGCCCATGTTCGAGCAGTCTGCCTTTACTCTGGTCGCGACCCATCCGTCGGGAACGCGTGGACAATTCGAGTTCAAGTATGTGCGCCGTACCAGGGTGGGCGTAAAAAGTACGGCCTGCGCGGACATGGGGGGAGGGCGCTACGCACAGCGCGCATACAATTCGTTCGACCTTTTTGCGATCACCAGCAAGACGCTGTCGGGTCCGGGGCTGGGTAGCCTGACCTGGACATACGAGTCTGGCGGATACGACTCGGGTCTGGCGAACTCTGCAGTGTCGACGATGGTGGAGCCCGACGGGACGCGACGTCACAGTGTGTTTGGACGAAAGATAGACGAGAACGAGGGGCAGTTGTTGCAGGAGGCGATTCGCGCGCCCAATGGCCAGATCGTACAGGTCACCACCAACACCTACATGAGTTCGGCTGAGGTCCAGGGAGGGCCGTTCCCGGACAGCTACGGTTCGATGACCGCAGCCGATGACTCCTTCGCCGTCAAGATCCGCCCTCTGAAGCAGTCCGTCCTCAGCCAGGATGGCGTCAACTTCATCAACACGACCGATCAGTTCGATGCGAATGTCCGACCGGTCGTGCAGACCGAAAGCAATTCGCTGGGACGCGCGCGGACGTTGAGGACCACGTATTTCGACGATACCGGTCGCTGGATCCTCGGTCAGGTCGCGCGCAGCACGCAGACCGTCGGTGGCGTTGAGATCGAGACCGAACGTACAGACTTCGACGCGTTGGCACGCCCGCAGCGGACCTATGCCTTCGGCGTGCTGCAGCAGACGCTGGGCTATCACCCGGATGGCACGCTCGCTTCCGTGGCCGATGGCAAGGGTAATGCGATTGCCCTCGGTAGCTGGAAGCGTGGCCTGCCACAGAGCGTTGCCTTCCCGGACGGCAGCAGTGCCTCGCTGCAGGTCGATGACAACGGCTGGGTGCGCACGGCGGTGGAGCCCAATGGGGCCAGCCGGAGTTTCGATTACGACGGTATGGGGCGGATCGTTCAGGCGACCCAGGCCGCAAATGACAGCGTGGCCTGGAATCTCTCAACTACCCGGTTCTTCCAGGTAGCGGGAGCGGAGATCGGGCTGGAAGCGGGACACTGGAAGCGCGAGTCCAGTACCGGCAATGCACGCGCGGTAACGTACTACGACGGGCTGTGGCGACCGGTGCTGGAAGAGTCGTTCGACGCCGCGGACCGCGGCGGTACCCTGCGCCAGACGGTGACCCGCTATGACAGCAATGGGCGGCCGATATTCACTTCCTATCCCACGCGCGCGGCATCCGACTTCCGTTCGGCGCTGCCCGGCACCTACACCGGTTATGACGCACTTGGTCGCCCTGTCCGCAGTGAGCAGGACAGCGAGCTCGGCCGCCTGGTCACTACGACGGAACAGCTCGGTGGAGGCAGCGTACGGGTGACCAATCCGCGTGGCATTGCCACCACCACCGATTATCTGATGTATGGCAAGCCAGCCCAGGACACGCCCATCCGAATTCTCCACGCCGAGGGCGTGGTGACGGAGATCCAGCGCGACACGCTGGGCAAGCCGCTATCGATCCTGCGGCGCAATGGCGATGGCAGCATCAGTGTGCGTCGACAGTATGTCTATGACGGTGCCCAGCGTCTGTGCAAGAGCATGGAGCCCGAAACCGGTGCAACGGGTATGGGCTACGACGCTGCGGGCAATCTGCTCTGGTCTGCCTCGGGCCTGACGCTGTTGGGCCCTCAGTGCGAGAGCGAAGGCGCTTATGCCTCACCATCCCGGGCTGACCGGGGCTACGACAGCATGAACCGCTTGGTGACGTTGCGCTTCTCCGATGGTCGGGGCGATCAGGACTGGAGTTATTGGCCGGGCGGGAAGGTAAGGCGCGTGCAGGCCCGCAACAACGGCGCCAGCACCATCAACGAGTACAGCTACAACCTGCGCGGGCTGCCGACCTCCGAGAGTGTGGTGCATGACGGCAGTGAGGTCTGGGCACTGGGTTACGGCTACGACGCGAACGGCGCCTTGGCCACCCATGTGCAGCCGTCAGGCCTGGCGATCAGCTATAGCCCGAACGCGCTGGGGCAACCGACACGGGCCGGAACCTACGCCACCAACGTGCGCTATTACGCGAATGGTGGCATGAGCGGCTTCACCTACGGCAACGGCGTCGCCCATCAGATGACGCAGAATGCGCGTGGTCTTCCCGACAGGAGCACGGATGGCGGTGCGGGGGGCAAGGTCATCGATGATGGTTACGATTACGATGCCAATGGCAACGTGGCGGCCATCAGTGATGGCTTGCCTGCGGCCCCCGGAAACCGCGACATGCGTTACGACGGGCTGGATCGTCTGACCGCGGTGACGGCGAGCAGCTTTGGCAATGCGAGCTATGCCTATAACGTTCTGGACAACATTGTCGCCGCCAGCGTGGGCGCGCGGCGGCAGGCCTTTGAGTACGACTTCAACAATCGGTTGACGAATGTGCGGGATGTCGCCAGTGGTGCGACCGTGACCGGGCTCGGGTATGACGCACAAGGCAACCTGAAGGTTCGCAACGGCGTGGCGTTCCGCTTCGACTACGGCAATCGCCTGCGCGAGGTTGATGGGAAGGAGGCCTATCAGTATGACGCGCATGGGCGGCGGACCCTGGCCAGTGCGCCCAATGGCAACATCCGCTCCTTCTATGGTCAGGATGGCGTACTGCGCTACCAGCACGATCAGCGCCAAGCCAAGGGGCTCGACTATATCCAGCTCAACGGTAGCCTTGTTGCCAAGCGCGCGGTGGATATCGCCCCTGCGGCCCTGGTAGTGACTGTTCCCGGATACAGCGGGAATGGTGCGTTTGCCGTGCAGTGGGCTGCCGTCGCAGGCGCGCAGCGTTACGAAGTACAGGAGTCAGGGACGGGAACGTGGCAGGCCGTCTATCAAGGGACCGCGTTGACGGTTTCGCTTACCGGACGCGGCTCCGGTACGTATCGTTATCGTGGGCGTGCCTGCAATGGCACTGTCTGTGGAGCGTGGGGCGTGGAAGCCTCCATCCAGGTAGAGCTTGCCCCCACGGCTGCGCCCGTGATCACGGCACCGGCACAAGGCATCAACGGCACCTACTCCTTGAGCTGGTCAGCGGTGCAGGGTGCCGCTCGCTTTGTGCTTGAGGAAGCCGTGGGCGCTGGCTGGAATGTGCTGCTTGATGGCCCCGGCCGCACCTATCCAGTGACCGGCAAGGCTGCAGGGGCCTATCGCTATCGGGTCAAAGCGTGCAATCCGCAGGGCTGCGGCGCGTACTCGGCCGAAGCGACGGTTACAGCGCTGTATGCCCCGTCCGTGCCGACGCTGTCAGTGCCTGCCGCGAGTTACAACGGTAGTTTTGTCCTCTCTTTGTCGAGCGTGGCCCAGGCCAGCAGCTATCGCATCGAAGAACAGTTCAATGGCGGCGCGTGGACTGAGATCAACCGGATCAGTGGCAATCAGCTGGCCGTCAGCGGGCGAATCGCTGGCCGTTATGTCTACCGCGCCTTCGCATGCAATGACGCCGGCTGCAGCGCGGCGAGTGCCACCGGCGCCATCGTGGTGACATTGCCCCCCGTCCAGGCGACAGGAATCAATCTCGGCGGTACAAGCTACAGTTCCACCGTGAGTATGTCGTGGGGAGCGATTCCTGCCGCAACAAGCTATCAACTGATGGAACAGCTCAATGGCGGCGGCTTCGGCCTCGCTCAGGAGGATGGCGCGACCTCGGTGGCTCGTGGTGGCCGCTGGCCCGGCCAGTGGGGCTATCAGGTGCGCGGTTGCAACGTTGCCGGCTGCGGGCCATGGTCAGCAGTAGCAGGTGTGCGTGTGATTGGCCCTCCGGGCACCCCTGTTCTGCGCGTGCCGGATGGAGTTGGAATCGGCGCGGCGTACTCGATCTCCCTGCTGGAAGTGGCGGACGCGACGCGTTATGAAATCGACGAAAGTACTGACGGCGCCAACTGGTCGCTGATTGCGGGGGATCGGACGGCTTCCCTGACCAAGGGGGGCGGAGGCAACTTCTACTACCGCGGGCGTGCCTGTAATCCCGCAGGTTGCAGCGCCAGCTCTGCTGCCGGCCTGGTTGCCATTTCCAGTGCACCGCCCGTGCCGACCGGTGTGAAGATTCTCAAGAGCGGCCCCAACATCTGTTCGGTCATCTGGAATGCGTCACCAGGCGCCACCTACTACAACATGCGTTCAAGCAGTGGAGGCGCGACCTATAGGGCGGAAGGTATCGGGTATGACCTCGATACCCGCTGCCAGGGTGGTTACAAGGTGCGTGCCTGCAATGCGCAGGCGTGCTCGGCCTGGTCGAACTGAGGGGCGGCGCCATGATCGCAGGAATGAAGACGCTGCTGGTTCGAGCCGCTGCCGGTGCAGTGCTGCTTGTCGTTGGATTGTTCAATCAGGCTGCTGCGGAGACGGTCACCTATATCCACACCGATGCCTTGGGCTCGCCGGTTGCTGAGACTGACGCGGCAGGCAACGTGATCCGGCGGACTGTCTATGAGCCGTATGGCGCGGTGGTGGGCCAGCCGGTTGCTGACGGGCCTGGCTATACCGGTCATGTAAGTGATGCCTCGACGGGCTTGAGCTACATGCAGCAGCGGTACATGGATTCACAGTTGGGTGTGTTTCTAAGTGTGGATCCTGTGACGGCCTATGGGGGGACTATGGCGCAGTTCAACAGGTACAGGTATGGAAATGGAAGTCCGTATCGATTCGTTGACCCAGATGGACGTATCGGATGCACTGGAACCAGAATCCAAGGCGTCTGCGATTCTGGCGGTGTCGCGGGTTTGCGAACATCCGCGCGGAGTCCTGTCGACGATAAGCGAGAAACTGGTGCTCCGAGGATGGCAGTATCCAATGCATCATCCAGAGATTACAAAGAATCCGATTCAAATGGCGAGAAGAAGCAGATTGTGAATTCAATCGGTCTGCTACCAACATGGAAAGCCAAGTCTGCAGCGGACAGATCACTGGCTGCAGCGGTGGAGTCAGGCCTCCCAGGGCAGCACAATGGCAAGGGAGACGCATTTCGACATTGTCTTTGGTCATGTGACATGGCGAACACAATTGGTCAGAACAGCGCTAAGTCTGTTGGCGACATACACGAAGCATGGAGTAGCGGCCCAAGACGTGAGGTGCTTATGGACCTTTTCAATAATGAAGTTGGACGGAGGTATAGTGGCTCTGGGCGCACGTGCGCGGCCGCATGCATGTCAGCAGTTGGAGACGGGTCGCTCAGCACCGACGTAGAGGAGTGGGGAAAATGAGAGGTTCGATCTTGCTGGGGTGGGGGCTGTTGTCCCTGATTGGCTGCAGTTCGCCACCGGGTCTCGGGGTAAGTTTGAGCAATGAATCTGGTGAGGCGATCTATCAGGTCAGATTGCAGGCCGGAGGAAGCACGTTTGGCACCGAACAGTTGCCGGCGGGTGAGAAGGCGTCTGGCCGTCTGGACGTTGTCACGGACTCGGCGGCGGAAGTTGTATATCGGCGATCACCTCAGTCGGAGGAGATCCATTGCGGCGGGGATATTTATGTTGCCGCCGGTGCTCGTCAGGCATTGGACGTTGTCGTGGGCAAGGATGGATGCACGTTCAGGATCCAGTAGATGGGAGAAAGCAAGTGGATGTGAGAGGACGACCACGATTTGTTACAGGTAGAGCGATGGGTTGGAAGAACATGGTGCCGCCTAGCTGCCGTCTGCCCTAGAAGACTCCAGTCGCGCCAATGCTGAGGTACTTCTGGAACACGCCCGATGTGACAGCGCACCAGCTGAAGAAGTGAAGAGGATGCGGCAGACGACCCGTTCGCAGCGGAAATCCCGAGGGTGCAGCAGATCGTCTTGGCTGTGCCCTCGAGGCAATTGACCTTGGCGCTTGGCAGCCACTACAATAGCGAGCTAAGCCGGAATAGCTCAGTTGGTAGAGCGGCGCATTCGTAAT
>NZ_JBLYPK010000012.1:0-143351 GCF_051861585.1 Stenotrophomonas sp. ATs4 | reverse complement strand
GCAAGCGGGCCTTTTTCGTTGGCCGGGTTTTTCCTGGCCAGGAGGGCCCGCCGCAGATCAGCGCAGGATGACCTTGCCGTTGACCACGCGCACATAGGTGTTCTCGCGGATGCCGCCGAGGTCACGCTGGTTGACCACGATGGTGCGGCCATCGTCCATGCGCACGCTGATGTCGTAGGTGTCGCTGGTCACGTTCTTCTGGATCTGGTTGCCGGCCAGAGCGCCACCGACCGCGCCTGCGGCGGCGGCGATGTTCTTGTTGCCGCGGCTGCCGCCGGTATGGTCGGAGATCTCGTGGCCGGCCACGGCGCCGACAATGCCGCCGAGGATCGCGCCGGTGGCGCTGGGCGCGGTGCGGCCGGACTGCACGGTGTTGATGCGGGTGACAATGCCGCAGTCGGCGCAACGGCCCTGGTTGTAACCCCCGTTGTTGCCGTAGCCGCCGTTGTTGTAGCCGTTGTTGTAACCGCCGCCGCCATAACCGGGCGACGTGGCACAGCCGGCCAGGGCGAGGGTTGCGATGGCACTGGCAGCGATGAGCTGGATCTTCATGGGGCGTCTCCTGGCCGTGAAGGCGGGTGCGTTGGGTGGTACTGCGTCATGCAGCAGGGTGGACGAATCCTCTCCTTTCGAACGTGAACAACGCGCCAACCATGCGTGCCCTGACCGGCTGCAGGATGAATACGCGTCAGCGGAAGTCCTGGTGGCAGGCGCGACAGTCCGACTGCAGTGTTTCCGCCACCTTGGCCAAGGCGGCGCAGTCGCTGGGCGGTGCGGCCAGCGCGGCGTTGAGGTTGCCGCGCAGCTGGCTGGCGTGCTGCTGGAACTGCGCACTGTCCTTCAGCCCGGGGAAGGCGAGGTCCAGGTCATTGGACAGCAGGCGCAGCGCCTGCAGCCGCGGCACGCTGTCGGCCAGGCTGCAACGGTTCTGCTGCTGGGCCTCCTGCAGCAGCTGCGACTGCCGTTGCATCACCTGCATCAGGCTGTCCGGGAACGGGTCGCGGCGCGCCTGCAGCGTGCGCCCCACCATCACCGTGGCAATCAGCCCGATCAACAGTCCCAGGCACAGCACGAACAGATAACGGTAGGCAGCGGACGGGCGGCGGGGCGGGCTGGCGTTCATGGCGGGCTCTCCGGGCGTGCAACGGTGGGTTCGATGCCAGCGCGCTGTAGGCGCCGGCGCCTGCACGTTAAAATAGCCGGATGAACGAACAGGTCAAACAACGCTTTGCCGGCATCGAACGGCTGTATGGCGTGGGCGCGCTCGAGCGCCTGCAGAGTCGCCGCGTGGCGGTGGTGGGCATGGGGGGCGTTGGCTCGTGGGTGGTGGAGGCGTTGGCGCGTTCAGCGGTCGGCCACCTGACCCTGATCGATGCCGATGACATCTGCGTGTCCAACACCAATCGGCAGTTGCCGGCGATGGAAGGCAACTACGGCCGCAACAAGGCCGAGGCGATGGCTGAGCGCTGCCGCGCGATCAATCCGGATATCGAGGTCAACGCGGTGCAGGCGTTCCTGACCGTGTCCAACATGACCGAACTGCTGGACCGTGGGTTCGATCTGGTGATCGATGCCTGCGACAGCTTCCGGGTCAAGGTCGAGACGATCGCATGGTGCCGTCGCCGCAAGCTGCCGCTGCTGACCGTGGGCGCTGCTGGTGGCCGTACCGATCCGACCCTGGTGCGGATCCGCGATGTCTCGCGCACCGAGCACGATGCGATGCTGGCACTGATCCGCAAGAAGCTGCGCAGTGAGTTCAACTTCCCGAAGAATGCCAAGCGCTACTTCGGCGTGCCGGCGGTGTATTCGCTGGAGAACGTGAAGTATCCGCAGGCCGACGGCAGCGTCTGCGGCATCCGCCCGAACCTCGGTGCCGATGCTGCATTGAAGCTGGATTGCGGTGCTGGTCTGGGCGCCGCCACCCACATCACCGGCGCGTTCGCGTTCGCGGCGGTGGGCAAGGCGCTGGAAATGCTGTTGGAGCCGAAGAAGGTGAAGGTCGAAGCGGTAGAGGCCAGCGAGGTGTGATGGATCATGCCGGCCAGCGGCCGGCACCTACCGTTACATTGCCGGCAGGTTGAACAACCGCCGTGCATTGTCCGTCGTGGCCTGGGTCACGGCCTCCAGCTGCATTCCGCGCAGTGCGGCGACGTGGCGGGCGATGACCGCCAGCCGTGCCGGTTCGTTGCGCTGGCCGCGGATGCCGGCGTCGGGCTGGTCGGGGGCGTCGGTCTCCAGCAGCAGCTGTTCCAGCGGCATCTCGCGCACCAATCGCTGCAGGCGCTGGGCGCGTTCATAGGTCAGTGGCCCGCCCAGGCCCAGCAGGAAGCCCTCCTTGTGCAACTGTGCAGCCTGTTCGGGGCTGCCAGAGAAGCTGTGCACCACGCCGCGCAGGCCGCCGATGCGACGGATCGCAGCAATCACTGCATCCACTGCCCGCCGCGCGTGCACGATCACTGGCAGCTCGAACTCGCGGGCCAGTTCCAGCTGGCCGATGAAGTAGACCTGCTGGGCCTGCGCATCCAGACCTTCGACGAAGAAGTCCAGGCCGCATTCGCCGATCGCGCAGGGACGTTCGCGCTCGATCCATTGGCGCAGTTCGGGCAGGTGCCCGGGCCGGTGCTCGGCCAGGAACATCGGGTGCAGGCCGTACGCCGGGTACAGCCCAGGTGCCTGCCTGCACACCTCGCGCAGCTTCGGCCAGCTGGCGGCGGTCACCGCCGGCACCACCTGCATGCGCACGCCCGCAGCCTGCGCCCGCTCGATCACGCCGCAGCGGTCGCTATCGAACTCGCTGGCGTCGAGGTGGCAGTGGCTGTCGACCAGTGCGCTCAACGCTGTTCCAGCGGCGGTGGAGCCGCGACCGTGTTGCGGCGCTTCCAATTGGCCAGCAGCAGGGTGCCGAAGCCCAGCACCAGCTCATCGATGAACGGAATCGGGTCCGGAACGAACAGGGTCAACACGAACAACCCGGCGGTGAGCTTGAACAGGGTGGGGTAGCGCAGCCGGCGCGCCCATTGCAGTACCGGCAGCAGCATCGGGTTGGCCATGGCGGGGGTCCTCCTGGGGAATATGCAAACGCTACCACGGGCCCAGCATTTCCCGATGCTGAATGGGTTACGGGAATGAGCAGGAAATGTGGAGATTCCGTTCAGGCAGCGCATGCTGCAATCTGCCCCGAGAACGTTGCGGACGGTCCGCAAGGAGCAGGTCATGAAAAGCACAACTACAACTGTCCTGGTCGCAGCGGGCGCGCTGCTGGTCGGTGGCATCGCCACCGCCGCCTTCATGAAGAGTGGCGGTACGTCCGATTCCATCAGCGCCGGAACCCCCAACGGTGAATCGCGCCTGGTCGACGGCAACGCCGCTGACGATGGCGCGCGTGGTGACACGCTCGATCCGTCCGCGCCGCGCGGACTGGAATATGCCGACGTACTGAAGGTGGACCCGATCACCGAGAAGCAGAAGGCCTACGCCACCGTGATCGGCACCGATGCGGTGCGCGAAACGTCCACCACCCAGACCCCGCATGAGGTCTGCCAGGACGTGACGGTGCAGGAACGCCTGCCGGAGCGTGATGGCAACGTCGGCGGCACCGTGGTCGGCGCCGTGGTCGGTGGCCTGCTCGGCAACCAGGTGGGTGGCGGCAACGGCAAGAAGGCCGCGACCGCTGCCGGCGCCGTGGCCGGTGGCTTCATCGGCAACCAGATCGACAAGCGCCACGTCGGTGGCCGCGTAGTCAACCGTACCGAGCGCCAGTGCCACACCGAGACGGCCAGCTCCGAGTCGAGCCGTGTTACCGGCTACAACGTGACCTACCGCAACGAGGATGGCACCACCGGCACCATGCGCATGGCCAGCAAGCCGGGCAACCGCATCGCCATGGGCACCAATGACGTGGTCAAGGGTTACAACGTGACCTACCGCTATGACGGTGCCGAGAAGACCGTGCGCCTGGACAACAAGCCGGCCAGTGATCGCCTGCCCGTGGTCGATGGCCAGCTGGTTACGCAGACTGCGGCCGCCGGCGCTACCGCCGCGACCCGCCAGTAATCCATCCGCACCACGCAGTACCCGACGGGCCGGCTCATGCCGGCCCGTTTCGTTGTGGGCGCCGATGTTCATCCGCGCCGGGCGTGGGTCTACCATCATGGGCCTTCCCCTCTCTGCGACATGGAATCGGCATGAGCATTTTCGACCTGCGCCTGGAAACCGAGCGCCTGATCCTGCGCCCGCCACAGCGTGATGACTACGAGCCGTACCTGGCTTTCTGCGCCGACGAAGACGTGATGCGCACGCTCGGCGGTGTACAGCCGCCGTCGGTCGCATGGCGTGGCTTCTGCAGCCTGGCGGGAGCGTGGCAGCTGTTCGGTTTCTCGATGTTCAGCGTGATCGAGAAGTCCAGCGGCGAGTGGGTTGGCCGGATGGGACCGTGGCAGCCGCAGGACTGGCCGGGCACCGAAGTTGGCTGGAGCATCCGTCGCGCCAGCTGGGGCAAGGGCTATGCGCCGGAAGCGGCCACTGCCGCGATCGACTGGGCCTTTGATGCGCTGGGCTGGGACGAGGTGGTCCACACCATCGCCGAGGACAACGAGAATTCCCGCGTGGTCGCGCGCAAGCTGGGCAGTACGTTGCTGCGCATGGGTGAACTGCCGCCGCCGTACAACGGCAAGCCGATGCAGATCTGGGGGCAGTCGCGCGATCAGTGGCGGCAGCGCCGTTCGCCGTTGTAGAGCCGAGCCCATGCTCGGCTGCATTTGGCGAACAGCAGCCGAGCATGGGCTCGGCTCTACACCATGCCCGCCATGCTGCACCCGCGCTTGGCATTCACCGGGGCGCTTGCCAGACTGCCCGCAGCCGGCCGCCGGCCGGATTCGATGGAGCAGGCAATGCTGGAAGAGCGCGTCCCGCTGACGGTGCATGGCATGTCGGTCTCGGGTAACTGCCACAAGGTCCGCCTGCTGCTGGAGCAGCTCGGCAGCCGTTACCGCTGGGTGGAAGTGGACAGTGCCCATGGCCAGACCCACACCGCTGAATTCCTCGCGCTGAATCCCAATGCCAAGGTGCCGCTGATCGTCCGCGACGATGGCCGCGTGCTGACCGAATCCAACGCGATCCTGTTCTGGCTGGCCGAAGGCACGCCATACCTGCCCAGCGACGGTTGGGAGCGCGCGCAGGCGTTGAGCTGGATGTTCTTCGAGCAGTACACGCACGAGCCGTGCGTGGCCGTGGCGCGCTTCATCCGCGGCTGGACCGCGCCCGACTCGCCGCGCCGCATCGAACTGCCACGCCTGCACGAGCGCGCCGCCACCGCGCTGGCGGTGATGGAGCAGCACCTGCGCCAGGCGCCGTGGTTCACCGGCAGCGAATACGGCATTGCCGATATCGCGCTGTTTGCCTATACCGATGTGGCGGGCGAGGGCGGCATCAGCCTGGAGCCCTTCCCGGAGGTGCGCGCCTGGCTGCAGCGCGTGCGTGAGCAGCCGCGCTTCCTGCCGATGCCGGCGGTGACCGCCGAAGTGCGCTCACGATTCGAGGCCGCGTGACTCTCACCAAAGTGACCCCCACAGGGTAGTGCCGGGCCATGCCCGGCGGAATGCAACAACGACACGGAGGGTGTTCGATGTTCGCTGTGGTTCCAGATCCGATTCCCGCACGCATGCGTGTGCTCAATCGCGCCGAAGTGTGCGACGTCAACTTCCTCGATGCGGTGCGCGGTTGGCGCGGCACCCCACGCCCGCGCCCGGCACCGGACGCACCGATCCTGCCGGGCAGCACGCTTGCCGCCGCTGCGTTTGATGAACTGTTCGATTCGCAGCTGGCCAGCCGGCAGCTGGACCTGATGGCACGCGTGCTGCGCGTGCAGAACAAAGTCTTCTACACCATCGGTTCCTCCGGCCATGAAGGCAACGCGCTGCTGGCGCGGGCCTGCCGGCATACCGATCCCGCGTTCCTGCACTATCGCTCCGGCGCCTTCATGGCCGAACGTTCGCGCCAGGTACCAGGTATCGACCCGCTGCGCGATGCCGCACTGTCCTTCGCCGCCAGCGCCGATGATCCGGCCAGCGGTGGCCGCCACAAGGTGTGGGGCAGCAAGCCGCTGTGGGTGCTGCCGCAGACCTCCACCATCGCTTCGCACCTGCCCAAAGCGCTGGGCACCGCGCTGGCCATCGAAAGCGGCAAGCGGCTGGGGCAGGCGCTGCCGATTCCCGCCGACAGCATCGTGCTGTGCTCGTTCGGCGATGCCTCGGCCAACCATGCCACCGCGCAGACCGCCTTCAATACCGCGATGTGGTCGGCCTACCAGAAGCTGCCGGCACCGATCCTGTTCGTCTGCGAGGACAACGGGCTGGGCATCTCGGTGAAGACGCCGGCAGGCTGGATTGCCGAGCGTTTCAGCCGTCAGCCCGGGCTGGACTATTTCTTCGCCGATGGCCTCGACCTGGCTGCGGGGCATTCCCAGGTGCAGGCGGCGGTGGAGCACTGCCGACGGACCCGACGACCGACCTTCCTGCACCTGCGTACCACGCGCCTGATGGGCCACGCCGGCACGGACTTTGAAGTGGAATGGCGCGCGCTGCCGGAGCTGTGCGCGGCCGAGGCCCAGGACCCGCTGCTGCGCTCGGCGCAGATCGCGCTGGAATCGGGTTGGATGGATGCGGCTGCGATCGAGACGGCCTACGAGACGATGCGTGCGCGCTGCATGGCGGCCGCCGCCGACGCCGAACGCAGCCCGACACTGCAGTCGCTGCAGGAGGTGATGGCACCGCTGGCGCCGTACACGCCAGCAGCGGTGCAGGCGGAGGCGCAACGAGAGGTGCCCGCCGATACGCGCGAAGCACTGTATGGCGGCGTCGACGCGCTACCGGAGCGGCAGGCTCCACGGCACCTCGCGATCCAGATCAACCACGGCCTGCAGGAACTGCTGGCGAAGTATCCGCAGAGCCTGCTGTTCGGTGAGGACGTGGCCCAGAAAGGCGGCGTCTACACGATCACCAGGGACCTGCTGCGTCGTTTCGGTCCGCGCCGGGTGTTCAACACCCTGCTGGACGAAACCATGATCCTGGGCATGGCACAGGGCCTGGCCAACATGGGCATGCTGCCCATTCCGGAGATCCAGTACCTGGCCTACCTGCACAATGCCATCGACCAGGTGCGCGGCGAGGCCTGCTCGCTGCAGTTCTTCTCCAACGACCAGTATCGCAACCCGATGCTGGTGCGCGTGGCAGGGCTGGGCTACCAGAAGGGCTTCGGTGGCCACTTCCACAACGACAACTCGATCACCGCGCTGCGCGATATTCCCGGCTTGGTGGTGGGCTGCCCGTCGCGTGGCGATGACGCGGTGATGATGCTGCGCACGTTGGCTGCCCTGGCCCGGGTGGACGGCCGGGTGGCCGTGTTCCTGGAGCCGATCGCGCTGTACATGACGAAGGACCTGCACGCGCCGGGGGATGGCCAGTGGCTGTTCGACTACCCGGCCCAGGGCCAGGCGCTGGTGCCGGGCGAGGGCCGGGTCTATGCCCCCGACGCCGGCGATCTGGTGGTCTATACCTACGGCAACGGCGTGCCGATGGCGCTGCGTGCGGCGCGGTCGATCGAGCAGCAGCTGGGCTGGCAGGTACGGGTGGTCGACCTGCGCTGGCTGGTGCCGCTGGATGCCGGCTTCATCGCTGCACAGGCCGCCAGCGCCCGACGCGTGCTGGTGCTGGACGAGGGTCGTCACAGCGGTGGGGTGGGCGAGGGCGTGGTCACGGCACTGGTCGAGGCCGGCTTCGGCCACCTGGCGCTGCGCCGGGTCTGCGGTGCCGATACCTATACACCGCTGGCGGGGGCAGCAATGTTCGGGCTTCCAAGCGACAATGCAGTGATTGGCGCCGCCCTTGAACTGGCGCAGGAACCCTGATGCATGTGTGGATTGGCGGGAATGTTGTTGCCGGCGCCGGTGGCGTCGGCCGAGGTGCTGCAGGCGCAGGTCCTGGCCATGGGCGAGGCGCTGCACCACCGCGGGCCGGATGATGGCGGCAGCTGGGTCGATGCCGGGGCCGGCATCGCGCTGGCGCACCGCCGGCTGAGCATCCTCGACCTGTCCCCGCTGGGCCACCAGCCGATGGCCTCGGCCGATGGTCGCTACGTGATGGCGTACAACGGCGAGGTCTACAACTTCGCCGCCCTGCGTGCCGAACTGGAGCCGCTGGGGCACACCTTCCGGGGCCACTCCGACACCGAGGTGCTGCTGGCAGCGATCCTGCAATGGGGCATGGAGGATACCCTGCAGCGCTGCAACGGCATGTTCGCCATCGCGCTGTGGGACAGACAGGAGCAGTGCCTGTGGCTGGCCCGTGACCGCGTCGGCAAGAAGCCGCTGTACTACGGCTGGGCCGGTGACATGCTGGTGTTCGGCTCCGAACTGAAGGCGCTGTGGCAGCACCCGGCCTTCGACAACGACATCGACCGTGACGCGCTGACCCTGTTGCTGCGCTTGGACTACATTCCTGCGCCGCACAGCATCCACCAGCGCTGCTACAAGCTGATGCCGGGCCGCGTGCTGCGCCTGGATGCGGCCACCGTGGCCGCAGGTGCGGCCGCGCATCGCCCGGAGCAGGCGCAGCGCCCCTATTGGGATGCGCGTGCACGCATGCAGGCGGCGCTGGCCGCACCATTCCAGGGCCGTATCGAGGAGGCCGAAGAACAGTTGGATGCGCTGCTGCGCGACGCCGTGGCGCTGCGCATGGTGGCCGACGTGCCGGTGGGCGTGTTCCTGTCCGGCGGCACCGATTCGTCACTGGTGGCCGCGCTGATGCAGGCGCAGAGCGGGCAGCCGGTGCACAGCTTCAGCATCGGCTTCACCGGTTCGGGCCACGACGAGGCGCCATTGGCCAGGGAGCTGGCCGCGCACCTGGGCTGCGACCACACCGAACTCTACGTCAGCGGTGCCGACGCATTGGCGGTGGTGCCGCAGCTGCCGGCGATGTTCGACGAACCGTTCGCTGATGCCTCGCAGGTGCCGACCGCGCTGGTTGCGCGGTTGGCGCGGCAGGGCGTGACCGTGGCGCTGTCCGGCGATGGCGGCGACGAATTGTTCTTCGGCTACACCCGCTATGTGCGCGCGCTGCGCAACTGGCAGATGCTGGGGCGCGTGCCCGGGCCGCTGCGGCGCTGGATGGGCGCGCGTGCGCAGCAGCAGGGCGAGGCCTCGCGTACCGGTGGCCTGGCCGCGTTGCTGGCCGAGTCGGGTGCGCGTGGCATTGGTGATGTGTATCGCAACCGTATTTCGCGCTGGCGCGATCCGGCCGCTGCGGTACCGGGCGCACAGGCTGCAGGCAGTTTCTACGATCTGGCCGACCCGCTGCATGGTGCAGGCACCCCGGCCGACGCGATGATGCTGGCCGATTACGTGACCTACCTGCCGGATGACCTGCTGTGCAAGGTCGATCGCACGTCGATGGCGGTCAGCCTGGAGGCGCGTGCGCCGCTGCTGGACTGGCGTGTTGCCGAGTTCGCCTGGTCATTGCCGCTGGGCTTCAAGCGCAGCGAAACCACCAGCAAGGTGCTGCTCAAGCGTGTGCTGGGCCGTTATGTGCCGCAGTCGATGGTGCATCGACCCAAGCGTGGGTTCGGCGCACCGGTCAGCGAGTGGTTGAAGGGCGATCTGCGGCCCTGGGCAGAAGATCTGTTGCAGCCGGCGCGGCTGGAGCGCGAGGGCGTGCTGTCTGCAGCGGCGGTGCAGCCGCTGTGGCAGCAGTTCCTTGGGGGCCAGCGCAAGTGGCATACCCATCTGTGGAACGTGCTGATGTTCCAGGCCTGGCAGGCGCATTGGCGGCAGGTGCGGGCCGGGGTCGCCGGCGGCTGATCTTCACTGGCCTGCAAGGGCCCGGCGACTAGGCTGGGCCTCCCGCACCGTGAGGAGAATGTCCTGATGTCCGTCCCTACCATCGCCGTGTTCGTCGGCAGCCTGCGCAAGGATTCCTGCAACCGCAAGCTGGCCCATGCACTGGAGAAGATCGCAGGCGACCGCGCGCGCTTCCAGTATGTGCAGATCGGCGATCTGCCGTTGTACGACCAGGACTTCGACAGCAGCTATCCGGCGCAGGGAACCCGGCTGAAGGATCAGGTGCGCGCCGCCGACGCGGTGCTGTTCGTGACCCCCGAATACAACCGGTCAGTACCGGGCGTGCTGAAGAACGCCATCGATATCGGCTCGCGCCCGTATGGCGACAGCGCGTTTGCCGGCAAGCCGGCGGCGGTGATCGGTGCCTCCATCGGCCAGATCGGTACCGCCGTGGCCCAGCAGCACCTGCGCATCAGCCTGGCCTTCCTGGACATGCACGTGCTGGGCCAGCCCGAAGCATTCATCCATTTCAAGGACGGCCTGATCGATGCCGATGGCGCGATCCACAATGAGGGCACGCAGAAATTCCTGCAGGGCTACGTGGACCGCTTCCTGGAGTTGATCGCGGTGCACGTCAAGGGCGATTGAAGTCTGCGGAGTCAGGGCCCTCTGCGTCGCAGAGGGATCCGACCCCAGCCACGCCCGGGGTCGGATCCCGGCGCGCAGCGGCGGGCTCTGACCCCACTTCCCGCTGAGCGGGCCAGAGCCCTTACGCTGCACGCGATCCGACCCTGGCCGCCTGATCTGCGATAATGCCCCGCTTGGGTGCCGCAACGGCGCCCGTCGCAGGCAGTGCGACGCCCCCATGCCAGTCTGGCCAGGCTCCGGCGGATATCCCCCGTTTCTCCACGGCTTATCCACAGGCTTGTGCATGGTCGCCGGGGTCGGCACCTGCCTACACTCGTCTGGCCACTTTCGCAGGAAACACCGCAGCATGTCCGCTCGTCCCGGCTTCCGTTCCAACCGCAGAGAGCGCGGTGATGGCTTTGATCGTGATCGCGACGAGTCGCGCATCGATCAGTTGCGTGTGCCTCCGCATTCGGTGGAAGCCGAGCAGGCGGTACTGGGCGGCCTGATGCTGGCGCCCGAGGCGTATGACCGGGTCAACGACCAGCTGACCGATGGCGATTTCTATCGCCGCGACCACCAGATGATCTACCGCGCGATCCGCGAGCTGTCCGAACGTGAACGTCCGTTCGACGCGGTGACTCTGGGCGAGTGGTTCGAATCGCAGGGCAAGCTGGAACTGGTGGGCGATGGTGCCTATCTGATCGAGCTGGCCAGCACCACGCCGTCGGCGGCCAACATCGTGGCCTACGCTGAAATCGTGCGTGACAAGGCGGTGCTGCGGCAGCTGATCCAGGTCGGCACCGACATCGTCAACGATGGCTTCCAGCCCGAAGGCCGCGACAGCAGCGAGCTGCTGGCGTCGGCGGAAAAAAGCGTGTTCGCCATCGCCGAGCAGGGCGCGCGCGGCCGTACCGATTTCGTGGCCATGCCCGGCGCCCTGAAGGATGCCTTCGAGGAGCTGCGCAACCGTTTCGAGAACGGTGGCAACATCACCGGCCTGCCGACCGGCTACACCGATTTCGATGCGATGACCGCCGGCCTGCAGCCGACCGACCTGATCATCCTCGCGGCGCGCCCGGCGATGGGCAAGACCACCTTCGCGCTGAACATCGCTGAGTATGCGGCGATCAAATCGAAAAAAGGCGTGGCGGTGTTCTCGATGGAAATGTCGGCATCGCAGCTGGCGATGCGCCTGATTTCCTCCAACGGCCGCATCAACGCGCAGCGCCTGCGTACCGGCCAGCTGGAAGACGAGGACTGGAGCCGCGTCACCAGCGCGATCAAGATGCTGAAGGAAACCAAGATCTTCATCGACGACACGCCCGGCGTGTCGCCGGAAGTGCTGCGTTCCAAGTGCCGCCGCCTCAAGCGCGAACATGATCTCGGCCTGATCGTGATCGACTACCTGCAGCTGATGAGCGTGCCGGGCAACAGCGAGAACCGCGCTACCGAAATCTCGGAAATTTCGCGTTCGTTGAAGGGCCTGGCCAAGGAACTGCACGTCCCGGTGATTGCGCTGTCCCAGCTCAACCGCTCGCTGGAAACGCGTACCGACAAACGCCCGGTGATGGCCGACCTTCGTGAATCGGGCGCTATCGAGCAGGACGCGGACATGATCGTGTTCATCTACCGCGACGATTACTACAACAAGGAAAATTCGCCGGACAAGGGCCTCGCCGAGATCATCATCGGCAAGCACCGTGGCGGCCCGACCGGTTCGTGCAAACTGAAGTTCTTCGGTGAGTACACCCGTTTCGACAACCTGGCCCACGATTCGGTCGGTTCGTTCGAGTAACGGGTGTGCCGGCTGCCGGCCGGCAACAACCCCGGCCGGCAAACCATTCAAAACGCCAGTCTTCCGTATGTGGCGTGTAAATGACATGTAACGCGAGGCTTCTACGATTCCGCCGCTGCTGCCCCTTTCGACGCCGCCCTTCGGCGTCCAGCGTGCCCAAGGAATCCGCCTCCATGCCGTCCCACGCTCCGCTCCGCCGCAATCTGCTGGCCCTGCTGGTCTGTGCTTCGCTGCCGTCGTTGGCCGCCGCTGAAACCGCCCCCGCTGCTGACGCACAGTCGGCCACCACCCTCGATTCGGTCTCGGTGATCGGCCGCGGTGAAGCGCGCCAGGTGCAGCGCGTCACCGCCGAGGACATGAAGGTGCTGCCGCCCGGCGCCAATCCCCTGAAGCTGCTGGCCAGCAAGCCGGGCGTGCACTTCGAATCGGCCGACGCCACCGGCGCCTACGAATGGTCCACCAGCATCAGCCTGCGCGGCTTCAACCAGAACCGCCTGGGCTACACCCTCGATGGCATTCCGCTGGGCAACATGGCCTACGGCAACAGCAATGGCCTGCACATCAGCCGCGCGGTGATCAGCGAGAACCTGGGGGGTGCAGAAGTCTCTACCGGTATCGGTGCGCTGGGCACGCCGTCCACCAGCAACCTCGGTGGCGTGTTCCAGTTCTATTCGATCGATCCGTCCACCGAATACGGTGTGGTTCTGGCACAGGGCTTCGGCAGCGACAACGCGCGCCGAAGCTATGCGCGCCTCGATACCGGCGACCACCAGGGCTTTGCGGCCTACCTGTCCGGCGCTTACTCGGAAGGCGACAAGTGGAAAGGCAAAGGCTCGCAGGAGCTGAAGCAGTTCAACGGCAAGGCCACCTACAACTTCGGTGTGGACAGCAGGATCACCGCGCTGTTCAACGCCTCGCGCCGCGTCGAAGCTGACTACCAGGATCTGTCACTGGAGATGATCGACCGCCTCGGCTGGGACTGGGACAACTACGCACCGGACTGGAACCGTGCCGTGGCCGCTGCCCGTGGCCAGTACAGCGGCGGTGTCAACAGTCCGTGGGACGCATATTACTCGGGTCATGGCCTGCGCAACGACGATGTTTCCAGCATCGCCGGTGACTTCGGCCTCAACGAGACGATGCGCCTGAAGGTCAACGTCTACAACCACAGCAATCGTGGCCAGGGTCACTGGTTCAGCCCCTCCAATCCGTCCAATCCGGGCACCAGCCGCGAGATTCCGATTTCGATCCGCACCACCGAGTATGCGATCGACCGCACCGGCGTGACCTCGGCATTCACCTGGAACGTCGGTGGCCACGAACTGGAAGCCGGCCTGTGGTACGAGGACAACGGCCACAGCGTGCAGCGCAACTTCTACTACATCGACGGCCCGATCACTGACGACTTCTTCCTGCGCAACCCGGACCAGCGCGTGTGGCACCAGCGCTACACCACCATTACCCGCCAGTTCTACGTGCAGGATCGCTTCCGCCTGTTCGACGACCGCCTGACCATCGACATCGGTGCGAAGTCGCCGCACACCCGTACCAGCGTGCGCACGCCGCTGGGCAGCTATGCCAACAACAGCAGCCTGACCTCGAAGAAGGGCCTGCTGCCGCAGGCCGGCTTCAACTTCAAGCTCAACGAAGGCAACGAGATCTTCGGTTCATTCGCCAAGAACGTGGCTGCCTATGCGTTGGGTGTCGGCAGCCCGTTCAATGTGCCGCAGGCGGCCTTCGACAGCAGTGCGAAGAACCTCAAGCCGGAACAGTCGCGTACGATCGAGCTGGGTTGGCGCGGTTACGGCCAGGGCTATGAGGCCTCGGTGGCGGTGTACGACGTCAAGTTCGACAACCGCCTGTTGGCCATTGCCCAGTGCGTCGGCATCCTTGGTTGCCCGGCGCTGTTCTCCAACGTCGGCTCGGTAACCAGTCGCGGCGCCGAGGCGACCCTGCAGCTGAAGCCGATGCAGGATCTGACCTGGTCCAACGCGCTGTCCTGGAATGACAGTACCTACGACAACGATTACGTGAACAATGGCGTAGTGCCGACCCGTGGCAAGAAGACCGTCGACACCCCGGAGTGGATGTTCGCCAGCACCCTGGCCTGGACCCCGGGCCCGTGGGACATGCGGCTGGCCGCCAACCATGTCGGCAAGCGTTACGTGACCTACACCAACGATGTGTCGGTGCCGAGCTACTGGCTGGTCAACGCCTCGGTCGCCTATGACTTCGGCACGCTCGGCCCGGCGCAGAACCTGACTGTGGCGCTGAATCTGACCAACCTGACCGACAAGCGCTATCTGTCTTCGATAAACACCAACGGCACCTACGCCGCCGATCCGACCCGCAGCCTGGCGACCATGCAGGTCGGGGCGCCGCGGCAGGTGATGGCCACCGCGACCGTGCACTTCTGATGCGCGGGCCTGTGGATCCGGAAAGCCGTCGTCGCCTGCTGCGCATGGCGTGGCAGGGCACGGGGGCGGCGATCGCATTGGCGGCGATGCCGGGGCTGGCCACGGCCGGCCCACGGCCGCGGCTGGGGCGCGATCCGTTCACTCTGGGGGTTGCCGCCGGCGATCCGGATCCGCAGGGCGCAGTGTTGTGGACGCGGCTGGCGCCTGACCCGCTCAACGGCGGCGGCATGCCGTCGCGGGCGGTGCCGGTGCGCTGGTTCGTGGCCGAAGACCCGGGCATGCGCCGGCTGGTGCAGCGTGGCGTCGCTGCAGCGGTGCCGGAGCTGGCCCATTCGGTACACGTGGAGGTCGACGGCCTGCGCCCGGGCCGTGACTACTACTACCGCTTCGCCTGCGATGGCGATGAGGAAAGCGCCGTCGGCCACTTCCGCACCGCGCCGTTGCTGGACACGCAGCTGCAGCAGCTGCGGCTGGCGCTTTGTACCTGCCAAGCCTGGAACAGCGGCTATTACCCGGTCCTGCGCGATATTGCGCAGAGCGATGTCGACCTGGTACTGCATGCCGGCGATTACCTGTACGAGTACAGCCCGCTGCAGAATGCGCGCGGCCGCACACTGGATGCCGAACGCTTCAGTGGCGAGACGATCAGTCTGGAGCGCTACCGTGACCAGTACGCGTTGTACAAGCTCGATCCGGATCTGCAGGCGGCACACGCCGCGCATGCGTTCGCGGTGATCTGGGACGACCACGAGGTGCAGAACGATTACTCCGGCATCCATCCGGAGAAGCCCGGCGTCTCGACCGAAGACTTCATCGTGCGGCGTGCGGCGGCGTACCGTGCGTTCTACGAACACCTGCCGATGCGCAGCACGCCAGCGGGGAATGGCGGCCTGCGTGTACACCGGCGGCTGCGTTATGGCGATCTTGCGCAGCTGACACTGCTGGATTGCCGCCAGTTCCGCCCGGCCAATCCCTGTGGCGTGGGCGAGTCGCCACGTTGTGATGCCGCACTGGATCCGCGTATGAGCATGCTCGGCACGGGCCAGGAGGCGTGGTTCACGCAATCGATGGCGGCGGCGCAGGGCACACGCTGGAACGTGGTGGTGCAGCAGCTGCTGATGGCGCAGCTGCGGCTGGACGGTGGCACGCCGCGCGAGCGCTTCTGGAACGACGCCTGGGATGGCTATCCTGCCGCACGCAAGCGGCTGCTGCAGGCGATGCAGGCGGGCAGGCAGGGCAATGCCATCGTGCTCGGCGGTGACTGGCATTCCACCTTCGTCAACGACCTGAAGCTGGATTTCGACGCGGCCAGTGCGCCCGTCGTCGCCACTGAATTCATCGCCCCGGCGATCAGCAGTGGCGGCGACGACACGCCGTATGGGCCGTACTACGGGCCTTCGATACCGCAGAACCCGCACATCCGCTACTTCGACGGCGACCGCCGTGGCTGGTGGAAGCTGCAGTTGAACCGGCAGACCGTGGACGCCGAGCTGCGCTTTGCCGACAGCGTGCTGCGCGCGGATGCTGCGGTGCAGACCGTGGCACGCTTCCAGGTGGCCCACGGCCGCCCAGGCGCAGTCCCGGTGTGAATCCGTTCGGTAGTGCCGGCCGCTGGCCGGCAACCTCCTGAATCTCCGGGTTCCCCACCACCGGTTTCATCGCCCCCAGCCCGATTTCGTCGCAAACCGTTTGCGGCCCGCCGGGCAGGGCGGCAGGGTGGTTCCAGGCGGCAGGGTGCCGCCACAAGGAGACCGTGATGAAGACCCTGTTCGCGCTCGGTGTGTGGTGCCTGCTGTTCGTACTGTGCTGGCCGCTGGCGATCCTCGCCCTCATCGCATGGCCGTTCGTCTGGCTGCTGAGCCTGCCGTTCCGCTTGGTCGGCATCACCTTCTCGGCGTTGTTCGCTTTCCTGCGCGCGCTGTTCATGCTGCCGGCACGGATGCTCGGCGGCCGGGCGGTTCCCGCATGAAGTCGGTGCTGCTGGCGGGTCTGGTCCTGTTGGCGGGCCCGGTACTGGCCGCACCTTCAGCACCGCCATCAGTGTGGCTGGAACGCCAGCAGACGGCTGCGGCCGACGAGGCTGACGCCGCAGCGGCAAAAACGGTGAAGCCGCAGGCCAGGGAGCGGTGCCGTGTGGTGAAGGAATGGAAGATCGGCGAGTCCGTGGTGCAGCATCGCATCTGCGACGATCCGCCGAAGAAGCCCGCCGGAAAGGTGTAGCGCCGAGCCTATGCTCGGCTCCCCCTCATGCTGCCTCGGCACGCAGCGCTGCCTGCACGGCCGGCCGCGCGTTGACCCTGCGGATGTAGGCAGGCAGGGCCGGCCACGCCGCCAGATCGATCGAGAAGAAGCGGCACCAGCCCAGCACCGTGAACAGGTAGGCATCGACCACGCTGAAGTCGGGCCCCATCAGGAAGTCCTGCGCCGCCAACGTGTCCTGCAGCAGATCGAAGCGCTTGAACAGCTTCTGCCGGAAGAAGGCTTTGGCCGTTTCCGGCAGATCGGCGTTGAACAGCGGCGCCGAGCCGGCATGGATCTCGCTGGTCACGAAGTTCAACCACTCCTGCAGTCGTACCCGCTCCCAGCTGCCGACGGGCGGGGCCAGTGCGCATTCGGGTTTCAGGTCGGCCAGGTACTGGACGATGGCCGGGCCTTCGGTCAGCACCTGCCCGTCATCCAGTTCCAGCGCCGCTACATAGCCTTTGCGGTTGATGGTGCGGAAATCGCGGCCATCGGCGGTCAGTTTGGTGGTGTTGTCGACCTTGATCAGTTCACAGGGCAGGCCAAGCTCACGCAGCACGATATGGGGCGACAGTGAGCAGGTGTAGGGCGCGTAGTACAGCTTCATGGACAGTCTCGAGGGGGAAGGGACGGCTGGACCAGCCGATGCGAGGCAGTCTGCTGGGCGAGCGGTATCCGGTAAAATCAATCTTCGATTTTCCTGCCATAAGCTGGACTACTGCCTGTCATGATGAATCTTGCCCATTGGCGCCTGCTGGTTGCCGTGGCCGACGAGGGAACCATCTCGCGCGGCGCTGATCGCGTCGGCATCAGCCAGTCCGGTGCCAGCCAGGCCCTGGCCCAGCTGGAATCCTCATTGGGGTTTGCGGTGTTCGTGCGCGAGCGGCGTCAGGTTGAGATCACCGCGCTCGGGCAACGGGTGATCGAACACGCACGCATCATGCTGGGCGGCCTGCAGGCGATCCGCGCGCTGGCCGATGACAGCCAGGGGCTCAGTGGCGCACGCATCCGCCTGGCGAGCTTCCCGTCGCTCGTTTCCAGCCTGCTGCCAGCGTTGTTGCGTGACTTCCAGCGCCGTCACCCGGGCATCGAGGTGGTGGTGGTGGAGGGAACCGACGAGGAGGTGGAGCGCTGGCTTGAATCAGGCACGGTCGACGCCGGAGTGGTGATGAATCCCGCTGCCGATCGCGCCCCGTTGATGCTGGGCAGCGACGGATGGATGGCGGTGCTTGCGCAGACCCATCCGCTGGCGCGGCGCGCCACGGAAAGCGGGGTGGCGCTGAGCGAGCTGGCGCCCGAGCCCTTCATCCTCGCAACAGGGGGCTGTGCGGTGAACGGTCAGCGCCTGATGGCGGACGCCGGTCTGCAGTTGAACGACGTACGGGTGACCGTGCGCGACTGGGCCAGCGCGTGCGTGCTGGTCCGTGAGGGGCTGGGCGTCTCGTTGGTGCCGGAATCGACGTTGCCGGACGATCTTCATGGCCTGCGGGTGCTGCCGGTGCAGCCGGGCATTCGGCGCGTGTTTGGCCTGGTCAGTTCGCAGGCGGGACGCGCTTCGCGCGCAACGCAGGTGTTCATGCAGGAACTGGCAGGCGCTGCTGCAGGCGAGGCCTCCGGATCAGCGTGAGGGCGTTGCAGGGATGACCTGCTGCTGGCCATCGCTGTACATCATCATGATCTTCTCGCCGCGGTAGGGCAGCACGACCTCCGGCCGCCACGGGTTGCCTTTTGGCGCGGTAGCCTTGGTCGTGGCGGTACAGCCGCTGTCCTTGATACCGCAGCGACGAATGGCGATCTGCAGGGTGCCGTCGGCAGACCTGTAATCGACCCCGGGTGAGTGGAACAGGGTTTCGCCCGGCATGCTGTAGCGGATCCTGATCTGGTTGGAGCCGAGCAGGCTCACCTCGACCGGCTGGACCGGGGCTCTGCGGTAGTCGCCTTCCAGCGGTTCGGCTGCATAGGCCAACAGCGGAACAAGTGCGGCCATCAACATCACCGCCGCTGTGCGCGATGTACGGGCGAGGGGGATCGATCGCATGGCGTTCCTTCCATGGTAGATGCCGCGATCATTGAACCGCAGTATTGCAGCGTCAAGTCACGCGGCACCGTTGCAGGCAACAAAAAACCCCGCCGAAGCGGGGTTTTCTGTTTGCAGGGGAGTACCGACCAACGGTCGGCACCCACCCGGAAGGTCGATCAGTTCGCCTTGTGGATGGCGCGCTTGCTCACAGCCATCGCCGCGTCGTGGATCACTTCCGACAGCGACGGGTGGGCGTGGCAGATGCGGGCCAGGTCATCGGCCGAACCGCTGAACTCCATGGTCAACACGCCTTCGTGCACCAGCTCGGACACGTTGGCGCCGACCAGGTGCATGCCGAGGATGCGATCGGTCTCGGCATGGGCCAGGATCTTCACGAAACCTGCCGGCTCGATCATCGCCACGGCACGGCCGTTGGCGGCGAACGGGAAGCTGCCGGCCTTGTACGGAATGCCTTCGGCCTTCAGCTGCGCTTCGGTCTTGCCAACCCAGGCCAGTTCCGGCTCGGTGTAGATGACCCACGGGATGGTGTCGAAGTTGACGTGGCCCGGCAGGCCGGCGATCAGCTCAGCCACCGCGATGCCTTCCTCGAAGCCCTTGTGCGCCAGCATCGGGCCGCGCACGCAGTCGCCGACCGCCCACACGCCGTTGACGCCGGTGTGGCAGTGCGCGTCGACTTCGATCTGGCCGCGCTCGTTGACCTTCACGCCGGTGCCTTCGGCCAGCAGGCCCTTGGTGGCGGCGCGACGGCCGACGGCCACCAGCAGCTTGTCCACGGTCAGGGTCTTTTCGCCTTCAGCGTCGGTGTAGGTGACGATGACTTCCTTCTTCTTGCCCTTGCCGGTGATCTCGGTCTTGGAGACCTTGGCATTGAGGCGGATGTCCAGACCCTGCTTCTTGAATTCCTTGGCAGCGGTCTTGGCCACTTCGGCGTCGGCCACGGCCAGGAACTCCGGCAGTGCTTCCAGGATGGTGACTTCAGCGCCCAGGCGCTTCCACACGCTGCCCAGCTCCAGGCCGATCACGCCGGCGCCGATCACGGCCAGGCGGTTCGGCACTTCGGTGAAGTCCAGGCCGCCGACGTTGTCGACGATGGTGTCGCCGTCGAACTTGGCGAACGGCAGTTCGATCGAATCCGAACCGGCGGCGATGATGACGTTGGTGCCCTTCAGCTCCACGACCGAACCATCATGCTGGGTGACCTTGACCACGTTGTCGGCGTTCAGCTCGCCGAAACCGTAGTAGGTGGCGACCTTGTTGGCCTTGAACAGCATGGCGATGCCGCCGGTGAACTGCTTGACGATCTTGTCCTTGCGGCCAACCATCGCTTCGACGTCCATCTTGGCGTCCTTGAAGCTGATGCCGTGGTCGCCAAAGATGTGGCCCATGTTCCAGAACTGGCGCGAGGAATCCAGCAGCGCCTTGGACGGGATGCAGCCCACGCGCAGGCAGGTGCCGCCCAGGGCCGGCTTGCCGTCCTTGCCCAGCGCTGCGTCGATGCAGGCGGTCTTCAGGCCCAGCTGTGCAGCGCGGATGGCAGCGTGGTAACCGGCCGGGCCGGCACCGATGACGACGACGTCGAATTGTTCAGCCATTGAATTATTCCTTGTTGCATTACCAGAACCCCTCCGCGCAGGCGCGGAGGGGCGGGAGGTCGCTTACAGGCCGAACAGCATGCGGCCCGGGTTTTCCAGCTGGTTCTTGATGTCCACCAGGAACTGCACCGAGTCCTTGCCGTCGATGATGCGGTGATCGTAGGACATCGCCAGGTACATCATCGGCGCGATCACGACCTGGCCGTTCTGGGCGATCGGACGCTCCTTGATGGCGTGCATGCCCAGGATGGCGCTCTGCGGCGGGTTGATGATCGGGGTCGACAGCAGCGAACCGAAGGTGCCGCCGTTGGTCACGGTGAAGGTGCCGCCCTGCAGTTCTTCCAGGCTCAGCTTGCCGTCACGGGCCTTCTTGGCGTAGTCGGCGATGGTGCGCTCGATGTCGGCGAACGACATGCGCTCGACGTTGCGCAGCACCGGCGTGACCAGGCCCTTCTCGGTCGACACGGCGATCGAGATGTCCGAGTAGCCGTGGTAGATGATGTCGTCGCCGTCGATCGAGGCGTTGACCAGCGGGAAGCGCTGCAGCGCGTTGGCAGCGGCCTTCACGAAGAAGCTCATGAAGCCCAGCTTGATGCCGTGCGCCTTGACGAACTCGTCCTGCAGATCCTTGCGCGCCGCCGAGACCTTGGACAGGTCGACTTCGTTGAAGGTGGTCAGCATGGCGGTGGAGTTCTTGGACTCCATCAGGCGCTCGGCGATGCGCTTGCGGATGCGGGTCATCGGCACGCGCTCTTCCGGACGTGCGCCACCGGCCTTGCCGGCGCCGCCGTTGCGGGCGAAGTTGACGATGTCTTCCTTGGTCACCGCGCCGCGACGGCCGGTGCCGTCGACATCGGCCGGGTTCACGCCCTCGGTGATGGCGGTGAAGCGGGCGCCCGGCGGCAGCGCATCGGCCGACGACTTGGCAGCCGGGGCCGGAGCAGCGGCTGCCGCCGGAGCAGCGGCTGCTGCAGCCGGAGCAGCCTCAGCCTTCTTCTCTTCAGCGGCCGGAGCCGGGGCTGCGGCCACGGCGCCTTCTTCGATGATCGCCACGACCTGGCTGGAGGTCACGGTCGCGCCTTCGGCGAACTTGATTTCCTTGATCACGCCATCAACCGGCGACGGCACTTCCAGAACGACCTTGTCGGTTTCCAGGTCAAGCAGGTTTTCGTCGCGCTTGACGGCGTCGCCCACCTTCTTGTGCCAGGTGGCGATGGTGCCGTCGGCGACGGATTCGGGCAGTACCGGGGCTTTGACTTCGGTGGCCATGCGGGAGCTTCCTGGTTTGTCTTCTAAATAGGGGGAGAGTTATTCAGCGAACGAGTCGTTGAACGGGTTGACCAGTGCGTCGGCGACCAGCTGCTGCTGTTCGCGGACGTGGTCAGCCATGTGACCGGCAGCCGGCGAAGCCGAACGTGCGCGACCGGCGTAGTGCAGGTTCTGGCCATCGGCCAGGCAGAACTGCAGGTGGTGGCGGATCTGGTACCACGCGCCCTGGTTCTGCGGTTCTTCCTGCGTCCACACCACGTCGGTGGCCTTGCCGTACTTCTTCAGTTCGGCGGCCAGCAGCGCACGCGGGAACGGATACAGCTGCTCCACGCGGATGATCGCCACGTCGTCCTGGCCACGCTTGGTCTGGTCTTCCAGCAGGTCGTAGTAGACCTTGCCCGAGCACAGCACCACGCGCTTGACCTTCTTGGCGTCCGCGTTGGCATCGCCGATCAGGTGCTGGAACTCGCCGTTGGCCAGCTCGTCCAGGGTCGACACGGCCAGCTTGTGGCGCAGCAGCGACTTGGGCGACATCACCACCAGCGGCTTGCGGGTGGTCAGGTGCTGCTGACGACGCAGCATGTGGAAGGCCTGTGCCGGGGTCGACGGCACCACTACCAGCATGTTCTCCAGCGCGCACAGCTGCAGGAAGCGCTCCAGGCGCGCCGAGCTGTGTTCCGGGCCTTGCCCTTCATAACCATGCGGCAGCAGCAGGGTCAGGCCGGAAATGCGGCCCCACTTTGCTTCGCCGGCAGCGATGAACTGATCGATCACCACCTGGGCGCCGTTGGCGAAGTCGCCGAACTGGCCTTCCCAGATGCACAGCGTGTTCGGATCGGTGGTCGAGAAACCGTACTCATAGGCCATCACGGCTTCTTCGCTGAGCAGCGAATCGATGATGGTGGCCTTCTCCGGCGAATCCACCAGCTGCCGCAGTGGCAGGTAGTAGTTGTCGGTCTTCTGGTCGTGCAGGATCGCGTGGCGGTGGGTGAACGTACCGCGGCCGACGTCCTGGCCGACCAGGCGCAGGGCACTGCCTTCGTCCAGCAGGGTGGCGTAGGCCAGGTTCTCGGCAAAGCCCCAGTCGCCCGGGATCTCACCGGCCGCCATCTTGCGACGGTCGTCGTAGACCTTGGCAACGCGCGAGTGCAGCTGCACTTCTTCCGGCACGTTGTTGATCAGCTTGGCCAGCTCGACCAGCTTGTTCTTCTCGACCTTGGTCGAGATCGGGTCGGACAGCTTGCCTTCCAGCAGCTTCGGCCAATCGACGAACAGCGGGCTGCTCGGCGGGGTCTTCTCGACCTTGGCCAGCTCGGTGGTCACTTCACCGGCGTCCAGCTTCTCGCGGTAGGCATCGACCATCGCCTTGCCGGCACCGGCGGCGATCACGCCCGCCTTTTCCAGCTGCTCGGCGTACATCTCGCGGGTGGTGGCGTGCTTGCGGATCACCTGGTACATCAGCGGCTGGGTGATTGCCGGTTCGTCGGCCTCGTTGTGGCCCCAACGGCGGTAGCACATCAGGTCGATGACCACGTCCTTGGCGAACGTCTGGCGGAACTCGAAGGCCAGCTGCGCGGCGAACACCACCGCTTCCGGATCATCGCCGTTCACGTGCAGCACCGGCGCGGCGATCATCTTCGCCACGTCGGTGGCGTAGCGCGTGGAGCGCGTATCCAGCGGATTGGAGGTGGTGAAGCCAACCTGGTTGTTGACCACGATGTGCACGGTGCCGCCCACGGCGAAGCCGCGTGCCTGCGACATCTGGAACAGTTCCATGACAACGCCCTGGCCGGAGAAGGCCGCGTCGCCGTGGATCAGGATCGGCATCACCTGCTTGCGCGCGGTGTCCTTGCGGCGCTCCTGGCGCGAACGCACCGAACCGGCAACCACCGGGTCAGCGATTTCCAGGTGCGACGGATTGAACGCCAGCGCCAGGTGGACCGGGCCACCTTCGGTGGACACGTCGGCCGAGAAGCCCATGTGGTACTTCACGTCGCCGGCCGAAGCGTGCTCGTCGTGCTCGAACTTGCCTTCGAATTCGTCGAACAGCTTGCGCGGGTTCTTGCCCAGGGTGTTGACCAGCACGTTCAGGCGGCCACGGTGGGCCATGCCCACGACCACATCCTTGACGCCATCCTTGCCGGCGCTGCGGATGATGGTGTCCATCATCGGGATCAGCGAGTCGCCGCCTTCCAGCGAGAAACGCTTCTGGCCGACGTACTTGGTGTGCAGGTAGCGCTCGAGGCCTTCGGCTGCGGTCAGGCGTTCCAGCGTGCGGCGCTGGGTGTCAGCGTCCAGCTGGTAGTTGCCACCGGCCAGTTCCAGCTTCTTGTAGATCCACTGGCGCTGCTCGACCTCGGAGATGTGCATGAACTCTGCACCGATCGAGCCGGTGTAGGTCGCCTTCAGGCGTGCCAGCAGGTCACGCAGCTTCATGCGCGGCTGACCACCCACGCCGCCGGTGCTGAACTCGCTGTTGAGGTCGCCATCGGACAGGCTGTGGAACGGCAGGCCCAGATCCGGGGTGTTGACCGGAGCGGCCAGGCCCAGCGGGTCCAGGCGGGCGTCCAGATGACCGCGCGAGCGATAGGCCGTGATCAGGCGACCGACATTGCGCTCACGCTCGTCGCCTGCACCGCTGCCGGTGCCGGCTTTCAGCGCATCCTTGGCCGCGTCCGCGATGTGGGAGATGACAGCCGAGTGCGGAATGTCACCTGCTTCGCGGCCCTTGAAGCCGTCGAAGTAGGTTTTCCATTTGGGATCGACACTATCCGGGGAGACCAGGTACTGCTCGTACAGGTCCTCGACATAGGAGGCGTTGCCGCCGGCGAGTTGCGAAGATTGCGCAAACTGCTTCAGTTGATTGTCCACGATGGAGGGTGCTGATTCGCTTTGTGGGGTATGGCTTCAGAAGGACCCGGCACGAAGATGAATAGCCGTGCACGGGCGCGTTCAAACAGCCAAATTGTACCCCCAACCGGACACGAAGGGGCACCACCAAGGGCATCGCGCGTCCCCCGGTGCCGCTTCCAGACAGGTTGGGTCAGCTGCGCCGGCTCAGATGCCGAGTGCGCGGAGTTCGCTGCAATCGCGCGAACGGTCCCAGACGCGCTGCAATTGCTGCTCGAACGGCTGCGAACGTGCTGGTAGCGCGATGCCGGCTTCGCCGTCGATGCGATGGCCGATCAGACGAAAGTAGAAGTCGCCCGCATCGTTGAGCAGGCAGGCCGAGGCCAGCGCACGGTCGACCGGGTCGGCGACCTCGCGGAACTGGACCACGCTGGGCAGGCGCTGGGCCAGCGCGAGCAGCGGCGTGCCGGAGGATGCGATCGCGGCAGCATCGTGCACGATCACTCGCAGCTGCTTGTCGTGGCGGGCAGTGACGAAGCGGCGCAAAGCGGCCTGCACCGGGGGCGCATCCAGCAGGCCCGGGTCCAGCTGGCGGCTGTGCAGGCACAGCTGGCGACGGGCGCGGTGGACGATGGCGGTGGTGACGGCCACCGCCTCGGCGCGGCTGCCGATGGCGCTGGGCATGCCCAGCCGGCGGCGCATCTGCAGGTGGCCGATGCCGGCCTCCTGGAACACCTCGCCTTCAGGCAGGAAGCCCTGCCGGGCGTAGAAATCACAGGCGGGCAACTGCGCGTGCAGGTGCAGCTCGGCCAGGCCGAGCCGGCGCCCGGCCTCGACCAGCGCCTCCAGCAGGGCCTCGCCGACCCCGTGGCTGCGGTGACCGGCCAGCACTGCCATACGGCCGATGCGGCCATCCGGGGCCAGCCGACCGGTGCCAACCGGCTGGCCGTCGCCGTCCAGCGCCAGCACGTGGGCGCTGACCGGGTCCAGCGCATCGCGCTCCAGCTCGGCGGCGATGCCCTGTTCCTGCACGAACACGCGTTGGCGCACCTCGTGGATGGCAACGTGGGCGTCGGCGTGGCTGACATGCTGGACCCGGATCATGACGATGGCTCAGGCGCGGCCAGCGCTGTCGTCTTCCTCGTCGTCCTCGAAGTTGACGATGACCTCGATACCGTCGTCGTGCACGGTCACGGAGTGGACGTCGTCGGACACCGCGTCGGCGTCGATCGCCTCCACGCGCTCACGGCCTTCGATGACTTCGCCCAGCACCACGGCGTCCTCGCCGTCGTCCTCGTCTTCGGCGTCATACAGTTCGTTGGGGTCGATCAGCTGGAACACACCGCCCACCAGCAACTGCTGGACCACCGCGCGCCCCTTGTCGGACAGGCCGCGATACGCGGCGTCGTCGAGCTGCTCGGCGCCGGCCAGGCGCTGCGCGTCCTTCACCGACAGGGGGAAGTCCTGGCCGCTGACGTACAGGCTGGCGCCACGCTTGGCCCGGCGCCAGGCCAGGCGCGCCCACGGGTGGCGCTGCAGCAGCAGCCCGGAGGCCAGTGCCTGGACCACTTCTTCCTGTGCGGGTGCGGCCTGATGGGCCATCACTTCGCCGGCGGCACGGTAGGTGGTGATGAAGCGGCCGAACCAGTCACCCAGCTTGTCCGGGTCGTTCATGCGGATGGCGTTGAGCGCGGTGATCACCCGTGCCATCGCCACCGTGTCGATTTCGTTCGGGTCGGCCGGTACTTTCAGGTCGCCATCCTGGTAGCGGATGTTCTCGTCGGCATCGGCGATGAGGGTGTCCAGGTAGTCGCTGATCAGCTCGGCCGACGCCGGCGCACGCATGCCGAAGGAGAAGGTCAGGCAGGGATCTTCGGCCACGCCGTGGTGCGGCACGTTCGGCGGCAGGTACAGCATGTCGCCCGGCGCCAGCACCCAGTCGTGGGTCGGCTTGAACACCTGCAGCAGCTTCAGCTCCACGTCCGGGCGGAAGCCCAGCGGCGGCTGCTTGCCCTTGATCGATTCGCTGGCGTCGATCTGCCAGCGGCGATGGCCCTGGGCCTGCAGCAGGAACACGTCGTACTGGTCGACGTGGGCACCGACCGAGCCACCGGTGGCGGCGAAGCTGATCATCACGTCATCCATGCGCCAGCGCGGCAGGAAGCTGAAGTGCTCGATCAGTGCACGCACGTCCTTGTCCCACTTGTCCACGTCCTGTACCAGCAGGGTCCAGTCGTGGTCGGGCAGGGCGGGGAAGATGTCTTCCTGGAACGGACCGCTGCGCACGCGCCAGCTGTCCTGGGTCTTGTCATGTTCGATCAGGCGCGCCAGCACGCCCTCTTCGCAGGCCAGGCCGGCCAGGTCTTCCGGCTGCACCGGGGTCTGGAAATCCGGGAAGGCATTGCGGATCAGCAGTGGGCGCTTCTGCCAGAAATCGCGCAGGAAGGTGGCCGGCGCCATGCCCAGCGGCTGGCCGGGGCGGGCAGTGACTTCGATCAGGGGGGCGGAGGACTTGCGGGAGGCCATGGGGGAGATCCTTGCAGCGGAAAGCGGGAGGGGCGGCGTGGCGGGCCACCTGAGATCTGCATTGTCCGCCGTTCGTGGGGATTGCGCACGTGCGCGGGATTGTCGCGGGGGTTCCGGCCAACGGCGGAGCCCCTCGTGGCGGGGTGGTTCACAAGCAAAAGCCGCCCGGCCCCTGACAGTTTCCTGCGCGGCCCGCCACGGAATGGAAGAAGAAAATCAGAAGCCTGTAGATCCACGCCATGCGTGGATGAGCTTTCCCGAGCAAGCTCATCCACGCATGGCGTGGATCTACATGAGCATCCGCCATCGGGAATTTGCAGGCGCCCCAAAAACAAAGAGGGACGCGGCGAAGCCGCGTCCCCCTTTCAAATTCCGTCCCGACAATCCAACGCTCTTCGATCCGTCACCGGAAATCTGTCAGAGGTGGGGCGGGTTGGGTTCGCGGGGGTGTCCGCGGCATGGATGCCGCGGCCAAGCCCCCAGGGATGGGTTTACGGCGTCCCCCGCGAACCCAACCCGCCCCGCCAAGTGAGGCAATAACCCAGAGCCGCCTTTGACGTTGCCTTTGCCCTGGCAGTACAAGCCTGCCGCAGGCAGCGCACGCGGCCGCCGCCGCAAAGGAAACCCTTAGATCTTGCGAGCCAGCGCCTCAGCCAGACCCGTGTAGCTGCCCGGGGTCATCTCACGCAGCGACTGCTTGGCTTCCTCTGGCAGCGCCAGCGTCTCCACGAACGCACGCATCGACTCGGCGGTGATGCCCTGGCCACGGGTGAGTGCCTTCAGCTGCTCGTACGGATTCGGCAGGCCGTGGCGGCGCATCACCGTCTGCACGGCCTCGGCCAGCACTTCCCAGGCTGCGTCCAGATCGGCATCCAGGCGTTGCGGGTTCACTTCCAGCTTGCCCAGGCCCTTGGCCAGCGAATCCAGCGCCACCTGGCTGTGGCCGAACGCGGTGCCCAGTGCACGCAGCACGGTGGAATCGGTCAGGTCACGCTGCCAGCGGCTGATCGGCAGCTTCGCGCTGAAGTGCTCGAACAGGGCATTGGCGATACCGAAATTGCCTTCGGCGTTCTCGAAATCGATCGGGTTGACCTTGTGCGGCATCGTCGACGAGCCGACTTCGCCTTCCTTCAGGCGCTGCTTGAAGTAGCCCAGCGAAACGTAGCCCCAGATGTCACGGGCCAGGTCGATCAGGATGATGTTGGCGCGACGTGCGGCATCGCCGATCTCGGCGATGTTGTCGTGCGGCTCGATCTGCGTGGTGTACGGGTTGAACACCAGGCCCAGGCCGGTCACGAAGCGCTCGGCGAAGGCCGGCCAGTCCACGTCCGGGTAGCTCGCGACGTGGGCGTTGTAGTTGCCGACCGCGCCGTTGATCTTGCCGGTCAGCTCGACGGCGGCAATCTGCTTGCGCTGGCGCTCCAGGCGGGCGACCACGTTGGCCAGTTCCTTGCCCAGGGTGGTGGGCGAGGCGGTCTGGCCATGGGTGCGCGACAGCATCGGCTGGCCGGCCTGGGCATGGGCCAGGGTGCGCAGTGCGGTGGCGATGCCGTCCAGGGTCGGCAGCAGCACCTCGCGGCGGGCCTGTTCCAGCATCAGGCCATAGCTGAGGTTGTTGATGTCTTCGCTCGTGCAGGCGAAATGCACGAATTCCAGCGCCGGGGCCAGCTCGGCGTCGTCCTTCAGCTGTTCCTTGATGAAGTACTCCACCGCCTTGACGTCATGGTTGGTGGTGCGCTCGATCTCCTTCACGCGCGCGGCCTGGGCCGGGCTGAAGCTGGCGGCCAGGGCGCGCAGGCGGGCGACGGCGGCGTCGGAGAACGGCGCCAGCTCGACGATGCCAGGCTCGGCGGCCAGGGCCAGCAGCCATTCCACTTCGACCGTGATGCGGGCCTTGATCAGGCCGTACTCGGAGAAGATCGGGCGCAGGGCGTCGACCTTGCCGGCATAGCGGCCATCGAGCGGGGACAGGGCGAGCAGGGCGGAATCGGACATGTCGGCAGGGCTGGGGCGAGCGGCGGGGCCAATATTCTACGACGCGACGAGCCGCCGCGCTGCGCGCTCGCCGGGCATGGCCCGGCGCTACCGAGCGAACGATGCGGTCCACGCAGCGTCATCCCACACTGCGGACAAAGGAGTATCGTTGGCGCAGCCGCCAGCCCGGGAAGCGACACCCTGCCAGCCGCCGCTTCCCTTTCCCCAACTGAAGTAGTGCGGAGTTGATGCAATGAGCAAAGCTGCAAGCAAGGGTTTCAGAATCGAACACGACAGCATGGGCGAGCTGCAGGTGCCTGCGGACGCCCTGTGGGGCGCGCAGACCCAGCGTGCCGTGCAGAACTTCCCGGTATCGGGCCAGCGCATGCCGCGCGGTTTCATCCGTGCTCTGGGCCTGGTCAAGGGCGCCGCTGCCGGCGTCAACGCAGAGCTGGGTCACCTGCCAAAGAACGTGGCCAAGGCCATCCAGACCGCTGCTGCCGAAGTGGCCGCCGGCAACTGGGACGCGCAGTTCCCGATCGATGTCTACCAGACCGGTTCGGGCACGTCGTCGAACATGAATGCCAACGAGGTCATTGCCACTCTGGCCAACCGTGCCGGCAAGGCGGGCAAGACCACCGTGCACCCCAATGACCACGTCAACCAGGGGCAGAGCTCCAACGACGTGATCCCGACCGCGCTGCGCGTGTCGGCGGTGTTGGCGACGCATGAGCAGCTGCTGCCGGCGCTGGTGCACCTGCGCAAGACCCTGGACAAGAAGGGCCGCAGCCTGCGCAAGGTGGTCAAGACCGGCCGCACGCACCTGATGGATGCGATGCCGCTGACCTTCGAGCAGGAATTCGGCGCGTGGTCGGCACAGCTGGCCTCGGCGCAGGAGCGCATCGAAGACAGCCTCAAGCGCGTGCGCCGGCTGCCGCTGGGCGGCACCGCCATCGGCACAGGCATCAATGCCGACCCGCGCTTTGGTGCACAGGTGGCCAAGGCGCTGAAGCAGCAGACCGGCTTTAAGTTCGACAGTGCCGAGAACAAGTTCGAAGGCCTGGCCGCACAGGACGACGCAGTGGAACTGTCCGGCCAGCTCAATGCGCTGGCGGTGGCGCTGATCAAGATCGCGAATGATCTTCGCTGGATGAACGCCGGTCCGCTGGCGGGCCTGGGCGAGATCGAACTGCCGGCACTGCAGCCGGGCAGCTCGATCATGCCGGGCAAGGTCAACCCGGTCATTCCGGAAGCAACGGTGATGGCCTGCGCGCAGGTGATCGGCCACCACACCGCGATCACCGTGGCCGGGCAGACCGGCAACTTCCAGCTCAATGTCACGTTGCCGCTGATTGCGGTGAACCTGCTGGATGGCATCGGCCTGCTTGCCAACGTCTCCACCCTGCTGGCCGACAGCGCCATCGCTGGTCTGAAGGTGCGCGAGGACCGCGTGGCCGAGGCGCTGGCGCGCAATCCGATCCTGGTCACCGCGCTGAACCCGATCATCGGCTACGAGAAGGCCGCGGCGATTGCCAAGCGTGCCTACAAGGAACAGCGCCCGGTACTGGATGTGGCACTGGAAGACAGTGGCCTGGCCGAAGCCGAGCTGCGCCGGCTGCTGGATCCGGCAGCGTTGACGGCCGGTGGCATCCAGGCCGGTGGTGGTGGCGCCGGCGGTTGATCGGCCGACGGGTAGCGCCGGGCCATGCCCGGTGGAATGCCCGGTGGAATGCCGGCGGGCCGCGCGCTGCGATCGCCGGGCGTGGCCCGGCGCTACCGGGTCAATGAAAAACGCCGCCCTCGGGCGGCGTTTCCTTTTCAGCGACGGTCGGCGACGATGTTGCCGAAGGTGTCGGTGTAATCCTTGAACTCGGGGATGCGCTGGATCAGGTCCGCTGGAATCACCTCCAGACCCTCCGGCGGCTGGATCTTCACCGGCTGCATGTTGGGATCGGCCGGTGCGGCCACCAGCGTATTCTGGCGCAGCACCTGCAGCTTGCCGAACAGGGTCTGCAGCATCTGCTTCTGCGCGTCGTCCAGCGGGATCTGGATCTCGTCCATCTTCATCGTGCCATCGGCGAGGATGATGATGTTCGGTGCCGGCGGGCGACGCACGGTGACCATGCCTTGGCTGACGGAAATCTTGGGCTTGCCGCGCTCGGCGCGGTGGTTGCGGTAATCCTTGTCACAGCCGACCAGGCCCAGGCAGAGCAGGGCGGCCAGCAGCAGGAACAACTTCTTCATGGCATTCGGTTCGGGGGCGTCCGGGGTTGCCATTGTAAGCGGTCATCGCAGCGCGGCCGGCAGCGGGGTGCCACTGCCGGCCGGGTGCGCTGATCTGTCACAGGTCTAGCGCAGGACCACGGTGTCCTTGCCGCAGTCGTCCACGTCGCTCTGGTCCATGGTTGCGTAGGGCTTGAACGCTGGCAGCTCGCGCGCCAGCGCCTGCTGGCTGGCCAGCATGGCAGGCAGGCGGTCGCAGATGCGCTTGGCCTGGACCTCGATCTTGGCGGCTTCGGCGTTGATCCGCTTTTCGACGCCTTCGCTGTCACCGCTGAAGATGCCCTTCAGTGCTTCGCCCGCGGCGCTCGCACCGAGCTTGGCACCGGCAAGACCGACGTCCATGCCGTCCATCGCGATGGCGACCACGTGGCCGCGGTACTCCAGCAGCTGACGACGCTGTGCGTCGTTGGCCACGACGTCCTTGCCCGCGATCAGCAGGTGTCCATCCGGCGTGATTTCCGCACGCGGCTGCTTGTCGGCGGAGATCTTGATGTTGCCCTGGGCGATGTCCTTGCGGGCATCGTTCATGGCGTCCTTGACGGTCTGGCCGACTCCGCCGGTGGCTTCGGCCACGCTCTTGCCGACGGTCTTGTCAGGCGGGGAGGAAGTGCCACCGCAGGCGATCAGCGGCAGGCACAGCAGAGTGGCGGGCAGCAGGCGCAACAGGTTCATGGCGTTCCCCTGGGATCGGTTGGATGAGGCTTACTTGTTGCGCGGCAGGGTGACCTTGCCGCTGACATTGCGGTGGCCGACGTCACCACTGCCGCTGTGATCGACGGTCAGGCTGCCGCGCACGCCATCGACCTGGATGTCGCCCGAGCCATGGCTGCGCACATGCACATTGCCGCCGATGTCGGCCAGATCGACGCCGCCGGAGCCGACCACGCCCACTTCGACATTGCCCTGCACACGCTTGAACTCGATGTCGCCCGAGCCCACGGTATCCAGCCGTGCGTTGCCGCGCACATCGCTGATCTTCAGGTCGCCCGAACCGACGGTGCCGGTGCTGGCATCACCGCCGATGTTGCGCGCGGTAACGTCGCCCGAACCCAGCGACAGCAGGTTCAGGGCGCTGCCGCCGTCGATGTCGAGGTCGCCAGAGCCCACCGCCGCGTGGATGCTGCCGCGGGTGCCGCGGATGACCGCGTCACCGGATCCGACGTCCACGCTCAGGGACTGCGCGTTTTCCACGCTGGCGTCGCCGGAGCCGACCTTGACCTGCAGTGGCAGGTTGTCCGGCACGCTGCCGCGGATGTCCAGCCAGGCGTAGCTGTTGCCCAGGCTGATGCCGCTGTGGCGACCATCACGACGCAGGCTCACCACCAGCTTGTCACCCACCTTGCGCTGGTCCAGCACCAGCTGGTCCAGCCATTCCTGGCTGGACGCACAGGCGCGGCCATCGAGCTGGCCGCCGCCGTTGCTGGCGACGACCTTCAGATCGTGCTGGTTCACTTCGAACACCACCGCTTTGGCACCGGCCACGTCCAGCTTCAGCGTGCGGGCGGCAGTGAACTTGCAGTTCGGAGCATCGGCGGCCAGCGCCGACAGCGGCAACAGCAACAACGCAGAACAAGCGAGCAGGGAACGCATGGGTAGTGCCTCCGGGTGGATGGGATCAGATTTCGCCGGCGCGCTTGCGCAGGCGGATGGCAAGGACGATGAACACGACACCGACGGCGGCACCGATCCACAGTTCCGGCATCGCCAGCGACTTCAGCTGCGAGGCCGGCGACATCAGGCCGACCACCGACTCCAGATCGCGGCGTGCGTTTTCGTCGGCGCTGAGGCGGTAGACCAGATCCGTGCCCGGCACGCCGCCCAGCAGCAGCCGGCCGACGATGTTCTGCCAGAACCAGCCGGTGGTCAGGCCGATCAGCGGCATCACCTTGGTGGTGCTGACAATGACGCCGGCGAACAGCGGCAACATCACCGCCCACAGGAACGGCTTGGTGCGCGCCCAGGCCGAGCACAGCAGCAGCCAGCCGGCGGTGGGCAGGGCCCACAGGGCGTAGACCGGGATCCAGGCCAGGTGACCGGCGGCCAGGGTCAGCGGGCTCGCCGGGCCCCAGATCAGGGTCATCGGGCTGCCGCCGTGCATCAGCGCAACAATGCTGATGACCAGCATGAAGCCGAACATGGTGATGATGCCGGCGATCACCGCGATCAGCGGGGCCACGATCAGTGCGCTGATCACCTTGGACAGCACGGTCTGGGTGTCAGACAGCGGCAGCGACTTCCAGAACAGGATGCTGCGGTCGCGGCGGTCGTCGTACAGCGCGCCCAGGCAGTAGAAGAACACCACGAAGGCCAGTACCAGGAACGGCCATGCCGAGCTCAGCACCAGGGTCAGGTCGAGGCCGTTGCCAAGATCGGTGAGGTCCTTGCTGTCGATATTGCGGGTCAGCAGCGCCAGGTCCAGGCCGTTGACGTTCACGCTTTCGCCATCGACATGCAGTGCGCCGTTGCGCGCCGCGCGGTTCAGCGCGAACAGGCCGAAGGCGATGCCGACGGTGCTCATCACCAGCGAAATCAGCCCGGCGATCAGCGGGGCATAGAGGAATCCGCCGCGGTTTTCCCAGTACTCGCGCTTGAGCAGCCAGCGCAGCGTACCCAGTGGGCTGACGGGGTGGTTGACGGCATTCATGCGTAGGTCCCCTTCATGATGGCGACGAACAGGTCGGCCAGGCCCGGGCTGCGGGTCTCGCCAAGCGTGGAAAGCTGGATGCGCGGCACGCCATCGAACAGCATCACGGTTTTTCCGAACGTCAGGCTGCGTTCGTCGATCGGTTTCAGGGCGCGCGCCGTGTCCAGCTGGTCGGCGTTGACCAGCAGCTCGGTGTAGCGACGCCCGACTTCGTCCATTTCCGCATCAAGCACGATGCGCCCGTCACGGATGAACATCACGTCGCTGAGGATGTGTTCGATCTCTTCCACCTGGTGGGTGGTGACGATGATGGTCTTCTGTTCGTCGAAGTAGTCTTCCAGCAGTCGCTGGTAGAACTCCTTGCGGTACAGGATGTCCAGGCCGAGCGTAGGCTCGTCCAGCACCAGGATGCGGGCATCGATGGCCATCACCAGCGCCAGGTGCAGCTGCACGATCATGCCCTTGGACAGTTCGCGCACGCGCTGCTTAGGCTGCAGCTTGGTGTTGGCCAGGAAGCGTTCGCAGCGGGCGCGGTCGAAGCGCGGATGGACGCCGGCGACGAAATCGATCGCCTCGCGAACCTTCAGCCAGCGCGGCAGCACCGCGACGTCGGCGATGAAGCAGATGTCGTTCATCAGTTCATCGCGGTGCAGTCGCGGGTCGCGGCCCAGCACGCTCAGCTCGCCTTCCACCGAGGTCAGGCCGAGGATGGCCTTCAGTGCGGTGGTCTTGCCTGCGCCGTTGGGGCCGATCAGGCCGATGATGCGCCCGCTCGGAATGCTGAAGCTGGCGTTGTCGAGGGCGACGGTGGTCTTGTAGGCCTTGCGCAGGCCTCGGGCGGTGATGACGGCATCACCGGGTGCAGCAGTAGTGGGACTGGCATTCATCAGAATTTCCCCTGGGGCAGCAATTCGTCGAGGCTCAGGCCCAGGCGCTGGATGCGCTCCAGAACCGCCGGCCATTCTTCATTGAGAAAGCGTTCGCGCTCGCTGCTGCGCAGCTGCGTGGCCGCCTGCTCGGTCATGAACATGCCCAGCCCGCGGCGCTTTTCGACCAGGCCTTCATCGGCCAGTTCCTGGTAAGCGCGCGAAACGGTGATGGGGTTGAGTTGGTAATCGGCGGCCACCTGGCGTACCGAAGGCAGGGCATCGCCCGGCTTGAGGATTCCGTCGAGCATCATGGCGATCACGCGCTCCTTCAACTGACGGTAGATGGGAGCACCGTCGCTCCACTGGATGTCGCTCATATTCAGCTCCGTGGGGTCAGCGGCTGGGCGAACGAGAAGTACGGCATGGACAGGGAGCTGTGCAGCCGACGCGGGGGGGAGGGGGAGGGGGCAGCATCGGCTGCCGGTGAAACGGTCGCGTCCTGCGCACTGTCGGATGAGGCGGGGGAGGTCGGTGCGGCCAGCCAGGCCAGCACGATCAGGGTCGAAACGGCAGCGGCCGCGGGTGCGGTGAGGTTGCGACGTATCCGGGCGTTCATGGCTTCCCCCTGTCTCAGGTGACTGGTGTTGTATGCAACTATAACACCGGCACGCCTAGGTGCAACCCCTTGCCGTCCCCAACTGATGGCAGGGGTGGTCAGTTCACTGAAATATCCCTTTATTTTATTGATTTTAAAGGGAAATAAAACTGTCGTGCGGGCCGGTCCGAGCCCGCCTTCCATTCAGCGATGTCCATGCTATGTCATCGCTTCGCCATGGAATCGGGGCGAACGGCGTAGTCGCCACACCGCGCAAAGCCTCGTTGGGCTGCTGCCACCGGGGCTGTGGAACCCCGGTGCTATAGTTCGGCCGATTCCCGGCCGGTGCTGGTCGGGCCTTGTGAATGGCTACTGCGGACCGCTCCTGATGCCCCTGCCGACTGTTTCCCCGCGCCGCCTGCGCGGCCTGTCCCTGCTGGTCATGATGGTGGCCGGCGTCGCCGGTTCTGCCAGTGTCCTGGCAGCTGATCTGCTCGACCTCGATTACCGGCCGCTGGCCAGCAAGCAGCAGGTCAACCTGCAGCAGCGCTACCAGGGCCAGGTACTGTTGGTGGTCAACACCGCCAGCAAGTGCGGCTATACCCCGCAGTACGAGGGGCTGGAAGCGCTGCAGAAGCGCTATGCGGGTCGCGGCTTTGCCGTGCTCGGTTTCCCGTCCAATGATTTCCGGGGCCAGGAGCCGGGCGACGAGAAGCAGATCCAGGATTTCTGCACGTTGACCTACGGCGTCAAGTTCCCGATGTTCGAAAAAGTGCATGTGGTCGGTGCCGAGGCCACGCCGCTGTACCAGCGTCTGGCTGCGGCCACTGGCGTGGCGCCGGGCTGGAACTTCCACAAGTATCTGGTCGGACGCGATGGCAAGGTCATCGCCCAGTTCGCCAGCAAGGTGACGCCGGATGATCCGCAGCTCACCGCAGCCATCGATAAAGCGCTGGCGGCCGCCACGCATTGATATCCGGCATGCATGCCTCGACATCGACGGCATGCGTGCGACAATGTCTCTTTTCGCGCCGACGTCGGCGCCCAGACACTTTCAGGAATGCAGCGAATGAAGATGGGAATGCGCGGCGCCGCGGCGTCGGTTCTGATTCTGGCAATGGGCACTTCGGGTGTCGCTCTGTCGCAACAACCGGCTGCCCCCGCAGCCGCCAAGGAGACCTCAACCTTGAATTCCCCCAAGCAGAAGCTCGGCTACGCCATCGGCCTGGACGTGGCCAAGTCGTTCACTCCGATTGCTGATGAGATCGACGTGGCTGCCCTGCGCACCGCCGTGGAGCGCTCTTTCGAAGGCCTGCAGCCTCAGATCACCCAGGAACAGGCCAAGGCCACCGATGCCGCGCTGCGCCAGGTGGTGATGGCCCGTAGCGGCCAGCAGGTGCCGGGCATGGCGCCGGGTTCGCAGCCGGCGAAGGTCGACCGCGTCAAGGTGTCGCAGATGATCGGTTCCTATTCGGTCGGTCCGTCGCTGGCGCAGCTGAAGGACGATATCGACGTTGCCTCGCTGTTTGACGCGATCAGCACCGGCCTGAGCAAGGGCCAGCCGAAGATGACGGAAGCTGACGCAACCGCCACCATCCAGTCGTTCATGGGCGCCAAGCAGGCCGAAATGCAGGCCAAGGCTGCCCAGGCTGCGCAGACCAACCGCGAGGAAGGCAATGCGTTCATGTCCAAGAACAAGACCCAGCCGGGCGTGGTGACCACTGCTTCGGGCCTGCAGTACCAGGTGATCCGCCCGGGTAGCGGCGAGCGTCCGCTGCCGAGCAGCAAGGTGCGCGTGAACTACGAAGGCAAGCTGCTCAACGGCACCGTGTTCGACAGTTCCTACGGCCGCCAGCCGGCCGAGTTCGGCCTGGATCAGGTGATCAAGGGCTGGACCGAGGGCGTCGCGCTGATGCCGGTCGGCTCGAAGTACCGCTTCTGGATCCCGGGCAACCTGGCCTATGGCGAAAACGGCACCCCGGGTGGCCCGATCGGCCCGAACGCAACTCTGACCTTCGACGTCGAGCTGCTGGGCGTCCTGCCGTAAGTTATTCTGGAGCGAATACGGACATGCGCGTTGCGATTTTTGGTACCGGCTACGTTGGACTGGTAACCGGTACCTGCCTGGCCGATGTCGGTCATCAGGTGGTCTGCGTCGATATCGACCAGGCCAAGGTGGATGGCCTCAACCAGGGCATCATCCCGATCTATGAGCCGGGCCTGGAGCCGATGGTGAAGGCCAACCATGCCGCCTTGCGGCTGGCATTCACCACCGATGCCGCGGCTGCCATCGACCATGGCCAGGTCGTTTTCATCGCCGTTGGCACACCACCGGACGAGGATGGCAGCGCCGATCTGCAGTACGTGCTGGCGGTGGCCCGCACCATCGGCCGGCACATGAGCGTGCCGACCGTGGTGGTCAACAAGTCGACGGTGCCGGTGGGTACTGCCGACAGGGTACGCGCGGCCATTGCCGAAGAGCTGGTTGCACGTGGTGCGGACATCGCCTTCGACGTGGTATCCAACCCGGAGTTCCTGAAGGAAGGCGACGCAGTTGCCGACTGCATGCGCCCGGACCGCATCATCATCGGTGCGACCAGCGAAGAGTCGGTGGCCGTGATGCGCCGCCTGTATGCGCCGTTCAACCGCAACCACGACCGTGTGGTGGAAATGGACGTGCGCTCGGCCGAGCTGACCAAGTACGCGGCCAACGCGATGCTGGCGACCAAGATTTCGTTCATGAATGAAATCGCCAACATCGCCGAGCGCGTCGGTGCCGATGTCGAGCAGGTCCGCCAGGGCATCGGCTCGGACCCGCGTATCGGCTGGCACTTCATCTATCCGGGCGCCGGCTACGGTGGCTCGTGCTTCCCCAAGGATGTGCAGGCGCTGGCCCGTACCGCGCAGCAGTACGGTCTCGAACCGAAGCTGCTGAACGCTGTGGAAGCAGTGAACGATGCACAGAAGGGCCATCTGTTCGCCCTCATCCAGCGTCACTATGACAAGGGCGAGGACGAAGGTGTACGCGGCAAGACGTTTGCCGTGTGGGGCCTGGCCTTCAAGCCGAACACCGACGACATGCGCGAAGCCTCCAGCCGCCGCCTGTTGGCGCAGCTGTGGGAAGGTGGCGCGACGGTGCGTGCGTATGACCCGGAAGCGATGCACGAATCGCAGCGCATCTTCGGCGAGCGCGATGACCTGGTGTTCTGCGACAGTGCCGACGAAGCGCTGCAGGGTGCCGACGCGCTGGTTGTGGTCACCGAGTGGAAGCAGTTCCGCAGCCCTGATTTCCAGAAGTTGCGCGAGCAGTTGAAGGATGCGGCGGTGTTTGACGGGCGCAACCTGTACGAACCGGCCGAGGTGGAAGCTGCAGGCCTGGCGTATTACGGGATTGGCCGGGGGCGTTCGCTGCATGTCTGAGTTGCCGACCGAACGTGAGCAGGCGCTGGAAGCGCGCCTGGTCGAGCTGGAGATGCGCGTGTCCTTCCAGGAACAGGCGCTTGCCGAACTGAGCGATGCGCTGGCTGCGGCCAGCATGCAGGGCATGCGCAATGCTGATGTACTGCGCGTGCTGCTGGAAGACCTGGGCAAGGTCCGCAACGCACTGAATTCTTCCGATCCGGCGAGCGAACCACCGCCGCCGCACTATTGATCCGAACTCTATGAGCGATACCCTCCGCGACCAGCTGATGGGCCTGGGCTTCAAGCCAGCGCCCAAGCCCGAGCGCAAGAATGATGGTCCCCGCCGTGATGGCCGCCCGCAGGGCAAGGGTGGCAATGGCAATGGAAAGCCGCAGGGCGCAGGCAAGGGCGAACACAAGCCCGGCGAGCGTCGTGGGCATGGCCGTGGTGGCGCGGGCAAGCCCGGTGGGCAGGCGCGTGGTGGCCCGGGGCAGCAGGGCCCGCGCAAGCCGCGCAGTGCCGAAGAGATGGACCTGGCCAAGGCCTATGCCATCCGCGCGCAGCGGGAGAAGGAAGAGCGCATCGAGACCGAGCGCCTGAAGCAGGAAGAAGCACGCGTGCGCCGCGAGGCGAAGGCCAAGCTGGAAGAACTGCTGAAGGACAAGAGCCTCAATGCCGAGGCAGCGGACATTGCCCGCCACTTCCCGTATGGCGGCAAGATCAAGCGCATCTACGTGACTGCCGAGCAGCTGACCGCGCTCAATGCCGGTGAGCTGGGCGTGGTCCAGCTCAACGGCCGCTACCTGCTGGTTACCGCCGAGGTGCTGGCACAGTCCGAGGCGGTGTTCGCCGCATCGGTGGCGCTGAAGGTCGATCCGAATGCGCCGGCCGAGGAAGATCCGTACGCCGATCCGCAGTACAAAGTGCCGGACGACCTGGTCTGGTAAAGGCGTGAGCGCTGCGGTGTAGTGCCGCCGTGCTTCTGGGGGAAGGGATGACCGCTGATCCACGTCATGGCTACGTGCCGCACATTGACGGCCTGCGCGCAATTGCCGTGCTGGCCGTCATCGTGTTCCACCTGGACCCGGCCTGGTTGCCGGGCGGGTTCACCGGCGTAGACGTGTTCTTCGTCATTTCCGGGTTCGTGGTCAGCGCGTCGGTGCACCGGCTGCCGCCGTTGTCGCTGTGGCAGTCGATGCTGCGCTTCTATTCGCGCCGCATCCGTCGCATCGCCCCTGCGCTGATCAGCTGCCTGCTGTTGACCGCCGTCGCCAGCGTGCTGTTCATTCCCGAGTCCTGGCTCAGCGAGGCCAGTGACAAGACCGGGCTGATGGCATTCTTCGGCTTCAGCAACTGGGTACTGGCGCTGATCGGCAACGATTATTTCGCGCCCAAGGCCGAATTCAATCCCTACACCCATACCTGGTCGCTGGGCGTGGAAGAGCAGTTCTACCTGCTGTTTCCGCTGCTTTTCCTGGCCTGGGCGCGTGGCACGCGTGGGCGATGGATGAGCCTGGGCCTGTTCGCGGTCGTCAGCGCGGCGTCGCTGCTGCATGCCGCAATGCTGGGCCTGCGTGAGGCGCCGCCATCGTGGGCGTTCTACGCAACCAGCACGCGGTTGTGGCAGCTGGGCGCTGGCGTGCTGTTGTTCCAGTTGCTGCATGTGCGCGCATCACTCGATCAAGTGACGGGGGCGGCATTGAAGCGCGCTGCGCCCGTGTTCTCGCTGCTCGCAATGGCGGCGTTGGCGCTGCTGGGTTGGGCGTTGTGGACTGCACGGGCAGGACGTTCGCCGTGGCCCGATGGCCTGCTGCCGACCTTCGCTGCGGCAGGGTTGCTGTGGGCGCTGCATCATCATCCGCAGTCCTGGGTGGCACGCCTGTTGGCCAGCAAGCCGATGCGTTACATCGGCCTGCTGTCGTACTCATTGTATCTGTGGCACTGGCCGGTGTTCGTGCTGATGCGCTGGACCGTGGGCCTGCAGACACCGTTGCAGATGACCGCTGCGATGGCGCTGGTGGTGCTGTTGTCGTGGCTGTCGTGGCGTTGGGTGGAACAACCTTTCCGCGGCACATTGGCGCAGCGCGTGCGCCCCGGTCGCTGGGTGCTGGCAGGTGCGGCCGTGCTGCTGGTGGCGGCCGGCGTCCAGACACTGCTGTACCTGCAGGCACCGCGGATATCACTGAGCACGGTCAGCCGGCATCCGGCCGACTGGTATCCCAACGGCAAGAGCGTGGCTGGTGACTTTGCCGGCTGCAGCCTGGTGACCACCAAGCAGCGTTTCGAAGGTGGCAGCATGCGGACCTATGCGCGTGGTGACTGCGATCGTCCGGTGCCTGCAGGTGCGCCGAAGCAGGTGTTCGTTGCTGGCGATTCGCACGCGATGGCCTACATCGAGCTGCTGCAGCGCCTGGCGCTGGAGAGCGGATCCCGGGTGTCGCTCTATGGACGCGGAGGATGCCCGCAGGTAAGCCTGCTGAAGTGGCGGGGAGCCGGAGCCGGTTGCGCCGATTTTGATGCAGCGGTGTTTTCCGATATCGCACGTCGTGCGCAGCCTGGAGACGCTGTGGTGCTGGTGTCGCTGCGCATACCGCGATTGTCCGATCAGTTCGTGCTGTTCGATGCCAAGGCGCAGCTGGCGGGTGAGCGGGTCCCGGAGGCTGCTGCGGGGCGCGACGCGGAAGCCACTGAGGCGATCGCACGATGGAAGCCCTTGGCCGAGCGGGGCGTGCGCATCGTGCTGGAGGCGCCGAAGCCGGTGCTGCCGGCACCGCCTTTCCGTTGCTCGGACCGCTTCAACGAGGACAACGCGATCTGCCGTAATGGGCTGGACAGCAGCCGTGCGGACATTGAAAACCTGCGGGCTCCCATGCTGGGCAGCCTGCAGCAGGTGGTCAATGGCTTGCCTGGTGCAGTGCTGTGGGATCCGTTGCCGGTACTGTGTGACGCTGCCCTGTGCCCGGCCAAGCGTGACGGAAGACCGCTGTACTTCGACGGCGATCACCTGAGCGGATACGGTAACCGCGTGCTGTTGCCATCGATGCAGCAGGTGCTGCGGCAGCACTAGTACCGAACACGAACGTCAAACCGTTGGGCCATGCCTGCGCGCGCGGATCAGTGGCAGGCTCAGCGCGAAGAAGCACAGCAGGGCACCGACCAGCGCGAAGCCACTGCCGGCCAGGAACGCGGTGCGGCCATCGTCGATCTTCCAGAGCTGGCCGGCAATGAGCGCGCCGAGTACGCCGCCGACACCGGACGAAAACCCATACAGCAGGCCCTGCCCATGGCCGTTGAGGCGGCCCGGGAAATAGGTGGCCAGCATCTGCATCGCTGCGGCGAAGAATGCGGCAAAGCCAAGCGCATGCGCGGTCTGCGCCAGCAGCATCACCGGCAGGTTCTCCGGGAACAATGCGGTCACCGCCCAGCGCAGGCAGGAGCTGACCAACGCGATCAGCAGCATCCAGCTGGCGTCGTAGCGACGGAAGAAGCGGCCGATGGTGAAGAATACGCCGACCTCGAACACCACGCCGATGGTCCACAGCAGGCCGAGGGTGGAGGTGCGGTAGCCGTGATGGTCCATGTAGACCGAGAAGAACGTGTAGTACGGGCCGAACGACAACTGTTCCATGAAGGCGGCCAGGAAGAACGCCAGCACCGGAGGCCGACGCACGATCTGCCAGAAGCCACTGGCATCTCCATCGGTCTTGCTGATGTCACGTGCGTAGTGGTTGCTGAAGGCCGAAGCCACCATCAACGCAAACAACGGCAGCATCATCCATGGCAGCAGTTCGGCGCGGTTGCCCCCGCCATCGCCCTCGATCAACCAGCCGAACAGGGTGACGATGGCAATGAAGCCGAGCGAGCCCCAGACCCGGATCAGGCCGTAGCGATGGCTGTCGCTGCCGAGGTGGGTAAGGGTGATCGACTCGAACTGCGGCATGACCGCGTTGTAGAAGAAGCAGAACACCACCATCGCCGGGTACATCCATGGCTGTGGCAGCGGCAGCAGGAAGGCGGTGAAGCTGATCAGGGCCAGCACGCAGCCGATGCGCAGCAGGCGGATCGGCCGTGGCGAGGCCGCGGCCAGGCTGGTCCAGGTGCTGGGGGCGATCACGCGCGTGGCGTACCACAGGCCCATCATCACGCTGATCGCGGTCACGCTCATGCCACGTGCGGTCAGGAACAGGCTCCAGTACGGAGTGAACGCGCCGAGCGCCGCGTAGTAGAACAGGTAGAAGCTGGAGAGGCGGGCTACGGGAACGGTCATCGCGGGAATCATGCACGGTAGTGCCGGGCCGTGCCCGGCGGACGGGAGATGACGCCGGGCATGGCCCGGCGCTACTGCCTCATTCGGGGTCGTAGTCGAGGTTGGAGGCCAGCCAGCGCTCGGCCTGGGCACGGTCCACGCCCTTGCGCCGGGCGTAGTCGCCGACCTGTTCGCGGCCGAGCCGGCCCACCACGAAGTACTGGCTCTGTGGATGGCTGAAGTAGTAGCCCGATACCGCAGCCGTGGGCAGCATCGCGAAGCTCTCGGTCAGCTCCATGCCGGCGTTGGCTTCAGCCTGCAGCAGGTCGAACAGGCGGCGCTTCTCGCTGTGCTCCGGACAGGCCGGGTAGCCGGGTGCTGGGCGGATGCCGCTGTACTGCTCGTCGATCAGCGCCTCGTTGTCCAGCGTCTCGGCGTGGTCGTAGCCCCAGAATTCGGTACGCACCCGCTGATGCAGGCGCTCGGTCAACGCTTCGGCGAAGCGATCGGCAAGGGCCTTCAGCAGGATTGCGTTGTAGTCGTCGTGGTCGGCCTCGAACCGGGCCACGTGCACATCGATGCCGATGCCGGCGGTGACCGCGAATGCGCCTATCCAATCCTGTCGGCCGCTGTCGGCCGGTGCGATGAAATCGGCCAGGCAGAAGTCCGGGCGCTCTGCGGGTTTGTCCACCTGCTGGCGCAGGAAGTGCAGGGTGGTCTCGCCCTGTGGGTGCTGCACGCGCACGTCGTCGCCGACACTGTTGGCCGGCCACAGGCCGAACACGGCCTTCGCCTGCAGCCACTTCTCGCCGACGATGCGGTCGAGCATCGCGCGGGCATCCTTGTACAGATCGCTGGCCTGTGGGCCGACGATCTCATCGGTGAGGATGGCGGGAAACTTGCCGGCCAGCTCCCAGGCCTGGAAGAACGGGGTCCAGTCGATGTAGTCGACCAGTTCGGCCAGCGGGTAGTCGTCGAACACGTGCAGACCGGGCTGCTTCGGTTCGGGTGGGTTGTAGCTGTCCCAACCGCCCTGGAACTTCTGCCCGCGCGCATGTTCCAGCGACACCAGGCGCTTGGCATCGCCGCGGTTGCGATGACGCGTACGGATTTCGGCATAGTCGGCTTCGTTTGCCGCGACGAAGGCCTCGCGCAGGTCGCGTGAGATCAGCGACTGTGCCACGCCGACCGCGCGCGAAGCGTCCTTCACCCACACCGTCGGTGCGTGGTAATGCGGGTCGATCTTCAACGCGGTATGCGCGCGCGACGTGGTGGCGCCACCGATCAGCAGCGGCAGCTCGAAGCCCTGGCGCTGCATCTCGCGGGCAACATGGCTCATCTCTTCCAGCGACGGCGTGATCAGCCCGGACAGGCCGATCAGATCCGCGTTGTGCTCGCGTGCCGCATCGAGGATCTTCTGCGCCGGTACCATCACGCCCAGGTCGACCACCTCGAAGTTGTTGCAGGCCAGGACCACGCCGACGATGTTCTTGCCGATGTCGTGCACATCGCCCTTCACCGTGGCCATGATGATCTTGCCGTTGCTCTTGGCGGTGTCGCCGCTGCGCGCCTTCTCCGCCTCGATGTACGGCAGCAGGTAGGCCACCGCCTTCTTCATCACGCGTGCGGACTTCACCACCTGCGGCAGGAACATCTTGCCGGCGCCAAACAGGTCGCCGACTACGTTCATGCCGTCCATCAGCGGGCCTTCGATCACGTCCAGCGGGCGGCTGGAGGCCTGTCGGGCCAGTTCGGTGTCTTCTTCGACGTAGGCATCCAGGCCGTGCACCAGCGCATGCGCCAGGCGCTGCGCCACCGGCTTCTCGCGCCAGGCCAGATCTTCGGTTTTCGCCGCGCCCTTCCTGCCCTTGTAGCGTTCGGCGATCTCCAGCAGGCGCTCGGTGGCATCGCTGCGGCGGTTGAGGATCACATCCTCCACCCGCTCGCGCAGTTCCGGCTCCAGCTCGTCGTAGATCGGCATGGCGCCGGCGTTGACGATGCCCATGTCCATGCCGGCGGCGATGGCGTGGTACAGGAACACCGAATGGATGGCCTGGCGTACGGTTTCATTGCCGCGGAACGAGAACGAGACGTTGGAGACGCCGCCGGACACATGGCAGTGCGGCAGGGTCTGCTTGATGATGCGGGTGGCTTCGATGAAGTCCACGGCATAGTTGTCGTGCTCTTCGATGCCGGTGGCGACGGCGAAGATGTTCGGATCGAAGATGATGTCCTGCGGCGGGAAGCCGATCTCGTCCACCAACAGGCGATAGGCACGCGTGCAGATTTCCACCTTGCGCGCGCAGGTGTCGGCCTGGCCATTCTCGTCGAACGCCATCACCACTGCGGCGGCGCCATAGCGCAGCACCTTTCGCGCATGTTCGCGGAACAGCGCTTCGCCTTCCTTCAGCGAGATCGAGTTGACCACGCTCTTGCCCTGCAGGCACTTCAGGCCTGCCTCGATCACGCTCCACTTGGAGGAGTCGACCATCACCGGAATGCGCGCGATATCCGGTTCGGACATGATCAGGTTGAGGTAGCGGGTCATCGCCGCTTCCGAATCGATCAGGCCCTCGTCCATGTTGACGTCAAGGATCTGCGCGCCGCTGGCCACCTGCTGGCGGGCCACGTCCACCGCCTCTTCGTAGCGGCCTTCCTTGATCAGTTTGCGGAACTGCGCGCTGCCGGTGACGTTGGTGCGTTCGCCGACGTTGATGAACAGCAGGTCCGGGGTGATGACCAGGGGTTCCAGGCCAGACAGGCGGGTGTACGACGGGATGCTCATGCGGCGTGCTGCTCCTGATGGCCCGGCAGGGCGCGCGGCGGCAGCCCGGCCACGGCATGGGCGATCGCGCGGATGTGGTCGGGCGTGGAGCCGCAACAGCCGCCGACCAGGTTCAGCAGCCCGTCCTCGGCAAAGCCACGCAGCGTCGCCGCCATTTCTTCAGGGGTTTCGTCGTACTCGCCGAAGGCGTTGGGCAGGCCTGCGTTGGGATGCGCACTGACATAACAGTCCGACACCTGCGACAGGGTTTCCACGTGGGGACGCATCGCATCGGCACCCAGTGCGCAGTTCAGCCCGATCGACAGGGGACGTGCATGCGCAAGCGATGCCTGGAATGCCTCGGCGGTCTGACCGGACAGGGTGCGGCCGGAGGCATCGGTGATGGTGCCGGAGATCATGATCGGCAGCCGCGCACCGCGCGCGTCGAAGGCTTCTTCAATGGCATACAGCGCGGCCTTTGCATTGAGCGTATCGAAGATGGTCTCGACCATGATCGTGTCGGCACCGCCGTCGATCAGGCCGTCGATGGCTTCGCGGTAGGTGCCGCGCAGTTCGTCGAAACTGGTATTGCGGAAGCCGGGGTCATTGACGTCAGGGCTGATCGAGGCCGTGCGGCTGGTCGGGCCGAGCACGCCGATGACAAAGCGCGGTTTGTCCGGGGTGATCGCAGCGGCGGCATCGCAGCAGGCACGAGCTACCGCAGCGCCCGCCTTGTTCAGCTCATACACCAGGTGTTCGAGGTGGTAGTCGGCCTGGCTGACCGAGGTGGCGTTGAAGGTGTTGGTCTCGACAAGGTCCGCACCCGCTTGCAGATACGCAGTGTGGATGTCGGCGATGACCTGCGGCCGGGTCAGCAGCAGCAGATCATTGTTGCCTTTGAGATCGTGACCTTCCGGTGTGCCGTGGTCGCAGCCGGGGCCATGGGCGTGGTCGTAACCGCCGGCGAAACGCTCACCGCGGTAGTCATCTTCCTGCAGGCCATGGCGCTGGATCATCGTGCCCATCGCGCCGTCGATGATCAGGATCCGCTGGCGCAGGGCGTCGAGCAGGGCATTGACACGATCAGGATGCAACCAGGGCAGGGCGGACATGGCGTTCTCGGGCTCAGGGCTTGTTGGCGATCAGCGAAATCACTTCGAAGTGTGGCGGGCGCTTCTCGCGGGTGACTGTCTCCAGGCTCGACACCTGCAGGCCGGCCTTGTCGACGAACTTGCGCAGCTCCTTGTCACTGAAGCCGAGGTTGACGTGGCCGTAGGCCTCCACCGCGGCCTTGTGTTCGTGGCGGGCCAGGCTGCACAGCAGCAGGCGGCCGCCCGGGCGCAGCACGCGCGCGCCTTCGGTCACCGCCTGCGCCGGCTTGCTGGCGTAGGTCAGCGCGTGCATCAGCACCACCAGGTCGAAGCTGCTGTCCTTGAACGGCAGGGCGTGCATGTCGCCCTCGCGCACTTCAACGTTGGGGAGGCGACGCAGGCGCTCGCTTGCGGCGGCGACCACGCGCGCGCTGGTGTCGATGCAGATGTAGCGCTTGGCATGCGGGGCAACCAGCTCGGCCAGCACGCCGTCGCCGGAGGCGATGTCGAGCACGTCGCCGGTTTCCAGCAGCGGCAAGGCGGTACGTGCCAGCGCTTCCCAGGTACGACCCGGTGAATAATGGCGTTCCATATCACCGGCCACGCTGTCGGCCCAGTTCTGGTCGGAGGCACGATGGGCCAGCACCGCAGCGACGCGTTCAGCGTCCTGGCGCAGCAGCGGGTCGTCGCTTCCGTTGCTCAAGGCATGCCACAATGCGCGCTGCGCCGGGTCCAGCTGGGCCTCGTCGAAGCGGTAATAGGCCGATACGCCGGCACGGCGGTCGCGGACCAGGCCGGCTTCCTTCAGGCGTGCCAGGTGGGTGGACACACGCGGCTGTGCCAGCCGGGTGATCGCCGACAGTTCGGCCACGGTCAGTTCCTCCTGCTCCAGCAGCGCCAGCAGGCGCACACGGGTGGCGTCGGCGAACACCTTCAGGCGGGTCGACCAGTCTTCCAGATCCATAAATATCTACCTATCGCGATATAGAGATATATTCGCTGAAAGGGCCTGCCGTGGTCAAGTCGCTGGCGTACGGATGTGCGTGGGCCCGGTACAATCGGGACACCTGGACGCGCCTTGCGTGGCCCAATTCATCATGTACCCGGGAGGGTGTTGTGGATTTCAGCTTTACTGAAGAGCAGTTGATGCTGCAGGACGTGGCGCGGCGCATCGCGCAGGAAAAGATCGCACCGAGCGCGGAGCACCATGACCGTACCGGCGAGTTCCCGCTGGAGAACATCCGCCTGCTGGGTGAGAACGGCCTGATGGGCATCGAAGTGCCGGCCGAGTATGGCGGCGCCGGCATGGATCCGATCGCGTACGTGCTGGCGATGGTGGAGGTCGCCGCCGGTGATGCTGCGCATTCGACCATCATGTCGGTCAACAACTCGCTGTTCTGCAACGGCATCCTCACCCACGGTACCGAGGAACAGAAGCAGAAATACGTGCGTGCCATTGCCGAGGGCGAGGCCATCGGTGCATTCGCGCTGACCGAGCCGCAGTCGGGTTCGGACGCCACCGCCATGCGTTGCCGCGCCGTGAAGCAGGCCGACGGCACCTACGTCATCAACGGCAAGAAAAGCTGGATCACCTCCGGCCCGGTAGCCAAGTACATCGTGCTGTTTGCGATGAGCGAGCCGGACAAGGGCGCGCGTGGCATCACCGCGTTCATGATCGACACCGACAAGGCCGGTTTCGGTCGTGGCAAGACCGAACCGAAGCTGGGCATCCGTGCCTCGGCCACCTGCGAGATCGAGTTCAACGATTACGTGGCGCAGGCCGAAGACGTACTGGGCCAGGAGGGCGAGGGCTTCAAGATCGCCATGGGCGTGCTCGACGCGGGTCGCATCGGCATCGCGTCACAGGCCATCGGCATCGCCCGAGCCGCTTATGAAGCAACGATCGAGTATGTGAAGGAGCGCAAGGCCTTCGGTGCCGCCATCGGTACCTTCCAGATGACCCAGGCCAAGATCGCCGACATGAAGTGCAAGCTGGACGCGGCACTGCTGCTGACCCTGCGCGCGGCATGGGTGAAGGGTCAGGGCAAGCGCTTCAGCAACGAAGCCGCCATTGCCAAGCTTACCGCTTCGGAAGCAGCGATGTGGATCACCCACCAGGCGGTGCAGATCCATGGCGGCATGGGTTATTCCAAGGAAATGCCGCTGGAGCGCTACTTCCGTGATGCCAAGATCACCGAGATCTACGAAGGCACCTCGGAGATCCAGCGCCTGGTGATCGCACGCAACGAGACCGGCCTGCGCTGAGTCGCAACGGCCGCGCCGCTGCAACGGCGGCGCGGCCAGTAGAGCCACGCCATGCGTGGATGAGGTCGTTGCCTGGTGCTTCTGCCCATCCGTCGGCCAGGAACTGGAAGAGGAACCGAGTCATGGACGCGTTGATCGAACGCATCGACCAGTTGAGTGCGCCCGGTGCGTTTCTGGATTTCCATGTGGATCCCGGGTTGCCCTTGCTGGGACAGTTGGGTGCGTTGAAAGAGGATCTTCTGCAGTGGCAGTTGCCTGGTGGCAAGGTGCTCGACGTCGGTTGGTATCCCGAGTTCGATGCTTCTGGCAGCTTCCGCATCCTGCTGATCGACGGAACCGATTGGGACGTCCCGCTGTTCAGCGCTCAGGCGCATTCGCTGTCGCAGCTACAAGAACAACTGCGACTGGCCGTCGCCCACGCAGGCTGGAAGGTCTAGAGCCGGACGACTGCCGCAGGAATCGGGTATCCGGTGCGGCAAGGCATTTTCTGCATTGAGAGCGCTTCAAAGATGATCTATCGCGGTTGGGGAATCATGACACTGGTGACGCCGATTGCAGCCATCCTGCTGCTGGCGTACTTCTTTCCGCATGAGGGCCCCAGGGGCAACATTCCGCTGCAGCAGGTGCTGCTGGGTGCAGGCATCGGCGCTGCCGTGAACGTGCTGCTGGGGCTGTGGCTGAACCGTGTGCCCCGGCAGAAGGGCGAGGCCGCGCCGCATCATTTCTTCTTCGTGCCGATGCAGTGGGCGGCGCTGGTTCTCGTGGCGGTGTGCGTGGTGGTTGCACTGCTGCACTGAGACGTCAGCTTGGAATGCGCCAACTAAGGTTGGCGACTACCGGGCCGCCCACAGCTTGGTATGCGCCAACCGCCGGGTCGTCCACAGGTTGGCATACGCCAACCACTGGCTCGTCCACAGGTTGGCATACGCCAACCACTGGCTCGTCCACAGCTTGGCATGCGCCAACCACCGGGTCGTCCACAGCCCTGGTAGGTGCCAACCTTGGTTGGCACGAATCGAAGAGCCGCCAACCAAGGTTGGCCTCTACCCAGCGGCAAGTAAAAAGGCCCCGGATCGCTCCGGGGCCTTTTCATTTCAGCTCACCACCGGATCAACGGTCCGGGCGGTGCGCGGATTCCGCGTCACGCTGGCGTTCCATGAACTCCTTGGAGGGTTCATCCAGCTTGTCGCCCAGCATGCGCCGCACGACCACGAAGAACACCGGGATCATCAGCAGGCCGAGCAGGGTAGCGAACAGCATGCCGCCGATCACGCCGGTACCGATGGCATGGCGGGAGTTGGCGCCGGCACCACTGGAGATCGCCATCGGGATCACGCCCATGATGAACGCGAACGACGTCATCAGGATCGGGCGGAAGCGCAGGCGGGCTGCCTCGATGGTGGCATCGCGCAGGTTCTTGCCTGCTGCACGCTGTTCCACCGCGAACTCGACGATCAGGATCGCGTTCTTCGCCGCCAGGCCGATCACGGTGATCAGGCCGATCTTGAAGAACAGATCGTTGGGCAGGCCACGCAGCATCGACAGGCCGAGTGCGCCCAGCACGCCCAGCGGAACGACCAGCAGCACCGCCACCGGGATCGACCAGCTTTCATACAGCGCGGCCAGGCACAGGAACACCACCACGATGGACAGCACCAGCAGCAGGGTCGCGGCGTTGCCGGCCAGGATTTCCTGGTAGGACATGCCCGACCAGTCGTAGCCGAAGCCGGCCGGCAGGTCGTCGGCGACGATCGCTTCCATGGTCTGCATCGCTTCACCCGAGCTGGTACCCGGTGCCTGCGAACCGACGATGTTGATCGCCGAGTAGCCGTTGTAGCGGCTCAGCGACGGCGGTGCCGATACCCACTCGGATTTGACCACCGTGTTCAACGGAATCATCGAGTTGGTGCCATCGGCATTCTTGACCAGGCTGGATGGGCTGTAGAAGCTCTTCAACGACTCCTGGCCGGTGCGGTACGGACCATCGGCCTGCATGGTCACGCGCTTGATGCGGCCTTCGTAGAAGAAGTCGTTCACGTACACCGGGGCCAGCATCAGCTGGATGGTGCTGTAGACGTCGGACACCGACATGCCCATCGTCTGCGCCTGCACGCGGTCGACATGCAGCTGCAGCTGCGGGGCGTTCTCCAGGCCGTTCGGGCGCACGCCGACCAGATGGTCAGGCTTCTGCGCGGCCTGGCCGAGCAGGATGTTGCGCGCCTGGGTCAGCTGTTCGTAGCCGGCACCGCTGCGGTCCTGCAGCCACATGTCGAAACCGCCGAACTGGCCCAGACCCTGCACGGTGGGCAGGTTGACCACGAAGATCTGCGCTTCCTTGATGCCGTAGAACGCGCCGTTCATGTTCTGGATGAACTCGGGCGCGGTGAACTTGCGTTCTTCCCACGGCTTCAGGCGGATGAAGCCCATGCCCACGTTCTCACCGGAACCGACGAAGCTGAAGCCGGCCACCTGCAGCATGCCTTCATAGCCATCCTGCTTTTCCAGGACGCCACGCATCTGCGCGAACACTTCGTTGGTCTGGCCCTTGGTCGAGCCCGGCGGCAGCTGCACGATCGCCAGCGCATAGCCCTGGTCTTCTTCCGGCAGGAAGCTGCCCGGCATGCGGGTGAACAGGAAGCCGCACAGTGCGGTCAGCACCACGAACAGGATCATCCAGCGCGGCGCATGGCGCACCGCGGAGGTGATGTGACCCACATAAGTGTGGCTGATCTTGTCGTAGTACTTGTTGAAGGTGCGGTAGATGATGTTCGGGTTGTCGTTGTGCGTCGGCTTGAGGAACGTCGCGCACAGCGCCGGGGTGAAGCCCAGGGCCAGGAACGCCGAGAACGCCATCGAAATGGCGATGGTCAGCGCGAACTGCTTGTAGATCTCACCGGCCGCACCGCCCTGCAGGGCCGAGGGGATGAATACCGCAGCCAGCACCACGGTGATCGCCACCACCGCGCCGGTGATCTGGGTCATCGCCTTCTGCGTGGCCGGCTTCGGCGCCAGGCCTTCCTCGGTCATGATGCGTTCGACGTTCTCGATCACCACGATCGCGTCATCGACCACGATGCCGATCGCCAGCACCATCGCGAACAGGGTCAGCTGGTTGATCGTGAAGCCGATCATCCACATGCCCAGGAAGGTGCCGAGCAGGGCCACCGGGATGACCAGGGTCGGGATCAGGGTGGCGCGGAAGTTCTGCAGGAAGATCAGCATCACCAGGAACACCAGCAACACCGCTTCGAACAGGGTCTTGACCACTTCCTGGATCGAGATCTTGACGAAGGTGGTGCTGTCGTACGGCGAGAACCAGGTCACGCCGGACGGGAAGCTGGGCTGCAGTTCGTCCATCTTGGCGCGCACCGCATCGGCCACGTTCAGGGCGTTGGCGCCCGGCAGCAGCTGGATGGCGAAGGCACCGGTCGGCTTGCCGTTGTACTGGGTATCGAAGCCGTAGTTGTTGGCGCCGAAGGCAACGCGGGCGATGTCCTTCAACAGCACGCGCGAGCCGTCAGCATTCGCGCGCAGGATGATGTTCTCGAACTCCTGCGGCGAGCTGAAGCGACCTTCGGCCGAGACGGTGGCGGTGAAGTGCTGGCCTTCCGGCGACGGGTCCGAACCCAGCGCACCGGCAGCGAACTGCACGTTCTGCGCACGCACCGCCGCCAGTACCTGGCTGGCCGACAAACCATAACCCTGCATCTTTTCCGGGTTGAGCCAGATGTTCATGGCGTACTCGGAGCCGAACTGCTGGGTGCTGCCGACGCCGGGGATACGCGAGACCTGGTCGAGCACGCGTGAACCGACGATGTCGTTCAGGGCATCACGGTTGATGGCCGGCGTGTCGGACTGCAGCGCGATCACCATCAGGAAGCCGGCGTTGGCCTTGGCCACCACCACGCCCTGTTGGGTCACTTCCGAAGGCAGGCGTGGCGTGGCCAGCGATACCTTGTTCTGCACCTGCACCTGGGCGATGTCCGGATCGGTACCGGTCTCGAAGGTCAGGGTGATCGAGGCACGGCCATTGGAGGCGGACGAGGAGCTGAAGTACAGCAGGTGATCGATACCGGTCAGCTGCTGCTCGATCACCTGGGTGACCGATTTTTCGGTGGTATCGGCGCTGGCGCCCGGGTAGGTGGCCGAGACGGTCACCTGCGGCGGGGCGATGTTGGGATAGGACTCCACGCCGAGGTTGAGGATCGCGATCACGCCGCTGAGCGAGATCAGGATCGCCACCACCCAGGCGAAGACTGGATGTTCGATGAAAAATTTAGGCATGACGGAAGGTTCCCGTTACTGCTTGTTCGAATCGGTGGCGGCCGGCTTGGCCGGATCGGCCTGCTCGGGCTTGGCCGCGTCGGCCGGTGCCTTGCCTGCGGCCGGTGCTGCACCCGCCGGAGCGGCGCCGCCTGCAGCAGGCTTGCCGTTGGCGTCCTGGCCCGGGGTCCACGGCTTGGCCACCGCCGGTGCACCCTCCTTGACCTTCTGCACACCGGCCACGATCACCTTGTCACCGGCGGCCAGGCCGTCGCTGACCAGCCAGTTGCCGTTCTGCGCACCATCGGTCTTCACGTTCTTGCGGACGACCTTGCCGTCGGTGCCGACCACCATCACGTAGCCACCGGTGGTGTCACGCAGCAGGGCCTGCTGTGGCACCAGATAGGCGTTGTTGCGCTCGCCCAGATTGGCCTGGAAGCTGACGAAGGCGCCCGGTAGCAGGATCTGCTGCGGGTTCGGCAGCTGCGCACGCAGCGATACCGCGCCGGTGGCCGGATCGACCGTGGTCGAGGAGAAGTCCAGGGTGCCGGGTTCGCTGTAGGTGCTGCCGTCGGCCAGCTTGACGTTGACCGTGGCCTTGCCGTCGCCGGACAGCGCCAGCGCGCCCTTGGCCTGCTGCGCGCGCAGCTGGGTCAGCTCGTCCACGCTCAGCGAGAAGTTCACGTACAGCGGGTCGAGCTGGTCGACCGTGGTCAGCAGGGTCACATCGCCCTGGCCGACCAGTGCGCCTTCGGTCACCTGCTGCTTGTTGGCCACGCCGCTGATCGGTGCGGTCACTTCGGTGTAGCCCAGGCTGATGCGCGAGGAGGTCACTGCCGCTTCGGCCTGCTTGACCGCGGCCAGCGCGGTGCGTTCGGCCGATTCGGCGTTGTCCAGGTCGGACTTGGAGACGAACTGCTGCGGCGCCAGCGAACGGGCACGGTCGGCGGCAACCTTGGCATTGGCATAGGTTGCGCGGGCCGAGGCCAGCTGGGCCTCGGAGGCGTTGAGCGAGGCGCGCAACGGGGCCGGGTCGATCAGGAACAGGGTCTGGCCCTGCTTGACCTGCGAGCCTTCCTGGTAGACGCGCTTGAGCAGCACGCCCGGCACGCGCGCGCGTACGTCGGCGCTGCGGAACGGCGACAGGCGGCCGACCAGCTCACGCTGCAGCGGCAGCGTCTGCGGCTTGGCGTCGATCACGCCCACCTCCGGCGGCGGGGGCATCTGCTGTTCCGGCTTCTTGCAGGCAGCCAGAGCCACAGCAACGGCGCACGTCAGGGCAAGGGTGCGGAGTGGGGCGGTCATCAGGAGGAACTCCGGGGTTGGTTTGTAGGCGGGGCCGGCGACGGCTGAGGCGCGAAGGCGCGCAGGAAGCTGTCGACGGAGAATTCTGCCCAGCGCCGACGCAGCAGCGCGTCATCACGATGGGGGGTATGGAAGCGCTGTTTGTCGAAATCCTGACCGGCGATCATGCTCAGCAGCAGTTCGGCCATGAAGTGCGGGTCGTCATGCCGCAGCTGCCCCTTCCTGCAAACGGTTCCAATCCATTCAGCAAGATGAAGCGTAAGTGCGCCGGCGCCATGCCGGTACAGCGTACGCGCCTCTTCGGGAAACTGGGACGCGTCGGCGGCGATCAGCCGACAGGCCTGGCCCACGTGCGGTTGGTTGAAATGCTCCAGGAAGTCGATGGCGAACTGGAGCAGGCTGGCACGCAGGTCGTCACTGCGGAGTGCACGAACCATGGCCCCGGTGGCGTGGCCGACATGGCGCTGCATCACCCGGCGCAGCAGCTCCTGCTTGCTGCCATAGCGCGAATACAGGGTCTGCTTGGAGCATCCGGCGTGCTGGGCCACCGCGTCCATGCTCATCTGCATGCCCTGTTGGGCCAGCAGTTCGCGCACGGCGTCGAACACGCGCTCATCGCGCGCGTCGAGGGCAACGGGGAGGTAGGCCGGATTCACGCGGTGGACTATACCGTCCAGTTCAGGATTGTGGAATCGCATCGGTGTCGCCGCGTGTGTCTTCCGGTAACACGCTTTGCCGATCCTGTCGGCAGTGCTGCATGACAGGATCACTCCATACCGGAGCGAACTGAATAGGCGTCTAAACCGCAGCAAACCCGAATCTGGTTATTCCGTCCTGCAGCAAGGCCTTTTCGTGCGGTAGGGCTACAATTTCATTTTCCCAACTGAGCAAGCGCCCCGCTCTGCCATGAAACCGCAAAAGACCGCAGCCAAGACCGTGAAAAACAAGACCAAACCAGCAGAGTCGGAGGTCGCAGTGACCGCTGGTTTCTCCCTGGAGCCGGTGTACACGGCCTTGCGCAAGCGCTACCCGGCGGCCGCACAGGCCGAAGCAGTGGCTTTTGCCACTGATTTCTACAAGCGCATGGAGGCGGACGAGTTCCCGCACCACAGTGCTGAAGAGTGGGCCGCGCTCGCGGCTGAAACGCTGGAGTTCGCCCGTGCCCGCAAGTCCGGCAAGGCCAATGTCCGTGTCTTCAATCCGACCGCGAAGACCAACGGTTGGGAGTCGCCGCACACCGTGCTGCAGATCGTCAACGACGATATGCCGTTCCTGGTCGACACCGTCACCATGTCGCTGGCCGAACAGGGCGTCGGCGTCCACGTGCTCGGCCACCCGGTGCTGCGCTTCACGCGCGACAAGGCCGGCAAGCTGACCACGGTCGGCGACGGCCAGCTGGAATCGGTGATGCTGCTGGAGATCGACCGCCAGCCGGCCGAAGCCATGGCCGCCATCGAGCAGGCGATCAACAAGGCACTGGATGAAGTGCGTGCCATCGTGCGCGACTGGCAGCCGATGCAGGACAAGGCGCTGGCACTGGCCGACGACCTCGGCGGCCGCCAGCTGCCGGTCGACGATGCCTCGCGCAAGGAAGCCCAGGAATTCCTGCGCTGGGCCGCCGACAACCACTTCACCTTCTTCGGCTACCGCGAGTACCGCGTTGAGAAGCAGGGCAAGGAAGAGGTGCTGGCGCCGCTGAACGACACCGGCCTCGGCCTGATGCGCGGCAAGGACAAGTCCGCCGCACGTCCGGTCAAGACCCTCGCCGCGCAGGGCCTGAACACCACGTCCGGGCTGAAGGACGCGCTGATCCTGACCAAGACCAATGCCCGTTCGCGCGTGCACCGCGCCGGTTACATGGACTATATCGGCGTGCTGGAATTCGACGCCAAGGGCAAGATCATCGGCGAGCAGCGCTTCCTCGGCCTGTTCACCTCCAGCGCCTACAACCGTCGCCCGTGGGAAATCCCGCTGGTGCGCCAGCGCTACGAACACGTGATGAAGCAGTCCGGCCTGGCCGGCTCCAGCCACAGCGGCAAGGCGCTGCGCCACATCCTGGAAACCCTGCCGCGCGAAGAACTGTTCCAGTCCAGCGAGGACGAGCTGTTCCGCACCGCCATGGGCGTGCTGGGCCTGCAGGAGCGCGTGCGCAGCCGCTTGTTCCTGCGCCGTGACAAGTACAGCCGTTTCATTTCCGCGCTGGTCTACCTGCCGCGCGAGCGCTTCAACACCGACGTGCGCCTGCGCATCGAAGCGATGTTGAAGGAAGCGCTGCACGGCGAGTACGTGGACAGCTCGGTCGTGCTGGGTGAATCGCCGCTGGCCCAGGTGCACCTGATCGTGCGTCCCAAGCCGGGCGAAATGCTCGACGTCGATACCGCCGAACTGGAGCAGAAGCTGGCCCAGGTGCTGCGCAACTGGCAGGACGATCTGCGCGAAGCGCTGGTCACCCGCCACGGTGAAGCCGAAGGCCTGCGCATCGCTGCGCGTATCGGCAAGGCGCTGCCGGCCGGTTACATCGAGGACAACAGCACGGCGGTTGCCGCCAACGATGTCAGCCAGCTCGATGCGCTGACCGGTCCGGATGACCTGCGCCTGAGCCTGCAGGCGGTGCCGCGCGAATCCGGCGATGGCCTGCGCCTGAAGCTGTACCGCCAGCTGGATGACATCCCGCTGTCAGACGCGCTGCCGATGATGGAAAACATGGGCCTGCGCGTGATCGCCGAACGTCCGTACCGCCTGTCGGTGGACAACGCGCCGGTGTACGTGCAGGACTTCGAGGTCGAATCGACCGCCGGCGCGATCGATGCGGCCAGCGTCGATGAAGCCTTCGGCGAGACCTTTGCCCGCGTCTGGCACGGCGATGCCGAGAACGATGCCTTCAACCGCCTGGTGCTGGCTGCTGGCCTGCACTGGCGCCAGGTCGCCATGCTGCGTGGTTACTGCAAGTACCTGCTGCAGACCGGCGTGCCGTTCTCGCAGGCGTACGTGGAAGGCACCTTCACCCGCTACCCGCTGCTGGCGCGCCTGCTGGTGGAACTGTTCGAAGCCCGCTTCGATCCGGCCACCGGCCACGAAAGCAAGGACGACATCGCCGCCGGCCAGGCCCAGCTGAAGGCCCACCTCGACGTGCTGGCTGCCGGTGACGAGGCCACCCTGAAGGTGCTCAAGACCGTCGTCGATGCCCGCAAGGGTGACCGCGATGCACAGATGCAGGCCGCGCGCGATGCGCTGCTGAAGCTGATGGACCGCGTGTCGAGCCTGGACGAGGACCGCATCCTGCGTTCCTTCATGGGCGTGATCGATGCAACCCTGCGCACCAGCTACTACCAGACCGATGCCAACGGCCAGCACGGCCATGTCATCAGCTTCAAGTTCGATTCGGCACTGGTGCCGGACCTGCCGAAGCCGCGTCCGTACCGCGAAATCTTCGTGTACGGCCCGCGTGTTGAAGGCACCCACCTGCGCTTCGGTGCCGTGGCCCGTGGTGGCCTGCGCTGGTCGGACCGTCGCGAAGACTTCCGTACCGAAGTGCTGGGCCTGGTCAAGGCGCAGATGGTGAAGAACACCGTCATCGTGCCGGTCGGCGCGAAGGGCGGCTTCTTCGCCAAGATGCCGCCGGTGAATGGCGATCGCGATGCGATCTTCGCCAACGGCGTGGCCTGCTACAAGCTGTTCATCCAGGGCCTGCTGGACATCACCGACAACATCGTCAACAACAAGATCGTGCCGCCGGTGGATGTCGTGCGCCACGACATGGACGATCCGTATCTGGTGGTGGCCGCCGACAAGGGCACCGCGACCTTCTCCGACATCGCCAACGGCCTGGCCATCGCGCACGGCTTCTGGATGGGCGACGCGTTCGCCTCCGGTGGTTCGGTCGGTTACGACCACAAGGGCATGGGCATCACCGCACGCGGTGCGTGGGAGTCGGTCAAGCGCCACTTCCGTGCGCTGGGCCGTGACAGCCAGAGCCAGGACTTCACCGCCGTCGGTGTGGGTGACATGTCCGGCGACGTGTTCGGCAACGGCATGCTGCTGTCGCGCCACATCCGCCTGCTGGCCGCGTTCGATCACCGCCACATCTTCCTGGACCCGAACCCGGATGCAGCCACCACGTTCGTTGAACGTGAGCGCCTGTTCACCGTGCCGCGTTCGAGCTGGGCGGACTACGATGCCAAGCTGATCAGCAAGGGCGGCGGCGTGTACCCGCGCAGCCTGAAGTCGATCGAGATCACCCCGCAGGTGCGCGAGGTGCTGGGTCTGGACGAGAGCGTCAAGGCACTGTCGCCGAACGACCTGATGAGCGCGATCCTGAAGTCGCCGGTCGACCTGCTGTGGAACGGCGGCATCGGTACCTACGTCAAGGCCGCCAGCGAGCAGCACAGCGATGTCGGCGACCGCGCCAACAACGCGCTGCGCGTGAATGGTGGCGAGCTGCGCTGCAAGGTGGTGGGCGAGGGTGGCAACCTGGGCATGACCCAGCTCGGCCGCATCGAAGCCGCCCAGGCTGGCGTACTGCTAAACACCGACTTCATCGACAACTCGGCCGGCGTGGATACCTCCGACCATGAAGTCAACATCAAGATCCTGCTCAACGATGTGGTGCGGGCCAAGAAGCTGACCGTCGAGCAGCGCAACAAGCTGCTGGCGTCGATGACCGACGAGGTCGCCGCGCTGGTGCTCAACGACAACTACCGCCAGAACCAGGCCCTGAGCCTGATGGAGCGGATGGCGGTCAAGCGCCTGGGTTCCAAGCAGCACTTCATCCGTACGCTGGAACAGCAGGGCCTGCTGGATCGCCAGATCGAGTTCCTGCCGTCCGATGCCGAGCTGTCCCAGCGCAAGGCGCGCGGCCAGGGCCTGACCCGTCCGGAACTGTCGGTGCTGCTGTCCTATTCCAAGCTGGTGGCGTTCGCCCAGCTGCTGGATTCGGACATCCCGGAAGACCCGTACCTGTCCAAGGAACTGCAGCGCTACTTCCCGACCCCGCTGCAGAAGAAGTACGCCGACGCGATGGAGCGTCACCGCCTGAAGCGCGAAATCATCGCCACGGCCGTGACCAACCAGACCATCAACCGCATGGGCGCCACCTTCCTGATGCGCATGCAGGAAGACACCGGCCGTTCCATCGCCGAGGTCGCCAAGGCGTACACCATCAGCCGCGAAACGCTGGATGCCCGCGCGCTGTGGGCACAGATCGACGCCCTCGACGGCACCCTGCCGGAGTCGGTGCAGATCGACGCGCTGGAAGTGATCTGGAAGCTGCAGCGCTCGTTCGTGCGCTGGCTGCTGTCGCGCCCGGGCCCGATGCCGGGCATCACCGAGGCGGTCAACCGCTACCAGGGTCCGTTCAACGACATCCGCGTTGCTTCGGGTGTGCTGCCGGATTCGCAGCGTCCGACCTACGAAGCCCTGGTGGCCGAGTGGAAGGAAAAGGGCCTGCCGTCTGCGCTGGCACAGCAGCTGGCCGAGCTGCACTTCCTGGAGCCGGCGTTCGACATCATCGAACTGGCCCGTACCCGCAAGCTGAAGCCGGTGGATGTGTCCAAGATCCACTTCCGCCTCGGCGACGCACTGCAGCTGCCGTGGCTGTTCGAGCAGATCGATGCGCTGGAGGTCAATGGCCGCTGGCACGCGGTGGCACGTGGCGTGTTGCGTGACGAGCTGGCTGCACACCACCGCAGTCTGGCTGGCCAGGCACTGGGCACCAAGGGCAGCAGCGCTGAAGCCAAGGTGGCTGCGTGGATCGGTCGTGACGACAGCAGCCTGCGCTTCACCCTGGCGATGCTGGCTGAACTGGCTGAGCAGAAGACGCTGGATTACCCGACCGTTTCGGTCGCGGTGCAACGCCTGGGCCAGCTCGCTGCCCACGGCGCGTAACTGATGTAGTGCCGGGCCATGCCCGGCATGCGTGAACCGGAACGGCCCCGCGAGAGCGGGGCCGTTCTGCTTCTGGGTATCTGCCATTCGCCGGGCATGGCCCGGCGCTACCGGTGAACGTCGGTTCTGGTAGCGCCGGGCCATGCCCGGCGAGCGCAGCGGCGCTCGGTTATGCTCTCCCTCAAGCCTTCCCCCCGGATCCACCGATGAGCGACACCCCCCGCATCGCTTTCCTGGCCAGCACCACCGAGCCCGCGCAGATGGCCCGCGCGGCCATGGTGTCGCGCTATGGCGACCACGCGCCGGACCAGGCTGATGTGCTGTGCCCGCTGGGTGGCGACGGCTTCATGCTGCAGACCCTGCATCGGCATGGGCATCTGGGCAAACCGGTATTCGGCATGAAGCTGGGCACGGTTGGCTTCCTGATGAACCAGTACCGCGGCGACGATGACGTGCAGGCGCGCATCGCCCGTGCCGAACCGGCCAACCTGCGACCGCTGGAGATGGTGGCGCTGACCGAATCGGGCACCAGCACCGGTTCGCTGGCCTACAACGACGTGTCATTGCTGCGCCAGACCCGGCAGGCGGCGCATATCGGCATCGACCTCAATGGGCAGGAACGCGTGGCCGAGCTGATCGGCGATGGCGTGCTGGTGGCCACCCCGGCCGGCAGCACCGCCTACAACTATTCGGCGCACGGTCCGGTGCTGCCACTGGGCTCGCATACCATCGCGCTGACGCCGCTGGCCCCGTACCGGCCACGGCGCTGGCGCGGTGCCATTCTCAAGGCCGATACCGAGGTGCGCTTCCGCGTGCTTGATCCGTACAAGCGCCCGGTCAGCGTCACCGCCGATTCGCACGAGACCCGCGATGTGGTCGAGGTCACCATCCGAGAGTCCAAGGACCGCCGGGTGACCCTGCTGTTCGACCCGGAACACAACCTGGAAGACCGGATCCTGAGCGAACAGTTCGTTTTTTGAGGACAATAGGCCGCCGGCCCCGCCGATCGCTTTGAAGGACCCCCACCGATGGGCGACAACTCCCCCCGTTTGCTGACCGTCGCGGTGACCTCGCGCGCCCTGTTCGACCTCGAGGAAAGCCACGCGCTGTTCGAGAGTGATGGTGTGGCGGCCTATGCCGAGTTCCAGCGCCAGCACGAGGACGACATCCTCGGCCCCGGCGTGGCCTTCCCGGTGGTACGCAAGCTGCTGGCGCTGAACCAGGGCGCCAGTCCGGAGAACCCGCGCGTCGAGGTGATCCTGCTGTCGCGCAACTCGGCCGATACCGGCCTGCGCATCTTCAATTCCATCCAGCATTACGGGCTGGGCATCATCCGCGCGACGTTCACCGCCGGTGAGCCGACCTGGCCGTACGTGAAGCCGTTCGGCACCGATCTGTTCCTGTCGGCCAACCCGGAATCGGTGCGCAGTGCCCTGCGTCATGGCATTGCCGCGGCGACCATCCTGCCCAAGCCGCCGGGTGAAACCGCAGCTGCAGCGGCCGACCAGATCGATATCACGCGCCCGGCCGGGCAGCTGCGCATCGCTTTCGATGGCGATGCGGTGATCTTCGGTGATGAGAGTGAGCGCATCTCGCGCGAACAGGGCGTGGAGGCATTCGGCCGTCATGAGCGGGAGCGCGCCCGTGAGCCGCTGAGCGGTGGGCCGTTCCGCGGCTTCCTGTCGGCCCTGCATACGCTGCAGGAAGTGTTCCCGGCCGGCGACAGCGCACCGATCCGCACCGCGCTGGTGACGGCGCGTTCGGCGCCGGCGCATGAGCGGGTGATCCGTACCCTGCGCGAGTGGGGCGTGCGCCTGGACGAGGCGCTGTTCCTTGGCGGCCGCCACAAGGGCCCGTTCCTGCAGGCGTTCGGCGCCGACATCTTCTTCGATGATTCGCAGCACAACATCGACAGTGCCCGCGAGCATGTGGCCGCCGGCCACGTCCCGCACGGCGTCGCCAACGAAGGCTGAAACCATACCGGGTGGGTGCCAACCGTTGGTTGGCACTGCGGCGCATCGGCGCCCACCCAGATGGGAGCTACCAGAACGCCGCGCCCCGGTAGCTGCCAACCTTGGTTGGCACCATCTTGGATCCATGCCCACCAAGGTGGGCATCTACCAGAGCCCTATGCTCCCGGTAGTCGCCAACCTTGGTTGGCACCATCTTGGACCCATGCCCACCAAGGTGGGCATCTACCAAAGCACCATACTCCCGGTGGGTGCCAACCGTTGGTTGGCACTGCCGTTACCGGTCAATGCGCGACCGACATCCCAAGCTGCAGGTCCACTACCTTCCAGCGCAGGCCCTGCGGCTCCAGCACCACCTTCAGTGGCGGCTGGCCGGGGCCGCGATCGACGTCGATCACGAAGCGATCCAGCGCCTCGAAGTGGTGTTCGGCATGTTTCAGCGGTCGCGCCGGTTCGGTTGGTCCAAACGCATCGCCGCCCTGCAGTTCGTTGCGGCCACGCTTCCAGAGCACGTGGCCCTGCAGCATTGCGCCGATACCAGTAGGGGTCACCATCGTTTCCACTGCGGCGCCACCCAGCTGGTCGCCCAGGCCATACAGCAGGGCGCCGAAGGGGCTGGCTGCCATATCAGGCCCGGCCTGGCGCACAAGGTAGTCGTTGAGCTGGGCGCGCACACTGCTGCGCACCCGTGGAAAGTCGACGTAGCGCTCCAGTCGGGCGGTGTCGCGTTGCTCGATGGCCTTGGACAGGCCGTGTACGGTCATGTATGGGCCGCCGAACCACCAGGCGGCCAGCGCCAGGACCAGCAGGATCACCAGTGCAGTGAGCTTCTTCATGCTGTCCAGACTGCCGTAATGCCGGCGGCAACAGGTGAAGGCTCAATGACTGGGCGAGCCCCGGCCGTCACCGAATGCCTCCACCAGCTGTTGGCGTTCGGCCGCGGTCAGCGCTTCCAGCCGCGTTGCCAGTATTTCGTCCAGGCTCTGGGTGCGGGTGGTGCCGAGGATGCCGCTGGCAACGCCAGGGTGGCCGAGTGCGTAGGCAAAGGCAGACTGGGCCGGACGCTGGCTGTGGATCGCGGCCAGCGCCCGACGCATCTGGCGGGCGCTGCGCATCAGCTGGCGGCTGCTGGGCTTGAGCCAGGCCCGGGCGAGGTACCAGGCATCTGCCGGGCGGGGCAGGCGCGGGCGTGACGGCAGGAGGTGGCCCTGTGCCAGCACGGTACCGGCCAGTACCCCGATGCCGACTGCCTGCAATCGATCAATGAGCGGCTCGCGATCCTGCTGCAGCGCGTTGTAGTCAAGCAGCACCACGTCGAACAACGTGGGGTTGTCGATCATCCAGCGCAGGGTCGACGCCGTATGCGTGTTGATGCCGGCGTGCCGGATCAGCCCGCGCTCGCGCAGGCGCTGCAGCGCAGCGAGCAGGTCGTCGTTGATGTCGTGTTCGCTGGCGCCATGCAGCTGGTAGATGTCCAGATGGTCCAGGCCGAGGTTGCGCAGCGAGGCCTCGCAGCTGGCGGTGATCGCAGCGGGTGAGAAGTTGCGCTGCTCGGCACCGCTGATGCCGGCCTGACCGGTGAGCGTGCCGCCCTTGCTGGAGATCACCAGTGAATCGCGCGGGTACTGCTTCAGCAACGCGCGCAGGATGCGGCCCAGCCGCGGTTCGGCATGGAAGCCGGAATAGTTGTGACCGGTATCGAGCAGGTTCACGCCCTGTGCCAGCGCATGCTCGACCACGTTCGCGGCCGTCTGTTCGGAGAAGCGGCGATGCCCCCAGAAGCCGGAACAGCCCAGGCCGACCGGCGAAACCGCCAGGCCGGTGCGGCCCAGCGTGCGGCGTTGGTGCGCCAACGGCATCAGAATTCCAGATCCAGCGCCGCGCACAGGTAGTCGACGAAGGGGCCGAGAGCGGCCAGGTCCTTGCCCAGCGTGGACAGCAGGCGCGGGCCGGTCATCGTGGCGTCGTCCAGCGAACGCCACATCACCCAGTTGCGGTGCTTGAGGTCATCGATGAACTCGAAGTCGGCCGGGAAACCGCGCGGTGGCCGCACCAGCTTCTCGCTCTCTTCGAAGTCGAAGCGCTTGCGCAGGGCCGGCGCATGCGCGGCGGCTTTCCAGCTGCCGGGGTTGTCGAGGATGAAGTGGCGGACGCGGCGCTGGGTTTCCGGTTCGGGATGCCACAGACCGGCGCCCACAAAGCTCTCGCCCGGCTGCAGGTGTACGTAGAACGAGGGTGCAGCCACTTCGCGGCGGCGCTCATGGAACAGGCGCGCGCCCTGCCAGGTTTTGTACGGGGATTTGTCGTTGGAAAAGCGCGCATCGCGATGGATGCGGAACAGTGAGCCGCCGACGCCGCGGGTATCGGCGCGGAAGTGCTCGCTGACCTCGGTCAATGCCGGTTGCAGGTCGTCGAGCAGGCGCAGGAACGGCTGCCGTACGTGGTCTTCATACTGCTGGCGGTGGTCGTTGAACCACGTCTTGTCATTGTGCCGCGCCAAGCTGCGCAGGAATTTGAAGCTGGCGTCCGAGAAGTAGGTGCTCACAGGGTCTCCTGCAGGTGCTGGCCCCAGTCGCGCAACGACTGCAGCAGATCCTGGCGCCGCGCGTCATCGGGCGCTTCGGCAGCCAGTGCATCAAGTTGCTGGTGGTACTGGGGCAGGTTGAGTTCGCCCAGCCCGCCGTCTCCCAACAGGCGCTGGCGGCGGTAATCCTGCCAGCGCTGGCGTTCATCCGGTGCGAGAGTGTCCGGATGGTTGCGCGCACGGTAGCGGAACAGCAGCTCCGGCAGGCGCGGGTCGCGGAAACGGCCTTCCAGTGCGGCCAACTGCTCCGGCGCGGTGGTGCGTGCCAGTGCCAGCAGCGGCTTGTCGCCAGCACCGAGGAAGCCGTCGTACAGGGAGGCATCGACGTCGGCCACGGTGGCGGCGCGGGGTTGGTTGTAGACCTGTCGCGCCTTCTCGGCCAGTTGCGGGGCGAACGCGCGCAGGCGCTCAACCTTGGCCTCGATCGCGGCCACGTCCAGGCCGAGGCGCTCGTGGTCATCGGCGCGCAGGTGGTTCCAGGCAATCAGTGCCGGCACTTTGTTCAGGTGCACTTCCTTCAGCGGCACCCGCGCTACGCCTTCGGGCAATTCGCTGGCGCGCATGTACAGGCGCTGTGCGATCACCTCGGCCGGCAGTTCCAGCAGGTCGTCGATCTCGCCGTCCAGGTCGAACACGATCGCCCGGTTGTTGATGGTGGGATGCATCGACAGCGGGAGCACCGGTGCCGCGCACAGGCGGCTGGCCGGGTAGCGCATGGAGATGTGCAGCACCGGTTTCATCGCGGCAACGTCCAGCAGGCTGCCGACGAAGCGCTTGTCGCGCAGCTTCAGGGCGTAGTCCCACAGCCGTGGCTGCGACTGCTTGAACAGGCGAGCCATGCCGATGGTGGCGCGCACGTCGGAAAGTGCTTCGTGCGCATCGCCCTCGCGCACGTTGTTGGCCTCGGCCAGGTGCTCGAGCTTGAATGAGGTGGCGCCGTCCTCGCGCAGCGGCCATTGGATGCCGTCCGGGCGCATCGCGCGCATCAGCCGCAGCATGTCCAGCAGATCCCAGCGCGAATTGCCGTTGCGCCACTCGCGTTCGTACGGGTCGTGGAAGTTGCGGAACAGCCCGTAGCGGACGAATTCATCGTCGAAGCGCAGGGTGTTGTAGCCCAGTGCGCAGGTGCCGGGGCGTGACAGCTGTTCGTTGATGCGGTCAAAGGCTTCGGCCTCGCTGATGCCTTCGGCCAGCGCATGCTGCGGGGTGATGCCGGTGACCAGAGTGGCCATCGGTGAAGGCAGCAGGTCATCGGCCGGGCGTACGAAGAAGCTGACCGGGGTGTCGATCTCGTTGAGGTCGGCGTCGGTGCGGATCGCGGCGTATTGCGAGATACGCGTGCGCCGCGGGTCCTGGCCGAAGGTTTCCAGGTCGTAGAACAGGAAGCTGTCGGCCATCAGTGTGCGCCCTCCAGGACCGGCAGCTGCGCATGGATCAGCGCTTCCAGTGCAGCCCAGTCGATGTTGTCCAATGTGGTGTGGCCGGTGGTCGCTGCCACCAGCATGGCGCGCTGCAGGTCGGTGCGACGCAGCGCTTCGGCGTAGGGAGTGTGCAGGAAAGTGACCATGGTGTAGTGCGGCACGAAGCGGGTTGGCCAGCGCCGCTGCAGCTCCTGTTCCAGCTCACGCTGCAGCAGGAAGGCGGGGTCGGCTACGCGGTCACGCATCTCCAGGTAATTCTCCAATGCCATCTGCTGGATCGCACGGGCATTCGGCTTGCGCTCGCGCTCGAACGCAGCGAACGCGCCTTCCAGGTCGTCCGCCTCCATCAGGTGGCGGGCCAGCGCCACGCAGTCTTCGAACGCGCAGTTCATGCCCTGGCCGTGGAACGGCACCATTGCATGCGCCGCGTCGCCGATCAGCACGGCTTGGCCCTGCTGGTGCCAGCGTTCCAGGGTGAGCGTGCCGAGCAGGCCCGGCGGATGCTGTTCCCAGTCCGCGCGCAGGTTCGGGATCAACGGCAGGGTGTCGGCAAACTCGCGTGCAAACAGCGCCTCGGCCTGTGCGCCGGTGTTGACCGTGGCGAAGCTGGGGTCGCCCTGGTTGGGCAGGAACAGGGTGACGGTGAAGGTGCCCTCATGGTTGGGCAGTGCGATGCACATGTAGTGGCCACGGGGCCAGATGTGCAGCGCATTGCGCTCGATGCGGAAGCCACCGTCTGCGCTCGGCGGGATCTCCAGTTCCTTGTAGGAGTGATCGAGGAAGGCGATGTCCTCGCCCAGCGGCGCACGTCGGTTCATCGCCGCGCGCAGGGCCGAGCCGGCGCCGTCGGCACCGATCAGGGTGTCGAAGCGGATGTCGTGTGGGCTGTCGTCACGGTCATCGATGAAGCGCGCATAGCCGGCATCAAAATCGACAGTGTGCAGTCGGCGATGGAAGTGCACGGTGGCGCCGGCCTGTTCGGCCAGCTCCAGCAGCGTGGTGTTCAGGTCGCTGCGGTGGACCGACCAGATCACCTCACTGTCATCGCGACCATAGCGCTGCAGCTGCGGCTCGCCTTCGCGCGGGTGCACCATGCGACCGCGCATCATCACCGCGCGCGCCATGACCTCGTCTTCCACGCCGGCCTGGCGCAGCGCATTGCGCCCACGCTCGGCCAGCGCCAGGTTGATCGAACGGCCACTCTCGTAATCGGCCACGCGCGGGTCGCCGCGGCGTTCGTACAGGGTGATGCGCCAGCCTTGTCGTGACAGCAGGATGGCCAGCAGGGACCCGGCGAGGCCGGCACCGATAATGCTCAACGAGCGGGAGGCGTGTGCGATCAACGAACTGTCCAGCGGTAGGGGAGGGACCGGCTTAGAGGCCGGCCCAGGCTTCCACTTCCTCGACGAAGTGGTGCACGTCCAGGTAGCGGTTGTAGAGCGGGGTAGGCGAGATGCGGATTACGTCCGGTTCGCGCCAATCGCCGAGCACGCCGATCCCGCGCAGGTGCTCGAACAGGGCGCGACCGCGCTCGCGGCCACCGATCACGCGCAGCGACAACTGACAGCCGCGGCGCTGCGGCTCGGCCGGGGTGATGATGTCCAGCACGTTGGGCAGACGCGCGCGCACCAGCGCTTCAAGCATGCCGGTCAGCGCCAGCGACTTGCTGCGCAGCGCGTCCATGCCGGCACGCTCGAACAGGTCCAGCGAGGCACGCAGCGGGGCCAGGCCGAGGATCGGCGGATTGCTCAGCTGCCAGCCTTCGGCGCCGATGGCTGGAGTGAACTGCGGCGCCATCTGGAAGCGGGTGGTTTCCTCGTGGCCCCACCAACCGGCGAAGCGCGGCAGCGTGCTGTCGCGATGGTGGCGTTCGTGCACGAAGGCACCGGCAACCGCGCCAGGACCGCTGTTGAGGTACTTGTAGTGGCACCACACGGCAAAGTCCGGCGCCACGTCATGCAGGCGCAGCGGCAGGTTGCCGACCGAGTGCGCCAGATCGAAGCCGATGCGTGCGCCCTGCAGGCGGGCGGCGCGAGTGATCGCATCCAGGTCGAAGGCTTGGCCGGTGCGGTACTGCACGCCGGGCCACAGCACCAGCGCCAGGCGCGGGCCGTGTTCGGCGATGGCGCGTTCGATCGCGTTCAGCGAGATCGTGCCGTTGGCTTCATCCGGCTGCACTTCCACCAGGCATTCGGCGGGGTCCAAACCATGGAAGCGGATCTGCGCTTCCACTGCATGGCGGTCGGTCGGGAATGCGCCGGCTTCCATCAGGATCACCGGGCGCTCGGCCGTTGGCCGGTAGAAGCTGACCATCATCAGGTGCAGGTTCACGCTCAGCGTGTTCATCGCGACCACTTCGCTGGGCAGCGCGCCGACCACGCGGGCCAGCTGTGCGCTCACCAAGCGGTGGTAGGACAGCCACTGCGTGGGGCCGGTGAAGTGGCCTTCCACGGCCAGCTCGCCCCACTGTTTCATGACTTCCTGCACGGCGGCCTGCGCGCCGCGCGGCTGCAGGCCGAGCGAGTTGCCGACGAAGTAGGTCTGCTCGCCGCCGCCATGACGCGGAATCAGGAATTCACTGCGCAGTGGCCGCAGCGGATCGGCGGCGTCCAGGGCGATGGCGTGGGTGCGGCTGAGCAGGTCGGACATGGTCGGGCAACAGGCTGCAACGGGGCTGCCAGTGTAGCGCCTGGGGCAGGCCCGGGGCGCTGCCAACCTTACGTCAGCGCCACATGACCCGGTAGTCGCCAACCTTGGTTGGCGCACGTGCGAACAAACGCCCACCAAGGTGGGCATCTACCAGGGCGGGAGCGAGCAAGCGCCCACCAAGGTGGGCAACTACCGTTCGCTGGCTCAGCCCGCCGCCGGCGTCGGCAACGGGTCCACATGCCCGCACTGGCTGCAGGTACGCAGCTCCAGGCTGGCGTGATAACGCGCGAACACCTTCGGCAGGTCGGTTTCGATGTTCTGCAGCGGGAAGAACTCTTCGTGCAGCTTGTGGTTGCAGCGCTCGCAATGCCAGATCACGCCGTCCATCTCATGCGGCAGCCGCTTGCGCTCCACCACCAGGCCGATGCCACCTGGCGGGCGTCGCGGCGAGTGCGGCACCTTGGCCGGCAGCAGGAATATCTCGCCGGCCCGGATCGGGATGTCGCGTACCGCGCCGTCTTCCTGCACCTTCAGCACCATCTCGCCTTCGAGCTGGTAGAACCACTCGGGGCCTTCGTCGTAGTGGTAGTCGGTGCGCGAGTTCGGCCCGCCCACCACCATCACGATGAAGTCGCCGTTATCGATCATCTTGTTGCCCACCGGCGGCTTCAGCAGGTGGCGGTTTTCTTCGATCCAGGCGTGCAGGTTGATCGGCGAAGCGAGCATGGTGGTCATCCGTAAGGGATCAGTCGCGCTTGCCCTTGCGCGGGACGTAGGACAGGGCCTTTTCATAGGCGGGCTGCAGCTCTTCCAGCGCGCCGACATCGATGCCCATCTCGCGCACGCGGCCATCCTTCAGGCTGTAGACCCAGCCGTGCACCATCAGCTTCTGACCCCGTGCCCAGGCATCCTGCACGATGGTCGAGCGGCACAGATTGGCGACCTGCTCGATTACGTTCAGTTCGCACAGGCGTGCGTGCTTGAGTTCATCGGTTTCGATCGCATCGATGATCGCACTGTGCTTCTGCATCACATCGCCGACATGGCGCAGCCAGTTGTCGGCCAGGCCGACACGGGTGTTGTGCAGGCAGGCATGCACGCCACCGCAGCCGTAGTGGCCGACGATCAGGATGTGCTTTACCTTCAGCTGGTCCACCGCGTACTGCACAACGCTCAGGCAGTTCAGGTCGGTGTGCGCGACCACATTGGCGACATTGCGATGCACGAACACTTCACCGGGCGCCATGCCGATGATCTGGTTGGCCGGCACGCGCGAATCGGAGCAGCCGATCCACAGGTATTCGGGGTGCTGCTGCTTGGCCAGCTGGTGGAAGAATTCGGGATCCTCCTTCTCTATCCGGTCGGCCCAGTCGCGGTTGTTCTGCAGCAGCTTGTGGATGTCTTTCATGTATGGGTCCCTGGCGTCGGGTGGGGGCGCGCCGCAGCCATCCGGCTGCGTCGTCGCGGGAATCTGGGGTGTTCAGTCGCTGCGGGCGGCCTGTTCGCGGTGCCAGCGCATCCACTGCGCCAACTCGGTGGAAGAGGGAGTGCCCAGCTGTTCCAGTTCGGCAATCACTGCGCGCTGGTTGGCGTCAGGATGGTTCTGGCTCAGCTTGAGCTTCAGCTGCACGTGCTCAACCTGGAAGCGGAAGCCGACGATGGCGCGCAGCTCCGGGCCGTGTTCGGCACGCGTGGCGTCGAACTGCCAGGTCTGGCCGACACTGGCTTCGAAGCGGTCGCTGATGGCGCCGACCAGTTCGGCCAGTGCATCGGTATCGTCGAAGGTCTGCAGCTGGCCACGCAGCTCGGCGGCGGCATAGTTCCAGGTAGGCACCCGCGCGGCGGGCTCCTTGTCCGGGTACCAGCTGGCCGAGACGTAGCCATGCGGGCCATCGACAAGCACCTTGGCCGTGCCGGCATGGCGCGACTGGGGGTTGGCGCGGGCCCAATGCCCGCGCAGCTCGATATGTTCGCCGTCACGCCGGTAAAGAACCGGCAGCCGGGTCAGCTCCGGAAGGCCATCACTGCCGGGGGTGAGCACAGTGACAAACGGATCGCGCGCCAGCAGGCGGTCCAGCCAGAGCAGGTCGGTCTCGGCGAAGGCGCGCGGGGTGAACATGCGATGGTCAGGCGCGCGCGCCCAGCAACTGCACCATGCGGCCACGCAGGCCCTCATCGCTGTCGGCCTGCGGCGGCTGTACTTCGTGCAGGGTGAAGCCGCGCACCAGCGCGTCTTCTTCGTCCAGGCCGTCGTACTCGACGAATTCGGCGTCGAACAGCTGCGAGCGGGCAGTGTCTTCGCTGTCATAGCTCAGCGTGTTGCCATCGCTGTCCAGCACTTCGGCAGTGCCGGCGGCGCGGATGCGCAGGCGCGCCCAGATCAAGGTGTTGCCGAGGCTGGCCAGCCACCAGCTGTCGCGCGAGGTGGTGATGTCGTTCATATGTGTCTTACCAGAGCGAGGCCAACCAGAGCAGGGCTGCCATGCCCAGTCCGGCCAGCAGGGTCAGCAGCGATACCCAGGCCGGTGTCGCCAGCCCGGACAGCGAGCGGTCCGGTTGCTGCCGATAATCGCGGCGCAGCAACCAGCCCAGAGCGTCGGGCTTGAGAAAGGCGCCGCTGCCGAAGCGCTCGGCGAGCGCCGGATGACGGTCGCGCACGTGCACCAGGGTCAGCGGCCAGAAGATCACGAAGGCACTGAACCCGGCCACTGCCACGCCAACGAAACAGAGGGCGAAGAACAGGGTCATGGGGCAGTACCTCCGTGGTCGTGTGGGGCTTAGAAGTCCGCGCTGCCCGGGGCACGCGGGTAGGGGATCGCATCGCGGATGTTGGACAGGCCGCAGACGTAGACCACCAGGCGTTCGAAGCCCAGGCCGAAGCCGGCGTGCGGCACCGAACCATAGCGGCGGAAATCGCGGTACCAGCTGTAGTGCTCGCGATCCAGGCCGAACTGCGCCATGCGTGCGTCCAGCACGTCCAGGCGCTCTTCGCGCTGGCTGCCGCCGATGATCTCGCCGATGCCCGGGGCCAAGACGTCCATCGCGGCAACGGTCTTGCCGTCTTCGTTCAGGCGCATGTAGAAGGCCTTGATGTGCTCGGGGTAGTTGGTCACCACCACCGGGCGGCCGACATGTTCCTCGGTCAGCCAACGCTCGTGCTCGGTCTGCAGGTCCAGGCCCCATTCGACCGGGAAGTCGAACTTCTTGCCCGATTTCTGCAGCAGCGTGACCGCATCGGTGTAGTCGATGCGCTCGAACGGTGCGTTGATGAAGCCTTCCAGCTTGCTGATCGCGTTCTTGTCCACGCGCTCGGCGATGAAGGCCAGGTCGTCTCCGCGCTCGTCCAGCACGGCACGGAACAGGTACTTCAGGAATTCCTCGGCCAGGCGCGCGTCTTCGGCCAGGTCGGCGAAGGCGATTTCCGGCTCGATCATCCAGAACTCCGCCAGGTGGCGGGTGGTGTGGCTGTTCTCGGCGCGGAAGGTCGGGCCGAACGTGTAGACCTTGCTCAGCGCCAGGCAGTAGGCCTCGACGTTCAGCTGGCCGGACACGGTCAGGAAGGTTTCCTTGCCGAAGAAGTCGCGGCTGAAATCGATCGCGCCCTTCTCGTCACGCGGCAGGTTCACCATGTCCAGGGTGGACACGCGGAACATCTGGCCGGCGCCTTCGGCGTCGGAGGTGGTGATGATCGGGGTGCTGATCCAGTTGAAGCCGTTCTCGTGGAAGAAACGGTGTACGGCCTGGGCCAGGCAGTTGCGGATGCGGGTGACCGCGCCGAACAGGTTGGTGCGCGGGCGCAGGTGTGCCACTTCGCGCAGGAACTCCGGCGACATCGGCTTGGGCTGGATCGGGTAGGTGAGCGGGTCTTCGACCCAGCCGACCACTTCCAGCGCGCTGGCCTGGATCTCGAACGACTGGCCCTTGCCCTGCGACTTCACCAGGGTGCCGGTGGCGATGACCGAGCAGCCGCTGGTCAGGCGCTTGATCTCGTCGAAGTTGGCCAGGCTGTCGCCGGCCACGACCTGGATCGGGGCGAAGCAGGAGCCGTCGCTCACATTCACGAAAGCCAGATTCGCTGAACCGCGCACCGTGCGCACCCATCCGCGTACCGTGACTTCGCCGCCTTCCGGGATCTTCCCGGCAAGCGCATGTTCAACGCTGACCACCGTCATGACTTGAATCCTCTGCTGATCGACTCGATCTGTGAACACGGGAGTTTACCGGTTGCAGCGTTCTGCTTGCGAGGCATTTTTCGCGCCATCGGCACCTTATAATGTCCCCGTACCTCTGGAGTAGCCCCATGGCCGTCAGCCTGACCCCCATTGCCTTTGAGCGCGTGCAGCGCTTTGTCGCCCAGACCCCCGGCGCGCTGGGCCTGCGTTTTGGCGTGACCAAGACCGGCTGCTCCGGCTGGGGCCACATCACCGACCTGGCGCGCGACGAGCGCGAGGGCGATACCGTGTTCGACCAGGACGGCGTGAAGATCTACGTCGATGCCAAGAGCCTGGCGCTGGTGGACGGCACCGTGATCGACTTCGGCAAGCACGGCCTGAGCGAGACCTTCACGTTCAGCAACCCGAACGCCACTGCCGAGTGCGGTTGCGGCGAGAGCTTCACCACCGACACCGACAAAGCCTGAGCCCCGCTTGGGTAGTTGCCGACCTTGGTCGGCACGGGTGCAGGGCACCCGGTTCAGGAGCTCCAGGGCACCCCCGGTTGCCCGGCACCCCCATCTGCGCCATAATGCGCGGCTTCCTGCCTGCCTGGCAGGATCCCTTGCCCCACCGCGGTATCAACGGCGGGGGGCTGTCCGGCCCATGAGGGCCACATCCGAAAGGTAGAAAAACATGAGTCGTCATTACGAAATCGTGTTCATGGTCCACCCGGACCAGAGCGAGCAGGTCCCGGCCATGATCGAGCGCTACAAGTCGCTGGTCGAGAACGGCAACGGCACCATCCACCGTCTGGAAGACTGGGGCCGCCGCCAGCTGGCGTACCCGATCCAGAACCTGGTGAAGGCGCACTACGTGCTGCTGAACATCGAAGCCGACCAGGCCGTGCTGAACGAGCTGACCGAGAGCTTCCGCTTCAACGACGCCGTGCTGCGCAACCTGGTCATCAAGCGTGACGAGGCTGACACCGAGCAGTCGCTGATCATGAAGAGCAAGGACGAGAAGGGCGACAAGCCCGAGCGTGGTGAGCGTCGTCGTCGTGATGACGAAGAAGGCGAAACCACCCCCGCCGCTGACAACGATGCCGGCGACGACGCCGCTTCGGCCGCCTAAGGAGCACTGACATGTCCAAGTTCTTCCGTCGCCGCAAGTTCTGCAAGTTCACCGCCGAAGGTGTCAAGGAGATCGATTACAAGGATCTCAACACCCTGCGCCAGTACCTGACCGAGAACGGCAAGATCGTGCCGAGCCGCGTCACCGGTACCAAGTCGAAGTACCAGCGTCAGCTGGCGACCGCCGTCAAGCGCGCTCGCTTCCTGGCCCTGATCCCGTACACCGACAACCACGACATCTGATGCCGGCGGGGCGGCCCTGTGCCGCCTCCCTGTGCCAGCTATTCGGACAGCCATTGTTGCGGGGCCTCGCCTCGCTAACGAATAACTTATCTGGAGCAATACCATGCAGCTGATCCTTCTGCAGAAAGTCACCAACCTCGGCAACCTGGGCGACCTGGTCGACGTGAAGCCGGGCTACGGCCGTAACTTCCTCGTGCCGCAGGGCAAGGCCGTGCCGGCCACCGAGAGCAACAAGGCCGAGTTCGAAGCCAAGCGCGCCGACTACGAAGCCAAGGCCCAGGCCATCCACGCCGACGCTGACGCCCGCAAGGCCAAGCTGGAAGGCGCGAGCGTGACCATCGCCGCCAACGCTTCGACCGAAGGCAAGCTGTACGGCTCGGTCGGCGCCCGCGAAATCGCTGATGCCTTCACCGCTGCCGGCCTTGAGCTGAACAAGAGCGAAGTCATCCTGGGCGAAGGCGCCTTCCGCAACATCGGTGAGTACGACGTCCTGGTGCACCTGCACGCTGACGTTGAAACCACCGTCAAGGTTGTGGTCGAAGCCGAAAAGGCCTGATCCCACGCCGCAAGGCCTGGAATCACCGCAGAACGGGCGCCCGCAAGGGTGCCCGTTTTGTTTTGGGCGATCGCCGGGTATGTGGAGTCGAGCCATGCTCGACTGGTTGCTCAGGTGGTCTGGATGACGAATCGACCGCAGTCCATTGAAGGCGCGCGAATGTTGCGTTCAAGCAATAGATAGCCCATTCCACCGGCGAGGATTCCTCGATGTGTGGGTGCTGCCCGGTTCAATCGGGAACCGTTGATCTGGAGGATGAACTCCCGCCCTTCAGCGCAATCGTCCTGAAGCCAAGCGGGAGTTCCACCGATCTTGGCGATTCCGTTGTCGGCGTCGTCCGGGATGGAGGCTGCGGCGGTGGTGATCAGGCGCGGTTTAAAAGGAAGTGTTGCGCTGTCTGCGCCGGGTTCGTGGGGCGCGTAAGCGATGACACGGCCGCCAGTCAGTAGAGCGGTTTCGATGTAGGCATCATCAATAACGTCATAAGGCGTGAAGATCGACACGCAGAGGTGAGCTCTGATTGCGATCTTCGGGGTATGCGTTTGAATGAAGGGCGCAGGCAAGCTTGCAAGATGAAGCATTGGCTTTCCTTTGGCGTCGCAAGGCCAAGAAGTATCGGGAGACAGGTATGGGGCGCCTCCCAAGAAAGCGCAGCCCGGAGCTTGGCCATAATTTTCGAATACAAGTTCTCTGTACATGGATGAGTCCGATGGCGTTGAGGGCCGAGCCAGCGATGACCTGTTCTTGTCCGGTCTGATGAGTCATGGCCGGCCGAGGTCGGGCAACTGACTTGGCCTGTCTCTCAAGTGGTTTGGACGACAAATCGACCGCAGTCCATCGAAGGTGAAGGAATGTTGCGATCAAGCAACAGATAGCCCATCCCGCCGATCAGGATTCCTTGATGTGTCGGGGCTGCCTTATCAAGATCGAAGTCGTCGAACTGAAGGACGAACGCCTGGTCTTCCGATTCGTCATCCTGCAGCCAGTAAGGCCGTCCACCAATTTTCGAAGTTCCGTGAGGTGTTTCGCCCTCACTCAGCGCCATCCCGGCACAAATGCGGAGTGGCCCAATCGGCGCGCAGGGAGAGTCTCTTGGTTCATGCCCAGACCAGTGAACGACCACGCGACCGCCCTGGTCCATGACTTCTTCGAATCTCTGCTCGCCCGAGGTGATATATGGCGTGAAGACCGAAATGCTCAGCCCAGGCGCGATGTACAGTCCGGCGACGTGGCTTCGAATGAATGCGGCTGGAAAACTGGCCAGGTGAAGCAGTGCGTGTCCATGGATGCTGGTTGGCCAAGGGGTAAGGGCATCCAGCCAAGCGGTCCCGCCGAGCACGGGAGCGGTCATCGCGTCGTCGGCGTGGGTAAATAAAAGCGGTCGATACATCCCCCCTATCCTGCACGGCTTCTGATGTGCAGGGCTGTGACTCGGTCCAATAATCAATAAATATCAAGGACTTGCGATTTGATCGGTGGCTTGGAAATCCGTCGCGCCAGGCGCAAAGCGACATCTGGACCCATTTCAAGCGCGCTCAGAGCCGGTCATCCCGCCCGTGGAACATTCGCGCCGTTATACTCATTCCATTGTGTCACCCTTGGCTTCATTGAATTCTTTTGAAATCAATGGCTTGAGGTGCTGGCTGACCTGACATCCACAATACGGACGCCCCTAGGGCGCCTGTTGGAACCCAATCACGCCATGCGTCTTTCCACGATCAAGCTGTCCGGCTTCAAGTCGTTCGTCGATCCGACCACGCTGCACCTGCCGACCAATATGACCGGCGTGGTGGGGCCCAATGGCTGCGGCAAGTCGAACATCATCGACGCCGTGCGCTGGGTCATGGGCGAGAGCTCGGCCAGCCGCCTGCGTGGCGACTCGCTGACCGACGTGATCTTCTCCGGTTCCAACGCCCGCAAGCCGGTCTCGCAGGCCACCGTCGAGCTGATCTTCGACAACTCCGACCACACGATCTCGGGCGAGTACGCCTCGTTCAACGAGATCTCGGTCAAGCGTACGGTCAGCCGCGACGGCACCAGCAATTACTACCTCAACGGCACCAAGTGCCGCCGCCGCGACATCACCGACCTGTTCCTCGGCACCGGCCTGGGCCCGCGCAGCTACTCGATCATCGAGCAGGGCATGATCAGCCAGATCATCGAAGCGCGCCCGGAAGACCTGCGCGTGTACCTGGAAGAGGCGGCCGGCATCTCCAAGTACAAGGAGCGCCGCAAGGAAACCGAGACCCGCATCCGCCACACCCGCGAGAACCTGGACCGGCTGGGTGACCTGCGCGATGAAATCAGCAAGCAGCTGGAGCATCTCAAGCGCCAGGCCCGCCAGGCAGAGCAGTATCAGGCATTGCAGGAAGAGCGCCGGGTCAAGGATGCGGAGTGGAAGGCGCTGGAATTCCGCGGTCTTGATGGCCGGCTTTCGAAGCTGCGCGAAGGGCTGTCGCAGGAAGAAACCAAGCTTCAGCAGCTGATCGCCGACCAGCGCGATGCCGAAGCGCGCATCGAGACCTCGCGCGTGCGTCGCGAAGAGGCTGCCGACGCGCTCAATACCGCGCAGGCTGCGGTCTACCAGGTCGGCAGCACGCTGGCGCGTGTGGAACAGCAGATCCAGCACCAGCGCGAGCTGTCGCAGCGCCTGCACAAGGCGCGCGATGAAACCCGCCAGGCACTGGCCGAACTGGGCCAGCACATCAGTGGCGACGAGGCCAAGCTGATGGTGCTGCGCGAAGCGGTGGAGGCCGCCACCCCACAGCTGGAAGAACTGCAGGAAGAGAACGAGATCAAGCAGGAAAGCCTGCGTGAGGCCGAAGACCGGCTGACCAGCTGGCAGCAGCGCTGGGAGCAGCACACTTCGCAGAGTTCGGAAGCCTCGCGCGCCGGCGATGTCGAGCGTACCCGCGTGGACTATCTCGACAAGCAGACCCTTGACGCCGATCGTCGCCGTGAAGCCCTGGCCGCCGAGCGCGCCGGGCTGGACGTGGATGCACTGGAAGAGGCCTTCGAGCAGCTGCACCTGCAGCACGACACGCAGAAGACCGCGCTGGACGAACTGAGCGAAGACGTCGAGCAGCGCAAGCAGGGCGTGGCTGAGGTGCAGGAGCAGCAGCGCAATGGCCAGAACGAACTGGCCGAGCTGCGCAAGCAGGCCAATGGCCTGCGTGGTCGCCTGGCCTCGCTGGAAGCCCTGCAGCAGGCTGCGTTTGGCCAGGAGCAGGGCGCTGCCGTCGCCTGGCTGAAGGCGCGCGGGCTGGATTCGGCGGCGCGTGTCGGCGAGCGCCTGGACGTTGATGCCGGCTGGGAAAACGCGGTGGAGAGCGCACTGGGTCAGTTGATCGAAGGCGTGCTGGTCGATGACCCGGCCAGCCTGGTCGATGCCCTGGGCGAACTCGGCGACGGTCATATTGCGCTGGTCGCCAACAATGGCGCCGAGCTGAAGGTCGCACCGACCTCACTGGCTGCGCGCGTGCGCGGACCGGCGGCGATCCGTCGCCTGCTGGCGCACCTGCATGCTGCCAAGGACCTGTCCGAGGCGAAGGCGTTGCAGGCCAGCCTGCCTGAAGGCGATTCGATCATCACCCTGGGCGGCGAGCGCCTGGGCCAGGGCTGGGTGCGTGTATCGCGCTCCGGTGCGGCCGAGCAGGGCGCGCTGCTGCGCGAGCGGGAAATCAACGAGCTGCGTGAGCAGATCGAGCAGCTGCAGGACCGCGAGGCCGAGCTGGAAGAGCAGCTGAGCGGTTTCCGCGAGCAGTTGCAGGCAGCCGAACAGCAGCGCGAAGACGCGCAGCGTGCGCTGTACCAGGCCCATCGTGCAGTCTCTGAACTGGCTGGCCAGCTGCAGGGCCAGCAAGGCAAGGTGGAAGCCGCACGCACGCGCATCGATCGTATCGAAGGCGAGCTGAAGCAGCTGCAGGAAACGCTGGACGCCAACAACGAGCAGGCGCGTGAAGCGCGCTCGCGGTTGGAAAACGCAGTCAGCAGCATGGGCGATCTGGAATCGATCCGGCAGGGATTGGAGGGCGAGCGCCGCCAGCTGACCGAGGCTCGCGACCTGGCCCGCGACGCCGCACGTGCGGTGCGTGAACGTTCGCATTCGCTGGCCCTGACCCTGGAATCGCAGCGGGCGCAGCTGGCCTCACTGAGCCAGGCGCTGGAGCGCATGGGCACCCAGCGCGGGCAGCTTGATTCACGTCTTGGCGAACTGCACTCTCAGTTGGATGAGGGGGATTCGCCGGTCGAATCGCTGCAGGCCGAGCATCAGAATGCACTGGAAGAGCGTGTACGGGCCGACCGCGTGCTGACCGAGGCGCGCACCTTGCTGGACGGCATCGACGCCGAGCTGCGCAATTACGAACAGACCCGCCATCAGCGCGACGAACAGGCACTGGCCCAGCGTGAGCGCATTTCGCAGCGCAAGCTGGACCAGCAGGCGCTGGTGCTCAGTGCCGATACCCTGCAGGCCGCAGTGGAGAAGGCCGGTTTCGTGATGCCGGATGTGCTCAACGCGTTGCCCGAAGACGCCCGCCTTGGGGACTGGGAGCAGGCCGTGCACCAGATCGACGGCCGCATGCGCCGGCTGGAGCCGGTCAACCTCGCCGCCATCCACGAGTACGGGGAAGCTTCGCAGCGTTCGGAGTACCTGGATGCCCAGCATGTGGACCTGACCACTGCGCTGGAGACCCTGGAAGATGCCATCCGCAAGATCGACCGCGAGACCCGCGGCCGCTTCAAGGACACCTTCGACCGCGTCAATGCCGGCGTACAGGCGCTGTACCCGCGCCTGTTCGGCGGCGGCCATGCCTATCTGGAACTGACCGGTGAAGACCTGCTCGACACTGGCGTGACCATCATGGCGCGCCCGCCGGGCAAGCGCGTGTCCAGCATCTCGCTGCTGTCCGGTGGCGAGAAGGCGATGACCGCCGTGGCGCTGGTGTTTGCCATCTTCCAGCTGAATCCTGCGCCGTTCTGCCTGCTGGACGAAGTGGACGCGCCGCTGGACGAGGCCAACGTCGGCCGCCTGGCGAACATGGTCAAGGAAATGAGCGAGAAAGTGCAGTTCCTGTTCGTCAGCCATAACAAGGCGACGATGGAGGCTGCGCACCAGCTGTCGGGCGTGACGATGCGCGAGCCGGGCGTCAGCCGCCTGGTCAGCGTGGACCTGGAAGAAGCTGCACGATTGGCGGGCGCGGCCTGACGTGCCATCCTAGTTACCTGAATGAACTAGCCGGAGAACCTATCGAATGTCCGACACGGCACTGTTGCGCATCGGCATCCTGGCCGCCGGCCTGCTGTTGATCGCCGCGATCTTCCTGTTTGGCCGTCCGAAAAAGAAGCCCCAGGGGCGTCGCGTGGAAGGCGCGGAACCGACCAGCGGCGAACGTCGCGAGCCGGTGCTGGGCGACGACGGCATACCCGTGGCCGATGGCCGCATTGAACCCGGCATGGGCGGGGAAGGCGAGCAGGCCGAGCTCGGCCTGCCCGACACCGATCTGGGCGCGGCCAGCGACCTCGGCAAGCGCGCCACTCAGGATTTCGACAAGATCGTTTCGCTGCTGGTGGCGGCCCGCGCCGGTGAGCAGCTGCGTGGCGAGGACATCGTGGTGGCTGCCGAGAAGACCGGCCTGGTGTTCGGCCATATGAACGTGTTCCATCGCCTGGTGGAGGGTTACCCCGAGCGTGGACCGATCTTCTCGATGGCCAGCGTCATCAATCCGGGCAGCTTCGACATGGCCAACATCCGCGCCATGGAGACCCCGGCCATCGCCTTCTTCCTGACCCTGCCGGCGCCGCTGACCGCGCTGGATGCGTGGGAGAAGATGCTGCCGACCGTGCAGCGCATGGCCGAACTGCTCGACGGCGTGGTGCTGGATGACAGCCGCAATGCCCTGGGCCGCCAGCGCATCGCACACATCCGCGATGAACTGCGTGCCTATGACCGCCAGCACCAGGCGCCGCCGCTGACCAAGACCCCGCGCTGGTAAGCGCGGCGGTTCTGGCGTGCCGACCAACGGTCGGCACCCACCCCGATGGATGTACGTCGGCACCCACCCCGATGGATGCACGTCGGCACCCACCCCGATGGATGCACGTCGGCACCCACCCCGATGGATGCATGTCGGCACCCACCCCGATGGATGCACGTCGGCACCCACCCCGACGGATGCACGTCGGCACCCCTCCGGTAGATCCACGCCATGCGTGGATGGGGTTCTGTAGAGTCGAGCGTGGCTCGACTGCAGACGTGCCAACCAAGGTTGGCACCTGCCGGAGCGGAGAACGCCCGTCGAGCACGGCTCGACGCTGCAAAGGCGTGGGCACTACAGGGCCTGACGCCCGGGCACGGTAGAATCCCCTGCCATCCCAGAACCACCGGATCCCGATGAGCCCCAGCCCCGCCGAACGCGCCGAAGACCTTCGCCGGCAGATCGCCCAGGCCAACCGCGCCTACCACGAGCTGGATGCGCCGGAGATCCCCGACGTCGACTACGACCGGATGGTGCGCGAGCTGGAGTCGCTGGAGCGCGAGCATCCGGAACTGGCCCGTGCCGACAGCCCGACCCAGCAGGTCGGTGCGCGTCCGTCCGGTCGCTTCGCCGAGGTGCGTCATGCGGTGCCGATGCTGTCGCTGTCCAATGCCTTCAGTGATGAGGAAGTGGCCGACTTCGTACGCCGTATCGATGAGCGCCTGGGGCGTCGCAGCCTGCGGTTCTCGGCCGAACCGAAGATGGACGGACTGGCGATCAGCCTACGCTACGAAGAGGGGCATTTCGTGTTGGGCGCGACCCGCGGCGATGGCAGCACCGGCGAGGACGTGACCGCCAATCTGCGCGAGATTGGAGATGTTCCCAAACGCCTGCACGGCAAGGACTGGCCGGACGTGCTGGAAGTGCGCGGCGAGGTCTACATGGCCCGCGCCGACTTCGAGGCCTACAACGAACGTGCACGCCTGCAGGGCGGCAAGGTGCTGGCCAATCCGCGCAACGCTGCGGCTGGTTCGCTGCGCCAGCTCGACCCGAAGATCAGCGCACAGCGCAGGCTGAGTTTCTTTGCCTATGGCACCGGCGAAGTGCAGGGCGGCGAGCTGCCCGACACCCATTCGGGTACGCTGGCCCAGCTCGGTGCCTGGGGCTTCCCGGTCAGTGAATTGTGCAAGGTGGTGGAAGGCACCGACGGCCTGCTCGGCTACTACCGTGATATCGGCGAGCGTCGCGACGGCCTGCCATTCGACATCGACGGCGTGGTCTACAAGCTGGATGACCGCGCCGGCCAGCAGGCCATGGGCTTTGTCTCGCGTGCCCCGCGCTGGGCCATCGCGCACAAGTTCCCGGCACAGGAACAGAGCACCACGGTGGAGGCGATCGAGATCCAGATCGGCCGTACCGGTGCGGCCACGCCGGTTGCACGGTTGGCGCCGGTGGCGGTGGCCGGGGTGATCGTGTCCAACGCCACCCTGCACAACGCCGACCAGATCGCGCGCCTTGATGTACGGGTGGGTGACAGCGTGATCGTGCGTCGTGCCGGTGACGTGATCCCGGAAGTGGTCAGCGTCATCCTCGACCGTCGCCCGCAGGGCACCACGCCGTGGCAGATGCCGACGCGCTGCCCGGTGTGCGGTTCGGAAATCGTGCGCGAGGAGGGGGCGGCAGCCTGGCGTTGTTCCGGCGAACTGTCCTGCCCGGCGCAGCGCAAGGAAGCCATTGCGCACTTCGCCTCGCGCCGTGCGATGGACATCGATGGCCTGGGCGACAAGTACATCGAAACCCTGGTTGACGCCGGGATCGTCAAGAGCGTGGCCGACCTGTATCGGCTCAGTCGCGACCAGCTGCTGCACCTGAAACTGGTGTTGGATGCGGAGGACCCATCTGCACTGGCTGCCGCGCTGAAGCTGCACCTGCCGGCCGAAGGCAGCGGCGTGGTACTCAACGCCGTGCTCAAGCTGGATGGCAGCGATCCGGGCTGGCGCGCGCAGGCGCTGGTGCAGCCGGCCAGCTTCGAATGGAACACGAAGAAGATCGCCACCAAGTGGGCCGACAACCTGATCGCGGCGATTGACGCCAGCCGTGCTGCCACGCTCGAACGCCTGCTGTTCGCACTGGGCATCGAACACGTTGGCGAGAGCACCGCCAAGGCGCTGGCGCAGTGGTTCGGTGACCTGGAGCTGATCCGCCACCTGCCGTGGCCGTTGTTCAAGCGTGTGCCGGACATCGGTGGCGAAGTGGCCCGTTCGCTCGGCCACTTCTTCGAGCAGCAGGGCAACCAGCAGGCCATCGATGACCTGCTGCAGGTTGGCCAGGTACGGATCAGCGATGTGCATGCACCCAGCGCCAAGCTGCGCGAGGGCCTGGATCTGGCGCAGCTGTTGGTCGAGTCGGAAATTCCCGGCATCACCCGCCTGCGCGCCGAGAAGCTGGTGACTGCGCTGCCAAGCGCGCAGGCCGTGCTCGACGCCGAGCATGGCCAGTTCGTCAACGCCGGTCTGCCCGACGACACCGCGCGAGGCCTGGCCGAGTGGCTCGATGCCGAGGGCCATGGCGCCATGCTGCTGGCGGCCGAGAAGGCGATGCAGCAGATCCTGGCCAAGGCACCGGCGCTGGCCGAGGTCGTGTCCGGTCCGCTGGATGGGCAGACCGTGGTGCTGACCGGCACCCTGGCCCAGCTAACCCGCGATGCCGCCAAGGAGCGCCTGGAAGCACTGGGTGCCAAAGTCTCCGGCAGTGTCTCGAAGAAGACCAGCTTCGTGGTGGCCGGTACCGAAGCCGGTTCCAAGCTGGACAAGGCGCAGTCGCTGGGTGTGCCGGTGTGGGACGAAGACCGCCTGCTGGCCTATCTCGCCGAACACGAATGAAGCCCCCGCCCGGCGCGCCTGCGCCCGGCATGAAACACGAAGGAATACCGATGCAGACCGCCCCGCTGGACTTCCGCCTGGCTACCCGCGCCGATGAGGAGTTGTTGATTGCGCTGATGCGCGAGTTCTATGCCGAAGACAAGATTGACTTCGACGACGCACGCGTGCGTCGCGGCGTGGATGCGCTGCTGGCCGATCCGCGCAATGGCGAAGTGCTGTTGTGGCTGGACGAGGCGGGTGACGTAGTGGGTTACGCGGTGATCGCAATGGGCTTCAGCCTGGAACAGGGTGGCCACTTCATGCTGCTGGACGAGCTGTACCTGAGCCATCGCGCGCGCGGTCGTGGCCGTGGCAAGCGGGCGCTGGCCATCTGTGAACAGCGCGCACGAGGGCGAGGCGTCAGTCGCCTGCGCCTGGAAGTGAACCACCACAACGAACTGGCCCGTCGCCTGTACCTGGCCAGCGGTTACATCGATGACACCCGCGACCTGCTCACCCTGCCGCTGGACCATCCGCGTCCGGAGGGCATCCTGTGAGCGAGGCCCTGTTGCGCGCGCTGCAGCAGCGGGCCGCGCTGAACGCGCTGGTGCGCCGCTTCTTCGCCGAGCGCGATGTGCTGGAAGTGGAAACCCCGATCCTGTCGGTGGCCGGCAATACCGAACCCAACATCGACAGCTTCCACACCGACTTCACCGGGCATGTCGATGCCGGTGGCCGCCGGCGCTGGCTGCGAACCTCACCGGAGTATCCGCTCAAGCGCCTGCTCGCTGCAGGCGTCGGCGACTGCTATGAGCTGGGCCGTGTGTTCCGCAACGGCGAAGCTGGCGGCCGCCACAATCCGGAGTTCACCATGCTGGAGTGGTACCGGGTCGGCTGGGATCACCATCGCCTGGTGCAGGAAACCGCCGAGCTGGTGGGCCAGGCATTGGCGCTGGTCGGGCGCAGTGCCCGCCTGCGGGTGATGAGCTATCGCGAACTGTTCCAGCAGTACGTAGGCGTGGATCCGTTCGATGCCGATGAAGCCGCGCTGCGTGCCGCACTCGGCGACGTGCATATCGATCCGGTCGGGTTGACCCGTGACGATTGGTTGGACCTGCTGATGACCCATCACATCCAACCGCACTTCGATGACGCGGTCATGACCGTGGTCCACGATTGGCCGGCCAGCCAGGCCGCGCTGGCACGCATCCGTGCCGGTACGCCGCCGTTGGCCGAGCGTTTCGAGTTGTACCTGGGTTCAGTGGAACTGGCCAACGGCTATCACGAGCTGAATGACGCGCAGGAGCAGCGTGCGCGCTTCCAGGGTGATCTGCAGCGTCGGCACGCGCGCGGGCAGGTGCAGCCAGCGCTGGACGAGGCGCTGCTGGCGGCGTTGCCGTCGATGCCGGCCTGCGCCGGCGTGGCGGTGGGCATCGATCGCCTGCTGATGGCCATGAACCGCACGCCGCGCATCGCCGATGTGCTGGCCTACGATTTTGCCCACGCCTGAGTTTTCCGGGTTTTTCCGAAATCTTCAGGCTGAACGGAATCGACGGTTTTCGCGCTTGATTCAGCAAGCAGGATGATGCTCTCATCATCCCACGTGCCTCACACTGGCATGGCAGTTCATCCAGTCTCGTGGGGAAGCCTTTGGTCAAGTGGTTCGCGGTTGTCGCTGCACCGGTGTACTCCCTCGCGATATGGGGGGCGTTCGCACCGTCGTCTGCGTTGGCCCAGCAGACCGGCTATGACGGCGAAGTGGTGACCTGCGAATCGCGTGACATGGCCTGGGTGCACTGCGATATCGATGTCAGCAACGGCATCGACCTGGTCCGTCAGCTGTCCAGCAACAGCTGCATCCGCGGCAGCGAGTGGGGGACCGACCGCAGTGGCGTGTGGGTCACTCTTGGCTGCCGTGCCGAATTCCGTGCGCGCCCCGCGCCGGGTGCGGCGGCGCCGGCCAGCAGCCAGGGCAAGCGCCTGGTCCGCCGTGTGGTGCGCTGTGAGTCGAACGGCCGTCCGCAGAGCTGCCCGGTGCGGCTTGATGGTGCCCCGGTGCGCCTGCTGCGCCAGTTGTCGGTGCTTCCGTGCCGGGAGGGGCAGGGCTGGGGCTACAAGCGCAACGAAGTCTGGACCACGCGTGGTTGCCAGGGCGATTTCGAAGTCGCCGATGACGAGGGTCGTTTCGTTGACGTGCCGAGGCGCCTGACCTGCGAATCGAAGTCGAAGAAGCGCCGCTTCTGCGGTGCCAGCATCTCTGTCGGAGCGGTCGTCACCGAGCAGCTGTCCAGCACCCCGTGCGAGGAAGGCAACACCTGGGGCTGGAACCGCAACGGGATCTGGGTGGACGGCGGCTGCCGCGCGGAATTCTCGGTGAATTGAGCCCGGGCAGGCTCCAACCACGCCGGGCGTGGCCCTACAATGGGCCCATGAACACTGCCTCCGACATCGACTACGCCCGTTACGACCACATCCGACCGATCCTCTGGACCGGTGATGCCCTGCAACTGCTGGACCAGCGCAAGCTGCCGTTCGTGGTTGAACACGTGGTCTGCCATGACAGTGACGAGGTTGCTGCGGCGATCCATGCGCTGACCGTGCGAGGCGCGCCGGCGATTGGTATTGCCGCGGCCTGGGGCGTGGTACTGGCCGCGCGTGACGTGCAGGCCGACGATGGCGTGCATGCGCTGCAGCAGCTGGAACCGGCCCTGCAGCGCCTGAATGCTTCGCGCCCGACCGCAGTGAACCTTGCCTGGGCACTGGCGCGCATGCGTCGTTGCCTGAGTGCCGCCGGTGCCGATTGGAAGGCGCTGCTGGAGGCAGAGGCGCAGGCCATCGCAGAGGAAGACCTGGCCGCAAACCGCCACATGGGCGCGCTGGGTGCTGGGCTGATCGAGTCCGGCAGCGGCGTGCTGACCCACTGCAACACCGGCTCGCTGGCCACCGCTGGCTTCGGTACCGCCTTGGGGGTGATCCGTGCCGGCATGGCCCAGCATCGCATCGCCCGCGTGTTCGCCGGCGAGACCCGGCCGTGGCTGCAGGGCGCGCGCCTGACCGTATGGGAACTGCAGCAGGATGGCATCGACGCCACCCTGATCGCCGACTCTGCGGCTTCGCACCTGATGAAGACCGGGGCCGTGCAGTGGGTGATCGTCGGTGCCGACCGCATCTGCGCCAATGGCGATACCGCCAACAAGATCGGCACCTATCAGCTGGCCATCGCCGCCCGCCACCACGGGGTGAAGTTCATGGTCGTGGCTCCGTCTTCCACAGTGGACATGGAAACCGTGGACGGCAGCCAGATCGAGATCGAGCAGCGCGACTCGGGCGAGCTGTACGGCGTGGGTGGCACCCGCACCGTGGCCGAGGGCATCGCCGCCTGGAATCCCGTGTTCGACGTGACCCCGGGTGAGCTGATCGATGCCATCGTGACCGAGCGTGGCGTGATCCTGAACCCCACTGTCGAGAACATGCGCACCGCCTTCGGCGGCTGACGCGGCACGGGGCGGATCCATTTCCGCACGAGGGGGGGGGCTGACCCCTGGCGGGTCCCATCCACGCATGGCGTGGATCTACCGACCTGCGCCCCGGTAGTGCCGGCCGCTGGCCGGCAGCAACCCCTAAGTTCCTGATTTGTGCCGGTAAAATCCCCGTAAAGGGAGGCGGAAAACGGCCTGTTGTGGTAGTATCCACAGGTTGAATCGAGGTTCCGGCGCGACCACCCACGGGCGGATGTGCCGGACTGGACCGCTACCAGACAACGGAACCCGAATGGCAGAAACCGCCAAGGAAATCATCCAGGTCAACCTGGAAGACGAGATGCGCAAGAGCTACCTCGATTACGCCATGAGCGTGATCGTGGGCCGCGCGCTGCCAGATGCGCGCGATGGCCTCAAGCCGGTGCATCGTCGTGTGCTGTTTGCGATGAATGAACTCAACGCACACAGCAACAAGCCCTACTTCAAGTCGGCGCGTATCGTCGGTGACGTCATCGGTAAGTACCACCCGCATGGCGATCAGTCGGTGTACGACACGCTGGTGCGCCTGGCGCAGCCGTTCTCGCTGCGTTACATGCTGGTCGATGGCCAGGGTAACTTCGGTTCGGTCGACGGCGACTCCGCTGCGGCGATGCGATACACCGAGGCGCGCATGTCGCGCCTTGCGCACGAGCTGATGGCGGACATCGACAAGGAAACCGTCGATTTCCAGCCCAACTACGACGAAAAGGAACTGGAGCCGACGGTCATGCCGACCCGGTTCCCGAACCTGCTGGTCAATGGTTCGGCCGGTATCGCGGTGGGCATGGCCACCAACATCCCGCCGCACAACCTGACCGAATCGATCAACGCCTGCATCGCGCTGATCGACAATCCGGAAATCGATGTCGACGGCCTGATGGAGTACATCCCGGGCCCGGATTTCCCGACTGCGGGCATCATCAACGGCACCGCCGGCATCATCGCTGGCTACCGCACCGGCCGTGGCCGTGTGCGCATCCGTGCCAAGGCGGACATCGAAGTGGCCGACAATGGCCGCGAATCGATCATCGTCACTGAAATTCCTTACCAGGTGAACAAGGCGCGTCTGATCGAGAAGATCGCCGAGCTGGTCAAGGAAAAGAAGATCGAAGGCATCAGCGAGCTGCGCGATGAGTCCGACAAGGACGGCATGCGCATCTACATCGAGATCAAGCGCGGTGAATCTGCCGAGGTTGTGCTGAACAACCTGTACCAGCAGACCCAGATGGAATCGGTGTTCGGCATCAACATGGTGGCGCTGGTCGATGGCCGTCCGCAGTTGATGAACCTCAAGCAGATGCTGGAGGCGTTCGTCCGCCACCGTCGCGAAGTGGTCACCCGCCGCACCGTGTTCGAGCTGCGCAAGGCGCGCGCCCGTGCGCACGTGCTGGAAGGCCTGACCGTCGCGCTGGCCAACATCGACGAAATGATCGAACTGATCAAGACCTCGCCGAACCCCGGTGAAGCGCGCGAGCGGATGCTCGCACGCCTCTGGGAACCGGGCCTGGTCGGCTCGATGCTGGGCGCTGCCGGTGCCGAAGCCTCGCGTCCGGATGACCTGCCCAAGGGTGTGGGCCTGATCGAAGGCGGCTACCAGCTGACCGAGATCCAGGCCACCCAGATCCTGGAAATGCGCCTGCACCGCCTGACCGGGTTGGAGCAGGACCGCCTGACCGAAGAGTACAAGCAGCTGCTGGAAGTGATCGCCGGGCTGATCCACATCCTGGAAGATCCTGATCGCCTGCTGCAGGTGATCCGCGAAGAGCTGATCAGCGTCAAGGCCGAGTTCGGCGACGAGCGTCGTACCGAAATCCGCCACAGCGAAGAAGACCTGGACATCCTCGACCTGATCGCGCCGGAAGACGTGGTGGTCACCGTGTCGCATGCCGGCTACGTGAAGCGCCAGCCGGTGAGCGTGTACCGCGCGCAGCGCCGTGGTGGTCGTGGCCGCAGTGCAGCGTCCACCAAGGAAGAGGATTTCATCGAGCAGCTGTGGCTGGTCAACACGCATGACACGCTGCTGACCTTCACCAGTTCGGGCAAGGTGTTCTGGCTGCCGGTCTATCAGCTGCCCGAAGCCGGTTCCAACGCCCGCGGTCGGCCGATCATCAACTGGATTCCGCTGGAACCGGGCGAGCGCGTGCAGGCCGTACTGCCGGTGCGTGAGTACGCCGATGGCCAGTTCGTGTTCTTCGCCACCAAGAACGGTACGGTCAAGAAGACCCCGCTGGGCGAATTCGCCTTCCGTCTGGCCCGCGGCAAGATCGCGATCAACCTCGACGAGGGTGATGCCCTGGTCGGTGTCGGCCTGACCGATGGCGAGCGCGACATCCTGCTGTTCGCTTCCAACGGCAAGACCGTGCGCTTCGGTGAAGACAAGGTCCGCTCGATGGGTCGTACCGCCACTGGCGTGCGCGGTATCAAGATGCCGGCCGGCGAAGAAGTGGTCAGCCTGATCGTGGCCGAAAGTGCTGGCGGCAACGAGGATGAGAACGAGGACGACAACGGTGTCGAGGAAGCCGTCGCCAATGGCGATGCGGTGATCGAAGGTGCCGACGACGCCAACCTGCAGTACATCCTCACCGCCACCGAGAACGGCTATGGCAAGCGCACCCCGCTGCCGGACTATCCGCGCAAGGGTCGTGGCACGCAGGGCGTGATCGGCATCCAGACCACCGAGCGCAACGGCAAGCTGGTCGCCGCAGTGCTGATGGGGTCGGGCGACGAAGTCCTGCTGATCTCCGATGGCGGCACCCTGGTGCGCACGCGTGGCTCGGAAATCAGCCGTGTCGGCCGCAACACCCAGGGCGTGACCCTGATCCGCCTGTCCAAGGACGAGAAGCTGCAGGCGGTGGAGCGCATGGATGCCTCGATCGACGAGGACGAGGACGAGGTGGCCGCTGCCGCCCCGGCCGCGGCCGACGGCGCCTCGGCTGCTGCCAGCGAGGATGCCGCGCAGGAGTGATCCTGCCGTGCGCTTGAGGTACCCGACGACGCCGGCCCTGGGCCGGCGTCGTCGTATCCGAGGCTCGCGCATACGCGCGCGCTTCACATCGGCGGTGGGATAACGGCGCATGCTGCCCCCGGAGATCGACGATGTCCGCCACGCCGCAGTCTGCTTCCGCGCCTCCGCCCCGCCATCCTCTCGTCACCGTCCTGTCGCTGCTGCTGGTCGTGCTCGGCTTGGTCATCGGTGGGCTCGGCGCATGGCTGCTCAGCCTGGGCGGCTCGGCGTACTACGCCATCGCCGGGTTCGGCCTGCTGGCCAGCGGCATCCTGCTGTTCTGCAACCGTCGCAGCGGTGCACTGCTGTATGCGCTGGTGTTCCTTGGAACGCTGCTGTGGACGTGGTGGGAGTCGGGCAGCGACTACTGGCGTTGGGTGCCGCGGCTGGGCCTGGTGACTGCACTCGGCATCGTGCTGGCCTTGCTGGCACCGACGCTGCGCGACCCGGTCTCCAAACGCCTGTCGCGCAGCGTGGCGGGCGTGCTGATGCTGGTGTTCGTGGCCGCCTTCGGTCTCGCGTTCGCGCCGCATGGTGAAGTGGATGGGCATCAACCGTTCCCGGAAGGTGCGGCCAGTGCCGGCCTCGAACCGACCCGCGACACCACCGGCCTGCAGCCGGCCGACCAACCTGCCGAGGGTGACTGGCCCGCTTGGGGCCGCAGCAATGCCGGCACCCGCTACTCGCCGCTGCAGCAGATCACTCCGGCCAACGTGACCACACTGCAGCCTGCCTGGCAGTTCCGTACCGGCGATATGCCCAAGAAGCGCTGGGGCGCGGAAACCACGCCGCTGAAGATTGGCGACCGCTTGTACCTGTGCACCGCACGCAATCGCCTGATCGCGCTCGACGCCGCCAGCGGCAGGGAGCTGTGGCGGTTCGACCCCAAGGTGAAGGACGCTTCGATTCCCTATACCGCGGCCTGCCGTGGTGTGAGCTACTACGAGCAGCCCAGCACGCCGACCATTGCCGATGCGGCATTGGCTGATGTCGCCGCCGATCTGGCCCTGCCGGAGCCACCGCCCAGCGTCACCCGCAGCGCTGCGCCGGGCAGCCGTCCGGCGTGCTGGGCACGCATCATCGAAGGCACGCTGGACGGTCGCATCATCGCGGTGGACGCGGACAGCGGCCATCCCTGCGCGAATTTCGGCAACAACGGCCAGGTCGACATCACCCTGGGCATGGGCGAGGTGCCGCCCGGCTACGTATCAATCAACTCGCCGCCGGCCATCGTACGCGGCGTGATCGTCACCGGCCACCAGGTGCTGGACGGACAGCGCCGCGATGCGCCGTCGGGCGTGATCCAGGCGTACGACGCCATCACCGGCAAGCTGCGCTGGGCGTGGGACATGGACCAGCCCGACCGCAACGGCCTGCCGCCGCGCGAGCAGACCTATACGCGCGGCACCCCCAACATGTGGACCACCGCCACCGGTGATGAAGCATTGGGCCTGGTCTACCTGCCGCTGGGCAATTCCGCGGGCGACTACTGGAGTGGCTCGCGCACGGAAAACCAGAACCGCTACGCGACCTCGCTGGTGGCGATCGACGTGGCCACTGGCAAGCCGGTGTGGCATTTCCAGGCGGTGCGCAAGGATGTGTGGGATTACGACCTGGGGTCGCAGGCCAGCCTGATCAACTACCCGACAGCGGCCGGCAAGGTGCCGGCGATCCTGCTGCCAACCAAGCAGGGCGACATGTACATCCTCGACCGCCGCAACGGCCAGCTGCTGACCGCTGCCGAAGAACGCAAGGTACCGGTGGGTGGCGTCGAGCCCGAGCAGCGTTCTCCCACCCAGTTGTTCTCGCTGTACCACACGCTGCGCCGCGAGCATGACCTGACCGAGCGTGACATGTGGGGCATCACCCCGATCGATCAGCTGGTCTGCCGCATCCAGTTCCGCAAGGCGTACTACGAAGGTTTCTACACGCCGCCAAGCAGTGATCGCCATTCCATCGAGTACCCCGGTTACAACGGCGGCTCGGACTGGGGCAGCGTGTCCATCGATACGCGCCGCGGCGTGATCGTGGCCAACTACAACGACATGCCCAACTACAACCGGCTGGTGCCGAGAGCGGAGGCCGACCGGCTGGGCTGGCTGCCGCGCGAGAAAGTGCGCGCCGACAAGGGCGGTGGCGAGGGGGCCGGCGATCCGCAGGTGGGCACGCCGTACGGCATCCAGGTCAACGCCGGCTGGCGGCTGCCGTTCACTGGCCTGCTGTGCAAGCAGCCGCCCTATGGCGGCATCCGTGCCATCGACCTGCGCACCGGCAAGCTGCTGTGGGACCGACCGTTCGGCAGTGCGCGCGGCAACGGACCGTTCGGCATCCGCTCCGGCCTGCCGATCGAGATCGGCACGCCGAACAATGGCGGTTCGGTGGTGACCGCCAGCGGCCTGATCTTCATCGCCGCTGCCACCGATGACCTGCTGCGTGCCATCGACCTGAAGACCGGCAAGGAGCTGTGGCATGCCAAGCTGCCGGCGGGCGGCCAGGCCAATCCAATGGTGTATGAGCAGGGCGGACGCCAGTACGTGGTGATCATGGCTGGCGGCCACCATTTCATGGAGACACCGAACGGCGATTACGTGATGGCGTTTGCGTTGCCCAGGTAACCGCAACGGGGGCTGTGGCCGCCCCCATTGCATGACGCTGGATTACACCGTGACCACCACCTTGCCGATCTGTTCGTTCGATTCCAGGTAACGGTGAGCCTCCTGGATCTGCGCAAACGGGAACACCTTGGCGATCCTCGGTGCCAGCGTGCCCTTGTCCAGGCCATCGACGATGAACGCCTTGGCGCGGGCCAGTGCGGCATCGTCGGAGACGATCTCCGAGTACAGATAGCCTTTCAACGTCAGCGACTTGCCCAGCACGTTGAACAACGGGAACGGCGTGGGTTCGCTGCTCAGTGCGCCGTATTCCAGCAGGATGCCGCCACGGGCCATCGCTTCGGTCAGCGGCACGAACTGCGGGCCACCGATCGGATCGAACACCACGCGGGCACCGGCACCGTTGGTGATGCGCGCCACTTCGGCCACCAGATCCTGCTCCTGGGTGGCGATGACGTGGGCGGCACCGGCATCGAGCAACGCCTGGCGCTTGCCCGGGCCACGGGTGACCGCGATCGGCGTGGCGCCCACGGCGTTGGCGATCTGGATGGCGGCCAGGCCGACGCTGCTGCTGGCGGCGGTGATGATGACGAAATCCCCGGCGGCCAGATGTGCCTGTTCCAGCAGCGCGCCCCAGGCGGTGACGTACTGCATCCACACCGCCGCCGCCGTTTCAAAGTCCAGTGCCTGCGGATGCTTGACCACCAGTCGCGCGGGCACGTTGGCCAGTTCGCCATAGGTGCCCCAACGGGCGATATCCAGTGGCGGCACCACGCTGACCGCATCGCCAGCAGCGAAGCCGCTCACCGCGCTGCCGACCGCTTCGACCACGCCGGCGGCCTCATAGCCCAGCCGGCTGGGGAACTGCGCTTCCTGCAGATAGGCGCCGTTGCGGAACATCACCTCGGCGCGGTTCAGGCCGATGGCCTTGACCCGGATCTGGACCTCATCGGCAGCGGGGGCGGGAACATCGATGTCGTCGATGCGCAGTACATCGGCGCTGCCATATTCGTGGATGCGGACAACCTGGCTCATGGGGGGGGCTCCTGGGCAAGGCCGGCGCTGGGGCCGGCGGAAAGGTGGACGCTACTGTGCGCGTAGTCTGCATCCAGAATAAGGAGTAATCTGGTGTTTCATTGAAAAACAATTGTTTGCAATGGACTTGATCGCTCCCTTGCGGACCTTCGCCAAGGTGGCCGAGGTCGGCTCCTTCGCCGCGGCTGCCGAGGCACTGGACCTGTCGCCGCAGCTGGTCGGCAAGCACATCCAGGCGCTGGAGCATCACCTGGGCGTGCGTCTGCTCAACCGGACCACGCGCAAGCAGAGCCTGACCGACTTTGGCCAGGCCTATCTGGCGCGGGCGCGGGTGATCCTGGAGGAGGTGGAGGGCGCCGAGCAATTGGCGGAAGTGGCGCGTGGACGGCCGATGGGGCGCCTGCGCATCAGTGCGCCGGTCACCTTCGGCGTGCACGCGCTCGGCCCGGCGGTGGTGGCTTACCTGCAGCAGTACCCGGATGTGCAGGTCGATCTGAACCTGTCCAACAGCCTGGTGGACATCGTCGAGGACGGCTACGACCTGGTGTTCCGTACCGGTGACCTGGCCGACAGCGGGCTGGTGGCACGGCGGCTGGGGCCGTATCCGCTGGTCCTGTGTGCCTCGCCGGACTATCTGGCTTCGCGCCCGGCCATCACCCATCCCAATGACCTGAGCCGGCACGAGTGCCTGGGCTTCGCGCATTCGATCATCCGCACGCGCTGGAGTTTCCGCGATGCCGATGGCAGCGTGCTGACCGTCCCGGTGTCCAGCCGCTTCATGGTCAATCAGGCGGAGCCGCTGCTGACCGCGGCCGTCGGTGGACTGGGGTTGATCCTGCAGCCCTACGAAATGCTTGCCGCCGCGCTGGCGCGTGGTGAACTGGTGGAGGTGCTGCCGGACTACGTGCCGATGTCGACCTGGATCAACCTGCTGTATCCGCGCGATCGCCAGCTGACGCCCAAGCTGCGCAGCTTCCTGGACTTCTGCGTGGCGCGTTTCAGCGAGCAGACGATGGCGAGGCGATAGCATGGCATCGATCAGTATTCCCGTGTCTTCATGCGAAGGATTCGCCCCGGATGCCTCTCCTATTGCCGCAGCATGCCGCACGCTTCCTGTTGCTGGCGTCCTTGTTCAGCGCCAGCGTGCTTGCGCAACAGACGCCTGCGCAGGCGTTGGCCGAGTGGGAGGTGCAGGGACGCGCGGATGGCCTGGCGCGACCTGATATCGAATGCCAGGATTTCCTGCAGGCGATGGGCCGGAAGCCTCCGGGACTGCAGTACGTAGGCTGCAGCCAGGATGACGCGTCCTACATCAAACCCATGGAAGCCCACTACCGCGTTTCAGGCGCGCAAGCGGTGCAGGTCGAAGCCTATCTGCACACCACATTCGGTCTGCCTGCGTTGCGCTATGTCTGCTGTGGTTGGAGCAACGGTGCCCCCTATTACTGGCGCGAAGGTCCGGACGCGGTGCGGTATCAGATCGGCATGGGCGTGGAATCGCTGCCGCACGAACGGGGCGACTGGCATCGCATCGAGGCATTCAACGTCACCGTTGAGGTGTTGCGGCAGAGTCCCTAGTGTGGGTGCGGCAGGCCGATCCATCGTCTAGGATGCGTCCAGGGATATCCGCAAAGGAACTGCCATGAAGGCTGTTGGACGCCTGTTTCTCTGCAATGCGCTAGCCTGTTTGGTCCTTGTGGCCACATCGGCGTTTCCGGCAGTTGGCGCAACACCTTCCGAGCGCGAACATCCACGTGCGCAGGATGCCATTGATGACTGGCTTGCGGCCTTCAATGCGGGCAGCCTCGAGGCGTTGCAGGCATTCGCCGATAGATACGCGAAGAAGCAAGGCAGCGGTCCCAAGGACTATCTCGAGTTCCGCGAGAGCACCGGCCCGCTGAGCGTGCTGGAAACAATCGAGAACACGCCCGGCCAAGCCAAACGGCTGGTAATGGGTCAGATGAACGAACGCGCGATGTGGGTGACGGCGGTCATGGATCCGGCCAGCCCGGAGCATGTGAAGCAGTTCCAGATCGAAGGCACTGAAACGCCGGACAAGTACAAGCCGGCACGGGTTGCATTGCCTGCGCTGATGGCCGATGCCACAGCAAAACTGGAGGCGCTGCGGGCGCAGGACGCGCTGTCGGGTGCATTGCAGGTGGCACGCAACGGCGAGGTGCTGCTGGACTGGCGCGGTGGCGAGGCCGATCGCACCGCTGGCATTCCAGTGGGCGCGGATACCCAGTTCCGCCTTGCGTCCTCCAACAAGATGTTCACTGCAGTGGCCATCCTGCAGTTGGTGCAGGAGGGCAAGCTCAGCCTTGATGACACGATAGGCAAGTACCTGCCGGACTATCCGAACAGGGCGGTCGCCAACAGCGTGACCGTACGTCATCTGCTGTCACATACCAGTGGTCTGGGTGATTTCTTCGGCGATGATTTCGAGCAGTATTCCGCGTCGTTGAAGACGCTGGATGACTACGTGCAGCGCTTTGCCAAGGATGCGCCGCAGTTCACGCCGGGCAGCCAGGACAGCTACTCGAACTATGGCTTCATCGTATTGGGGCGCATCATCGAAGTGGTGTCAGGGCAGTCGTACTACGCCTATGTGGAGGATCACATCCTGCGCCCGTCCGGCATGAGCGGTACCGGCTTCGAGCCGGAAACAGTGAGTGTCCCGCAGCGTGCCGTCGCCTATACGAAGAAGGATGGGCAATGGGCCCGTGAAACGAAGTCGCTGCCCTGGCGCGGCATGTCAGCCGGTGGTGGCTACAGCACCGTGGGCGACATGGTGAAGTTCGCCGAGGCATTGCGCGGTGGAAAGCTGGTCTCACCTGCATTGCTGCAGCAGGCCACCACGGCGCAGAACCACAAGGGCTGGTATGGATTCGGCTTCGTGGTGCAGGGCGAGGGCAGAGAACACCAGTACGGCCACGAAGGCGGTGCGCCCGGATCGAACAGTGCCATCGTGGTGCTGCCCGCACAGGGCTATGTGATCGTTGGCTTGGCCAATGTCGATCCGGATGCGATCGGCAACGTGGTCAACTACATCGCGCGTAGAGTGCCGCTGTGACCGCGGCAGGTGCCGGTCATTCCGGCACCCGCACCATCCTCGTCATCAAGTGTTCCACCACACCCGCCGGGTCGGCCGTGCGGCCCACATGCGTGCTCGACATCTGCACGACCGAGCTGCGCTTGGCGGTAAGGAAATGGAAGCGCGCGCGCGCAGGCAGCTGTGCGATCGGTCCGGCGCTGGCGTCGCCACGGCAGATGGCCACGATCGCATCCAGCCACGGCTGCAGCGCCTCCTGGTCCAGCGCCGGCGCGAACGCGTGCAGGCGTGCCGGATCGATATCGATGGCCGCTTCCAGATGGCGTGCGCCAGGGCAGGAGACGATCACCCCGACGTTGATGAACTCCTCACGTTCCACCCGCGGTACCACGCGGATGACCGCGTAGTCATACGTGTGCAGCGTGGGCACGGAGGGCCTCCTGCACGAACACCGCACGCACTTTCAGGCGGTGCTTGAGATAGTTGATGTAGCCTTGGCGGTAAGCCTGCGGGCTGTCGAACGCCGGCTCGTTGACCAGCCAGCTGTCCGGCACCAGGCCGACGATCCGCTCGATCTCGGCATCGGTCAGGCGTGCCGCCAGATCGGCATCCACGTCGGCAATGCGGCTGGCGAATGACAGCAGCACGTGGTCGCGGATCAACACGAACGGCTTCTCGCAGGCATCGCCGGCGTTGGCCCAGTCGTGGTGGAAGTACATCGCTGCGCCGTGGTCGATCAGATACAGCTTGCGGTGCCACACCATCAGGTTGGGGTTGCGCGTGGTGCGATCGACATTGCTGGTGAATGCATCGAACCAGACGATGCGCGAAGCCAGGTCGGCATCCACCGGCATGGCCGCCGGGTCGTAGTTGATCGCGCCGGGCAGGTAGTCCAGGCCCAGGTTCAGGCCTTCGCTGGCGCGGATCAGTTCCTGGATCTCGGGGTCCGGCTCGGTGCGGGCGAACTCGCGGTCCAGTTCCACGAACAGGATTTCCGGAATCGGCAGTTCGAGCGTGCGCGCCATTTCGCCCGCGATCAGCTCGGCGATCAGGGCCTTGGGCCCCTGGCCGGCACCGCGGAACTTCAGCACGGCCATGCCGTCGTCGTCGGTCTCGACCACGGCCGGCAGGGAGCCACCTTCCCGCAAGGGGGTGATGTAGCGGAGGGCATGTACGGTGCGCATGCGCGCATTCTAGCGTGGGTGCCGCCAAGGGAGCGCCGGGTGTGCCCCGGCGGCTCCATGTCGTTCACCGTCAGTGCGCCAGCGCACCGCGTTGCTGTTCCTGCACCTGCGCGCGGGTCTGCTCCTGCGAGGCCGGGTCGGCCTGCCGGTTGACCACGGCCAGTGCGTCCAGGCTTTCCTGCACGGGGCGTTGTGCGGCCTCGGCAGTGGGCGATGAGGCGCGCAGCGAGGCCGGATCATCCAATGGCCCCTTCACCACGAAGATGTTCTGCGCAGCGCCCGCACCGTCGGTCTGGCGGCTCAGCACCACGTGGTCGACCCGGTCCAGCCCGTTTTGACGGGCCAGCACCAGCAGGCTGGCGCTCAGGCGCTCGCTGGACGCATCGAAACTACGCCCGTTGGCAGCATCCAGCTCTGCTACCTTGCCGCGGATCTGCTCGTGCAGGGAACGGTCTTTCCCTTCTGCAAGGGGAGTCGGCGCGCCATCACCCGCCGCCGTGTGCGGTGCGGTGATGGGCACATGCGTATGCGTGCCTTCGGTGTGGTCGAAGTAATGCAGCGTCGACGGTGAGGTGCTGGTATCGAAATAGGGCTGTCGTGCTGGAGTGTCATCGCCCAGGTCCAGACCGTTCTGCTCCAGCAGGCTCTCGTGCAGGCCGAGCTTCGTCATGTTGATTTCCATCCGGCTGATGCCATCGGGCGACGGGTTGGCTGCTTCGTACCCGCAGGCACGACTGACGGCATAGGCGCCGTAGTAGTTCTGGTAGTCCGAATTGCCGTGATGGCCCAGCCGTGAGCTCACGCCCTCGTCGTAATAGTGCTTGCCCATGCCTTCGATGTTGGCCGCCGTGGCGGTCATGCTCAGATCGTCATTGAGCTTCAGGTCCGGATGGGCCTCATAGGTGATCGGCGGGCCGGGCTGCAGGCGCACGAATTGTTTCGAGCGTGGGTTGGCATCGTAGAGATCCTGCAGCGTCGCCTCCGGTTTGGTGGTCTGCATTCGGCTGACCAGCGCGTTCCAGCCTTCGATATTGGCCGAGGCCTCATCGCGCCGGTTGGCGGCCAGCAGGGTGCCGATCGCATCGGTGTAGTCGCGGCCGGTGGTGCGCCCTGCAATGTCCAGAAGATCGTCTTCGAACTGCTCCTCTGCACGTTCGGTCGCTGCGTGGTTGAAGCCATGCTGGATTTCGTGGCCCAGCACAAAGGTCAGGTCCGTCGGATCCAGTTTGGCCGGCAGCGCGGGCGTGGACAGCGACGAGGCAGGTAGCGCGATCGTTTTTGTATCGCCAAGATAGGTGCCGCCGGCGCTGGTCGCAGCCGGCTGCAGTTCGAAGTGCTGCAGGTGGCCTGCCGCGATGGCCGCGTCCACCTGCTTTGCCAGCACGGGCGAACCCGCGATGACGCTGCGCAGGTTGTCGACCTGGTCGCTGGTGACGTCGGTCTTGGCGGCGAACTCGCCCAGCAGGCGTTCCGTTTCTGCTGAAAGGGTCTTCATTGATGGCTACCCTTACTGCACGGTCACAAGACGCACGCAGGCATGCGTGGCGTCGCCGATGGCGTTGGGGTTCTCGGGCATCGTGTCGACCTTGACGCTCAGTTGCGGTCGATCGAAGCGGTCGTAGATCACTCGGCCGTGTTCGCCGCGCACCGTCTCGCGCTTGAAGCCGGCGGCATCCAGTGCCGAAGCGAAGTGGTTGAAGTCGACCTGGCAGATCGGCGCAGCAGAGGCCTTGCGCTCGCTGCTGGTGTCCATGAAGTTCAGATCCAGCCGCGCATCGGCAGTGCCGGCCCGCTTCACTTCCAGCCCATAGCCCCATTCCGGCGTCAGCGTGCCGCCGTAGCCGAAGTGCCCGGGGCCGAAGGTCTGCGCCGGCGCCTGCATTGCCGCAGACACGCGTTCGGCGGTCAAGTCGCGGGTGGCGGCCGTGGCCTTGATCAGGTCCAGCAGGCGCAGCAGCAACTGCTCGGCATTGAGTGGCGAGGGCGGAGAGGTCTCGGATGCAGATGGGGCCATGGTGTCGGTTCCTTGAGAAGTCGGCGTGCGGTCAGCGGCATGTGCGCAGGCGCAGAGCGTGGCCACAGACAGTGCGATGGTCCACGGTCGTATGAATGCGTACCGGGGCATGTGCGTTCCTTGCAGATCGAACGCTGACCCTAGAAGCAGCTGGGTGAAGCAGAGGTTAAGCACGGTCGACGCACCCGAATACGATATAAAAGGTGAACGAGTGCACAGTCTTCACTTGACCATTCCGCGCGCGATGTCAGCATCAGGTCCATGGAGCTTCAACTTCGCGTGTGACCTTCAACAGGAGGCCGTCATGCAACAACTGCGCAGCTGTCACGCTTTACCCTGCATGCAATGCAACGCGTGGTGTTGACCCTGGTCTGATACGGCCACACTGCCGGCACGGATGGCCGCCACCCACAGTACCTGCCACTGTTCACCTGATGCGGCCCCGGCATGCTTGTGCCGGTCCTGCAAAACAGACTATGCCCGCCAGGTTGCCCGTGCGTCGCCGATGGCCTTCGCAGCGCGGAGGCTGGCAGGCCCATGATGATCCGCAGGCTTTGGAGGTGCACCGATGAGCGACCAATACGAAAGAATGCTGCCGGCCCTGGACGACGCCAAGATCGAGGAAATGATCGGCAAACTGGTGCTGGTCGGAGTAACCCGCTACGGCGGCGACGGCCAGGTGCAGGGGCTGGAGCAGTACGCAGGAACGGTACTGCGCATCAGCGCCGACGAAGGCGTGGTGCTGGCAGACGAGAATGACGGCCACGAGCGCTACCTGCCGCCGATGCTCGACCAGTACCTCCCGGCCCAGCCGGGCGAGTACCGGATGAGCAACAGCGGCATGATCGTGGTCGACCCGGATTACCTCACCGCGTGGGACCTGCACGCCCAGCAGTAGTGCCAGGCCATGCCTGGCAGGGGGGGGCATCGGATTCGCAGGCACCCACCAGCACGGCACTTTGCCCCATCCGGCCACTAGCCCTTCCGGCCCATTCACCACAACCCCTGCGGTGCTAGATTCGGGTCCATGCCCGATGCCGGGTACCCATTCACACCCCAGGGGATAAGGATGCTGCTTCGTCGAACCTCTCTGGCGGCGGCCGTTGCCGTTGCCACCGTCGGCCTGCTGGCCGCTGGCCCGGCGCTTGCCGATTACGCAAAGCCGCCGGAACACCTGCTCAAGGTGCTGAAGGCACCGCCGCCGCCGGCACCGAACGTGGCCCCGGGCGGCCAGCGCCTGCTGCTGACCACCGCGCAGACCTACCCGTCGATCAGCCGTGTTGCCCAGCCGTACCTGAAGCTGGCTGGCGTGCGCCTGGAGCCGAAGAACCGCAGTCGCCATGACACCCCCGGTGGCTACGGCATTCCGGCCTGCGTGGCCGACTTCACCCTGGTCGACATCGGCAGCGGCAAGGAGACCAAGGTCAACCTGCCGCAGGGCTGCGCCACCGGCGCGCTGTGGTCGGCCGATGGCAGCCACTTCGCCTTCCAGAATGCGGTCGATACCAGCGTGCAGCTCTGGGTGGGCGATGCCGCCACCGGTCAGGTGAAGCAGGTGCCGAACGTGCAGCTGAACCCGATCTTCGGCTACACCGTGCAATGGCTGGGCGGCAGCCAGAACCTGCTGGTGAAGATGGTGCCGGCCAATCAGGGCCCGGCGCCGTCCAATGGTGGCGTGCCGACCGGTCCGGATGCGCAGGAGTCGCTGGGCAGCAGTGGCGAGAGCAGCACCTATGAAGCCCGCGACACACTGACCAGCGTGCATGACGAGAAGCTGTTCGCCTATTACGGTGCGTCGCAGTTGGCCGTGGTCGATACCGCCGCCAACAGCGTGCATCCGGTCGGGCAGCCGGCGCTGTTCAACGACGTCAGCGCCGCGCCCGATGGTGTGCATGTGCTGACCGAGTCGATCAAGGCGCCGTACTCGCATGCGGTGACCTACCAGCGCTTTGCCAATGACGTGGCAGTACTGGACGTGAGCAATGGCCGCAGCACACCGATTGCCAGCCTGCCTTTGGCCGACCGCGTGCCGGTGCATGGCGTACCGGAAGGTCCGCGCGGTTTCGACTGGCGTGCCACCGATCCGGCCACTCTGGTCTATGCCGAAGCCCTGGACAAGGGCGACTGGAAGGTCAACGTTCCGCATCGCGACCGCGTGCTGATGCTGAACGCACCGTTCAACGGCAAGCCGACCGAAATCACCCGCACTGCGCAGCGCTTTGAAGGGTTTGCGTGGACCGCCGATCCGGCGGTGACGTTCCAGTACGAGAACGACGAGAACCGCCACTGGATGCAGACCCGCATCGTCGATGTGGACCAGCCGAAGAAGGAAGGCCGCCTGCTGTGGGACATGTCCAGCGATGAGCTGTACGGCAACCCTGGCAACCTGGTGTTCACCCGCCTGCCGAATGGCGCGCAGGTCGTTCGCCGTGAGGGCAATCATGTATTCCTCAGCGGCCGTGGCGCCTCGCCGCAAGGCGATCGTCCGTTCCTGGACCGCCTGGATCTGGGCACGCTGAAGAGCGAGCGACTGTTCCGCAGCGGTGCCGACGCCTACGAACAGTTCCTCGGTTTCAGCAACACGCCGGGCCGCTACCTGACCTGGCACCAGTCGGTGATCGATCCGCCGAATGCCTTCATCCGTCAGCAGGGCGACGCGGTCGCTGACGCGAAGACCGGCGAGGCACAGTTCGCATCCGCCGCGACCGCGCTGACCAAGCTGGTCGACCCGACCCCGGAAGTGCGCCAGATCAAGAAGCAGCTGGTGACCTACAAGCGTGCCGACGGCGTGGACCTGTCGTTCACGCTGTACACGCCGCCGGGCTACAAGGAAGGCCAGCGTGTGCCGGCGATCCTGTACGCGTACCCGGCCGATTTCGCCAATGCCGCACAGGCGGGCCAGGTGTCCGGCTCGCAGCAGACCTTCACCCGCCTGCAGCCGTACCGCCTGATGCTGCTGGCCGGCTACGCGATCATCGACAACGCCTCGTTCCCGATCGTGGGTGACCCCAAGAACGCCTACGACACCTATCTGGAGCAGCTGGAAGCCGACGCCAAGGCGGCGGTAGACAAGGCCGTGGACATGGGCGTGGTCGACCGCAACCGGATTGGTGTGACCGGTCACAGCCACGGCGGCCTGATGACCGCCAACCTGATCGCGCATACCAAGCTGTTCAAGGCCGGTGTGGCGACCAGCGGTTCGTACAACAAGACCTTTACTCCGTTCGGCTTCCAGAACGAGCGTCGCTCGGTGTGGCAGGCGCAGGAGGTGTACCTGAAAGCCTCGCCATTCTTCTATGCCGACAAGATCAAGCTGCCGCTGCTGCTGGTCCACGGCGAGGATGACGCCAACCCGGGTACCGAGCCGTTCCAGTCCCGCAAGCTGTACCAGGCGATCCGCGGCAATGGCGGTACCACCCGCCTGGTGATGCTGCCGAACGAACCGCACTGGTACACCGCGCTTGAGTCGAACGAACAGCTGGTGTCGGAAATGCTGAACTGGTTCGACACCTACGTGAAGAACGCCAAGTAGAGTCGAGCTTGCTCGACTGCTTTGCACAAGGCCGCCTCCGGGCGGCCTTTCTGCATCCTGTAGCGCCGAGCCCACGCTCGGCTGCTTGTTCGCTTGTAAACAGATTCAACTGCTCTGCAATCGACTGTGGAGACTCGGTAACGACGTGTTACCGGCACATTCCAGCCCGCAGCAAATGGGCTAGGCTGAACCTGAGAGCTCGTTCCAGGTCGGTGCAATGAAAGCCATCATCCTTGCTGCAACGTTGTCATTGGCCCTGGTCCCGACTGCATTCGCACAGTCGTTGCCTGCCGAGCTGGCGCAACTTGGGATCATCGCTGGCATGCCCTATGCCAAGGCCAAGCGCCTGCTGGACGCGGCCGGTTGGCAGCCGAAGCCCGCGCAGGGTGCCCCCGAATCGCTGGAGGGCTTTCCGGAGGTGGGATGCCAGAAAGGCGGAAAGCAGTGCGCAACGACCTTTGAGAAGGGCGAACAGCAGGTCGCGTTGCGGTTGGGCACTACCCTGGCAGGGCAGCCGTTCGTGCAGGGTGCTGATTGAGCGCAAGTTTTCACGCCAGCGGTAAACGGTCCTGCGCGTGCGACAGCCGGTCGTGCAGATCGCGCACATGCTCGGCCCTGGCATTTACCATCGTGGTGTCGCCGAAGCTGCGCAGATAGGCGCAGGCGGCGAATCCCGCACTCTTCTTTTCATACTCGGCAATCCAGGCCAGTCGATCCGGATTGTTGGCCTGTTCGGCTGACCACGCGGCCACCGGCGGGCGGATGCGGTACTTCAGGCCGACGCGCCACGGCTTGGGTGTCAGTCGCGCACGGAAGCAGTGCTGCAGCCGGCACATGCGCGCGTACAGGGTATCGGTGCCCAATGCCTTGAAGAAGGCCTGCAGCTGCTCGTCCTCGGGCGAGAACGTGGCGTGCATGGCCAACACGCGCAGTCCAGCCGGTGTGCGGTAGGCGCGCAGATGCCAGTCCGGATGCTGCTCGCTGAAGGCGGCGACGCGCTGCAGGGCCAGGCCCTCGGCGCCACCGGCGGCGGCCAGGCGCCGCTTGCGCTGCATCAGCATCGCAGTGTTGACCAGCAGCACCGCTGCCACGCCCAGCACCAGGCCCACCAGCCAGTGCCAGAGCAGGGTGCCGATGATGGCGCCGGCAAACAGCAGTACCGCCGCGATGAGGGCGGGCATCACGCAGCCTGCCGGGGGTTGCGCATGGTCGATGTCGGCGAACAGCACGTCAGGGGTGTTGAGGCACAGCGCGCCATAGCTGTTGCGGGTGACGATGACGTCGCCGTCGCGCTGCACGATCTGCTCGCGGATCGGCACCCCCTCCACGCCGTAGTTGCTGCGCGTTTCGCGGCGCGGCAGTGCCTGCCCGGCAAGGATGGCATTGAGTGCTTCGTTGGCACGACGGTCGGCGTGCGCCTGGGCCTCGGCGGGGCCTTCGTCGGACCAGCCGAAGCGGCGCACCACCACCGGCCGCCCCCGGAAACGGGCCTGCAGGCGAGCTTCAGCCCAATACGCGGGAACGATCATCATCGTGCATGCTCCGTCATCCGTGGCTGGATGCCGGCGTGAGTCTGGCATAGCTCCAGTGTTGCCGCATCCATCTGCTGCGGCCTGGCGGGTGCAGTGGTAAATTGCGCGCCTCGCATGCACTCCACCAAGGACGGAGCGATGTTCATGACCCTACGCTGCCTGCTGGCCCTGGTCTGTACCGGGGCGGTCGGCATTGCCTCGGCGGGTACCCCGGCAGGACCGCAGATCCTCACTACCGATGCCAGCCGCTTCTACACGCTTTATGACCGTACCGGCGGCAAGCCGAGCATCGCCCAGCTGCGCGGATACATGGCCGAAGGCACCCCGGGCCTGGCCGAACTGGCGAAGGTCCGCCGAGTGACCCCGGAGAGGATCGCCGAGTCCATTGCCAGCCAACCGGGCATCTATGCGCAGGGGCGAAGCTGCCTGGCCGAGCTGCCGGTGGTAAAACAGCGATTGGTGCAGGTGTTTGCCAACCTGCAGGCGATCTACCCGCAGGCCACGTTTCCGCCGGTAACGCTGGTGGTTGGCCGAGGCAAACCGGTGGGCCTGACCTCGAAGAGCGGAGTGATCATCGGCCTGGAAGCGCTGTGCGCGGCCGACTTCATGAATCCCAACGTGCAGGACCGCTTCGTGCACGTGATCGCGCACGAGTACGTGCACATCCAGCAGACCGGCGTGATCGACTTCGAGCCGGGCGACCCGCGCGCGACAGTACTCAGCGTCTCATTGGGCGAAGGCATCGCCGAGTTCATCGCGGAACTGATCTCCGGCAACGTCGGCAACGGGCGCCACGCGGCCTGGACCCGTGGCCGGGAAGTGCATATCGAAAGCGCGTTCGCACTGGATCTGGACAGCACCGATCTGTCGCCGTGGCTGTACAACTACAAGCCCGGCTCGCAGGAACCCTACGACCTGGGGTACTGGGTGGGTTACCGCATCGCCAAGGCCTATTACCTGCAGGCCAAGGACAAGCGGAGTGCGGTGCGCGCGCTGATCCAGCAGGACAACCCCAAGACGATCCTGGCCGCCAGCGGCTGGACGCCGGGCATGTGGATGCCGGCGAAAGTTACGGGTGTGGCGGCGCGCACGGCTGCGCGTTGAGCACAGGGCAGGGCGTTAGACTGCTGAAGTTGATTTCAGGAGAACCCACATGCGTGGACCTGTTGAGCTTGCCGCTGTCACTGTCCTGACGTTGGGCCTCGCGTTGGCTTCTCCGCTGGGTGCCGCAGAAGCCGTCGCAGTCAATCCGCTCCTGCAGACCCCGGTAGAGCAGCTGCGCCCGGACGAATTACGCTTCATGCAGCAGCGCCTGGCCGATTGGCCGGAGCTGCAACGCTATCGTGACGCCAACGCGCGACTGCCTGCGGCGGTGCCGGGCCAGCCGCGCGTGGTGTTCTTCGGCGACTCGATCACGGAAGGCTGGGGCAGGGAAGGCAGTGCCGGTTTCTTCCCCGGCAAAGGCTGGCTCAACCGTGGCATCAGCGGCCAGACCACGGCGCAGATGCTGGTGCGCTTTCCGCAGGACGTGATCGCATTGAAGCCGCAGGTGGTGGTGATCCTGGCCGGTACCAATGACATTGCCGGAAACACCGGCCCAGCCACGCAGGCGATGATTGAAGACAACCTGCACGCGATGGTGGAACTGGCCCGTGCACATGGCATCCGTGTGGTGCTGTCGTCGGTGCTGCCGGTCAGCGATTACCCATGGTTGCCGGGTACGGCACCTGCGCCCAAGGTGCGCGCATTGAACACGTCATTGAAGTGCTATGCCGACGCGAAGCAGGTGGTCTATCTGGACTACTACACGCCGATGGCAAATGCCGCCGGTGGACTGGACCCGCAGTTGGCCGAGGACGGCGTGCATCCTACGACGAAGGGCTATGCGGTGATGGCGCCGTTGGCCGACGCGGCGGTCAAGCGCGCGCTGCAGCAGTAACAGCTTCAACCGGCAGGTTTGCCAGCAGCCACTCACAGAAGCTGATCACCAGCGGATCGGCCGCGCTGTCCTCATGCACCAGCCAGCTCCAGCGCGGGCCGCGCACACGTGCCTCATTCAAAGGCTGCAGCAGCCCCTGGTCGCAGGCGCGGGCCGCCAGCAGCTCGCTGACCAGGGCGATACCGAGCCCTTCGCACGCGGCATCCAGTAGTTGGCCGGGCTCGGAGAAGTTCATGCCTTCGCGGCGCTGGCCGACGTCGGCACCGCCCTGTACCTGCCATTGGCTCCAGTCCATTTCGCGCTCGCCATGCAGGGTGAGGCGTTCGTGCACCGGTGTGGCCAGCAGGGCCGGATGGCAGGCAGGATAGAGGCGGTCCTGCAGCAGCACGCGGTGCTGGCACTGCGCCTGTGAGTCGAGGTCGTCACGCACCGCGAGGTCCAGCGTCCGCGTGGTCATGTCCGGCGCATCCTCGCTGGTCAGCAGCCACAGGTCGGCGCCGGGATGCAGGCGGTGGAACCCGGCCAGTCGCGGCACCAGCCAATGCCGGGCAAAGGCCGGGCTGGTGTTGACGATCAGTTGATTCGGCTTGCGGTACTGATCTAGCCGACGGATGCCGCTGGCCAGCTGTCGCAGCAGCGCCTGCGTGGTTTCCAGCAGGTCGATGCCGGCGTCGGTGAGGGTGACGCTGCGGCCCTGCCGGAAGAACAATGGCTGCTGCAGCGACGCTTCCAGGCCCCGGATCTGCTGGCTGATGGCCGACTGGGTCAGGTGCAGTTCCTCGGCCGCCCGGTGGAAGCTGCCCAGGCGGGCGGCGGCCTCGAAACCCCGCAGCGCGTTCAGCGGTGGCCAATGCTTGAGCATTTCAGATAAGAAAAACTGTTCAACTGATGGCTGAATCTATCGTTTGTTCTTATCAATACGCAAGCGCAGCATAGCTCACATCCCACACCGGCCCTGGAGCCCGTCATGAGCAGCCGTCGTCACTTCCTCACCCAGCTGGCCGGCGCCGCCGGTCTTGGCGGCTTGGCCGCCCTCGGCCTGGCAGGATTGCCGGGTCGCGTATCCGCGGCGGGGCCGGGTGCGGGTATCTGGCGCATGCCGGACGAGCACGGCCCCCAGGAACGCGTTTTCCTGGCCTTCGCCGCGCAACCGCGGGTGTGGGGCGCGCAGGCCGATGCGGTGAACACCGCCGTGGCACGGCTGGCCCGCACCATCGCCCGCCATCAGCCCGTCAGCGTGCTGTGCCGCCCGGCGCAGCTGAAGCAGGCGCAGGACCGCTGCGGCCGCGACAACATCGAGTTTCTCGAAGTGCCGCTGGATGACATCTGGGTGCGCGATTACGGCGGTTGCTTCGTCACCGATGGCCAGGGCGGATTGGGGTTGGTCGACTTCAACTTCAATGGCTGGGGCGGCAAGCAGAGCGCACGCAACGATGGCGCGGTGGCGCCCTGGCTGGCGCAGGTGACCGGTGCGACGCTGCTGGAAAGCGATCTGGTGGGCGAAGGCGGCGGCATCGAAGTCGACGGCCATGGCACTGCCATTCTCACCGAAAGCTGCTGGGTGAACCGCAACCGCAATCCAGACTGGTCACGCGCGGATATCGAGGCCGAGCTGAAGCATCACCTGGGCCTGCGCAAGGTGATCTGGCTGCCCGGCATTGCCGGCGAAGACATCACCGACGCACACGTGGATTTCTATGCGCGCTTCGTGCGCCCGGGTGTGGTGATTGCCAACCTGGACAATGATCCGGAGTCCTACGATCACGATCTGACCCGCGAGCACCTGGACATTCTGCGTGGGGCCACCGATGCCGATGGTCGTCGCCTGCAGGTGCATACGCTGCCGCCGCCCCTGGATGGGCGCGACAACGTGCACACCCGCGACAACGATGATCTGGCGATGGGCTACATCAACTACCTGCCGATCAACGGCGCGGTGGTCGCCCCACAGTTCGGAGACGAAGAGGCTGACGGTTACTGCCGTGAACTGCTGGAAGACATGTATCCCGGCCGCGTGATCGAACGGGTGGATATCGATGCCATCGCGGGCGGCGGTGGCGGCATCCATTGCGTGACCAAGAACATGCCGAAGGTAGGCTGAGGTGCCTCAGGCGTCGTCCTGCTTCAGCGCCGCATCGGCCGCCAGCAGCGCCTCGGCGGCCGCACTGAGCGGCGGCGAGGGCGGGGCGACCACGCCGATCGCTTCCATCATCTTCGGCATGCCCAGAAACTGACGTGCGCGACGGTCGTAGATGCCGGTGACCAGCAGCGCACGTGTGGCGATCTTCTGCTCGGGCCCGATCAGTACGCGCTGCTCCATGATGCCGCGCGAGCCGACCCAGCCCACCAGGCGCGTTTCCAGGGTGAAGCGCTGGAACGGCTTCAGTTCGCGGCGGAACTGGATGGTGCCGGCGCCGACGATCGGCGCCCACTTCTCGCGCAGCGCCACCCGGCCCAGGCCCATGCGCAGGATCAGGTCCAGCCGGCCCAGGTCGAAGATGTTCCAGTAGCGGCCGTTGGTCATGTGCAGGTTGCTGTCCAGATCGTTGGGCAGCACCCGGAACTGCAGGCGCGAGACCCCGAACGGGGCATCCAGCTTGGGCCGGAACAGGCTGCACAGCAGCAGGTGGAGTAGACGGAACCAGAGATTCATGGTTATGACGACTGTTATAAAATCGCCGGTACGCTAATCTATGACGACTGTCCTGGCAAGGAGCCCACCGTGAGCCCGCGACCCTCTGATGCGCCTCAACGCGTGATTGATGCTGCGGCACAGATGCTGGCGCGCGTAGGCCTCAATGCCACCAGCATCCGTGAAGTGACCAAGTTGGCCGAAGCGCCGCTGGGCTCCACCTACCACCATTTTCCCGGCGGCAAGCAGGAGCTGCTGGCGCGTGCCACTCACATGGCTGGCGACAAGGTGGAAGCGCTGCTGGTGGAGCTGCTGAAGGGCGGCGCAGTGCAGGGCCTGCAACAGTTCCTTGCGATGTGGCGCGAGCGCTTGCTGCGCTCCGAATTCCGCGCCGGCTGCCCGGTGTTGGCCGCTGCCGTGGAGGAACCGGTGGAGGCAGTGCCGAGCCAGCCCCGTGCCGCCGCCGCCGAGGTGTTCGCACGCTGGCAGGGTCATCTGGCCGCGGCGTTCATCGCCGACGGCCACGACCCTGCCGCGGCGGGTGGGCTGGCCAGCCTGGTCATCGCCAGCGTGGAAGGTGCAGTGGCGATGAGCCGCGCATTGCAGGACATCGCTCCATTCGACCAGGTGGCCGCGCAGCTGCTGAAAGCCGCTGCGGTCGTCGACCGCAGCTGAATCCGGTAGGTCCACGCCATGCGGGGATGGCCGCCGGGGGGAAGAGTTGCCGCCCTTCAGCGCCACCATGCCCACGGTCTGGACGTGGTGCCTGCCTGCGTTAGAATCCGTCCATCACCGCCTCCGCGTGCCCGGCAAGGATGTCCGCATGCTGCATCAGGTTGTCGAGCTCACTCGCTGCACGGCCAGCCGCACCTTGGGGTGCGGATGAAGCGCACCCGTTTCTTTGCACGCAGCCGGCTGACGTTACCTGTGAGCCGCAGCAGCGAACTCGTGCGCGCGCGGCAACACCTGCAGGAACGCGGTTGGCCGCGCCTGCAGATGGCGCTGATCGTGGCCCTGACCGGTGCGGCCGGATTCCTCGCCTCGCACCTGCTGCGTCTGGCCGGTGTCGACGCGATGCTGCTGCGCTACCCGATGGCCGTGCTGCTGGCCTATGGCGTGTTCCTGCTGCTGATGTGGATCTGGATCCGTTGGCGCTGGGACGTGCTGGATGGCCTGTCGCCGGATGTAGGCGGTGGCAGCCCGTCGCCGCACGGCAGTGCAGCGGAATCGCCGTGGAGCAGTGTCGGGGGACGTTCCGGAGGTGGCGGTGCGTCGGCTTCGTGGAATGAGTCCGCGCCGGTGAGCGGTGGTGATGGCGGGGAGCTGCCGTTGGCCGGGCTGGCCGAAGACGAAGCAGGCCTGCCGTTGCTGGCCATCCTTGGCATCGTTGCGCTGGTGGCAACCGTTGTACTGGCCAGCGTATGGGTGGTGTGGTCGGCGCCGGTGCTGATGGCCGAACTGCTGGTGGACGCAGCCATCGCCGGTGGCCTCTACCGGCGCATGCAGGGCATGCAGGAGCAGGGATGGTGGCGGGTATGCGTGTCGCATACGATCTGGCCGCTGCTGGGGTTGCTGCTGTTCTTCGTCGTGCTGGGGTGGATCGCGCAGGAGCTAGTGCCAGGTGCGACTCATCTGCTGCAGGTCATCCAAGGGTCGTAGGGCTGCTGTCCAGTGCGGTTTCCCAACCAGCGTCACTTTCTCCAGGAACTTCATGCGACAGCGCATTGCACGGAAGCGCATCCTGACGACAGCGGTCGTCCTGTTCGTGGCTGCTGGTGCAGCGCTGATGGTCAGTGTGCGCCCGCAGTGGCGGCAGGACGCCGGCCCGCCGCCGATCAACCTGGGAACCGCACAGATGCAGGCCGAGGTGATGGCAGAGCTCATCGACCTGCGACCGATACCGCCAGGAAAGCCGCCGGTACCACCGATTCCAATGACGGCCGCCTCCTCCCCGATGCTGACCGGTAACAGTGGGTTCGCGACTGCGGAGGTGCCACTGCAAGACGTCGCGCCAGCACACTTCGAGCCGCGCGGCTGGGAGCCCGACATACCATTCGCTGTGATGGAATGGACTGCGCCTTCCTGCGGTGAAGGAGACCCTGCCCCGGTCTGCCAGGTTCGTCACAGCGTCGTCGAGTGGCGCGATGATGACAGTGCGGCGTCCTTTCAACTGCAGCAGCATCTGGAGGCGATGCTGCAGGTTGCGAACCACCGGGCTGTACGGGTACCTGAACTCGCGTTTGAGCTTGCGCATGTGCGGGCGCAACGGATGACGTGGGACGAGCTTCAGCAACGGCGCGCGCGCGGTATCGAGGGATGCATGGGGGGACCGGGCAATCCGGATCTGGGCGTTGTCTATCTGCAGCGTCCCGTGTTCAGCCTGGACGGGAACTGGGCAATGGCATCGGTCGCCTCGGATCTGTGCAGTGGAGGAGCGGCGATGCGCGTCCTCTACCTTCTGCACCGCAGGAAGGGCGGATGGGAGCGTACTCGAGTGGAGCCTGTCCGCTATGCGAGCTTTGGACACGGCCTCTGGCCCGCGTTGCCGGAGTCGTGATGACAGATACGTTGTTCAAGCCAGACCGTGACTGCCAACAACGGATCGCCTGGCGACGCATTGCATCGTTGGCGGCGGCGCTGTCGGCTTTGGCTCTCATGGCCGGAATCTGCAGCCTGCGTCCGAGGTGGCAGCAGGAGATCGGTCCGCCACCGGTCAATATGGGAACGGCGCAGATGCAGGCGGAGGCGATGGCGCTGGTGATCCGGCAGAGGCCGCCATTCCCCCCTCCACCCCCGGCAGTGCCGCAGCCAACGCCAGTTCTGCCATCGCCGCTGAGCGAGGTGCCCACCGCACCGCAGACACCGTCCACGCGCGTCGATCAATGGCGCCCGCAGGAGCTGCAGTTGACCGACCCGGTGGGGGAGGACATCTACGTGATGGAGCAGACCTTGCCCTATTGCTGGCCGGGCACCAGTGCCTCCATCTGCCAGGAGGTGGACCATCTGGTCCTGCCGCTGGACGACCGGTGGTCACCGGACATCCATGCGCTGCGGTTGCAGCTGCAGGCGGATCTGGTTCCTGCCAATCGCCGTTCCGCGCCAGTGCCTGCGGCCGCATTGGCCGGTGCGCAGCGGATGGACGGCGCGGGGCTTCGAGCGCTGCGGGAGCAGGGGTGCAGGGCAACGGTGCATGGACCGGCTCGGACATATGACCACTTCGCCTATCTGACCCGGCCTGTTTTCAGCGTCGATGGGCAGTGGGCTATGATCGCGGTCGCCTGGGATTCGTGTTCCGACGATTTCGTCTACCGGGAGCTTGTCGTACTGCATCGGGAACAAGGACGCTGGATAGCCGAACCCCCGGAACGAGGTCTGGGCGGCGTATGGGACGGCCGCATACTGCGGCCCTGGACGTACAACCACTGACGAGGAAGAGCGCATGGATGTCGCTGCACGCAGGAACAGGATGTTGTTTCGTTGGATCATGGTGACGCTGCTGGCAGTATTGATGCCGTTTGCAGCGCTGGCGCAGCCCGCAGCCGGGCAGGTTCATGGCGCCGAAGCCGCCACTGCCACGGAAGAGGCGCAATGCCGCGCCTGCAGCTATGAGCGTATTGGGCCCAAGGTCGATATCGGACTGGTGGCACTGGTGTCGCTGCTGGTGGTGGGCCTGCTGGTAGCGGTATCCCGCGAATGGGGCACCACGTCGCATCGCTGGACCTGCCGCACGCTGGCACTGCTGCTGGCAGGTGTTGGCGCGGCCCTGCTGTGGTGGGCCGGCAGCATCATCTACCTGGGCTACAACCCATGGCAGGAGATGACCGCCCCCGTCGATGGATCACTCACCGCGACGCTGCTGAACACCTCACCGAAGTGGCTGGCGGCGCTGGTGTTGATTGGTTTCGCGCCGTCCATCTGGAAGCGCAGCGAGCGCCTGCCGGCCTGGCGTATCGGCTGACCCTGGAACGACGGCGCCGGATCACACCCGGCGCCGTCTGCAGCGATCAGTCAAAGCGCCAGCGCACGCCCGCATAGATGCCACGGCCTTCGCCCGGGGTCGAGCGCGCGACATCCTTGCCGGCATCGTCATAGCCCGGCGTGACCGTGGCGGTATAGTGGCGGTTGCCGAGGTTGCGCATCTCGGCCCAGGCCTGCCAGCGGCCACCGGGTGCGTCGTAGCCGATGCGGCTGCCGAAGATCACATGGCTGTCGGCCCAGTAGCTGTTGGCGTAGTCCACGGCGATGCGCGAGGCGTATTCGGTATTGAGCGCGGCGTACAGGCCGGATGCATGATCGAAGCGCAGTTCGGCCTGATAGGCGTGGCGTGGCAGGCCGGGCAGGCGGTTGCTGCCGAACCGCGCATCGTGGCGATAGCGGAAGTCGCTGAAGGTATACGCCTGGCGCAGCGACAGGCGGCCGGGTGCTGCCTGCCACAGCGTGCTGTCCAACCCGGCTTCGATGCCACGGTGCACGGTGGGGCTGGCGTTGTTCTCGGCGATGAACAGGTTCGGCACCGGCTGCAGCTCCACGCTCAGCAGTTCGTGGTTCACGTGGGCGTAGTAACCGGTCAGTTCCCAGCGGCCCAGCGCAGCGTCGCCACGCGCGCCCAGTTCCAGCGTGGTGGCGGTCTGGTTCTGCATCGGCACCGGCGCGCGCTGGCGGCCGGTGGACGGACCATTGCCCGGCCCGAAGTACTGGTTCGAGCCCCAGATCATCGACCACGGATGCGGCGCTTCCACCGAGCGGCTGAGGTTGCCGAACCACTGCGTCTGCGCGCTGTGCTGCCAGGTGAAACCCAGTCGCGGCGCGTAGTCCCAGTCATCGTCGCGCAGGCGGCCGCCGCTGCTCGGCCAGGTCACCTGCACATCGCGGCGGGTGTTGATCAGTGCCAGCCCGGTCTGCATGCGCAGGCGGTCATTGAAGGTGAGGGTATTGCTGACGTGCAGCGTGCTGTCGGTGCCGTGGTGGCGGAAGTCACGCGTGCGCGTACCGGCGGCATAGCCGTTGCTGGCAAAGCGCAGCGACTCGCGCACATCGGCGTCCAGATCGTGGGTGACGCGCAGGCCGACCGTGGTTTCGCTGTCCAGGCCGAACAGCCGGTGGCGGTGGCGGTAGTCCAGCGTGGCGTTGAGGTTGGCGTAGTCCAGCTGCTGGCGGTACAGGCTCTCGTTCAAGTCCATCGGGTACTTGTGGTAGACCAGCCCGGCCTGCAGCGAGGAATCCTCATCGATCTGCAGCGTGGTGACATTGCCCACCCAGGTGCTGCCCGGCTGCGGGCGGCGCGCATCGATGGCCAGGTTGGCCGCATTCGCCGCACGCGGATCGTTGCGGATCTGATCGCGGGTCAGGCGGCCGGGCGTCTCGTGATTGGTCTCGCGGTAGCGCACGAAGAAGCGCGTCTGCAGATCGGGGGTGATCTGCCAGCCGATGTTGGCCATTGCACCCTTGCCATCGCCGCGTGCATGGCGTTGATAGCCGTCGAATTCGGTATCGGTGTAGGCCAGGAAGTAATCGACATCGCCACTGACGCCGCCCCAGCTGATGCCGCGCTTCTGGTAGCCACGGCTGCCGGCTTCGTAGTGCAGCTGCACGCCGGCCGAATCGCGGCCGCTGCGGCTGACGTAGTCGATGGCACCGCCCAGCGCCAGCGCGCCGCGCTCGAAGCCGTTGGCGCCGCGCAGGACTTCGACGCGTGACAGCCACAGCGGTTCCAGCAGCTCGTAGGGCGTGCCGCCCGGGCCGGTCAGCGGCAGACCGTCGATCGACACGGCGGTGCCCGAGGCGTGCGCACCCGGGCCACGGTTGATGCCCGAGCCACGGATCGAGATCTTGGTGCCCTCGTTGCCCGGCGACTGAGCGCTGATGCCGGGCTGGTAGGCCAGCACATCGGCACTGCTGGACAGGCGGCTGTCAGCCTTGGCCACGTCGATGACGTTGCTGGCGCCGGGCACGCGCTTCAGCGCCTCGCGCGCCTGCGCGCTGGCATCGGCAGCAGCGGTGACCTGCACGGCATCCAGCGTGGTGGCCTGCGGGGCCGCAGCGGCGGTGGAGGAGAGGCCGAGGGAAACGGCCAGGAACAGCAGCGAGGGGGTGGGGCGGTACGACGAGAGCGACATGCGGGAATGCTGTAAACCACGGAAGTGGCGCGCAAGTTAACAGGTCGGTGGCCCCCACGTCACCCTCCACCTGCGTATGGCCACCTGTGGTGCCCCTGTGGAGCCGAACCCACGCTCGGCTATCGCGCGCAGCGCGGGTTCTCTGCGATCGCCACGAAGAGCAGCCGAGCATGGGCTCGACACTACAGCAGGGTTTACGGCGAAGGCTTCGCCAGCGCCTTGGCCTTCGCGTACAGCGCCTTGGCAGTCTCCGCATCACCCAGTGCCGCATGGCACTCGGCCAGGCTGTCCCAGGCATTGGCCGAATCCGGGTACAACTCGGTGTTGAGCGTGAACACTTTAAGCGCCTTGCCAGCACCCAGACTCTCGCGGATGGCGTAGCCATCACCATTGATCGCACGTTCCAGTTCGCCGGTGGGAACGCCATTGCTGTCGCGCAGCCAGCTACGCATCTGCGGTTTTGCATCGGTGCCATCATCCAGCGCATACGCGATCAGCCGCTCGGACAGCGCAGCGTGCGGAAACTCCCCAGACGCGGCCACCGCCATCGTGCTCTCCACCAGCGTGCTCGACCAGACATTGCGAGCGCTGCCATTGGTCAAGTACACGAACACCCAATAGCCGTTGGCCAGACTGCCCTTGTAGGCCAGCCGCGCACGCACACGGGTGCCACCATCGTGGCCGACCTGGGTGTAGCCGTCGCTGCGGGTGGTGTCCCAGCCGGTGGAGAAGAAATTGTTGCCGCCACCGCTCAGTTTCTGCGCCTGCCAGAGTTTTTCCAGGGTCGCCGTGCGCAGCAGCTTGCCGGTCGCCAGCGCCTGCAGGAAACGGTTCATGTCACCCACGGTGGTCTGCAGATCGGCATGGCCCCAGCCGTAGTCCGGCCAGGGATCTTCATTGGCCGGCTGCAATGCGCCGTCCTTGCCGATGTACGGCACCGCCGCGCGCTGGGCCGGCACGCTGGCGATGCCCCACGAGGTGCTGGCCATCTTCAATGGCTGCAGGATGCGTTCGCGCGCGATGGCCGGGTAGGGCTTGCGGTAATGCGCTTCCAGCAAGGCGGTCAGCACCAGGTAGTTGGCCTGCGTGTACTGCACGCGGCTGCCGGTGGCGAACTGCATCGGTGTCGCGCCGGCCACCTTCAGTGCAGCGCCAAGGTCAGGCGCTAAACCGGGGTAGCCCTTGCTCACCCAGCGGTTGTCCACGCGGTCGTAGTACTCGCCGATACCTGAGCTGTGGTTGAGGAAATCGCGCACGTGGATTGCCTGCCATGCAGTCGGTAGGTCCAGAACATAGCGGCTCGCCGGTGCATCCAGATCCACCTTGCCCTGATCCACCAGTTGCATCACCAGCGTGCTGGTCAGCAGCTTGGCCATCGACTGCGCGGCGAAGATGGTATCGACGGTGATCGGTGCATGGGTAGCGGGATCACGTTCACCGCTGGCGCCCTGGTAGAGCATCTGGCCGTTGTGTGCGACCAGTACCGCCTGGCCGGCAATGCCGTAGCGTTCGCGGTTGGTCTGCAGCTGGGTGTCGAGCTGGGTAGAGAGAACGGTGGGGACGTCACGCGCCGAAGCAGGCGGAATCACCAATAGCGTGCAGAGCAATGCGGCAGCGAGCGTGCGGTACATCGCGGTGATCCATCAGCGGTGATGTCGCATGTTGGTCAGCGACGGGCATTGGGTCAAGCATGTAGAGCCGAGCCCATGCTCGGCTTCCTTCGGTCAGGCGTCGTGGGCCGGACGCATTGAGCCGAGCATGGCTCGGCTCTACAGAAATCCCTGGGTAGCGCCGGGCCATGCCCGGCGGCAATCGTCGAGGTAACTCGGTCAGCCCAGAATTCCCGGCAGATCCAGTCCCTTTTCCTTCGCGCAGTCGATCGCAATTTCATAGCCCGCATCGGCATGGCGCATCACGCCGGTCGCCGGGTCGTTCCACAGCACGCGGCCAATCCGCTTGGCCGCTGCCTCGGTGCCGTCGCAGACGATCACCATGCCAGCGTGCTGCGAGAAGCCCATGCCGACGCCGCCACCGTGGTGCAGCGACACCCAGGTCGCGCCGCTGGCGGTGTTGAGCAGTGCGTTCAGCAGCGGCCAGTCGGACACTGCATCGGAACCGTCGGCCATCGCTTCGGTCTCGCGGTTCGGCGAGGCCACGCTGCCGCTGTCCAGATGGTCACGGCCGATCACCACCGGTGCCTTCAGTTCGCCGTTGGCGACCATCTCGTTGAAGGCCAGGCCGAGGCGATCGCGGTCACCCAGGCCCACCCAGCAGATGCGTGCCGGCAGCCCCTGGAACTTGATCTTCTCGGCGGCCATGTCCAGCCAGCGGTGCAGGTGCGGGTTGTCCGGAATCAGTTCCTTCACCTTGGCGTCGGTCTTGGCGATGTCTTCCGGATCGCCGCTCAGTGCGGCCCAGCGGAACGGGCCGATGCCGCGGCAGAACAACGGGCGGATGTAGGCCGGCACGAAACCGGGGAAGTCGAAGGCATTTGCCACGCCTTCCTCAAGCGCCATCTGCCGCAGGTTGTTGCCGTAGTCCACGGTCGGCACGCCCAGCGCGTGGAAGCCGAGCATGGCGCGGATGTGGTTGGCCATCGATGCGCGCGCGGCCTTCTCCACTTCCTTGGGGGCGGAAACGCGCTTCTCATCCCACTGCTCGACGGTCCAGCCCTGCGGCAGGTAGCCGTTCACCGGGTCGTGCGCGGAAGTCTGGTCGGTCAGCATGTCCGGCTTGATGCCGCGCGCCAGCAACTCAGCCAGCACATCGGCGACGTTGCCGAGCAGGCCCACCGACTTCGGCGTACCGGCCTTGCACGATTCGTCGATCAGGCGCAGCGCTTCGTCCAGATTGTCGGTCCAGGTATCCAGGTAGCCGGTACGCAGGCGCATGTCGATGCTGCTCTTGCGGCATTCCACCGCCAGGCACGAGGCGCCAGCCATCACGGCAGCCAGCGGCTGCGCGCCGCCCATGCCGCCCAGGCCACCGGTGAACAGCCATTTTCCGGTCAGGTCGCCATCGAAATGCTGGCGGCCCATTTCCACGAAGGTCTCGTAGGTTCCCTGCACGATGCCCTGCGCGCCGATGTAGATCCAGCTGCCGGCGGTCATCTGGCCGTACATGGCCAGGCCCTTCTTATCCAGCTCGTTGAAGTGGTCCCAGTTGGACCAGCGCGGTACCAGGTTGGAATTGGCGATCAGCACGCGAGGTGCATCGGCGTGGGTGCGGAACACGCCCACCGGCTTGCCCGACTGCACCAGCAGGGTCTGATCATCGTCCAGGCGCTTGAGCGTTTCGACGATGGCATCGAAACTCTCCCAGTCGCGCGCCGCGCGGCCGATGCCGCCATACACCACCAGTTCCTGCGGGCGCTCGGCCACGTCCGGGTGCAGGTTGTTCATCAGCATGCGCAGCGGCGCTTCGGTCAGCCAGCTCTTGGCATTGAGCGTGGTGCCGGTGGGCGCGGCGATGGTGCGGGACGGGTCGTTGCGGGTCATGCGGCGCTCCGGTTCGTAGCGAATTCAAGGCAGGCGTTGAGCACCTGCGCCAGGGTATGGCGCAGCGGTGCGGCGTGGTCGGGGTCGAGCGGGGTGGGCCAGCTGTGTTCGTCCACCTGGTCCGGCAGGGGTTCGTGCATGTAGCCACGGCAGGCCAGCTCCATCTGCAGGCTGTGCACGCCGCCAGCGACGTTGCTGTAGTGACGGGTGATCCAGCCGCCCTTGAAGCGGCCATTGCGCACCTGGCTCATGCCACTGATCTTCAGCAGGTTTTCCACCACGTCGCTCAGGGCGTTGTCGCAGGACGTGTCGGGTGCGCCGGACGGACCGGCGGTGCCCAGGTTGAACTGCGGCAGTTCGCCGTCGAACAGGTGCGGGATATGCGAGCGGATGGAGTGCGCGTCGTACACCACCACGGTGCCGTGGCGTGCACGCAGGCGCGTGATCTGCGAAGCCAGCGCATCGTGGTAAGGCAGGAAATACGTGTCGCGGCGACGTGCGATTTCCGTTTCATCCGGCTCGCGGCCCGCGTGGTACAGCGGCTGGTTGTCGAAGGTGGTCAGCGGGCACAGGCCGGTGGTGTTCTGGCCCGGGTACAGCGAAACGCCGCTGGGGTCGCGGTTAAGGTCGATCACCGAACGCGAGATCGCCGAGCGCACCGTGGTCGCGCCCATGCCGCGCACGAAGTCGTACAGGTCGTGCACCCACCAGTCGGCATCGCGGCGGGCCAGCCACGGCGAGTGGTAGTCGCCGATCAGATCGTGCGGCAACTCGCTGCCGGTATGCGGGAAGCTGACGATCAACGGGGCATCGCCCTCGTGCACCGTCAACCATTCGGGATGGGCGTTCATGCCTGCGGTTCCACGGTCGGCAGCACCGCGGCCAGACCCTGCGCCAGCGCCCCACTGCGCACCAGGTTCGTGGCGGTCACCATGTCCGGGTGGAAGTAGCGGTCTTCTTCCAGCGTCGGCACCTGCGCACGCAGGGTGGCGCGCACGGTTTCCAGCGCGGTGCTGGAGCGCAGCGGCGCGTGGAAGTCGCAGCCCTGCGCAGCGGCCAGCAGTTCGATGCCGATCACGTTGGCCGCGTTCTCGGCCATCTGCATCAGGCGGCGTGCACCGTGGGCGGCCATCGATACATGGTCTTCCTGGTTGGCCGAGGTCGGGATCGAATCAACACTGGCCGGGTAGGCGCGCTGCTTGTTTTCCGAGACCAGGGCAGCGGCGGTCACCTGCGGAATCATGAAGCCGGAATTCAGGCCCGGGCGCGGGGTCAGGAACGCCGGCAGGCCGGACAGTGCCGGGTCCACCAGCATCGCCAGGCGGCGCTCGCTGATCGAACCGATCTCGCACACCGCCATCGCCAGCATGTCGGCGGCGAAGGCCACCGGCTCGGCATGGAAGTTGCCGCCGGAAAGTGCCTCGCCGGTATCGGTGAAAACCAGCGGATTGTCGGACACGCCGTTGGCTTCGATCTCCAGCGTGGTCGCGGCCTGGCGCAGGATGTCCAGCGCTGCGCCCATCACCTGCGGCTGGCAGCGCAGGCAGTATGGGTCCTGCACGCGCACGTCGTTGTCACGGTGCGATTCGCGGATGCCCGAGCCCTGCATCAGCGTGCGCAGGGTGGCGGCGGTGGCGATCTGCCCGCGTTGGCCACGCAGGGCATGGATGCGCGGGTCGAACGGTGTGTCCGAGCCCTTCGCCGCTTCCACCGACAGCGCACCGGTGACCAGCGCGGCCTGGAACACGGTCTCGATCTCGAACAGGCCTGCCAGCGCATAGGCGGTGGAGAACTGGGTGCCGTTGAGCAGCGCCAGGCCTTCCTTTGCGCCCAGTTCAATCGGCTTCAGACCGGCACGTGCCAGCGCATCGACGGCCGGCAGGCGCTCGTCACCGATGAAGGCTTCGCCCACGCCCAGCATCACGCTGGCCAGGTGCGAAAGCGGGGCCAGATCACCCGAGGCACCTACCGAGCCCTGCGCGGGCACCACCGGCAGCACGCCCTTGACCAGCATCGCTTCAAGCAGCAGCAAGGTTTCCTCGCGGATGCCCGAAGCCCCCTGCGCCAGGCTGACCAGCTTCAGCGCCATCATCAGGCGCACCACGCTGGCCGGCATCGGCTCGCCCACGCCGGCGGCATGCGAAAGCACGATGTTCCGCTGCAGGGTGGCCAGGTCCTCGCGTTCGATACGCACACTGGCCAGCTTGCCGAAGCCGGTGTTGATGCCATACACCGGCGCGCCCTTGGCAACGATGGCCGCGACGGTGGCGGCACTGGCACGCACGGCCGGCAGCGCGGCCGGGTCCAGTGCAAGCGGCGCACCGCGATAGGCCTGCCGCCACTGGGCGAGAGTGACATGGCCGGGGCGAAGAACCAGGGTGTTGCTCATGTGTTGCTCCAGGAGGCAGGCAGGTCGGGCTGTCCGCGCACCACGCGCGCGTGCAGCGGGTTGAATCCAATGCGATAGACCAGGTCGGCGGGGGCGTCGATGTCCCAGATCGCCAGGTCGCAGTCCATGCCCACGGCCAGGCGGCCGATGCAATCCCCACGGCCCAGCGCGCGCGCCGCTTCACGGGTGAAGCCGGCGATGCACTCGTCCACGGTCAGGCGGAACAGGGTGGCGCCCATGTTCATCGCCAGCAGCGGGCTGGTCAGTGGCGAGGTGCCCGGGTTGCTGTCGGTGGCAAGGGCCAGCGGCACGCCGGCCGCACGCAGCGCGGCGATCGGCGGCAGGGTGGTATCGCGGGTGAAATAGAAGGCACCGGGCAGCAGCACGGCGACAGTGCCGGCCGCGGTCATCGCTGCGATGCCGGCGTCATCCAGATGTTCGATATGGTCGGCCGAGAGTGCACCGAAACTGGCGGCCAGTTCGGCGCCATGCTGGTTGCTCAGCTGCTCGGCGTGGATCTTCACCGCCAGCCCGTTGGCGCGCGCCGCTTCGAAGACCTGCCGCGCCTGCGCCGGCGAGAAGGCGATGTTCTCGCAGAACACGTCCACTGCTTCGGCCAGGCCTTCTGCGGCGATGGCCGGAATCATCACGTTGCACACCTCGTCGGTGTACTCCTGTGCTTCGCGGCCCGGCGGAATCGCGTGCGCACCGAGGAAGGTGGTCACCACGTTGACTCGGCATTCCTCGCCCAGCGCGCGCGCAACCTGCAGCTGCTTGCGTTCGTCGGGCAGGGTCAGGCCGTAGCCGGACTTGATCTCGAGGGTGGTCACGCCCTCGGCACGCATCGCCAGCAGGCGTGGCCGGCTTTCGCTGGCCAGCTGGTCCGGGGTTGCAGCACGGGTGGCGCGCACGGTGGAGACGATGCCGCCGCCGGCGCGTGCGATGTCGGCATAGCTGACGCCCTGCAGGCGCTGCTCGAACTCGTTGGCGCGGTTGCCGGCGTAGACCAGGTGGGTGTGGCAGTCGATCAGGCCTGGCGAAATCCAGCGGCCTTCGCCATCGATGCGGGTGGTCGGCTGCAGGTGAGCATCGCTGCCGGCGGGGCCGACATGCACGATGCGGCCGTCGGTGGCGGCCAGTACTGCATCGCGAAGGACACCCAACCCCTCGCCATCGAGGGTTATCAGGTGGACGTTGGACCAGAGGGTATCGACGTGCATGGCATCCACAACGCGGCTGTGCTTATATGTCTATACAATATAGGCGTCCATTTCGGGTTGTCCACCCATGTCCGATTCGCGTTCCCCGCACGGTTTCCATGCCGCCCACGCCCTGCTGGCCGATGGCTGGGCCCGCGATGTCCGTCTGCAGGTGCAGGACGGCCGCATCACGGCGATCCACACGGGGCAGGGCGCCCAGCACGGCGACACCCGTGTCGGCATCCTGGTGCCGGGCCTGCCCAACCTGCACAGCCACGCCTTCCAGCGCGGCATGGCCGGGCTGACCGAGATCGGCGGCGGGGACGGTGACAGCTTCTGGAGCTGGCGCGAGCTGATGTACCGCTTCCTGGCCCATCTGCGGCCGGACGCGGTGCAGGCCATCGCCGCCCAGGCCTACATGGAAATGCTGGAAAGCGGCTTCACCCGTGTCGGCGAATTCCACTACCTGCACCACGACGCCGATGGCCATGCCTATGCCAACCGCGCCGAAATGAGTGCGAGGATCGCGGCGGCGGCCGACCAGACCGGTATCGGCCTGACCCTGCTGCCGGTGTTCTACGCGCATGCCGATTTCGGCGGGGCAGCGCCGAACCCGGCGCAGCGTCGCCTGATCCACGATGTGGACGGTTTCGCGCAGCTGCTGGACGCCGCGAAACCGGCATTGGCCGCGCTGCCCGACGCGGTGCTCGGCATCGCGCCGCACAGCCTGCGTGCAGTCACCGGCGAGGAACTGAGTGCATTGCTGCCGTTGACCGACGGTCCGGTGCACATCCATATCGCCGAGCAGGTGCGTGAAGTCGAGGCCTGCCTGGCCTGGAGCGGCCAGCGCCCGGTGCAGTGGCTGTACGACCATGCGCCGGTGGATGCGCGCTGGTGCCTGGTGCACGCCACCCACATCACTGATGACGAGCGCGCGGCCATTGTGGCCAGCCAGGCCGTGGCCGGCCTGTGCCCGATCACCGAAGCCAACCTGGGTGACGGCCTGTTCCCGATGCAGGCGTTCGCGCGCGAGGGCGGGCGCTTCGGTGTCGGTTCCGATTCCAATGTGCTGATCGATGCGGCCGAAGAACTGCGCCTGCTCGAGTATGGCCAGCGGCTGACCCTGCGCGGGCGCAATGTGCTGGCCCCGGATGCCACCCGCAGCACCGGTCGCTTCCTGTTTGAAGGCGCACTGCACGGTGGCGCACAGGCGCTGGGCGTGGCCGCTGGCCTGCAGGTCGGCGCCAGTGCCGACCTGGTCGAGCTGGATGCCGCCCACCCCGCGCTGCAGGCGCGACAGGATGACGCATGGCTTGACAGCTGGGTGTTCGCCGCACGTAATGGCGCGCTGCGATCGGTCTGGCGCCATGGCCGCCAATGCGTGGCCGAGGGCCGCCACCTGCAGCGCGAGGCGATCACCACCGCCTTCGCCGCCGCCCTGCGTGGCGTGCTGGGCTGATCGCCTCCCGCCACAGAGAACCCATTACGTGAAGGCCAGCAAGTCCGCCACGCTCAACCAGCGTATCCGCAGCGATCTGGAAAGCCGCATCCTCAGCGGAGAATGGGCGCCGGGCTTTCGGATTCCGTACGAACACGAGCTGATGGAGCAGTACGGCTGCTCGCGGATGACGGTGAACAAGGTGCTGACCGCGTTGGCCGAGAGCGGCATGATCGAGCGGCGCCGTCGTGCTGGCTCGTTCGTGGCGCGGCAGCCGCCGCACCTGGAGCAGGTGGCGCTGGAGATCCCCGATATCGCGATGGAAGTCGGCTCGCGTGGCCATCAATACGGCTACACGCTGTTGCAGCGCGAGCTGCGCCTGGCCGACGCCGGCAATGCCGGTGAAGTGGAGCTGGCGGGCAGCGAAAAGCTGTTGGCGATGCGCTGCCTGCACCTGGCCGATGGCCGCCCGCTGGCGCTGGAACATCGCCTGATCAGCCCGGTGGGCGTGCCGGAGGTGCTGGAGGTCGATTTCAATACCACCGCGCCGGGCAGCTGGTTGCTGCAGAACGTGTCGTGGACCCGTGCCCAGCACCGCATCAGTGCCTGGGGCGCGGATACTGCCACCGCCAAGCTGCTGGAAGTGAAGCCCGGCACGGCCTGTCTGGTGATCGAGCGGCTGACCTGGCGCGGTGAGCAGCCCATCACCCGCGTGCGCCAGGTGTTCCTCGGCGACGCCTGGGACCTGGTTGCACGCTTCGCGCCTGGGGCGCGGTAGGGGTTCCATCCACGCGTGGCGTGGATCTACCAAGGGGTCGCGCATCGGGATTCAGTAGATCCACGCCATGCGTGGATGCTGGTCCCAATCAATACGTGGCGCACTGTCGCCAGCGTACCGGCTCATCCACGCCGGGGCGGGCGTTGAGCTGGATGCGCACGTTGCGCAGGGCGGGGTAGTGCAGCACTTCTTCGCAGACCCGCGGCCACACCGCTTCCAGCTCACCGGTGCGGTTGATCGCCAGCGTCTGCCGGGTCAGCCAGACACCGCTGGCGATGCCGGGCTTGCCGGCCAGTGCACGGGCCAGATCGGCCTGGTACCGCTCCAGCGTGGCCGCATCCGGGTTGGGATTGCTGCGCGCGTCGGTCGAGGACGTCATCGAAGTGGGCGCAACAGGTGGCGGCGTAGTGGCCGGTGCCGGTTCGGGGGGCGCTTCAACCGGAGGCGCAACGGGCGCAGGGGTAACCGGAACCTCCGCAACGGGTGGGGCGTCGTCCACATGCAGCCCTTGCAGGCTCAGTCCCACCAGCAGGCCCAGCGTGGCGGCACCGAGCGCGGCAATGGCGATCCGGCGCAGGGCTTCGTGGCGGGCACTGGCGCGCACGCGGGCTTCGATATCCGCCGGCAGATAGGGTTGCAGCAGTGGCCACAAGCGCGGGCCATCGAGTACTTCGACGGCCTGCTTCTCGGCGGCGCTGCGGCCGTCGCGTTCCATCCGGCCTTCGGTCAGCAGCACGCCGCCCTTGGCACCGGCCAGGCGCGCGGCCGCACCCAGCTCGTTCACCGCAGCAGTGCCGATGCGATAGGCCAGGCCGTGCTTGCACGACACCAGCCAGCTGTTGGGGCCGTCGCCAAGCAGGAAATCACTGCTTGGCTCGCGGGACTCCTCACCCGGGTCATCGAGTTCGCGCAGGCCGCGCTGCTCGCGCAGCATGCGCTTGACCAGTACCGAGAATTCGCGCCAATGCATGCCGGCCAGGGCCTGCAGGCCCAATTGCATCTCCTTCTGCCGCCGTTTGACCCACCACAGATAGACAACGGCCAGGGAACAGGTAAGCAGGGCCGACAGCAGGGCCAGGATCCAAGGGAGCATGCAGGAGGTGCGCGGAAGGGGCGAATGCGGAGAGCGACAGTGTAAAGGTCGCGGTGCCCGGCTGGGTCAGGATGTTCCTGACAGGAAGCGTGATGGAGCGCGCAGATCGGCGCACGGCGGGCACGAAAAACCCGCCAATCCTGAAGCCGTGAGGGGAGGGAACAAACGGCAGCCGAAGCGATTGGCGGGTTGCTCGCGATTGTCAATCAAAATTTATTGCATTGCAACAATCGCCACTCAGGGCAGGCTTCCAGGCGATTGGTGACTGCCTGGTACCGGCGCGTCGGTATCGGAAGCGGCGCGGTTTTCCAGCTTGGCCAAGCGTGCCTGCAGAGCATCGATGCGGGCCTCCAGCGCGGTCACTTCATCGGCGGTGGGTACATGCAGCCGCTTGAGCACGCCCTGCACCTGGTCATCAAAGGCCTTTTCGACCTTGGTCCAGGTACCGGAGGCCTTTTCGCGCGCCTCGTCCAGCGACGATTCGACGTTGTCACGCCAGCCGGGGGGCTGTTCGGCGTTGCGTTCGCGACGGCGGGCCTCCCAGGCTTCGCCTTCCTTCACCAGGCCATCGAAGAAGCGACTGCCCTCTGCCTGGGCCCGGCCCAGGGCGCCAAGGCCAGCCAGCCAGACCTGCTGCGCCGAATCGCTCAGCTTGCGCGAAAAGCGCTCTGCCTGGTCACCGAAGGAGGCGTCGTCGTCGCGGCGGTCGTCATTTTCGTAGCGGTTCATCGCACTTCCCGTGGGAGTTGGGCCTGTCCCGAGAGTAGCGCGCGTTGGCGTTGCACGGCCGTGACGGCCGCTGCCGGGGTTCAGCCCAGCTTTTCCTTCAGTACGCGCTGGATCTCGCTTTCGACCATGCCCTTCATCGCTGACAGCAGGAAGCCGAGCTTGGCGGTCACGCGCACGGCGCCCGGCTGCAGTTCGATTGCGCCGTCCACGCCGCTGCCGGAGAAGTTCAGCACGTCGGCAGCCCAGGACGACTTCAGGCCGAAGCGCTCGGACAATTTGGCGGCGACCTGTTCGATCGCAGCGCGCGCCTGTGCGTCGGGCAGGGCGTGGGCGTGGCGGACATCGATGGTGGACATGCAGGCTCCTGGCGCAAAGCGGGGATGATCAGTAAGGGCGAGCATTGTGCGCATCGAGGGCCTTCGCGCCAAGCGCTCATCGTGGGTTCTTCTTCGTGGGCGACCAACCTGCTAGGCTGCGCCGCGTGCAGAACCTGCTTGTTCACTTCAGCCAACAACAACAGCCCGACCAGCCGCTGCGGCCCGGGGTGCAACGCATCGTGCGCCAGGCAAACGGCAGCGTGCGGCTGGGCGACGCCGGCAACGGTGCCCTGCTGCTGGCGCAGTTCTGCATGGATGATCGCGGCCTTTGGCTGCAGGTCGGCAACGGCATCCGCGGGATCCACGTGAATGGTCGCCCGGTACGCCGAATGGCGCTGCTGCGTGCGGGCGATGCGGTGTACGTGGATGGTGTGGAAATGGTCCTGCAGGGTGAGGTCGAGAGCCTGCTGCAGGCACCGGCACCGAACAGCGACGATGGCAATGACGAGCAGCAGCGCCTGCTGCGCGGCGTCGGCGGCCTGCACCATGGCCGCAGCTTCACGCTGTCGCGAACCCGCCTTGTCGGCCGCGGCAGCGACGCCGACATCGAGATCAACGAACCGGCCTTCGCCGAACAGCACGCCCGCGTGGAAGTGCATGGTGAGCGCGTTCTGCTGCGGGACCTGGGCAGTGCCGAAGGCACCCGGGTCAACGGCGTGGCCGTGCGCCACTGCTGGCTGCACGCCGGCGACCAGGTGGTGTTCGATGGCCAGCACCGCTTCGTGCTGGAAGTGCCGCATGACCCGCGCCGGCGCCCGCTGCCGGACGAGGACGAGTCCAGCCAGGACACCGAGCAGGTGCCGGTGCTGCCGACGGTACCGCGCAGGGTCCGGCGCTGGCCGTGGCTGCTGGTCAGTGCGCTGCTGTTGGCTGCAGTGCTCAGCCTGCTGCTCTGGTTCGGCGCACGCTGACCTGGATTCGCCGGGCATGGCCCGGCGCTACCGGTTGCAGCGTCATCCACGCATGGCGCGGATCTACTCCGGCGAACGGGGCATCGACAGTAGATCCACGCCATGCGTGGATGCCCCGATGCTCCCGCAGCAATGGATACGGATGAAACCAAATTTCCCTTGCGCCACCAAGCCGCAAGGCTGGTGCACTGCGGCATACTAGGGGTCTTGCCCCACAGGTGTGACATGACGCGCGCGTTCAACTTCAGTGCCGGCCCTGCAACCTTGCCGGAATCGGTCCTGCGCCAGGCGCAGGCGGAAATGCTGGACTGGCACGGTACCGGTGCCTCGATCGTGGAAATGAGCCATCGCGGCGCGGAATTCATGTCCGTGGCCGCCGAGGCCGAGGCCGATCTCCGTCGCCTGCTCGATATCCCCGAAGACTATGCGGTGCTGTTCCTGTCCGGTGGCGCCACCACCCAGCAGGCGCTGATCCCGCTCAACTTCGCCGCCCCAGGCCAGCGTGCCGACTACGTGGTCACCGGCCACTGGGGCAAGACCGCGGTCAAGCAGGCTGGCGTCTATGCAGACGTGAACATTGCTGCCAGCAGCGAGGCCAACGGCTACCGCGAACTGCCGGCGCGTGCCGACTGGCAGCTGTCGCCCGATGCCGCCTACGTGCACATCACCGCCAACGAAACCATCCACGGCGTCGAGTTCCGTGACGTGCCGGATACCGGCAACGTGCCGTTGATCGCCGACTTCAGCTCATCCATCGCCAGCGAACCGCTGGACGTGCGCCGTTATGGCGTGATCTACGCCGGCGCGCAGAAGAACCTGGGTCCGGTCGGCATCGCAGTGATGATCATTCGCCGCGACCTGCTCGAGCGCACTGGCCAGCCGCGCGCGGACATTTTCGATTACCGCTCGCACGTCGCCCGCGATTCGATGCTCAATACCCCGCCGACCTGGAACTGGTATCTGGCCGGCCTGGTGTTCAAGTGGATGCTGGCCGAAGGCGGCGTGGCCGAGTTCGCCAAGCGCAATGCCGCCAAGGCAGCGCTGGTGTACAGCGCCATCGACGGCTCCGGCGGCTTCTACCGCAACGAGGTCGCACACGCGGCACGGTCGCGCATGAACATCCCGTTCTTCCTGCCCGATGCCGAGCTCGATGCCCGCTTCGTCGCCGAAGCCAAGGCCGCTGGCCTGCTGGCGCTGAAGGGCCACAAGGTGGTCGGTGGCATCCGTGCCTCGCTGTACAACGCCATGCCGCTGGCCGGGGCCGAGGCGCTGGTCGCCTTCATGGCCGATTTCCAGCAGCGTCACGGCTGAGCAATGAACGGCGCGCATCGTCGGGTGTGCGCCCCGCAACAAGGAATTCCGATGGCAAACAAACCCAGCAAGAAGGCGTCGAAGAAGGCCGAACCGGCCAAGGACAGCGCCGTGTCCAAGCCGAAGGGCAAGTCGAAGGCAACCGCGGTGCCGACCCTGGCGCCGCTGGCGCTGGCCGATGTGCGCACGAAGATCGACCAGATCGACCGTGACATCCAGAGCCTGATCGCCGAGCGTGCGCAGTTCGCCCACCAGGTTGGCAAGGCCAAGGGCAAGCTCGCCGCTGCCGTCGATTACTACCGCCCCGAACGCGAAGCGCAGGTGCTGCGCATGGTGGTGGACCGCAATGAAGGCCCGCTCAGCGATGAGCTGCTGGTGCACGTCTATCGCGAAATCATGTCGGCCTGCCTGGCCCAGCAGGAGCCGTTGAAGATCGGTTACCTCGGCCCGGAAGGCACCTTCAGCCAGCAGGCCGTGCTCAAGCATTTCGGTCGCTCGGCGCTGGGCCTGCCGATGGCCAGCATCGAAGAAGTGTTCCAGGAAGTGGAAGCGGGCAACGCCGATTTCGGTGTGGTGCCGGTGGAGAACTCGGGGCAGGGCACCATCCAGATCACCCTGGACATGTTCCTGACCTCCAACCTGAAGATCTGCGGCGAAGTGGAACTGCGCGTGCAGCAGTACCTGATGTCGCGCAGCGGCCGCATCGAGGACATCGAGCGCATCTACGCGCACCCGCAGTCGTTCATGCAGACCTCGGCCTGGCTGCGCGCCAACCTGCCGAAGGCCGAGAAGATTCCGGTCTCGAGCAATGCCGAAGGTGCGCGTCGTGCGCGCAACGCCGATGATGCGGCGGCCATCGGCGGCGAGAGCGCCGGCCATGTGTACGGCCTGAAGAAGGTGGTCACCAAGCCGATCCAGAACGATGCCGACAACACCACCCGTTTCCTGGTGGTGGGCCGCAACATCTTCCCGACCTCCGGCCACGACCGCACCTCGGTGCTGGTGTTCATCCATGACAAGCCCGGCGCGCTGTTCGATGTGCTCAGCCCGTTCGCTCGCCACGGCATCAGCATGAACCGCATCGAGTCGCGGCCGTCGCACCACGGCAAGTGGGAATACGGTTTCTTCATCGACCTGGCCGGCCACATCGACGACGCGCCCATGCAGGCGGCGTTGGCCGAACTGGAAGCGCACTCGGCGCAGATCAAGATACTGGGCTCCTATCCGGTGGCCGTGCCCTGAGTGCTGCTGCGGCGGCCACGGCCGCCGCTCCCTGATGCATCGCCGGCACCGCCGGCGTTTACGGAATGATCGAACGATGAGCAACGCGCAACACTGGATCGCCCGCAAGGGGCAGCCGCTGCAGGGCAGCCTGACCATTCCCGGCGACAAGTCGGTCTCGCACCGCTCGGTGATGTTCGCCGCGCTGGCCGATGGCACCTCGCATATCGAGGGCTTCCTGGAAGGTGAGGACACCCGCGCGACCGCGCGCATCTTCAGCCAGCTGGGGGTGCGCATCGAAACCCCCAGTCCCTCGCAGCGCATCGTGCACGGCGTCGGTATCGACGGCCTGAAAGCGCCGGATGCACCGCTGGACTGCGGCAACGCCGGTACCGGCATGCGCCTGCTGGCTGGCCTGCTGGCGGGCCAGTCGTTCGACTGCACGCTGATCGGCGACGAGTCGCTGTCCGGCCGCCCGATGCGCCGTGTCACCGGCCCGCTGTCGCAGATGGGCGCGAAGATCGATACCGAAAGCGACGGCACGCCGCCGCTGCATGTGCATGGCGGGCAATCGCTGCAGGGCATCGACTTCGCCTCGCCGGTGGCCAGTGCACAGATCAAGTCGGCCGTATTGTTGGCCGGCCTGTACGCGCAGGGCGAAACCAGCGTTGTCGAACCGCACCCGACCCGCGACTACACCGAGCGCATGCTGTCCGCGTTCGGCGTGGAGATCGAGTTTTCGCCCGGCAAGGCCCGCCTGCGCGGCGGCCAGCGCCTGCGCGCCACCGACATCGTGGTGCCGGCCGACTTCTCCTCGGCCGCGTTCTATCTGGTCGCCGCCAGCATCATTCCCGGCTCCGAGCTGCGCCTGAAGCAGGTCGGCCTGAACCCGCGCCGCACCGGCCTGCTGCACGCGCTGCGCCTGATGGGGGCGGACATCACCGAAGAGAATCCGGCCGAGCAGGGCGGTGAACCGGTGGCGGATCTGGTGGTGCGCTACGCGCCGTTGAAGGGCGCGCGCATTCCGGAAGAACTGGTGCCGGACATGATCGACGAATTCCCGGCGTTGTTCGTTGCGGCAGCAGCGGCCGAAGGCCAGACCGTGGTGACCGGCGCGGCCGAGCTGCGGGTGAAGGAGTCGGACCGTCTGGCCGCAATGGCCACCGGCCTGCGCGCGCTGGGCATGCAGGTGGACGAGACAGAAGATGGCGCCACCCTGCACGGCGGCGTGCGCCTGGGCAGCGGCACGATTGAAAGTCATGGTGACCACCGCATCGCCATGGCGTTCGCCATTGCTGGCCAGATCAGTGACGGCGAAGTGCGCATCAACGACATCGCCAACGTCGCCACGTCCTTCCCGGACTTCGACGGCCTGGCCCGCAGTGCCGGGTTCGATCTGGTCTGAGGGACCGCTGCGCTCGCCGGGCATGGCCCGGCGCTACCGTGGCGGCCTGTTCCGGTAACGTCGGGCCATGCCCGGCGAATCGCACAACCCGGTAGGTGCCGACCTTGGTCGGTACGTTCACATCACCTGGTAGGTGCCAACCTTGGTTGGCACGCTTCTTCATATAAAAAGACGGAGGCCGAAGCCTCCGTCGAAACATCACGAACCCCTCGTCCGCGATCAACGCTGCTCGGTACGGAAATCCACCGGGACCCGCACCACGCTTGCTACTGCACGACCTTCATGCATCGCCGGTTGGAACTTCCAGTTCTGCACGGTATTGAGCACCGCACGATCCAGATCACGGCTGCGCTCGCCGCTGCGCGAGACGATCGCAGCAGTGGCGACATTGCCGCGGGTATCGACATTCAGGCTGGCGATCACGCTGCCCTGTACGCCACTACGCAGCGCGGCGGCCGGATAGGTGGGCATGCGGTTGCTGGCCAGCGGGCGTGCTTCGCGGTTACGTGCCACCGGAGTGGCTTTGCGCTCGCTGGAAGCCGGTGCGGCCTGGCGCGCGGCGGGCGCAGCGGTATCGGTCACCGTCGCCTGCTCGGGGGCCGGCAACATGCGCTCACCGACCGGGGCCGGCGCCACATCTTCCTGGTTGGAATAACGCAACCAGAGCAGGGCGGCAGCGAACATCGCAACGATCAGCGCGATCCACATCCAGGGTGACGTGGGCTTGTGCTGCTCGCTGGAATCCTGCGGCAGGTGCGGCGAGTGGAGGTTCTCGTGGGTGGCGGCAGTCATCGCAAACTCCTTCCGTCAATGGACGACATGGGCAGTGTTGCCCGAGCCACGGACGAGGAGTGTCAGCGTTGCGTCAACGCCACCGGCAGGGTTCAGTTTGCCTGCCGGAAAGCGTTCAGTTACTGCGTCTTGAAATCGAACGGGACTTCTATGCTGCCCGGCACGGCTTGGCCGTTGCTCTGCGCCGGGGTGAAACGCCAGCGGCGCACGGCGTCGGTGGCTGCACGGTCGAGCTCGCGTGAGCCGCTGCGCTGGATCAGCGTGGTGTTGTTCGGGTAGCCGGTGGCATCCACATCCACGCGTACCACCACGGTGCCGGTTTCACCAGCGCGCAGGGCGGCGGCGGGGTACGACGGCGGCGGCGACTGGCCGGCAATCGGCATCGGTTGGCTGTTGCCGGTCGGGGCCGGTGCCGCGCCAGGGGTGGCCGGGGCCGGCTCGGCGATCGGGGCGGGCGGTGGCGGGGCGGTTTCCACCAGCTTCGGCGCTTCTTCCTCCACCGGTGCCGGCTTGGCGTCAGGCATGTCGCTGGAACCGGCCGCAGCGGCCAACGGTTCCGGCAGGGGCTCGACCTGGGCGGTTTCCTGCGGGGTCTGTGCGGCCGGGTCGGCGCGGAAGAACTCCTTGTCGCGCCCGGTCAACCAGACCAGCACGAACAGCAGTACGCCCACGCCGAAGGCGATGCCGGCGATCTTCAGGGCATTGCGCGGGATATGCACAGTGAACGACTTGGCGGGCGACGAGCGAGGTGCAGACATGGACCAGACCAGTACGGAATGACTCGATTCTGCCACGGCAGGAATGAACCGGGCGGCAGAAATCCGTATAACAAGCGATAATCCCATCCCTGATACCCACCACGACACCTGCCATGCTTGATCCAGCCCTGCTCCGCCACCAGCCCGCCGACCTCGCCGAACGCCTGCGCACCAGCCGCGGCTTCCAGCTCGACGTGTCTGCCCTGGAGTCACTGGAGGCCGATCGCAAGCGCATCCAGGTGCGTACCCAGGAGCTGCAGAGCCTGCGCAACAGCCGTTCCAAGGCCATCGGCCAGGCCAAGGCCAAGGGCGAGGACGTCTCGGCCATCATGGCCGAGGTCGCTGCCTTCGCCGACGAACTGAAGGCTTCGGAAGTGGCGCTGGACGAACTGCGCGAGAAAATCGACGCCATCTCGATGGGCATCCCGAACCTGCCGGCCGATGACGTGCCGGCCGGTGCCGACGAGAGCGAGAACGTCGAGCAGTCGCGCTGGGGTACCCCGCGCCAGTTCGACTTCAAGGTGCTGGACCACGTTGAGCTGGGCGCACGGAACAAATGGCTCGATGGCGAGACCGCGGCCAAGCTGTCCGGCTCGCGCTTCACCGTGCTGCGCGGCCCGATCGCGCGCCTGCACCGTGCCCTGGCCCAGTTCATGCTGGACCTGCACAGCGGCGAGCACGAGTACCAGGAAACCAACGTACCGGTCATCGTCAATGCCGACAGCCTGTACGGCACCGGCCAGCTGCCCAAGTTTGAAGAGGACATGTTCATCACCCAGCTGGGTGAGCAGAAACGTTATCTGATCTCGACGTCGGAAATTTCGCTGACCAACATCGCCCGCGACGAGATCCTTGACGCCGAGCGCCTGCCGCTGCGCATGACCGCGCATTCGCTGTGCTTCCGTTCCGAAGCCGGCAGCGGTGGCCGTGACGTGCGCGGCATGATCCGCCAGCACCAGTTCGAGAAGGTCGAGCTGGTCTCGATCAGCCGCCCGGAAGACAGCGACGCCGAACACCAGCGCATGACCCGCTGCGCCGAAGTGGTCCTGGAAAAGCTGGGCCTGCCGTACCGCAAGGTGCTGCTGTGCACCGGCGACATGGGCTTCTCGGCCATCAAGACCTACGACCTGGAAGTCTGGCTGCCGTCGCAGGAGACCTACCGCGAGATCTCCTCGTGCTCGAACTGTGGTGATTTCCAGGCCCGTCGCATGCAGGCGCGCTGGCGCAACCCGGCCACCGGCAAGCCGGAACTGGCGCACACGCTGAACGGCTCGGGCGTGGCCGTCGGCCGCGCGATGATCGCGGTGATGGAGAACTACCAGAACGCCGACGGCAGCATCACCGTGCCGGACGCCCTGCGCCCGTACATGGGTGGCTTGGAAACCATCGGTTGATCAACCGGTAGCGCCGGGCCATGCCCGGCGGCTTCCCGCAGGCGGCCGGCCATGCCGGCACCCCATCCACGCATGGCGCGGATCTACCGATGCGGCACCGCATACCTGTATTGGGGGCTTAGGGCCCTGCAGTAGATCCACGCCATGCGTGGATAGCGCAATCCATCAACCTACAACCCGCAGCTTCTCCAGCGGCACCCATCCCGATTCGCCGGTCTCCGGTACGCACCACGCCCAGCCATTGAGCGTGCGCTGCCCGCGCAGCACCTGCCCGGGATCCACATCCAGTTCCCGCGCGCAGTAATCCTCCGTGGCAAACGCGCCACCCTGCGCATCGCGGCCGATCACAGGCGCCGGTACGAATCCGGGCTGCTGCCCTTCGGCTTCGCACAGGAACCAGTCTTCCCAGCCCTCGGGGCCTTCATAGCGTTCGCCCACCACCAGTGCCTGGCCTTGGCGCAGGGTGATCGGGTGCGGAAATTCGCTGCGGTGCGCAGTGGTCACGATGTAGTTCATGACTCAGCCTAACGTTCTGATGAGTGTTATGCATGGCGCTGCATCCACGCATGGCGTGGATCTACTGCATGTGCTTCGGTAGATCCACGCCATGCGTGGATGGCGCACCGCTCAGGCCAGACACAGAAAAACGGCCCCGCAAAGCGGGGCCGCCAGGGTGGGCCGGGATGGGGGAGGGGATCCCGGCCCGCGTTCAGCGCCCAGACGAGGAGAGAGGGGCGCCGAACGCTGGAACGCTTATGCAGCCACGGCTTCGGTGGTTTCGTGCGACGGCAGCGCAGCCAGTGCGCCGGCAATGGCGTCTTCGCGGTGCTGCGGCGAGTAGGCAATGCCTTCGGCGCGTACGAACTCGACATCGTTGATGCCCCAGAAGGCAAACGTCTGGCGCAGGAAGGGCTCCTGGAAGTCCGCCGGCGAATCGGTGTAGATGCCGCCACGGCTGCTGACCACGATCACCCGCTTGCCACCGGCCAGGCCCACCGGGCCGTTCTCGGTGTACTTGAAGGTGCGGCCGGCCACGGCCACGCGGTCGATCCAGGCCTTCAGGGTGGACGGAATGCTGAAGTTGTACATCGGTGCGCCGATCACCACGATGTCGGCCGCAAGGAACTGCTCGAGTACCTGTTCAGCATCGGCAGCTTCGGCCGCGTCGGTCTTGGCAAGCGATCCGCTGCGCAGATGCGGTACCGGATTGGCATCAAGATCGCGATAATCAACCTGCAGGCCGTCGATCTGCTGCGTGAACTGGGCCACCACGGCGGCGGTCAGGTGGCGGGAGACGGAGTTGTCGCCAAGCACGCTGGCGTCGATGTGCAGAAGCTTCATGGCAGTACCTATGTTCTGGGAGGGAGGGGCGGGTAAGCCCCGCCGACGGAGAGAACGATAGGTTGTTGCATCGACGGGATAAAGGTGGTTGAATGCCACGTATTGTTCTACAAATGGAACTCGGGCATGCATGACCTGAATGATCTGTACTACTTCGCGATGGTGGTCGACCACGGTGGATTCGCCGCCGCTGAACGCGCACTGGGCATCCCCAAGTCGCGCCTGAGCCGCCGCATCAGCCAGCTGGAAACCGACCTGGGCGTGCGCCTGCTGCAGCGCTCCACGCGCCGCTTTGCGGTGACCGACGTTGGCACCAGCGTGCACCGCCATGCGCAGACCATGCTGGCCGAGGCACAGGCCGCGCGCGAAGTGGTGGACCGCCTCAGCGCCGAGCCACGCGGCTTGGTGCGTGCGAGCGTGCCGGTGTCGCTGGCACAGATGCAGCTGCCCAAGCTGCTGCCCAAGTTCCTTGAGCAGTATCCGAAGGTGCGCCTGCAGCTGAACATCAGCAACCGCCGTGTGGACATCATCAACGAAGGCTACGACGTCGCCCTGCGCGTGCGCTCGCGGCTGGATGACGATGGCAGCCTGGTGATGCGCAGCTTCGGCCAGGTGCAGGAACTGCTGGTGGCCAGCCCGAAGTACCTGGACCGCGCCGGTCGGCCGAAGGACCCGGAAGAGCTGACCCAGCACGTCACCCTCAGCATCAGCGAAGACGAAGCACGCCAGCGCTGGGAACTGCATGGCCCGGAAGGTGAGGTTCGCCGGGTTGACCTGCAGCCGCGCGTGGCCGGTTTCGACTTCCCGCTGCTGCAGAGCATGGTGAAGGACGGATTCGGCATCACCATGCTGCCGGAAACCGTGTGCGCCGATGCCGTGCGCAACGGCGAGCTGGAAGTAGTGCTGCCGGACTGGTCGCTGCCGCAGGGCGTGTGCCATGCCGTGTTCGCCTCGCGCCGCGGCCTGCTGCCGGCGGTACGCGTGTTCATCGACTTCCTGGCCGAGCACCTGCCGCCGCAGCTTGAGGCCTCGCGCCTCGATTGCGGTGGCGCCTGTGAAAAGGCCAAGGAGCGGATCAAGGCCAGCGCGCTGGGCGCGCTGGCGGTGGATGCGGGCTGAGGCCAGCCGCCTCAACGACAATGCCGATCCATGAAACGGTAGCGCCGGGCAATGCCCGGCGTTGCTGTTTCCGGGCGCCGATCACTTCCGGCCCAACAGCCGGTCCCAGAAGCTGCGCCGCGGTTGTGCGGCAACGGTGGGCTCGGCAATGATCGGTGCTTCGAGAACCGCCATCAGTTCCGCGCTGCGTGGCTTCTTCAGGAAGCGCGCGTAGTCCAGGTAGCTGGTCACCTTGCTCATGTGCAGCCGCTCGGGCATTGCCGGCAACGCGCCGCCTTGCAGCAGCACCCGCAACGCCTCTGGGCGGTCCAGACGGATCGCCTCGAACACGGCGGTGCCGCCGCAACCGGGTTCGATCTGGTTGGCGCGCTGTGGCGCATCCTTCAGCAGGTCGCGCAGTGCGTTCGCATCATCGCGTTCCACCGCCGCTACCAGTCGTGCCAGTGCTTCGGCTTCTTCGGGCGGAAGACTGTCGCGATAGGCCTGGTCGGCGATCTCGCGCTCGTCGCGCCCATCACCGCCCTGGATGCACAGGAAATCGGTGACCAGAGCGACCGGAATGCCGGAGGTATCCAGCGCCCAGTAGCTGGGATAGACGCCGTCGCCCCAGCCGCTGGTGAATACGACCAGGCCATGCGGTGAGTCCTCGCCCCAGGGGCGGTATTCGGCGCCCTCATCCAGGCCGTCATGGTCGATCAGTGCATCAGACCACTCGCTGCCTTCGTCGCCATCGGCCTGTTCGATCAGGGCCAGCAGTGCCTGCTGGGTGTCGGTATCCATGAAGCAGCCGATGCCGGCGTCGACCGGGTAGCCGATGAAGCTGTCCTCATCCAGTCCGGTCAGGTCCTGCGTGGTCCAGCGCGCCATCTGCCAGTGCAGGGCAGACGCAGTGAGGGCTTCGCGGGGCTTGAACCAGACCACGGCCAGCGCCGGGCGGCCGCTGTGCACGATGATCTCAACCGGATGCCGGCCCAGCGGGGCGGTGTAGTCGGCCAGCGCGGGTGCCTCGGCCTGGACCAGCGGATCGCAGACCACCAGATGCCCACTGCTGACCGGCAGGTGCCCGGCGAACGTGCGGTGCAGGGCCACTGCGGCCAGCTGGGTGTCGTCCAGCAGGGTGGTGCGCAGGTTGGCCAGGTCAAGGTGGGCCATGGGGGCTCCGATTGCAGTGAAGGCCCCACCGTGCCGGATGCGAAGGGCGGGGGCAAGGGTGGTCTTGGGCAAATGCCCTTCACGTGCGAGAATACGGCGCTGCCCGGGCGACCGGGACCCGATTGGAGAGATGGCCGAGCGGTTTAAGGCACCGGTCTTGAAAACCGGCGAAGGGTTAAACCTTCCGTGGGTTCGAATCCCACTCTCTCCGCCAGTTTTTGCAAAAAGCTCCTAGAAATAGGGGCTTTTTCGTTTCTACAGCCTTTGCTAGCCGCCGCCTACCCATCCACCTGCAAAGGTCGATTCTGCTCGATCTGCTGCCGAACCCCGCCTTGCACCTCGGGTTGTATCCAGAGTGCGTGGCGACCGATGCGGATGGAGCGCGGGAAGCGGCCGGCCTTGATCTCTCCGTAGATGAGGGTGGTGCCCATGCCGGTCATCTGGCGCACGCGATCGAGCGATAGCAGCTCTTCCAGTCTTTCAGCTGCGCCCATGATGGCCTCCGATGCGGTGAGCCTTCGTAGGACGGTCGGCCAGCCCAAGCTGGAACTACGGAACGTTGCAGCTTTTGGTTGCTGTAGACACATTGGCGGAAGACGCGTTCACAGGAAATCCGTCGTCGGGCGCAAAGCTGCTCTTGATTCCCCAGCACAACCTGGTCCTGGCTACGCGCGGCTCGTCGCAGTTCTTTCTGCGGATCTACGAGCTCGCCTTGCCAGCCAGCTATCGCGCCGATTTCACAATGGAGCAGCTGACAAAGGAGCTGGGGCTTGTGATCGACCAGCTGTGGCCGAGATATGAGTGCGCTGCCACTGATGCGGGCCTTCCGAAGCGGAACTTGGGCACAGAGCTTGTGCTTGGCGGCTGGTCGCCGAAGAGTGAGCGAATGGTGGCGACGGCCTACGCTAAGACCGACAGCGCGACTCCCGCAGTGGTGCAGCAGCTCGATGGGGGCATGGCCTCGCCAGGTGAGCCATTACGAGGCCGACCAGACAGTTTTGCGTCGGAGGACGTCTTGGTTGCCGGAAGGCTTCAGGCGAACTGCCTCAATGAGCAGATGGGCCGGCAGGTTGCCGGCGGTCGTCTGCTGACCGGGTTCCTCCAGCAGGGCCAAGCGGTCATCAAGGACCTCGGGGCAATATGAAATTGGCGGAGTGGGGGGCTATAAGCAAGTGTCCCCGCTTGCGCGGGAACACTCGCTTCTGAGACGGTCAGGCATCCTGCGTCAGCTACTGCTGGCAGTAGAACTCGGCTGAGACTTCGTTGACTCGGTCATAGTAGTCATTGGGCATGTTTCCGTTACCGGAATACACAAGCTCCGCGCGTCGCATGTAACTGATTGCATAGGTTCCCGGAGTGCTGCATGTCGCTGGTATTGCTCCGGAGTATGTTTGACCACTAAATGTGTGCGAGTACTCTGTGCAGGAGTACCCTCCGCCAAGATGTTCGGGCTCGGGCCTGCAGTAGCCAACGCTCCCGGCGTAATTTGCTGCCCAGCCTGTGTTTGCGTCGGAGGAACACGAGCCCAGTCCCTCTGGGCCCCAGTCCCCGTAGGTGTAGAAGCCCGAAGGTCCTTCCACTCCGCCTTGGCAGGTGTTGGTCCATGACACGATGTAAGGCGCTATACCTTCCGAATCTAACAGTAACACCCTGCCAGTTTGGACCCACTGGCCTGCGAAGGCATTTTGGGCGAGGCCGGCTGACATCAGGCAAAGGGACGCACCCAGCAGCAGGGGGCGGAGGGCTGAGCGGGCAGTTCTGCGGTCGTTGCGCTTCGATTTCACTTCCATCTCTCCATGAGTAGGGTAGTGCTGCACTGCTTGCGCAAGGTCGCAACAGTGCGACTGGGGAGCAATCGGAAAACCACCAACGCCGCTGTAGGTGAAGCCCTACCGTGCAGCGCAAGAGGCGTTGCGTGGGCGACTCTGAGCGGTTAAGCCTGACAGTTGATCGAATCGCAGCGGTTGAGGCGTCCAGTCGTATCCTTGCGGACATGGTTCCCTCGCACGGCTACCAAGGCTTCCGCGCCGCCCCGATCCCCGCTGGCTGCGTTCCGATGGGGGAGAGCTGGGTACTGTGGTGGAACGGTCGACAGATCGCCAACGTCTCGGCGGCAAAGGATGCTGGCGCGCGTGTGCGTCTGGATGCCCGGAAGATGTGGCAGACGAAGGATGTTTCGGCGGGCAGCATCGCCCACCCGTCTCGCCGTCAGGCGATTGATCTTCAATCCCATTTCCTACCCATCCATGCACCCGCCGAGCAAGCGCGGCTTGCCGCGAAGGCGTACGAACCAGACCGGATACTGAGACGTAGCTGGCGCAAGGGCTGAGACTGGTTTCACGAAGGCGCACGGAAGCTAGGGAACGCCCTGAATTCAGACACTCCGTCAGATGCGAACTAGGCCCCTGATTTCATAGGCATTTTTCTTGGGTTCATATGTGGCCCCCTGCTTCGTCAATCCGTTGATTACTGGCCTATCAGCGACGCGACCAGCGCGTATGAGTGCCGCTCACGGCAGTAGCGCCCAGGCAAGCCCCAACCCAGGAGCTGCTACGCGCTGCGCGTCAGCGGCCAGTAGAAACGGTTGGAGCAGATTGGGGCGGAGGGGCCAGGCGCCATGCTTACCCCGGCGTGCGCACTCGTCTCCCCGCCACGCCTGCGCGCTTCAAAGGGTTCTTTTTCTGCACCACCTGCACAAAGGCCAGGAACAGGCACAGTAAGGCTATGGATGACGTAGAGGCGGCATCCAACTACCTGCGAAATCCTGCACCAAAGATTCGTTGATCCTGATGGTCGCGAGGAACGGGCGGCGGAGAGACATGCCGACTCGGTGGCGAGCTCTCCCTCGGCATATGATACGTTCGGCCCTGCAGCACTTGCGGTAACAACAGCGATTGTGCGGGCGACGCCAGTTGTTGGGCCTGCTGTTGCATCGGCAATGTCTGGCTGAATTAATTCGGCGCAACCACTGGCCCTGCCAGCACCGGCAGCGCCCTCTGCGCCAACTCCTGCCGCTGTTCCCGCGACACCTTCTGGCCCGAGCTATGTCATCTCATCGAACGGAACAGCATTTCCGGTACCCACAGGGGCGAGCGGACCAACTCCAGTCATCAACTCTGCAGGAAAACAGACCGGCGTTGCATTTACTGGGGTGCCAGAGGCAGCAATGGGCAAGTAGCCACCGTGCGGATGATGGACCCAACCCCTCCCAGGGGAAACAGTCCTGGATATCCAGCTGGCTATATCAAGTACGAGAATGCTGGAAAGCAAGGCGTAGATCCGCTCTCCGGGAAAACGCTACCTAATTCGAAGTCTCACTTCCCAGTCAGATAGGCTTGAACATGATCGACCACCAGGCGGAAGCCCTCCAGCCATTGATTGGGAAAAATGTGACACTGGGGATGGAAGATGGCATGGCCACGATAGGTACGGACGATGGCTGGAAGCTGCATATCTACAACTCTTTCAGCCTCCTTGGCGATTGCATTGCGGAGACCCCTCCGCCCTCAACGCTGAGCTTGGTGCTGGAGGATTGCCGTTTCGATCACGAGACAATGGTTGCGCAGTTTACTAGAGGTGTCACACTCATAGTCGACTTAAGCGACGAGGGCTACTCTGGCCCAGAGGCGATGCAGTTGAATAGTCCAGATGGAACCATCGTGATCTGGAACTAAGCTCGATGCAGTCGCCGCTACTCGCACTGGGATCACATCCCAAGGACGACAAGTATTGACCTTATCCCTCTTGGGTTGTGGCGGTGCTCGATGTAGTCAAACACATCCGCTCGTGCTGCATCCAGTGTCGGGTAGCTCGTTCGATAGATCCGCTCGCGTTTAAGCAGGCCAAAGAAGCCTTCGCACGCAGCGTTGTCCCCGCAGTGCCCCACCGCGCTCATCGAGCAGACCAGGCTGTTGGCCGCTAGATAACGCTGATAGTCGCCGCTGCGGAACTGGGTGCCAC